>NZ_JBDKWD010000002.1:0-699397 GCF_039680845.1 Psychrobacter halotolerans | reverse complement strand
TCTTCGTCATCAACCATGTCGCATTTGTTCATGAATACGATGATGTATGGTACGCCAACCTGACGTGATAGCAAGATGTGCTCACGAGTCTGTGGCATTGGGCCGTCAGTGGCTGATACGACTAGAATTGCGCCGTCCATCTGAGCGGCACCAGTGATCATGTTTTTAACATAATCGGCGTGACCTGGGCAATCAACGTGGGCGTAGTGACGGCTATCTGTGTCATATTCTACGTGTGAGGTGTTGATGGTGATGCCACGTGCTTTTTCTTCTGGTGCTGAGTCAATAGACGCGTAGTCTTTGGCTTCGCCACCAGAGGTGATTGCAGCAACGGTTGCGATAGCAGCTGTTAGGGTTGTTTTACCGTGGTCAACGTGTCCGATTGTACCGACGTTGACGTGTGGCTTGTTACGTTCAAACTTGGCCTTTGCCATGGGTAATTCCTCTTTTTTTAGTGAATCTTTATCAATCAAAGATCGGTGAATAGCTGTTTGACGGTCTATGATATATATAAAACCATCAAACCGTTGACGCTATGGCTTATCTATCTAAACTATTTTACAAAAATTACTTATTGCTCTGCTACTGTCTACGTCTTGAGCCAGTATTTTTGTGAACACTGACTTTATGAACATTATCTTTCTTTATGAACACTATCTTTATGAACACTGACTTTGTAAACACTAAATAGGCAGATACCGATATTATACGTGTTTTTTAATCTATTGAACAATGTAAGGCATTATACGCGATAGCAGTGATTATATTTGTCTTATCTTTCCATCAATATTAAAACTGTCTTACCAATCGGTTTACTATTTATTAATAATTTGACAGCACTAAAAGGCAACACCTCAGTGTCACCTTCGAATCATTACCTGCCACACTGTATTTATAATTTTCAATATTTTATGAATTCGATATCAACGCAAAGTATATATAAATAGCAAAACAAGCAAGGAGGGTTTGTATAATAAATGGAGCTCATATCGAGAATTGAACTCGAGACCTCTCCCTTACCAAGGGAGTGCTCTACCGCTGAGCTATATGAGCGTATATCAAACCTTTGAGCTGCACTAAAAAAAATATCACGATACAGCAATAATAACTGTGGTCGTGATGAATAATTGATAGGCTTTGCGACGGTGTATATATGGAGCGGGTGGCGGGAATCGAACCCGCGTCATTAGCTTGGAAGGCTAAGGTGTTACCATTATACCACACCCGCATTGGCTCTTATTCAGACTAACTCTAATCGAGAGTTACTAGCTATAAGGAGCATGCTTGGCGCTATGACAAACTTTAAAAAAATATGGTGGTGGGGGAAGGATTCGAACCTTCGAAGCTTTCGCGACAGATTTACAGTCTGTTGGGTTTGACCGCTCCCCAACCCCACCTTAGGTTGCTTTGAACAAAAATGACTTTCATTTAAGACAAATTCATAAAAAGCTACTTTGAGAGAGATGGTGCCGACTGCCGGGATCGAACTGGCGACCTACTGATTACAAGTCAGTTGCTCTACCAACTGAGCTAAGTCGGCTTGTTCTCTCAAAGTGGTGGCTATTCTATCAAATATTTTGAGAGACGCAAGTCCTTTTTTATCTTTTTTATGATTATTTTAATAAAAATTTTCAAGTATTTGATTACGCTGCACTTTTTTTATAATTAAAATAGCCTTTTTTAGCGTACTTATGGCCTAGCAGGTTTTTCTCTGTCACATAGCTAACGAATACGTAAACCATTACAAGCCATTTCGACTGCTTTTACCAGTGCCAGTGCTTTTTTATTGGTCTCCTCCCACTCTGCTTCTGGTATAGAGTCGGCGACCACGCCTGCCCCCGCCTGAATATGAATCTCGCCGCGGCGCATCACAGCGGTACGAATGGCAATGGCGGTATCCATATTGCCATGCCAGCCAAGATAACCAACTGACCCACCAAATACCGTTCGACGAACGGGCTCTATCTCATCGATGATTTGCATGGCACGAATTTTGGGTGCGCCTGATAGTGTTCCTGCTGGAAAGGTCGCACAGAACACATCTAGCGCATCTTTATCGGGCAATACGGTTCCTTCAACGTTAGAAGCAATGTGCATCACTTGTGAATAGCGCTCAACAAACATCTTTTCGGTGACCTTGACACTGCCATACTCGCAAACACGGCCAATATCATTACGACCCAAATCAATGAGCATCAAGTGCTCAGCGATTTCTTTCTCATCAGTCAGCAGCTCTTGCTCGAGCGCGAGATCTTCTGCTTCATCCTGTCCGCGTTTGCGAGTCCCAGCAAGCGGCCTTACCGTCACTTTGCCGTTTTCAATACGCGATAGTATCTCAGGTGATGCACCAATGATGTCAAAGCGCTTATGATCGTCAAGCGTATAGCCATGTACCAAAAACAGGTACGGCGATGGGTTTAAAAACCGCAGAGCGCGGTAGACTGCCAATGAGTCGCCCATATACTCAGCGGTCAAACGCTGGGCTGGAACCACTTGCATCACGTCCCCTGCGGCGATGTACGCTTTGATTCTATCAACATCATTGCGATATTTATCCGCGCCTGTGTGCGAAGTAAATGTCGGCGTTGGCATAATCGGCGCGTTCAAATTTGGCATCTCTGTCAGTTTGTCTTCAATTTTTTCAAGCTCACGAATGGCAGTCCCGTATCCATCTTCTGTCTGACAGTCGGCATAGACAATAATAGACAAGGTGTTCTCTAACGTATCAAAGACGATCACACTCATCGACAGCATGAGCCACATATCTGGCATCGACATAGTATTGGGCGCATCAGACAAACCTACCGTAGGTTCAATGACGCGCACCATGTCATAACCAAAATAGCCAACCAAGCCACCACTAAAACTGGGTAACGCATCGATGTCATCCACCGTTGGCATCTGGTACTGTACCATCAGTTTACGAATATAATCAAAAGGATCCTCTACCGAGACGACATCAGTATGATCATTTTTTTTAATAGTCATGTTGCCATCTGCATACTGCAAAATCAGCTCACTACCCAGACCAATCATCGAATATCGCGCCCAGCGTTCACCGCCGACGACGGATTCAAACAAATACGCAGAACCGTTTAAATCACGTACTTTAGAAAAAACGGATACCGGCGTTTGTGCATCCATCAACCGTTTTTTTATGAGCGGCGCATGACTAAATCCGCGGTCTTTAAACGCTTGATATTCTTTAAAGGTCATCATAGTAACGCTCTCTTAACAACATATTGGCAAAAGATAAGAACTGTAAAAACAATAGTAAAACGACAAACAAAATATAGCGTCAACACTCTACTGAATGTTGACGCTATAAAAAATCGTATGGGGCAAAACAGGTATCGGAAAAATACAGGTAACTGATGATACTAGGCTAGTATATCAAAGCCCATTAACGGTATTGTGATTCAACCCGACTACTCAGTTACCGATTTGTGCGTCTTTTTTATCCCTACTTAATCTGCCTTCGCTAGCCACAATACAATATACAGCTGACTTTTATCAGCGCTTGCTACTAAGCACCGGCGCCAGTACCGCCCATGTTAAACAACCATAGCGCCACACCAATAATAATCAAAGCAATAAATACCCATATAAACCAGCCGCCGCTTGGTTTTTTATCTGCTCGTCCACTTGTGGCTGGGTTATCAACGGCTTGATCCATTGCATTGTTGCCTTTGGTACCAAGATCATGCTCTTGACCTAGGTTGGCGGTGCCTGAAAACTGCGCCGTAGCGGCTTGCTTGGCGCGTAAGACTTCAGGGTCAGCCTCTTCTTGTAACTCAGTTTTGGTCGTTTTATCATGCTCTGCTTGAACCCTAGACTCGTCACTTAAAACTGCCTCGTCACTTAAGACCGATTCTTTAGGTGTCGTAGACTTTTCACTGATGACTGACTCTTCATGTACAAGGGGTTGCTCCACCGCCGCTGGCTCATTCTTAACAGGCGCAGTGGTGGTAGTCGCGGCGGCAGGCTCAACCGCTACCGACGGCTCCTCTGTCATAGGGTTTGTAGCCGTTTTGGTGGGTGCAGACGCTGCATTTTCTTCGGTAGATAGTATCTCTTCGATATCTGTTTTTTTCACGACAGGCTCCTTAGTCGTTGGCGTTTCGACGAGACGCTCAGTTGCTACCGTCTCCGTCTCCTCAGTATTAATATTAGTATCAGCATTCGTACGAGTATTCGTATTTAGGCTATTGGTTGAATCTCCAGTTACTGGATTCAGTGTTTCATCATCCATATCAGTAGCTGATGTATTCACCTGAAAGTTCAAACCAGCAAAACCAATCTTATCGTCTACCGTTAGCAGACTCGACTTGTTGCTTTCGATGCGCTCATCATTGATAAACGTGCCATTCGATGAGTCTAAGTCTTTTACGTACAACTGACCATCTAGCACACTTAATACTGCATGATTGCGCGATACTTGCTTGCTGCCGAGTACCACATCGTTGTCGCTACCACGCCCGATGGATAAGCTGTCACTGATCGTGACACTCAATTCACCCAATGCTTGGGTGAGGGCATTCAGCTCCCAACTGTCTGACTCTATTGTCTTGTACCCACTATCTATAGGATTTTCCATGTTGTGACTCCTTGTTTTTCTGTTAAATACCAAAAGATTCTAAATAAATACTGCCAATTTTCTAAAGATTTTACGATTATTTTAATAGGATTGACCACGTATTATAAACCGAGCCTGCAACTTACAAGCTGTCCATGCAAGCTACTTAGGAATAAAGCGAGGCTTTATGACACCATCGAGCTGGCTATAGGGGACACTCAATATGGGCATACCAGAGGCATAAGGGCCAATGGCATACGGCTGATAAAGAATATCAATCCCTTTGTCAGTCAACGTCACATTATCACTCAACGTAAACGGCCAGTTTTTCTCATAACTGCGTACGTTTGTGTCAAACGTTTTAACCCAAGCCTGATAAGCATCGTAAGCAAGTGTCTTAAAGCGTGATTTTTTTCCTGCTACCAGCATATCATCTAGCGTGATTTGTTTTTTAGCGCTTGGATCAAATATCAAATATTCGCTATACGACATGCCATGAGCGCCGCCTGTATAAAGGTAAGATTCTATTTCAAATAGCTCAACATCCCCAACATGACCCAAATATTTGGGAGTAACCATCAACTCATACGCCCATTGTCTGTCTTCGGGCGTATCTGTAAATTGTGAACGAACAAAATCATTGAGAGCCGCTTGCACGTCTGCCTGACTGCTTTTTGTTTTGATAGGGGCAGACTCGGTGGGCTTACTATTGACAAGTAAATAGTCAATACGAGCATTGGTAATCTCATTTATCCAAGTATGATTGGTTTTTAGATACTTGGCTTCAATCTTTGGACAGTTATCGCGCTCATTGCAGATGTCTTGTATTTTTTCGGGCAACTGATAATCAATATAAGTGGTACTGCTGATCACATTTGCTGCATTCGCGGACGCACTCATCGTCCCTGCAAGCAAGCCACTTGCCAGCATCACTATTAGACGCATACGACCTATCTTCTTTAATAAATGAATAGAATGGATGGGCAGCATCGATGCATCGCTATTAAATTGATTCGCAGCGTCCATATGTCCTCTGTCAAAAAATAGAAATATAAAATGTCATTCAACAGTCTAGCGTAACAATAGTGATGTATTGTAGGAACACTGTTGGAGTTTTTAGGATGTTGTAGCCAACTCATGCTCGCTTTGCCGTACCTTTTTATAAATGAGAGACAATAAAAAAGACACGGCTGGCGTGTCTTTTATTACAAACATTGCAATTAGTACAAACAGGGCGATAAAATAAATAATATTAATGCTCGCGCGTACTGCTAAACGTCACCTCTGGATAGCGATCTTGCATAAGTTGCAAGTTAACCCGTGATGGTGCGAGGTACGTTAAGTAACCACCGCCATCTAACGATAGCTGGTCATGGGCTTTACGCTTAAACTTAGCCAGCGCTACTTCATCATCGCAATGAATCCAGCGAACCGTCGCAATCGATACCGGCTCAAACACGCACTGTACTTTATATTCCTCTTTGAGACGATGCGCCACCACTTCAAACTGTAGTACACCCACTGCACCCAAGACTAAATCATTATTAATCTGCGGCATAAATACCTGCGTGGCACCCTCTTCACTCAACTGCTGCAAGCCTTTTTGCAGGGCTTTGGATTTTAGCGGGTCTTTGAGTACCACACGGCGGAACAATTCAGGGGCAAAATGCGGAATACCTGTAAAGTTCAGCGCTTCGCCTTCGGTAAAACTGTCACCGATCGAGATTGTGCCATGGTTATGTAGACCGATAATATCACCCGGATAGGCTTCTTCTAAGGCTTCACGGTCGCCTGCAAGGAATGTCAAAGCATCGGCAATGCGCACGTCTTTGCCCAAACGCACATGCTTGAGTTTCATGCCTTTTTCGTACTTACCTGAACAGACGCGCAAGAAGGCGATGCGGTCACGGTGACGCGGGTCCATATTGGCCTGAATCTTAAACACAAACCCCGTAAAGTCTGTCTCTGTGGCCGCTACTTCACGCTCTTGCGTGGGATGCGCTTTTGGCGGCGGCGCGTACTTCACAAGCGTATCAAGCACCATATTAATACCAAAGTTACCCAGCGCCGTACCAAACAAGACAGGTGTCATCTCGCCTGCCAAAAACGCCTCAACGCTAAACTCCTCTAGCGCCATTTGTACCAGCTCAAGCGACTCTTCAAAGGCGTCAAACATGAGCGTGCCCAAACGTTCGCGTATGTCAGGATAGTCATACCCTTCGCGCGTTTCAGCAACCGTCATTTTACCGCCGTTGCCTTTTTGATAAAAATACGTTTTATTTTCGGTCAAATGATACACACCGATAAAATCCTGCCCCATGCCAATAGGCCACGTCACCGGAATACATTTGATTTTTAAAACGGCTTCAATTTCGCTGAGTAGCTCAAGCGGCTCACGAATCTGACGATCAAGCTTATTGACGAAAGAAATAATAGGCGTGTCACGCATTCGGCACACTTCCATCAACTTGATGGTACGCTCTTCAACGCCCTTTGCACCATCAACCATCATGAGCGCGCTATCGACAGCGGTCAAGGTACGGTAGGTGTCTTCACTAAAATCGGCGTGACCTGGGGTATCTAGTAAGTTAACGATATGATCTTGATAAGGAAACTGCATGACGGACGTGGTAATAGAGATACCACGCTCTTGCTCCATGCTCATCCAGTCTGAGGTGGCATGACGATCTGTCTTGCGGCCTTTGACTTCCCCAACCATTTGAATGGCCTGTCCCCACAACAGTAACTTTTCCGTCATGGTGGTCTTACCAGCATCGGGATGCGAGATGATGGCAAAGGTACGGCGTTTGGCAACTTCTTTATTTAACTTTTTTGGATCTACGCTCATAGTTTTTGACTTCAACAGTGGTGATATTTAGACGTCAGTCTAAATAAATAGAATAAATAATGGACGTATTGTAGCGGATTTAGCGTCAGGGTGCAGAATTAGCGCATAAAAAAACACTCTCGAATTTTTGACTAGAGAGTGTCGTTGGTTTTTATATTGCGACGCTTATATCAATAGTAGCGACTGATTTGTTCTGCTAAAAAATCTGCTGCCACTTCATTGACGATGGTACAATCCACCACACCGCGAATACTATCCGTGTTCGGATTTGTGGTGCCAGAGGCGACATAATCTGCTTCATAAATGGCATTATCGCTGTTATTACTATTGAGATGCTCGACCCCATTGTATTGATAAGCGGGCTGATTTCTGTATTCAAAGAACGTTACTTGCGCCGCTTTTTGTTTGTTGTCAACCCCAGTCCCAAACTGGGACGTTCTATAATCCCTGTCATCTCTAAAGCGATCTTCGGCGGCTTCAATCCATCTATTAATCGAGGTATATCCGGTTCTGTTTTTTTCATTGAACGCCAAAAACGAACGATCGCTTTTGACAACTGGGATATAGCACACAGAGCCTGCTGGGAACTGGGCATCCACTGGTATACGGGAATAATTATTCAAATCTGTGATAATACCGCGACTGCTATCTATTGTCGTACCAGCGCTATAACTGTTCGCGCGCAATCCTGATAGGTTGAGCGTTTTATAAGTGGTTTCGTAGGTGAGTTTATTATTGCTGTTTTTTTCATAAATGGGACGTTCGACGGTGCGACCATTTACTTCTATGTCTTTGTTTTCGAGGCGTCCTTCAAAATTGTCCGCCAGTACTGTCTTGTCTAAATTATTCAAATTTTGATTGCTATAATTATTAACAATATTTTCTATTTTAATCTCATGCGCGCCAGTGCGGTAGATCTCATCAATACGAGCAGTCGCACTATCATTGGCTAGATTGTCATAACTGTTGGCAAAGCGTGTTAGTACGATCTTATTACTACCACCATCCGACCCATAAATATCCTCTTCTTCACAGCCGACCAGCGACAAAACGAGTATAGAGAAAATACTAGGTATCACAATCAATCTGTTCATCGAGCATGGTCCTTATGAGGGTAGAGTTTTTTATCGTCATTGTTACTAACGGTAGTAGGCGTCCATATATTATTAGTTTATATTAATACCGTGAGCGTTCATACCTAAAGCTGGGGCTAAATCTCACTTTATTAAGCTTATAGTTCACTTTAGAAAAATCAGTAAGAAACATTCTGCTTACAAAGACACAGTATATACTTACGACTGCTTTATACTAATAACTTAGTAGTTTGTTATGCTAAGTTTCTGACAACAAGTATCATATAAAAACTCAAAATAAAGGATGTGTTATGAAAACTCTATATTCTACTAAATCTACCGTTACTGGTGGTCGTATGGGTACGGCTACTTTGAGCGATAGCGATCTTGAAATAAAAATGTCTCCACCAGGTGGCAACCAAAAAGGCAACAATCCTGAGCAGTTACTGGCGATGGGTTACGGTGCTTGTTTTGATAGCGCCTTAGGTGTGGTCAAAAAAATGGAAAGCGCAAGCTTTGGTTCGACCACTGAAACCTCTGTTGATTTATTACAAGGTGACAACCACGAATATAAGCTGTCTGTGAAGATTCACGTGATTGCCGACAATACTGACTTGTCTGCTGACGATATTCAAAAATTGGTCGAAAAAGCACATGAAGTATGCCCATACTCTAAAGCCACACGTGGCAACATCGATGTCGAAGTCTCTTCAGAAGTAAAATAATAGAGTAGAAAGATTCTCATCGCTAATATTTTCTAATTAATAATAAAAGAACTCAGCTTATCTGGGTTCTTTTTTTGTTTTGGCTTTCAAAATAAGACCATGGACATAAGAACATCTCGTAACAGTCAAGCAGTTCGGCACACGCTGATTTTATCGTTATAATAAGCGTATATTTTATCTAATAGCTGATAAGTGACCTTTATGACTGACAACATGACCGATGCCATCACAGACAACGACCACAACTCTCACCAAGCCATAGACCCTAAAACCTTACCGAACTTTGACGCCATGCCCAACGTCGCGACAATGGACACCAGTCATGTGGACAAAGACCAGCCGCCGTTTATCTTGGTTGATGGCTCTTATTATCTGTTTCGCACCTATCACGCCCTGCCCAAAACCATGCAAAACTCGCAAGGGCTAATCACTAATGCGATTCGTGGTACGCTCAATGCCTTATTAAAGCTGATGCGTCGTTATCATCCAACCCATATGGCGGTGTGCTTTGATACCAAATCCCCCACTTTTCGTCATCACATGTCAACCGATTATAAGGCAGGGCGTCCCCCTATTGATGTAGAGTTGGTCGAACAGATTCCTTATATTCACCGTTTGGTGACTGCATTGGGTATTCCACTATTGCGTATTGAAGGCGCTGAAGCCGATGACATTATCGGCACCCTTGCTCACCGCGCGGTTGAACAAGGTCATCATGTGGTCATCTCAACGGGCGATAAAGACATGATGCAGCTCGTCAATGACTGCGTGCTCTTGGAAGACAGTTTTACGGGTAAAGTAACCGATACCCAAGCGGTCATTGATAAATTCGGTATCAATCCAAACCAGATGATCGACTTTTTGACCTTGATGGGCGATACCTCTGATGGTATCAAAGGCGTACCGGGTATCGGTAAAAAAACGGCCAAAGACTTGCTGGTTGAATATGGCACCATCGATAATATGTTAAAGCACATTGGCTTTATTAAAGGACGCGGCGCTAAAGGCTTGATTGAGCATGCGGACGAGATTCCATTTAATGCCAAGCTTGCCACTATCATCACGGATTTGGAAATCGGTCAAGATTGGAATGACTTAAAAATCAATACCGATCCTTGTGCCCACATAGATGAATTACGCGCGCTATATAATGAGCTTGAGTTTAAAAATGAGCTGGCATCGCTCGATCATCCAAACCATCCTGCCAATGCCAACGGCTCACAAAGCATCACTGACAGCCAAGCGGATGCTGAATCGCAAGCGCAAGTCGCTAAATACTTACAGTCAACCAAAATCACGGACACTAAAGACAGCAAAAGCCTTGAGAAAGCATGGCACACAGTCTTAGATGAACCCGCCTTTGACAACTTGCTCAAAGTTTTAGAATCTGCCCCGCATTTTGTCATTGATACGGAAACCACCAGCGTCCATTGGCGCGAGGCGCAAATCGTCGGCTTGTCGTTTGCCGTACAAGCGCATGAAGCTTATTACATACCGCTTACGCACCGCTTAGAAAGCGATGAGCTGACAGCCAAGCAGCTCGACTGCGATACGGTATTGGCGCGCTTAAAGCCTATTTTAGAAAACCCAAACATCGGCAAAATTGGTCAACATCTCAAATACGACGCGCATATTCTCAATCACTACGGTATTGATCTTGTCGGTGCCATTCATGAACGCCCTAATAACTGGGCCATGGATACCATGCTTGCCAGTTATGTGATTAATGCGGCAGTCACCCGCCATGGCATGGACGACTTGGCACGGCATTATTTGCAAACCCAAACCATCAGCTATGAAGATGTCGCTGGTAAAGGTGCCAAACAAGTCACCTTTGATCAGGTCGCTATCGACATCGCTATTGACTATGCCTGCGAAGATGCCGATATTACTTATCAGTTATTTGAAGTATTCAGCGTAGAGCTTGCCAATGACAGCAACAATGCTAAGTTGCTCCACGAGCTTGAGATTCCAACCGCCCAAATACTTTGCCAAATGGAAGCGCACGGTATTCTTATCAAGCGCCCCTTCTTAAACGAGCTGTCAAAACGCTTTGATGAAGAGATCATCGCGCTAGAAAAACGCGCTTATGAAGTCGCAGGCGAAGAATTTAATTTAGGCTCTCCAAAGCAGCTTGGTGAGATATTATTCGAGAAGCTCGGCGTTGCTGGCGGTAAAAAAACCAAGTCTGGTCAATACTCGACGGGCGAAGCGGTCTTGTCAAAGATTGACCATCCATTGGTGGAGATCGTCCTTGAATATCGCGGGCTGTCTAAATTAAAAAGTACGTATACCGACGCCCTTGATAATGTTGCCGATAGCGAAACGGATCGCGTTCATACCAGCTATCATCAAGCATTAACCAGTACAGGGCGCTTGTCTTCAACCGAACCCAATTTACAAAACATTCCGATTCGTACCGCGACTGGTCGTCTGATTCGCCAAGCCTTCATCGCGCCAGAAGGCCGCGTGATATTGGCAGCAGATTACTCGCAAGTTGAGCTGCGTTTGATGGCGCATTTTTCCGGTGATAATCACTTGACCCACGCCTTTAATGAAGGGCTGGACATTCACGCAGCGACTGCCGCTGAAGTACTTGGTAAAGACGTTGCGGACGTGACGCCAACCGAGCGCCGTAATGCCAAAGCCATTAACTTTGGCTTGCTTTATGGCATGAGTGCTTTTGGACTTGCCAAGCAGCTGCAAATGAGCCGCGGCGAAGCACAAGACTATATCGATATGTATTTTGAGCGTTATCCTGGCGTCAAAAACTATATGATCAATACGCGTGCCAGTGCTTATGAACACGGCTATGTCGAGACCATATTGGGCCGCAAGCTCTACACGCCTGATATCAATCACAGCAATCGCATGGTCAAGCAAGGTGCTGAACGCGCGGCAATCAACGCACCGCTGCAAGGCTCAGCCGCTGATTTGATTAAGCTTGCGATGATTGCGGTCGATAAAGTATTGCCCAAAGATCAAGCTAAGATGTTGCTACAAGTCCACGATGAATTGGTGTTTGAAGTGGATGCCGATAAAGTGGATGAAATCAGTCAATTGATCACTGATGCCATGCAAGATGTATTGACGACGACCGCGGTAGAGAAAGGCTGGAACGTCGACTTTGCGGTGCCGTTGCTGGTCGAGACTGATAGTGGTCAGAACTGGGATGAGGCGCATTAAAGATCATCGATGCCGTCAATGGGTTTGTTGACGGCATTTTAGTTCATTATATGACGTATTTCATCTTTATTATTTCTAATGACCCATTAGTGGCAGGAAGCGCATAACATAAGTATACAATTGGCGTTATAATACGTCTTCCTCAAAAGTCAGTACGATAAGTTTTGATATAAAGTGAGTCTTTGTGCTCACTTTTTTATTTTGAAAAGTTAGGAGGTTATTATCACAGGTCCCGAAAGCATGATTGAAATCCCCGGAAATATAATTTTACTGATCTGTTTGCTACGCTGCGGACAGTATCTGATGAAAAGTTCGCTCAAATACGCCCGTGCCTTTTGGTTGGCAGGGATATTGATATTCGTCGCCGTACTGCGTCGAGAGTTAAACTATCTACCTGATTTGTGGGTGCCAAGTGATTTCACTTTACTTAGCCAGTCTTATTATTGGTGGGAAGATGTGGTACTCACGATCATTTACTTGACGATCATTGGTCTGCTGGTTTACGCAAGGCGCTATACTTGGGCGATATTAAAAAAAGTCCCTTGGTACTTATACGTGAGTGTCGCTATATTGGCGGTATTACAGTACATGGGTGAACGCGCCATTGTCATCCCTGAAAGTATTGGAGAGCTGGTTGAAGAACTATCAGAAACGCTGATTTATACGATTGCGCTGGTGTATTTATGGCGGCTTTCTCTACCTTATTATGAGAAAAAAGTCCTTAATAAGCAACGTGATGAGTCGAACTTAGTATAGCACTTAAGTTTTTTGTACGCGGTTTGACTGAAGCGTTAAACGTTGAGTATGAGGCGCGCGGTATTAAAGTGATTGATGTCATGCCGCTGTGGGTCAAGTCGGATATGACCGAAGGGATAAGTGTCACCAGTATTGAGCGAATGGGCATTCGTCTCACCGTTGATGATGTGGCAAAAACCTTATGTAAACTCGCTGACCGTCCTAATCAAAAGATTTCTTTTACCCATTATCCTGTTGGCTTGCCAGCCAAATTCTTACATCGACTCACTCAGGTCAGCCCTGACCCGCTCGTGCGCTGGATCAATACCAAGATTGGTGCCAAATAGGCCTATACGTTTCTTGCCATCACTTTATTAGCATAAATTATTTCCCATAACGGCTACTCAATACGAGTGGCCGTTTTGCTTGCTTCTCGAACCTTTATCGCCTGTTCGGTTGTCTTATCGATAAAAACATTGTCTCTAACCACTGTCCCTTTTACCGCGCCTGCCTGACTCTCTTCACGTATCTCAGAGCCAATGCTGATAGGCGCGCTGACCGTTGCTGCAAACTGATTGCCGCTAATGAGCGTGTCGTCATCTTCGATAATAATCCCCTGCTCTACGTGCTCAAAACGATTATCGATAATCTGATTGTCTTTGGCACTGTCCATGTGATAACTGGCAAATGGGGTTTGTTTAATCAAATAAGCGCCGCATTCAAACCCTTTTAAATTGCGTGATTGTCTTGAAGCGACCCAAACCCCAACCGGCTCCTCTTGAAAAATATTGTGACGGATCATATTGTCACGGCTCGATTCAGTCCGCTTAAAATGATTGCTCCTCGATTCATCATCAGCATGCTCAAAACAATTGCGATATAAAAGTACGCCACCTGCGCCATTATGGATAAAACGATTGTGCTCAATAAGGTTGTTGCTAGAAGAATCAACCGCAATGGCCTCACGGTTGGGCTTAAATTTTCGAAAGCCATTTCCCACAAAGACTGAGTTTTTAATCACATTATCGCGGCTACCGAATTCTAAATATAATCCGACCGTACCTGCGTTTTGAATACGTATTTTATCAAAAGTGACGCCATGCACATGGTCACCCACGAACATACCGCTATTGATACTGTTGCGGCTAGTGACATTACTGATTCGAATATCACTTGGTGCAAGCGCTCGATTGGTAGCAGGCGCAATCAAACCACGCGCATAACGCTGGTTAGGATTGCTATATTGGCGAATATGGAGGGCATGACCATAGCCATCTATATGGCAATTGGCCACAGCGATATTATGTATCGCGCCATCGGTCTTAGGCTGGATGGTAATCGCACTTGCCTTTGACAAATCATCCTCCGCCGTACTAAGCCGCGCACCTTGGCAATCAAGCGAGCTGTCCGAGGTATCCAGCTCAAAACGTATTGATTTTTTTGTCAAGTCACAGCCTTGGCTAATGACACTATGACCTTTTACGGTCACTGTTTGATTAGGAACTAGCGCTGCACAATCTATCGTTGCACTGGCAGTGGGTAGTTTGGCATCGATGACAAGCGGCTGCTCTATATCAACATTACTGTTAGAGCCGCTATAGGTAAAGGGCAAACGCTCGCAAGCGCTTAAGCTCGCTACGCCGCCTATGGCTGACAATGTAATGAGTAATTGACGAACAGCTCGCATATTAGGCCTTCTTGGTTTTTTGGTTGTCTTACATTTTTTGAACATGCTGTGACACCTTACCACTATTAGCCATCATCATAACCCGTCAAACTGACCTTGATAAACAAAACAACCTATTTGCCATCAATAATAATAAGGACTCCAACATGGACAACACCAAGAACCCACTCCCAGAAGAGATGGATCGTATCGATAGTAACACTCGTCGTAGTGACAACTCTGACAATAACAATTCTGACAATCAGGACAATCAACTGGTCGATTTAGACAACCCTATGCTGCATACCATTGATAACGATGATGTGATTGATAATAGTGCTGGATTTGATAATTCAGAAGTGGGTACGGATGCGACTCAAGGAGCAACGCCTATGCATCGCCAAAATGTCGATGAAGCCCGCATTGATGAAGTGTTGGTTCAAGACAACCTCGATGATCCTGATTATCCAGACGTGGTCGATATTGCAGATACAGAAGCCGCCGAACGAAGTAACGATGATAATTTTTAACTTCTAACTTCTAACAACAGCCGCAACCTGTCCTAACGTAAAAAAAGCCTGCTCTCTTATTGAGCAGGCTTTTTTATGGTTAAATGACTTGCCGTATTACCAAAAACCAGCGTATCAAAATCTGTCTTAACAACGATTTTTTATACATCTGATAGTGGTTGGTCAGTCCAAACGTCTCGGTAGCTGGTGTAATAGGTAATCATCCCAATTGGCACCAACACCAATACAGCCAGTCCCAGCGTGAACAACGCACCCAGTAGTGCAAGAATAGGCCCTACCAAGAAGAAGATAGATAGGGGCCATATGTTTTTCAGTGACCCATCAAGGCTCATTTTCATTGCCTCAGTAGGACGAATATTGTGTAGCACGATTAAAGCAGGGGCAAACCAGATAGCCATCATTAGCGGAAAAAGAAGGATCATAGTGAATAGCAATGTCAGTAATAGAGTTGCGATTGTACCATTGGTCATTTGCTCGGATGCCAGTACCATATCGTCCGCACTGGGCATACCGTTCAATAAATACATGCCAATAAAAAATATAAAGATAATAAGCACAAAAATAATAATTAATTCGATGACGTAGAGTAACAACAAAACAATTAATGGCCATAAATGCGTACTAAATGCGGAAAAGAGATGATCGAATCTAAGCGCTTTGCCTGTGGCTTGTGCATCAGCGCCTTTTATTATGCCACCCACAAAGACAAATGAGAGAAGAGAAAAAACTAGGTTAAGAAAAGGGATAGCGCTCGCAATCGCCATAATAATTAAGTAGACCGTCCCAATGCCTATCCATAATAAAAAATGATCTTTAAAAATCGATAACGCATTGGTAATCCAGCTGACACCCCAGCCAGCGCTACCAGATCTAGGCGCGGACAGTAATTGTGGCAGCAGATTGCCATACTCATCCATTGGCGGTAGCTCTGGCGGTTGACCGCTTGGCTTTTGTAATGAGATATCGTGGGACGAGCTGTTGGAGACTGACATCTTAATCCTCAAAATGAATAACGGGAAACTGTGTCATAGTTTTGCACATTGCTAATGACAATCTCAACTTTTTTTCACTATAGCTATTTGGTCTATTTGCATCAAATCTCTTTAGACAGAAACTATTTAGACAGAAACCGTTTTGACAAAAACTTTTTAGACAAAAAAATACCGAACCCTAGGCAGGCTCGGTATTTTTACATCAGACTGGCGCTCATTTGACTGGTTTATGCCCAACCATCCAAGGTTCCCGCCCAGCCTTTAACCAACGGTGCACTTAGGGCTTCGAGCAAATCAATATGTATCTCATCCAAGTTCAATGCTGGGATATAGTGATATTCTTGCCCGCCTGCATTCAAGAAATTATCACGGTTTTCAATCGCCAGCTCTTCTAGGGTCTCTAAACAATCGGCTGAAAAAGCTGGACTAATCACTTGTACTGAGCGCACGCCTGACTGACCCCAGTCTTCTAACACCACATCAGTATAGGGCTTGACCCATTCTTGTTTACCAAAGCGTGATTGAAAGCTGATGATCCATTCATCCGCTTGCAAACCAAGCGCATGCGCCACTTGGGCTGCTGTACATTTACAACGCTTAGGATACGGATCGCCTTTGTCAGCATAAGGCTGCGGAATACCGTGAAAGCTAAACATCAACTTGTCAGGCTTGCCATGTTCCGCCTGATAACGGCGTATGGATTCTGCCAACGCCTGAATATATAGCGGATGGGCAAAGTAATCTTTGACAATGGTATAGTTTGGCAAATTGCGTTGCTTCAGCGTCCATTTCGTCAGCGCATCATACACCGCACCACCTGAAGACGCAGAATACTGCGGGAACAAAGGCAAGATGACAAAATGATCCACCCCTTCGCTTCGCAAATTATCCATCACATCCGGCAAACCAGGATTACCATAGCTCATCGCTGGATGCACAGAGACCCGAAACGGTGCGGCCGTATTGGCCAAACGCGGCTCTAATAGCTCCACTTGGCTTTTTAGAATCTTACGAATGGGCGAATCCCCTTCCCAAATACTGGCATAAGCTTTTGCCACACGTTTGGGACGACTGGGTAAGACAAACAGATTTAGAATAATCGCCCATAAAAATTTTGGAATTTCAATGACGCGAGGATCTGATAAAAACTGTTTTAGGTAACGACGTACGGCAGGGGCAGTCGGCTCATCAGGGGTACCAAGGTTGACTAATAGGACGGCAATACGTGGGGGCAATTCAGGTTTCATAGCAGCACTATTTCATGTTTGGGTTTATGTTTAGGTTAATGAGAAAAAAACACCCTAAGATGTCAGACGTTATCTGATCAGAGATGGTTAAAGCACGGTTGCATCAACGGTTTGTCAGTAAGGTTTTCAGTAAGGCTTGTTAGTGTAGCATTTTATCTATTAATAAGGCATGACGAAAGTGCCCTTATACAATTTGACACCCAAGGGTCATTAAGGTATTGGAGTATTGGGGCATTGTCCGCTCTTATATAACCATAATGAAAACTAAGCGTGAAAGACCTCGCGCGAAGGTTGTACTCATATGCGCATCACCATACAATAGGCTGATATAATTTGGTTAAAAGCCACTTACGTAAAAAACAATATCGGCAAAACAGTCTACCGATATATTATCCTCCTTATTTTATTCATGATTGTTGTCTTGCGAGGTAGTTTTGAACGCACGCCCTAATAATACCAGTAATCCTCTTTCCAAAGAGACAGCCGATTCGACTGAGGCTCACGATTTAGCGGGCTCAGTTGGCTCAGTGGGTATCGTCACGCCTCAAGTTTTTCATTTCGCCGAGCCACTAACTTTAGAGTGTAATCGAACTTTGCCCTCTTTCGATCTCATCATTGAGACTTATGGGACGCTCAATAGCGATAAGTCAAATGCGGTGCTTATTTGTCATGCCTTGTCAGGCAGTCATCACGCCGCCGGTTTTCATAGTAGCGACGATAAAAAAGCAGGCTGGTGGGACAATATGATTGGCCCCAATAAGTCCATCGATACCAATCAATTTTATGTCGTGTGTGTCAACAACATCGGTAGCTGCTTTGGCTCAACGGGCCCAACCTCAATCAATCCAGACAGCGACCATTCAGAAGGCAGCACCTCAAACAAGCATAGCGACTCGCCCGTCTATGGTCCTGACTTTCCTTTGGTTACAATTAAGGACTGGGTAAAAACCCAAGCCATGCTCTCAGACCGCCTTGGGATTGACGTTTGGCATGCGGTCGTTGGCGGCTCTATGGGCGGAATGCAAGCATTGCAGTGGTCGGTCGATTATCCAGATCGTCTCAAGCGCTGCGTGGTCATCGCCAGCACGCCTAAGCTATCGGCGCAAAATATCGCCTTCAATGAGGTCGCCCGTCAATCGATTCTCTCTGACCCTGATTTTAAGGATGGTCGCTACTTACAAGCTGGTACGTATCCTCGGCGCGGTCTTATCTTAGCGCGCATGGTCGGTCATATTACCTATTTGACAGACGATGCGATGAAAGCCAAATTTGGTCGCGATTTAAAATCGGGCAAATTTATGTATGGCTACGATGTGGAGTTTCAAGTTGAGAGTTATCTGCGCTATCAAGGCGAGCGCTTTAGCGAAAACTTTGATGCCAATACGTATTTGCTGATGACAAAAGCGTTAGATTACTTTGACCCCACGCGTGACTATTCATCCGCGCAATCTGAGGTGACAGAGTCATCAATTGACCAGCCACTGAAACAGCCACTTGATCAGTCAATCGCCGAATCATTAAACGCTACCAAAACGGTCTCTCAAGATGCGTTAGATGACGATCTAGCGGTTATCACTGACAATATAAATAATAGCGAACATAACCGCCAGCAAGAACTATCGGCGCTTAAAGCCGCTTTTGCTCATACACAATGTCAGTACTTGGTGGTGTCATTTACCACGGACTGGCGTTTCGCTCCAGAACGCTCGCAAGAAATCGTCGATGCCCTGATGGCGACGGGCAAACCTGTCAACTACATCAATGTCGACGCGCCGCATGGTCATGATTCGTTCTTATTTGATATCCCACGCTACATGGGCGCTGTCAAAGGGTTTTTAACCGCACCATTTATTACCGATAGTCAGCCAAGCAATAGCCATAAAAAAACAGGAGCGCGCTCATGAGAATGGATCATCAATTGGCTGAGCGCTGGATTGCCCCGCAGTCACATGTACTCGATTTGGGCTGCGGCAATGGCGAGTTGCTCGCGCATTTGCAGCAAAATCGCGGCGTGACAGGTTATGGACTTGAGATTGATGAAGAAAAAATCAATGATGGCATTGCCAAAGGCTTGTCTATTATTGAGCAAGATCTCAATGATGGTTTGGCGCGTTTCGCTGATAACAGCTTTGATACGGTCGTTATGGCGCGCGCCCTACAAGCCGTGAAATCGCCCGATGTATTGCTTCTCGATATGCTGCGAGTTGCTCGTGAGGCCGTCATTACCTTCCCAAACTTTGCTCATTGGCAAAACCGTCTGCATTTGGGATTAAAAGGATTGATGCCCGTCTCAGAAGCGCTGCCTTATGAATGGTATAACACCCCAAATATTCATCTTTGTACATTTAAAGACTTTGAACAGCTGTGCGCGCAGCACGACATACATATTATCAATCGCTTCGCGGTCAGTGATTCTGAAAAAGGTCATAATCCCTTGATGAAAACCTTAATACGGCAAGCACCTAATCTGTTGGCAGATGTTGCTATCTATCGCGTCACCAAACGCCAACCAAAATAATATCACCGCTTATTTAACTTTTAATAAAAGTGGTTTTGGCTCAATAAATAGTTTTGCAATATCTTGGTACAATTATTAACCTTAACGAAGTGTTATTTTATTTTTACAATTAAGTAACCTTTTGATTTTATTAGGGACAATGAGGTATAACTAAGGGCAACTTCGTGTAATTAGTATTTGAGTTTCGTAAGTATGGGTGTTAAGCTAGCAAAATAGTGTCGACCGCATCCCTAAAATGACCGTTCGTCGGATTCATTGGGATGAGCGCCACACTACCCCGACAAATTATATTGCTAACGATTAGGTAAGCTGGTATTGCAAGATTCCACCTAATTGTTATAACCGCCCAATCTGATCTGGCGGTACAATTTTTTATTTGCTTATTAACTGCCTAATTTTGGAGCTGCTATGAAATTATTAAAAGCCGCATTATTTACTGCTTTGTTCTCTTGTGCAGGTTTTGCCAATGCTGAGTTAATATCAAACGTGCCACTGGATACTTCACGTTTTGAGTTAATGCCTGTCAGCGAGTTATCTAGTCGTGCTGCTCAAGGTAACGATCACGCTCAGTTTTATCTGGCCAAACGTTTGCAAAAAGGTGAAGGCATTGCTCAAAATACTCAGCAAGCTGTCCAGTGGTACACCAAAGCCGCCAACCAAGGCGTAGCTCCAGCTCAGTTAAACCTTGCGATCATGTACTTACGCGGTGAAGGTGTCCAGCCTAACTTGCAACAGGCGCGCCTTTGGTTAGAAAAAGCAGCAATGCGTGGCGATAACCGTGCCAGCTATACGCTTGCCTTATTAGACGAGAAGCAAAAAAATCTGGTTGATGCTTATAAATGGTATGACTTGGCGGCTCGTGATGGCATGTTAGATGAAAAAGTTCGCAACAAAGCACGCGGTAAAATTGGTCAGTTAGCATTGAACTTATCAAGCGCTGATATTGCTAGTGCTCGCAACAAAGCAGATACTTGGTTCCAGAGTAAGTAAGCCCAGCGCTTACTTTACGCAGCGAACAATAAAAAAGCTCAGTATTTTACTGGGCTTTTTTGTTGTTTATTATCTAGGCAATCAGCTCAATATTTATAAAACATTTCAATACAACCCATTCAAAATACTATCAAAATTTGCTACACTACGCGCGCATTGGCGAATTCCACAATTGCACCAATGTTTTTATCACCTCAAAAAACTTAACGTATTGCACTGGGTTTGCGACCCAGCCAGCAGGAGAAAGACATGAGCACCACTCAAGATAGCAATATCCAAAATAGCGCTGTGACCGATAACAAATCAGCCCCCACTTACGACAGCATCACTAACAATATCGTGGTTGCCGCTTTATATAAGTTCACGCGCTTTGCTGACTTTGAGCAGTACCGCAATCCCATTTTAGACACCATGCTCGACAATGATGTCAAAGGCACGTTATTGATTGCTGCTGAAGGCATTAACGGGACGATTTCTAGCACACGCCAAGGTATCGACAATGTCCTTGAGTATCTGCGTAGTATCGAAGCCATAGGTACGTTTACTTTTAAAGAATCTTATACCGATGCGCAGCCGTTTTATCGCACCAAAGTAAAACTCAAAAAAGAAATCGTGACCATGGGTGTCGAAAATATCGATCCATTACAATCGGTCGGTCGTTATGTCAAGCCAAGCGAGTGGAATGCACTCATCTCAGACCCTGATGTTATCTTAATTGATACGCGTAACGATTATGAAGTGCAAATCGGTACGTTTCAAAACGCAGTCAACCCCAATACCGAGACCTTCCGCGAGTTTCCAGAATACGTTGCAAAAGAGCTAGATCCAGCCAAGCACAAAAAGGTCGCCATGTTCTGTACAGGCGGCATCCGCTGTGAGAAATCTACGGCCTATATGCGCGAACAAGGATTTGAAGAAGTCTATCATCTAGAAGGCGGTATCTTGAAATATCTAGAAGAAATCCCAGCTAGCGACTCTATGTGGCAAGGCGATTGTTTTGTCTTTGACAATCGCGTTTCGGTCAATCACAACTTAGAAAAAGGCAATTACGAGCAGTGTTTTGCTTGCCGTATGCCCATTACTAGCGATGACATGCAAAGCCCTGCTTATATTAAAGGCGAGTCATGCCCACATTGTATTGACAAAGCCACGGACGAGCAAAAGGCCCGTTTCCGCGAGCGCGAGCATCAAATGCAATTGGCAAAGGAGCGTGGTGAAGCCCATATCGGTAGTGACGTCATGGATGTGATAGATAAACGCAAAGCGGCCAAGATTGAAGCGCGTCGTCGTGCAGAAGAAGCCAATAAAAGCAAAGTAAAATAAATTTACTGCCAATCAAACAAAAAAGATGCCGCCATTAATTCGTTAATGGCGGCATCTTTTTTGTTTGTATAGTCGATTCACTATGAAAATACGGGAATAATGGCGTACATTTTGCGCAGTATTTGTCTGCGCAGGCACAGCAAGCAAGCAAGGGAAATGTATGCCAGTATCACATTCTCATGCGCGTCTCTTTTTATTTAGACTTGATTATATATTTGCTTATAGTACTGACATAAAGTATGGCAAAAAAATAGCAGGCTATTATATCAATGGCCTGCTACTGCTTTATGGACTACAAATTTTGAGTATAAATATAACTTAAAACAAAATACGTACGCGAATCGTTTCTTCTACGTCTTTGAGTTGGTCTAGTGCCGCATCTGAATCATTGTAGTCAACATCCATCACCAGATAACCGACATCGCCTTCAGTCATCAGACTCTGGGCTAAAATGTTGATACCTGCTTCTGCAAACAGACGGTTGATCTGCGACAGAACGCCCGGTACGTTTTTATGAATATGAAGCAGACGGTGTGAATTTTCTTTAAACGGTACAGAAACTTCTGGGAAGTTAACAGCGGTCGCTGTATCGCCTTGATCAGAGTATCTGACGAACTTCTCAGCAACTTCTAATCCAATATTGGCCTGTGCTTCTTGCGTTGAGCCGCCGATATGCGGCGTCAAGATGACATTGTCAAACTTACGCAGTGGCGATTCAAACTCTTCGTCAGCTGATTTTGGCTCTTTTGGGAACACATCAATGGCCGCGCCTAATAATCTGCCAGATTCAAGCACAGCGGCAAGATCGTCAATCTCGACGCACGTACCGCGAGCGGCATTAATAAAGTAACTGCCCTCTTTCATCTGAGCGAACTGCTCCGCTTTCATCATATAGCGTGTGCTTGGCACATCAGGTACGTGCAACGTCACGATATCAGCCGTTGACAACAGCTCTTCTAAGCTACCGACTTGCACCGCGTTACCAAGTGGCAATTTGGTCACAGCATCATGATAGATGACTTTCATACCGAAGCTTTCTGCCAATACAGACAACTGCGAGCCGATAGAACCGTAACCGACGATACCGATAGTTTTGCCACGTACTTCATGCGAGTTGGTCGCAGACTTACCCCAGCCGCCGCGATGTACGGTGGCATTTTTTTCAGGGATGCCGCGATACAGCATGATGGCTTCTGCCAATACCAATTCAGCCACTGAACGTGTGTTCGAGAATGGCGCGTTAAAGACAGGAATACCTAAGTCACGGGCGGCGTCTAGATCAACTTGATTGGTACCGATACAAAAGCACCCAATTCCGATAAGCTTTTGGGCATGCTCTAGGACTTCACGGGTCAGCTGAGTGCGCGAGCGAATACCGATAAAGTGAGCATCTTTGATCTTTTCGATCAGCTCGTCTTTATCAAGCGCGTGACTGATATTCTCGATATTGTGATAACCCGCGCCTTCCAATACTTTTAACGCATTGTCATGCAGACCTTCAAGCAATAAAAACCGGATTTTGTCTTTTTGTAGTGATAACGCCATGTGAGAACTGTCCTATAATTGTCTTATAAGATTATCTAAGGGATAATCTATGATGAATGAAACGAAAACAGTCTAGATATCTTACACAAAATCTAGCGTCGATGTTAGCTGATTAGATGAATTATTGATTATCAAGCCTGAAAACTTTTTATGGTATAGTGAACTATTATGTTCACAATTTATTAAGCGGCTCTTTACTGTTAGTGTCCTCTTAGGTCAGACTGTTTTGCCAAGCTTAGTTTAAATAGATATGATTGAAACGAATTATGATTGAAACGAATATAGTCATTTCACCTTATCACTATCCCAACAACCAACTTTCCGTTATATATACACAATTATATAAACATAGTTATATAGATTTCGTTATATCAATTTAGCGATATAATAATCCCCTTTATGCATAGCGCTTACGTTTTTACTGAGATTTGACCATGACTTCTTTATCTAGCCAAAGCCCATCTGAGACCAATACAGCCGCTGTCCAAACGATACTCAGCGCCCTACTTGATGCCCATCAGTTTGACCCAAGCCAAATAAAAACCGATGCCGAGAGCTTAGAGCATTGGGGCAAAGATTGGACCAAACACTTTCCGCCCAATGCCGCCGCCATCGTCTTTCCAAAGACCACCGAACAAGTACAGACCATCGTCCTACTTGCCAATGAGCATAATGTGGTTCTCACCCCAAGCGGTGGACGTACTGGTCTGTCTGCGGGCGCCGTCGCTGCCAATGGCGAAATGGTGGTCAGTCTCGATAAAATGAACCGTATCGGCCAATTTTATCCAGCCGATCGCATGGTTGAGATTGAAGCGGGTGTCGTAACTGAGCAATTACAGCAGTTCGCCGAAGCAAAAGGTCTCTACTATCCGGTCGACTTTGCCTCAGCAGGTTCGAGCCAAATGGGCGGCAATATTGGCACCAATGCTGGCGGCATTAAAGTCATCCGCTATGGCATGACCCGTCAATGGATCATGGGGCTGACGGTTGTCACGGGCAAAGGAGATATCTTGCACCTCAATCGTGGCATGGTCAAAAACGCCACTGGCTATGATTTGCGCCAGCTCTTTATCGGTGCTGAGGGCACACTTGGTTTGGTGACCCATGCCCAAATCAAACTTGAGCGTCAGCCGCAAGACTTGAGCGTTATGGTGCTGGGTATGGACAGCTTTACGGATGTGATGAATGTGCTATCGGCCTTTCAAGCACAGATCGATTTGACCGCGTTTGAATTCTTTGATGATGTTGCCATTGATAAGCTGATGGCGCATGGTCAAGTACAAGAGCCGTTTGAGTCGCGTACCAAGTTTTATACCCTGATTGAATTTGAGGCCTCTTACGAGCCTATCATGGATAAAGCCATGACCATCTTTGAGCATTGCCTAGAGCAAGGTTGGGTCGTCGATGGGGTGATGAGTCAAAGCCTGTCACAAGCGGCAGAGCTGTGGAAGCTGCGCGAATATATCTCAGAGACCATTTCTGTGTTTACGCCTTATAAGAATGATGTGTCTGTCCTGATAAGCTACGTGCCGGACTTTATCAAAGAGATTGATGAAATTGTCAGCAGTAACTATCCCGACTTTGAGGTGTGCTGGTTTGGTCATATTGGCGATGGTAATTTGCATCTGAATATCTTAAAGCCTGAAAATATGGACAAAGACGCTTTCTTTGCGGAGTGTCAGATCGTCAATAAATATGTGTTTGATACGGTGCAGAAGTATGGTGGCTCGGTGTCGGCTGAGCACGGCGTGGGTATGACCAAAAAGCCATATCTACACTACAGCCGCAGCGAGACTGAGATTGAGTACTTAAAAGCGGTCAAAAAAGTGTTTGATCCGAACAATATTATGAACCGTGGTAAGATTTTTGATATGTAATCGGCTGTTTTATAGCCAATTCCAAATAGAATTGATACATGAATAGCGAGGCTGACTATAAAACCTTGCAAAGGTGATTATAAAGCCTCAAAAAAAGACGCGACCTCAAAAAGGTTGCGTCTTTTTTTCATTTTATACAACATACAATTTATAAAAACATCAAGGCTGCTCTATTTGACTTACCAATAATACAGCAGCACCAGACCCATAATAAGCAATACACTTAAAAAGCCTTGGACGATTAAAAACGCTTGATGCGGTGCAGCGACATGACGAAACATATTACCCATCGCATTATAAGTAATACCTGCTGCTTGGATGTGCGGCGGGTGATCAAAAGTTTTGATAAGCTCTAAAAAGTGCTCAGTACGACTCGGCGACCAATCATGTGGAAAAAACGGCAAGTATGGCGATAACAGCGCGGCTTGCTTTTTGCTTGCAGGTGACCACAGCCAGCGCTCCAAAAATAACATACGCATACGCCAATCGCTAAAGCTGCGGTGCTCTATGGTACGCAGTAATAATGTCTCAACGTTTTTGTGACGATCATCAGCAAAAATACGCTCCTTTAATGCAAACACGTGCGCTTTTTGACCTTCGATGCATTGTAAAAATTGACCATTGCCATAACATAAGATACCAGTGATGCCATGCTGCTGATTATAATCGCGTGCATGACGTTCTACGTCCTCAAATATTGAGGCATTTAGACGTGAAACAAACGTCAGGCTACTGACGTAGACCAGTTGAATCAGCGCTGAGTCTTCTATCTCATCATCCATACTGATTCTATTATCATGATTTACGGGCATAACAAACCATCCTAAAAAGCCGCCGTTAAACGGTAAATTGAAACAAAAAACAAAACGATGCCCAAAAGAACAAAGAATACTGACTCACAAAATCGCAGCAAATAATTACCACGTTAGACTGTCATTGAGGAGGTAGCTTGTTATGATAGCGAGCAAAATAAAAGGCATTTGGAACGAAACGTACTGAGAAATGCTATGTAAAAGTTTTGCGATTCTAGGGCGTGTTTGATTATTCAACCATGGCACTGACAGAGACGATTTTTTAGACAATTCGAAGATAAACAGAGTAAGTATAGTCATTCTATACGTCTATTTTTATCAATGAAGTGGCAAAAAAGCGTTCTGTCCTTTTAGGCTGATGCTAAAATCATCTCATACTGCGTTACCACTCTTGCTAAGGCATGAGCATTATCTTCGATTGGTGCCTTGTCTGAAATGATTTTAGCAATCAGCAGTGCCTATTTGTGAATGATCAACACGCCCTAATATAGAGAAATGACAAAGACCATTCGTTTGAAAACAGCTATAAATATCGGATTATGTTAACCACGGCTGTCATTCGTCGTAAATTTTAAGGTCGATTTAATAATGATTCTGACCCATACATTCATCCAATCAGAGCCAATAACGCCAAAATCGATGAGCTAAATGAGATAGAATATCGTTATAACGTATTGTAAATGCAAAGATAAATCATTGTAACGATAATATTCAATCATTGAAATCTATTTATCGTATCTGTTACACAAAGACTTGCTAGCTCAAATCTTGTGACGCATTCACCTTTGATATCCCTACCACCAGTAAAGAGCCAAAACAGGAAGATTATGAGCAAAATAGAAAAATTAGATGACTTTCACCTAACAATCGCTGAAATCAAGAAAAAAGACTATCCGCAGTTAAAAGAGCTGATGGATCGTGTCTATGTCAACCTAGGCGGCGCTTGGTCAAAGACCACTATACACACCTTGATTGATGCTTTCCCTGAAGGTCAGATTGCCTTGTTTGACCATGATCAGTTGATTGGGATTGTCCTATCCATGCGCGTTGATTATGCCAAGTTTTCAAACCCGCATACCTATGATGATTTGATTGGTCAAAAAGAGATCATCAGAGACAATCCAGAAGGCGATGCCATCTATGGTTTAGATGCCTTGATTGATCCAGAATATCGCGGTTACCGTTTAGGTCGCAGGCTTTATGATGCGCGTAAAGAGTTATGTCGTCAGCTTAATTTCCGTGCCATTTTGGCCGGTGGACGCATTCCTAATTATCACAATCACCAAGATCTAACACCGGGCGAATATATCGATGCCGTCGCGTCACGTGAAATTCATGATCCGGCGCTGTCTTTTCAATTGTCGAATGGCTTTATCGTCAAACGTATTCTAACCGCTTATTTGCCTGATGATACGCAGTCGAAAGGATTTGCCACCCTACTTGAATGGGCCAATATTTATTACGAGCCAAAAGACTATAAGCCAAACACGCGCAAGTCAGAAGTGCGTATTGGTGGTATCCAATGGCAGATGCGTGAGGTGGAGTCACCTGAAGAGCTACTACAGCAAGTTGAATTCTTTGTCGATGTCATGGCGGATTACAACTCAGACTTTGCTTGTTTACCAGAATTCTTTAACGCGCCATTGATGGGTCTATGCGAATCCACCGATCAAAACATCGCGATTCGCTTTTTGGCAGGTTATACCGAATGGTTCAAAAACGAGATTTCGCATTTAGCCGTTAGCTATAACGTCAACGTCATTACAGGCTCCATGCCATTACTGGATGAAGACGATACCTTATACAATGTCAGCTATCTGTGTCGCCGCGATGGTACGGTTGAAGAGCAGCGCAAAATACATATCACGCCTCACGAGCGTAGCGCTTGGGTCATCGAAGGCGGTGACGAGGTCAAAGTATTCGATACAGATGCTGGTCGCATTGGTATCTTGGTCTGTTATGACATCGAATTCCCAGAGCTTGCCCGCCTACTAGCGCTTGATGACATGGATATTTTGTTTGTTCCTTTTTGGACCGACACCAAAAACGGCTACTTGCGTGTGCGCCACTGCGCCCAAGCACGAGCAATTGAAAACGAATGTTACGTTATGATTTGCGGCTCTGTAGGCAACTTACCACAAGTTGAGAGCTTAGATATTCAGTACGCGCAGTCTTCTATTTTCTCACCATCAGACTTCGCGTTCCCTCATGATGCGATTATGGCAGAAACAACGCCCAATACTGAAATGATCTTCTTCTCAGACTTGAATTTAGATAAGCTCACGCATGTGCGTAACGAAGGCTCAGTACATAACCTCATTGATCGCCGCGATGATTTGTTTAGCCTAAAATGGAAACGAAAAGCGAAAATTCCAGCCAGCAAATTGAGCGATGAAGAGCGCCTTGAAAACTCAGGTAGCGTATTAACAGGCGACCCATTACAAGATCGCGCCCAAAAGCCTTAATGGGTTTGAGTTTGTGTTAGTTAGTTAAGATTAACTGTCTAATACTATTAAGCTTGTATCACTCATATAGTAAGAGCGTCATATAAAACATAGTTCAATAATACGGCTGACCACTCAGCCGTTTATTTTTATCTGTTTAAAACATTTATTATGAAAAAGCGACTATCATGACGACCAATATGAGTAAGAAAAAACAGGCGATGACAAAACAGTCTGACACGAAGGCACCGACACAAAAAATGTGGTCTATCTTTAAAACGGTACTGCTATATGGTCTGATGTTTATCGTGATTTATACGGCCATTAACTGGTGGCGACAACCTGTCATGCCCGCCAGTCCGCAGCTGCAACTAACTGACTATCAAGGACAAGTGGTTGATTTGGCAGCCTTGAGTCATGACAAGCCAACATTGGTATATTTTTGGGGTACGTGGTGTTCTGTTTGCCGTATCACCTCTCCTACCATAGAAAAACTTGCCGCAGCGAATACTTATCCAGTCGTTACGGTTGCTGTGCAATCCGGCACGGATCAAGAATTGCATCGCTACCTTAACCAAAACGAGTATGGTTTTACCACGATAAATGACCAACAAGGGAGTATTTTTGACGATTGGCAAGGTCAAGTCACACCGTCATATGTGGTTTTGAAAGAGGGTAAAATGACTCAAGGTTTGACAGGTATCCAGCCACTTTGGTTGTTAAAATTACGACTATGGTTATCATCGGTTTTTTAGCGTTTTGCCATGGTATTACCCCTCATCCGTAACCACTTTTAGTCGGTTAAACATAGGTTTTTATCAGTGCGCGGCTGATAAGGTCAGCCATTAATTTAGGGTAAAGTAAAGGCAACACCGGTCAGCTCTTTTTACCCCATCCTTTTTGTCATATAATAGCTGCCCTTATTCTCATATTGTTTTACTGGGCTTTATGATAGCCCTTTATCACTGATAACGACATTTTAGGTTGCATTCGTCGCGTTAGCATTTATTATTGACGTAACCCTATTTGCAAACCACCGATATTCAGCTTGCGACTTGTAAATAAGATACGAAGCTGCAAAACATTCTTTTGACCCGCTTTTAAAGCGCTTTAACGTTATTAATAAGAACGCGATGATGAATGTCTAAGCGGTAAGCTGAGCCCTGTTTTAAATATTATCCCTGATGTTGCACCATTTTTCTCATCCACTTCTACCTTTTAAAAAGACACCTTTATGACTGATAAAAGTACTGATACACCAAGCCACGATTATAAAGACACCTTAAACCTTGCCGATACCCCCTTTGCCATGCGTGCAAACCTTGCCAAACGTGAGCCTGATTGGCTGGCGGCTTGGGAAGCGGACGACGTGTACGGCAAAATTCGTCAGGCACGCGCGGGTGCGCCCAAGTATATTTTGCACGATGGCCCTCCATACGCTAACGGTCAGATTCACTTAGGTCACGCGGTCAATAAAGTACTCAAAGACATTATTGTAAAATCAAAGACCTTATCGGGATTTGATGCGCCATACGTGCCTGGCTGGGACTGTCATGGTTTGCCTATCGAGCAAAAGGTTGAAACCAAAGTCGGCAAAGTCGGACAAAAAGTCTCGGCTACTGAGTTCCGTGGTCTGTGCCGTGAGTATGCCAGTACACAGATTGAGCTACAAAAAGCCGACTTCAAACGTTTGGGCGTGTTTGGCGATTGGGACAATCCTTATCTGACCATGAACTTCCATCAAGAAGCCAATATCGTACGCGCGCTCGCTAGAATTCATGACAATGGTCACGTGACTCGCGGTATGAAGCCTGTTAACTGGTGCTTGGACTGTAGCTCTGCCTTGGCAGAAGCCGAGGTCGAATATCAGGATAAAGTCTCTGATGCCATCTATGTCAGCTTTGATGTACTCGGTACTGACAAGGTTGCCGCTTTGGATTCGATAGAGGACAACATTGCCGCTGTTATCTGGACGACGACGCCTTGGACATTGCCTGCCAACCAAGCCATCTCAGTACATCCTGAGCACGACTATAGTGTAGTCGCCACCGAAAAAGGCAACTTGCTATTGGCGGCTGATTTGGTTGAAACCGCACTGACCGCTTTTAAATTAGAAAACCAAGGTGTTCTTGCGACCGTATCAGGACGTGAGCTGGAAGGTCTAAAGGCTCAGCACCCACTCATTGCAGAGCGTCAAGTGCCGCTTATCTTAGGCGATCACGTCACCACTGACAGTGGTACTGGTCTGGTTCATACCGCGCCCGGTCATGGTTTAGACGATTATATCGTTGGGCTGAAATATAACCTGCCAGTTGAAAACCCAGTCAGCGGTACAGGCGTTTATTTAGACAGCGCCGCGATATTTGCAGGCGAGCATATCTATAAAGCCAACCCAAAAATCATCGCCGCCCTGCATGATAACGGTCATCTAGTCAGCCATACCAAGATTGAGCACAGCTATCCGCATTGCTGGCGTCATAAATCACCCATTATCTTCCGTGCGACCCCGCAGTGGTTTATCAGTATGGAAGCCAAAGGCTTGCGCGAGCGTGCGCTTGCTGATATTCCTAAAGTCAACTGGACGCCAGCATGGGGACAAAACCGCATTGAAGCGATGATGACAGGCCGTCCTGACTGGTGTATCTCACGCCAGCGCACATGGGGTGTGCCGATTACTTTCTTTACGCATAAAGAAACAGGTGAGCTGCATCCAAACACGCTTGAGCTAATGGAAACGGCGGCGCAAAAAATTGAAGCTGGCGGCGTTGAAGCGTGGTTTGATGCCAGCTGTGAAGACTTTTTAGGTAGCGAAGCCGCTGACTATGACAAAGCGACTGATACGCTAGACGTCTGGTTTGATTCTGGCACGACACACTTTGCCGTTCTTGATCAGCGCGATGAGCTGACCAATCCTGCTGACATGTATTTAGAAGGCTCAGATCAGCATCGCGGCTGGTTCCAAACCTCTTTATTGACGTCTGAGGCCATCTATGAGCGTCCGCCGTTTAAGCAAGTATTGACTCACGGTTTTGTCGTTGATGAAAACGGTCGCAAGATGAGTAAGTCACTGGGCAATATCATCACCCCGCAAGAAGAGATCAACAAAACGGGCGCGGACATGCTGCGTTTATGGATCGCGTCTAGCGATTATCGTTATGAGATGAGCGCGGGTAAAACGGTCTTTAAAGGCGCGGTCGATATGTATCGCCGTATCCGTAATACTCTGCGCTTTTTATTGGCCAACACTGACGACTTTGATCCAGCGACAAACAGCGTCGATGTCAATGAGCTTGTGAGCTTGGATAAATTTATTCTTGAGCGTGCGCAAACGGTACAAGCACAGATCATCAGCGCGTATGATGCGATGGACTTTCACCAAGTCACGCAATATGTGACGGCGTTTTGTTCACAGGACTTGGGCAGCTTTTATTTAGACATCATTAAAGACCGTCAGTACACCACGCAGGCGGACGGTCAGCCTCGCCGCTCAGCACAAACGGCGATCTATCATATTACTCATGCGCTTATTCGCTGGATCACACCGATCTTGTCATTCACCGCGCAAGAAGCATGGGAAGTATTACACGGCACTGATAGCTATGTGTTTACGGAAGAGTGGTACACCTTCCCTGAATTTGAGCTAAGCGCGATTAGCAGTGACGACTGGCAACGTATCATGCTAGCTAAAGACCTAGTCAATAAACACATCGAAACAGCACGTGGCGAAAAAATCATCAATGCCAACTTATCTGCTGATGTAAGCCTATACGCAGATGGTGCGATGCAAGAAAGCTTAGCCAAGCTGGGTGAAGAGCTGCGTTTTGTCCTTATTACCAGTAAAGCCACGCTAAAGCCAATGAGTGACGCGCCTACTGATCCTGCCAAACAGGCAAATGAGCAAACGGACAGCGAGACGGAAGCATTGGTAGACTTAGTGGTAGAGGTTAGCGCGGCGACTGGTACTAAATGTGTGCGCTGTTGGCACATCCGTGATGACATCGGTATAGATAGCGCACATCCTGAAATCTGCGGTCGCTGTGTGACCAATGTCAGTGGTGATGGCGAGGTACGTCACTATGCCTAATTCAACAGACAATAACTTGCCGCCTGCTGACGTCGATCATTCGCCGAAGCCTGCGCATGCAACAACGGGTAGCTCGACCACGCCAAGAAGCCGCTTGACCAAAACGCCAAAAGTAATCGCTAACGGTCGTCACGCTTTTATGTGGTATCTGTTGTCGCTGGTCGTGATCATGATCGATCAGTGGACAAAATGGCTGGCGGAAACCAAGCTGACCTTTCACGACCCCGTACCCGTAATTGAACCGTTTCTTAACTGGACGCTTGCTTACAACTACGGCGCTGCTTTTAGCTTTTTGGCAGATGCAGGCGGTTGGCAAAAGTGGTTTTTTTCAGGCTTGGCGCTGGTAATGTCGCTGTTTTTGATTATCTATTTAATCAAAGCGCCGCGCAAAGCCACGCTGCTCTCGTTCGGTCTGGCGTTGGTGCTTGGCGGCGCAGTTGGTAATTTGATTGATCGTTTGCTACATGGTCATGTGATTGACTTTATCCATGTGCATAATGCCGACGTTTGGCATTATCCAATCTTTAATATTGCCGATATGGGCATTAGCATTGGCGTGGCACTCATTGTTATTGATATGCTATTTTTGGAGAAGAAACGCGGCGTTTAACGCTTATCGTTCTAGATATAGTGCTTCACTTTGAAAGCGATACAGAGCGACTGGGATGAATTTTTAGTAGCCTCTGTATTAGCAGCAAGCGAGGAAAATTGATACCAGTCGCTTGTGGCTATTAATGTATTGGTTTTATTTTGAACGACCTATAATGCTATTAATATAAAAGGCGAGTTACGTATAGGTAACTCGCCTTTTTTTGTCTATCATTTTTAATTAGAACTCTTTCTATTTTTAGTCTACTTTTAAAAAATACAGAGTAACGCTGTTTTAACTATAAGGTTTTACCATAGATGGCCTATAAAATCACTTCCTGTACCCCAATCTCGTGAGCAAAACCGCCCACTTTCACCTGACAAATATCTTTACCATTTAGTTCAACGGATGCGGTAATGATTGAAACACAATCCATTGCCCTTCCTTGCTCAAAGACAAAGCTTTTAGGCCGCTTGTCCCCAAGATGCTTAGTCAGATAGCACGCTAATGCCCCACTCGCACTTCCCGTCGCAGACTCTTCTGGAATACCAACCAAGGGCGCAAAATTCCGACAACTTGCTGTCAGCTCAGAGTCTTTTTCGCATAGCTCAAAAGCATGAATACCAATTATGCCATGCCTCTTACAAAACTCCGTAAGCAAAGGCTCATTTACTTGGAGTTGATCGAGATAGCCACGAGGCACAGGAACGATCATATCATGCAGCCCTGTTGAGACAACCTCAATAGGAAGCTGAGTGGATTCAAGCGTCGCAGCGTTAATACCGATCAACTCTGCTATCTTCTCGTACTCATAGCTACCGAGATATTCTGGTAATTTTTGTTCCATCACTATATGTCCGTTAGGCTCTATAGCGACCGTGAGCAGCCCTGCTTTTGTCCTCTGAACATACTCCCCTTGAGCAATAATCCCTTGTTGAAACAATGTTGAAAACACCGCTAAGGTTGCATGACCACAAAAATCCACTTCCTCTGTGACGGTAAAAAAAGACACATTAAAATCGACTTCATCGTCGCAACATACGAAAGCCGTTTCTGAATAGCCAACGGCTTTCGCGATTGCTAACTTTTCTTGATTAGATAGTTTCTCTGCGTCTAGTACTACGCCAGCGGGATTACCGCCCGTTCCATTCTTTGTAAAAGAATTAACTAAGTAAGCGTCGATTTTCATTATTACTACCCTTTTATTTTCTGTAAATTATTTCTTATGGGCTTATGTGACAAAGAAATGGCTTTTTCTGACCCATGTATATAAATCTCAACTTATTATACTCATACCATATACAAGTCACTGCCGAAACATCCTTTAGACTCTATCAATAAATGATTATTGAATAAATCAAAAAGGACTTTTTTATGTCAAGCAATCGCACAAACCCTATTTTTCAAAAGCAAATCCAATTATCTGATTCTGCAAACGATGAGCAGATGATTACTCTAACGGTATTAAAAGCAGATATTACCACGTTGAGTGTTGATGCCATCGTCAATGCGGCCAATTCAAGTTTGCTGGGTGGCGGCGGTGTGGACGGTGCGATTCATCGAGCCGCTGGCCCGAAGCTGGTTGAGTACTGCCGTACGTTAAATGGCTGTCAGACGGGCGATGCCAAAATCAGTCCGGCGTTTGATTTACCCTCTCAGTATGTGATTCATACTGTCGGCCCTGTTTGGCATGGCGGTAATAATAATGAAGAAGCCTTGCTTGCCAGCTGTTATCAAAAGTCTCTGACATTAGCCACTGAGCAAGGTCTGGCTAGCATCGCTTTTCCGTCTATTAGTACAGGCGTTTATGGTTATCCACTAGATAAAGCCACCGAAGTCGCTATTGAGTCGGTGTATCAATACGTAAAAGGCTATGGATCAGATGACAAAAAAATGTCTGAGTTCTCAATTCGTGAGGTCATTTTTTGCTGCTTTTCAGACATAGATGCGTCTATTTATAAGCAGGTATTAGAGCAGAAGTAATGAAAATCATCTAAGATTTTTCCATTTATGGTCAGTCGATGTAGAATCGATACATTAATAGCCACGTGCTACTGATATAAATTTTCCTTGCGTGCTGCTAAACAGAGGCGACAAAAAATTCATCTCAGTAGCACTATATTTGATTGTTCTTAAAGCAAACCTACTATTAAGTAGGTAACGTTTAATGTACTAAGAGTCTTATCACTCTACAATTAGGCTAAAGATAATTTTAACGTTAGCTTACAATGATTAATGCCTACAACAACTCTTCCAAAAACCCTAAACCGCCACCTGCTAAGACAAACAACAAACCTGCCATATTAATCACAACCGTCAGATAATAGGCCATTCGAAAGTCGGGCTTTTGTGATTTATGGCGTAAATAAGTCTGTGCCACCATGGCACCAACCCAGCCACCAAGCGCACTGAGCAAATGCAATGTGGACTCAGGTGTTCGCCAGTCGCCACTTTGCGCGGCGGCTTTGTCTTTGGCATACATCCCATAAGTAATGATGCCTAAAATTGCATACCAAGCAACGACCAGCCAGCTTAATTTATCGGTTAATACCAACAATATGAGAACGCCATAAAATCCTGCGCCAAGAAATAGCCGTTTCTTTTGTCCCGACTCAAAGCTCGCTTGGGCGCTACGTTTGGCATTACGCTGACGGATTTGCTGATTTTTCTGTGCCATTTTTTGTTGCACAAATTGCAGCTCTTGCACTTCTTTTGCCTGCGTGCGCCCTTGATTATCTCGCCCAACGGTAAAAACCACTTGCTCACCAACCTCAGGGCGACGGCGTGCTTTGAACTCATTAATATGAAAGAAAACGGACTCACCATTATCCGTTTCAATAAAACCAAAGCCTTTATCGTCTTGCCACTTTTTGATCTGACCTTGTTGCTTATTTGCCATAAATACGCTTATCCTCTTTTAGCCTTCAAATATAGTACACTATTTGCGTTACACTATTTACGCTTACAACGTTTTCCAGATGACTTATCATCTTTAGCATCACTGAAACCCTCAGTTTTTTACTCAAGCAATAGATGGCTTTTATTATGACCGACTCGCAATTTATTAACCCCAATGAAGACACACGTATCACTTATGGCAGCCTTGTTAAACTGCATTTTGAGGTCTCGCTAGAAAACGGCACAGTGATTGACTCTACCTTTAGCCGTGACGCGCCTGTGAGCTTGACCATTGGTGATGAGAGTTTATTACCAGGTTTTGAGCAAGTTCTGATGAATCTACGCGCAGGCGATACGCGTACGGCTCACCTTGAGCCAGAGCAAGCCTTTGGCGAGTGGAACCCTGACAATATCCAACACTTTAGCCGCCCGCAGTTTGCGCTCGTCGCTGACAACCCTGAGATTGGCATGATGGTTGAATTTGAAGACAAGGGCAAAAATACCTTGCCCGGTATCATTAGCGCCATCGATGACGACGAAATCGAGGTGGATTTTAATCACCCTCTCGCTGGACAAGACGTGCTATTCAAAGTAAAAGTCTTTAAAGTGACGCCACCTGGCGTTACGGGTATCAAGTTAATGTAATTAATTTAGTACCGTTATATCAACCATCCTCTATAAGCTATAAAAGAGACATAGTGCTACTAAAATGAATGTTGCGCAGCTTCTATCAACCACGGCGCAACAACGGCGCAACAACGGCACAGTAAGCAAGAAAAATTTGTTTTAGTAGCGCATTACAGTGTGCATTTTTACTTATAACGAATTGTATAGACGCTCCAATACCTTATTAACGATCACCAAAAAACAAAAACGAATTCAAAAAGGACAACCGTATGCAATATGAAACGCTGCCACAACTCGATGAAAAAGTCTCAAAAATCTGTCTTGGTACCATGACATGGGGACAGCAAAATACAGAATCTGACGCCCACGAACAAATGGACATGGCACTGAGCGAAGGTGTGAACTTTTGGGATACCGCTGAGATGTATCCATCACCGCCGGATAAAGATAAGCAAGGCGCGACCGAGCGATTTATGGGTACGTGGTTTAATAAGACCAAACAACGCGACAAGGTCATTCTGGCTAGCAAAATATCACCGATGGATTTTTTACGTGACGGTCAGACGCGTTTCAACGCTGATCATATCAGCAGTGCGATCGATAGCAATTTGAAGCGTCTGCAAACTGATCATATTGACATTTACCAGCTACACTGGCCTGAGCGTAAAACGAACTTTTTTGGTCAGCGCGGTTATACTGAAGAGATGGCGGCTCAATCGACTGATGATTTAACACCGTTTTTAGAAACCATTCAAGCGTTAAACGATGAAATCAAAAAGGGACGTATTCGTGCTTACGGCTTGTCAAACGATACCGCTTGGGGTCTGATGCGCTACCTTTGGGAAGCGGACAAAAACGGTTTAATCGCACCCATCACGGTTCAAAACCCTTATAGCTTACTCAACCGTCTGTATGAAGTTGGCATGGCGGAGATGGCGCATCGTGAAAATGTTGGTCTGCTTGCCTATTCGCCACTTGGTTTTGGCGTCTTGTCTGGCAAATATCTTGATGGTAAACGCCCAGCTGGCGCACGCCTAACCATGTATGATCGCTTTGCCCGTTATACCAATGGTCAAGCCATATCAGCCACTGAGCAGTACGCCAAAATCGCAGCCGATGCAGGGTTGGACATGGCGCAGATGGCATTGGCTTTTGTCAATACACGCCCGTTTGTCACCAGCAATATTATTGGTGCAACCACGACCGAGCAGCTTAAATCTAATATTGATAGTGTCAATGTTACGTTAACCAAAGACGTATTGGATGCCATTGAAGCCGTGCACACACAGCACCCAAATCCGTCACCTTAGGTTGTTGTCTATCAAATATTTATAAGTTGGTTCTAACCTACTTATGGTTAGTTCATAATAGAACCGATACGTGACGATACGTGACGATACGTGAATAGTCATGTGCGACTGGTATAAATTTTCTTTGCTTACTGCTAAACAGAGGCTACACAAAATTCACCCCAGTCGCACCGAATCAAGTAGATAGTCACATAAAAAAAGCGCCGATCGCGAGCATTAAAACTGCGATTAGCGCTTTTTTTTATGTCTGCTTACTTTCTAATGAAACGATCAGCTCTATAATTTCGGAGCTGTTGTTAACACGCGTGAATGCAATTTGGTCAACCCTTCTTGCATACGCGCTTGTAATAAATTGGTCAACTCGCTTTTATTCAATCCTTTAGGATCTATCGGCTCAAGTGGCAACACATAAGCGGTAACGTCTTTACTATCGAGCACTTTTTTTAGGCTCTCTTTCATCGTAAGTTTGCCGTAATATGGTAACGCTTCGCTTAACGTACCATCTTTATTGACGTAAGAGAGAACGAGCGGGCGAATAGGCACGTTAGCATCGATGGCGGCTTGTAGCAAGGTACCGTGAATACGTTTGATCTTTTTGCCATCGGTCGTGGTGGCTTCTGGAAAAAAGATCACTGAGAACCCTTCGGTTAAAAAACTGGCAATTTGCGCGGCAACCGAGCCTGCATCACCGGAACCACGCTCAATAAATACGGTACCAGCGGCTTGAGCGAGCTTACCAAATATAGGCCACTCACCGATTTCCGCTTTGGATAAGAAAAAAGCGGGACTGAGCGTACCCACCACAGGGATATCCATCCATGACACATGATTAGAAACCCATAAGCCATGATGCTGCTGTACGGGCTCAACGGCGACAACCTTTACGCCAAAGGAACCTGCCATTTTGCGACAAAAGGTTTGAATGTAACGGGGTAAGGTTTCGCGTGGCGGTTGCTTGAACGCCCCAATACGTTGGGCGGCGCGCATGCCACCAGCGATGGTTGTGGTCATGCCTGCAATTTGTCTGCCGCGACCCAATTGCTGTTTGAGTGAAAAGCCTGACTTAGATTGGCTCATCTGTATCCCTCGTGATTAAAAACGTATGATTATATAGCTTAAACAAGCGTCATAAGTATAACAAAATTCAGTCAGCCAGTGATGAATTGTACACTGAAATTATGGATTGCCTTTGTTACGCTATAAATGCTTTATCTGCCTTTCCCTGTTTACTTTTTCATCAATAAAAAACTCAATCATGCTGGTAGTTTTTTTGACCCTAGATTATTTAATCATCATCTTTGTAACATAAAGCCATTACTAATTATGCCGATACCCTTTAATATCAAGTGATAAGACCACATATATATGGTCATATGAACGCTGCGTTAAGAGCTGACTTGATACGGTTAAAAGTTTATTAGTAAGTAACATTCTTTTAGGCAATCAAAATGGCATCGTGGCGATTTATTTACTTTATAGAATAGGTGATACTCTTTGGATTATTTTGAAAGACATGAAGGTGGCGAGCGCGCCATTATTGTACATTTAGACATCCGCCAAATCCAAGATCCAGATGATCTTAGCGAATTTGAGCTACTGGCCGACTCAGCGGGTGCTGATCGTTTGGCATTGGTGACAGGCTCGCGTCAAAGACCTGACGCCAAATATTTTGTGGGTAGCGGTAAAGCCGAAGAAATAGCCGAATTGGTGCGCGAGCACGATGCCGACATCGTCCTTTTTAACCACAGCTTATCGCCTTCACAAGAGCGTAATATTGAAGCGCTGGTCAAATGCCGCGTCCTTGACCGCACTGGTTTGATTTTAGACATTTTTGCTCAGCGCGCCCGTACCTATGAAGGTAAGCTACAGGTAGAGCTGGCGCAGCTTAATCATCTGTCAACGCGTTTGGTACGCGGTTGGACGCATTTGGAGCGTCAAAAAGGTGGTATTGGTTTGCGTGGACCGGGTGAAACCCAGCTTGAGACCGATCGCCGCTTATTGCAGACTCGTGTCAATCAGCTAAAAAGCCGACTAGAAAAGGTGCGTCAAACCCGTGCTCAAGGCCGCGCCCGTCGTCAGAAATCTGATGTACCGACCATCTCGCTTGTGGGTTATACCAATGCGGGTAAGTCCACGTTATTTAACCGTTTGGTCGATGAAAACATCTACGCCGCTGACAAGCTATTTGCCACGCTTGACCCTACCTTACGCCGCTTAGACTGGCAAGGGGTTGGCCGAGTTGTCTTGGTCGATACGGTAGGTTTTGTGCGTCATCTGCCCCATGAGTTGGTTGAATCGTTTCATGCAACGCTTGAAGAGACGTTAGAGGCCGATTTATTGTTACATGTTATTGATTCTTCTAGCGAAGACATGCATGAACAAATTCAGGCGGTCAAAGACGTGTTGGCTGAAATCGATAATGATGTGCCAGTGCTCAATGTTTATAATAAGATTGATTTGACCGATGAGCCTGCCCACATTGGTTATGCTAGCGAAGGTCAGCCTAACCGTGTTTATGTTTCCTCTAGACAAAACCTCGGTATGGAAGGATTGACACTCGCCGTCCAGCAGTTACTAACTGGTAAATTGACTACGTTTGATTTAACCTTGCCTTATAGCGCTGGGCAATTCAAGAATACCTTGTACGAGTTGGGTGTTATTTTAGAAGAAAGCTATGATGATAACGGGCATGAGTGTTTGACCATTCGTTTGCCAAGCGAGCGCCTCAGACAACTACTTGGTCAAGCCAACTTAAATCCGCTCGATGTATTGCCATTAGCGCAAGCTACCTTGCTGATGCCCGTTCTTGAAGAGTTTGAAAAGTCCGACGAAGATGTCGAAGAACAAACCATGACCGACGCAGAAGAGCAAGCATTTGATGAATTCAATGCGCTACATGCGGCGAGTGCAACTACTGATACTGCTGCCAAAGAAGCCCCTGTATCTGACTCACAGACGTAAATTAATCTTCTTTTTTAAGTCACTTATTAAGTAACTCACTATTTAAAGCAGCTTTTTATCTATGACAAATGAGCGATATCAAACGATATCGCTCATTTTTTTATATGGCGTATCCCCTTGGTTTGCTGTAATCTTTTTAGGGTCACAAAAAACGTTATTATCCTATGGTCTTTATTAGTTTGTCTGCTCTATATATAATCGCTTGTAGTATTCAATAAATATCGACTATAGGACGTGATTAGAACGCCCTAGCCCTCTCCGACTTGGCCACAAACTTTATGCAAGCTACTCCTTCTTCCTCCCTCCCCTTATGGCTGGCGTTAATTCTAACGCTGGCGATGGTAATCTTTGTTCGTGAGTCTGCTGTCATAGTTTGTCAGTGGGCGGGTATAGAAAAAGCGGCCAATATCGTTGGATTGGTCGCGATGTTCTTTATTTTAATGGCATGGCGATTGCTAAAAGGGTTACCCAGTTGGCTGACCAAGGCCAGTAATACCTTGCTGGTCGATAGCGGCTTTGCTTTTTTGCCTGTTTCGGCAGGTGCAGGTTTGCTACTGTTTGCTCTAGGCGATGAGCTGTGGGGCGTGATGCTAACCATGATTATCAGTACCTTGATTCCACTTTGGGGACTGGCGCTACTCGCCAATCATTGGTTAAATCACAAGAATAATAAAGCCACCATTGATGAGCATAAGGGACAGCTGTGAGCTGCTGGGAGATGTCATGATTTTTGATAGCGTATTGATGGCGACCCTTGCGGCAATACTATTAACATTGGCGGCACACGTCATTGCTCGCGTATTGGCACGTAAGCTCTCATGGCTACCCATGGTGATTACTGCCCTAATCTTAGTCCTTTTGTTCTTATTCATCTTACAGTGGGATTACGATAACTATTACCGTGTGGCCAAACCTGTGTTTGATCACCTGCTCGGGTACGTCACCGTATTATTGGCTGTACCATTGGCAGCGATGAACTTCAAAGGGTTACCTATAAAGAAACTCACCCTTATCGTGATCATTGCGAGTGTCGTTGGTGCCCTGCTTCCTATGTCGTTGGCGTATTTATTTTCATTGAGTCATGACACCATACTGGCCTTTGCAACTCGTTCCGTGACCACCCCCATTGGTCTGAGTGTGGCAGATTTGATCAAAGCGCCATTAGCGATGGCAAACTTGATTATTATTGTCTCAGGATTGCTCGGTGGTATGTTAGCGCGTTTCTTATTCCGCGGTATCGATGATGACCGGGCCAAAGGTTTAGCGCTTGGCTTGGCCGCTCACGCTTTTGGTACAGTAGAAGCATGGCAGATTAGTCACACTGCTGGCCGTTACGCCGCTTTTGGACTAGCCGTTAATGGTCTGGTCACTGCCGTGTGGGTACCGATTTTTATCAGTACGTTTGGCATTTAGGTATGTGATTATCCATAGCTGAATGAGTGAGCTTTTTTCACAATTTTTATAGTAATCTTATTATACAAATACATAGCCGCTAAGTACCCTATTTGAACCGCTTTAAATACCATCGTATTGATTTGTTTGTCATTATTTAAAAATTAATTCAATAATTTCATGCTTAATGCCACAATCAAATGTGTTGAAAAGGTATTGTATGTTATAGTAAGCAACTATTGTTTTTTGTATCTATCGCAAGTGGTTTTTAGTTAGACGTGGTTTTTGCTAGGTCGCTATGTCTCTCATGGCTATAAATCCTACGAACACAATGACCGCTTAAATGCGCCAAATAACACGCCTATAAGCAAAGCAATTTGCTACTACTAGAGAAAAAGTGATAACCCTATGATAAATATTGTAACCTTAGTTAATCGCTGCTTGTCTCCTGTCCTACTCACCACACTCGCCCTCTCAGTCACTCCTTTTGCTGCTCAAGCTGGCAATATGTATATTTATAAAGACAAAGGTGGTCAGGTGCTGCTGACGAACGTCAATCCCAGTGGTAACTTTGATAAATTTACCAAAAAAGTAAAAGTCACTTATTATAAAGACTCAAAGATGTATGACGGCAGTAGTAGCAGTAATGACTACGGTGGCAGCGCGGCCAGCAATAGCGCGAGTCGCAATGCTTATGACAGTTATATTCGCGCCTCTGCTGCGCGAAATGGCGTGGATCCAGCGCTCATGAAAGCCATGATGCATACCGAATCGGCGTTCAATCCAAATGCTCGCTCCCCTGTTGGGGCGCAAGGTCTCATGCAGCTGATGCCAGCAACGGCGCGCCGCTTCAATGTGAGCAATCCTTGGAATCCTGCTGATAATATCGAAGGCTCGGCCAAATACATCGCTTGGCTCATGCGCCGTTTCAACAACAATGTAGAACATGCAGTCGCCGGTTATAATGCAGGTGAAGGAAATGTCGATAAATACGGCGGTATCCCACCTTTTAAAGAAACCCGCAATTACGTCCAACGCGTGATGAGTCGCTACCACAGTTTGTACAAGAATGACGCTGGACTTTCTGATGCTAGTATCAATGCCAATAACCAAACGTCCAATGCCAGCATCAATAATGGTCTACAAAATGTCAGTTACGGTACTGCCAGCTATGGGACTACCAGTAACATCAATAGTGCCAGCTATACCAATTCAGCTTATGCCGCATTACGCTAAAATAAGAATCTGAGCAGCAATTGACTTAAAGCGCCAAACCTCAGACATAAAAAAGCCCGTTAATAAATTAACGGGCTTTTTTATGCAACTGCATTCAGTATCATGACTTGTTTAAGTCAATATTTACTTGTTAGCAGCCTGAGTGGCAGCAACTTCAGCAGCGAAATCTTCTTGCTTCTTCTCGATGCCTTCACCAACTTCTAGACGTTTGAAACCAAGTACTTTTACGCCTTCAGATTTTAGTACATCACCGACTTTTTTCTCATTGTCCATGACATATGGCTGACGTAGCAAAGTTACTTCGTCTAGGTACTTACGTAGGCCACCTTCGATCATTTTTTCAACGATATTGTCAGGCTTGCCAGACTCTCTTGCTTTAGATTCAATGATGTCTTTTTCACGTGCCAATACATCAGCAGCAACGTCTTCATCATCAACCGCAACAGGGTTGAACGCAGCGATGTGCATAGCAAGGTTTTTACCAGTGTCAGCGTCGCCACCTTCATAAGAAACGACCACACCGATACGTAGACCGTGACGGTATGAAGCGATGTTAGTGCCTTCTAGTGTTTCAACACGGCGAATCTGAATGTTCTCACCGATTTTTTGTACCAATGATACGCGTGCTTCTTCAACGGTTTGACCATCGCCATAAGGCAATTCAGAGATAGCAGCAACATCAGTCACATTGTTTTCTAGTGCAAGGTTCGCCACTTTTTCTGCAAACGCAGTGAAGCTGTCATCTTTTGCAACGAAGTCAGTTTGGCAGTTAACTTCTAACAAAAATGCTTTGTTGTCGCCTTGAGCGATGATGATAGCGCCGTCAGCTGCGATGTTACCCGCTTTTTTAGCTGCTTTTGCTTGACCAGACTTGCGTAGGTTGTCGATGGCAACTTCAACATCACCGTTTGACTCTTCTAACGCTTTTTTACATTCCATCATGCCAAGACCAGTACGGTCACGCAATTCTTTTACCATTTTGGCAGATACTTTTACTTCTGACATAAGAGTTACCTTAGTATTGTTATGTATGGGAGTGCTTAACTGATATTTGATGTTTTTTACGGTCTATGTTTGCAAATTCAAAATACAACGAAGAAAAATAAAAACAACAATGCCCGTTTATTTACGAGCTGTCTATCAATAAGAAGGCATGACGAGTAATACTACATCATGCCTATTATAAGCTTACTTATACGCTGTTAATAACCTTGTATGAATTAAGACGGCCAAGCCATCAAGATATTCTTACAAGGTTAAAACCGTTAGGTCAGCCATTACTCTGCTGGAGTTGCCGCTTCTTCTGTTTCAGCTGGCGCTTCTTCAGTAGTAGGTGCTTGTTCTTGCTCAGCTTTACCACCAGCTTGAGTCTGTGCGTACTCTTTACCAGCGATGATCGCATCAGCCATAGAAGTTACATACAAAGACACAGCACGGATAGCATCATCGTTAGCTGGGATGATGTAATCAACGTTGTCTGGGCTTGAGTTTGTATCAACGATACCGATAACTGGGATACCCAAGTTCTTGGCTTCTTTGATAGCAATCGCTTCGTGATCAACGTCTACAACGAAGATTGCGTCAGGTAGGCCGCCCATGTCTTTGATACCGCCCAATGAACGCTCAAGTTTTTCCATATCACGAGTACGCTCTAACGCTTCACGCTTAGTTAGCTTAGCGAAAGTACCGTCTTCTGATTGCTTCTCAAGCTCTTTTAGACGGTTGATTGACTGGCGAAGAGTTTTCCAGTTAGTCAACATACCACCTAACCAGCGATGGTCAACGTATGGCATGCCAGCGCGAGTCGCTTGCTCACGAACGATACCGCTTGCAGCGCGCTTAGTACCAACAAACAATACTTTGTTTTTCTTAGCAGCTAGGCCGTTTACGTAAGTCAACGCTTCGTTAAACGCTTTTACAGTGTGCTCTAGGTTAATGATGTGAATCTTGTTACGGGCACCAAAGATATATGGACCCATTTTTGGGTTCCAAAAACGTGTTTGGTGACCAAAGTGAGCGCCAGCTTGTAATAAGTCGCGCATCTCGATTTTGGTTGGATTCTTTGTAGCCATGTGAAAATATCCTATTGGTTGGGTTATGCCTCCACATCACAAAAACTGCCTATCTGGTGACACGCATTTGCTAACGGTTAATGTTTATTAAAAACAACCTTTTGCAAATTAATCAAGTCACCAAACACCCAGCAATTTTTTGCCATGATGTGTGTGTCATTGGTTGGTTTAAAAAAAGCTATTGTCAGATATGAGCGAAAGGCTCGTATCCAGACGATAAATAAAACGATAAAAATAGCTGTGCCGTATTTTATCATACAATGGATTGAAACCTCCAGCAGTTTATCGCTCTAAAAACAGGCACATAGCCCTAAAACGTGAAGGCAGCAAATGATAAAAGGCGATACTCATCGTATCGCCTCTTTTGGTTCATCATCAATGCTTAGCTAACCAAGCTTCAAGCCATTTGACTGGCAAAAACCTGTCATCTTTTAGAGTGGCTTTATCTTTAGCTTAAGCAATACAAATACCGATTAAGACTTTACAATCAATTTGTGCCGTTTTTTGCTAATAACACTCCAGCACTAATCATTAAACCACCAGTAAGACGATCCCACCATTGACGCACTAAAGGTTTTCGCAAAACACCTGCGACTTGCTGCATTATTGCCACTACACCCCACCACCATACAACGCCGATTACTACATCCAGCACCCCTAGAACCAGTATCTGACGTACAGCATCAGCAGCAGGATTCATAAACTGTGGTAGAACACTAAGAAAAAATACAATAGCCTTGGGGTTCAGAAGATTGGTCAAAAACCCATTGACGAAAGCGCGACGGTAATTATTTGAAAAATCCTCTTTTTGAACCTCGTTTGAGGCTATCGGATGACGACTCTGCCGTAGCACATTTATACCCATCCAAACGAGGTAGGCTGCACCTAACCATCGTACTATATTAAAAAACTCAGCAGACTGCGCAGCAATGGCAGAAAGACCGACAGCAGCTATCAACATATGTATACATAAACCACTTTGAGCGCCGAGCGCTGCTATTAATCCAAGGCGCCTTTCCTGTACAGCGTACCGACTAACAAGTAGAAAGTCCGGTCCTGGGATTAGATAGGCCAGCAGGACAACAGCGATAAATCCGACAAATTCAATTTCCATTTAGTGCTCCAAATCTTCTAATCTTTGTTCAGCGTAGATTTTAGTAACAGGCGCCAAAAATATATGGACACACTTTTAAATTCTTTTTAGCTATATAATAATATTTTATTGACTAGGTTATGTATTCTCTTCATAAAGATCGACTACTTGGTAATACGTATTCAATAAAGGTTGATAATTATACTATCATCACCTCCTATCGATTGAAACCTCCAGCAGTTTATCGCTCTAGAAACAGGCGTCAGATAGCAGTGGCTAAAGCTATTAAACGACAAAAAGCGACACAGATTGTGCCGCTTTTTTGAGGTGTTATTTGGATTTAGACAGGGCGTACCAAATCCCTCAATAGCCAAACAACCAAGACTTAAAAACGCTACGTTAATTGATACAAATGCCTATCACTGCTTTATAACCACGCCACGTAAATGGCGTAATGTAGCTTTGACGATCTTTTGGTAAATAAGACACACTTGGTGCGCCCTCAACAATATGCGGCGGAGAAATAATAAATTCCGAGCCAAAATCAGTACGAGCATTACCAGAAATAGTGTTGGCCATCTCACCCAACAAATCTTTCATCATCGTGATTGAAGAATCAGGCTCTTCCATCACTTTTATAACCTCTCGCAACATGGCGCTAGGCGCGCTCACATAGACACAGCCTTCAAGCGGGCCTGATATTTTGATGATACCGCTATAGTCAAAACCAATAGCACTTTTATTATTACTCAAATAAGGGGTGTCAATAGACACTTCTGAGCCTTCAATCTGTGCAAAAAATGCGTTGATTGAACTCAAAAACACGCCCAATTTTTCTACTTTAACCATGATATATTAGTATCCATCTTTATTACGCGACAGGTTTGTTAATCCTGCAAACAAACCACAATTTCGCCAACTTGATCATGCCAAGTGATAGGAATGATAAAGGAGCGCTGATCGTTCGGCAATACAATACTTTGCGGTGAGCCTTTGAACACAAAGGGTACAGAGATATGAAACTCTGAACCAAATTCTTTACGCGCATTGCCCGCAATGGTATTGGCCACTTCACCCGCCAAATCTATGTAGTTCTCTTCACTCTTATCAGTTTCGCCCATTTTGTCTAAAATAAATGACAATAGCGCATGGGTTGCTGAAAAATACACCACCCCTTTTTGCTCACCAGAGATACCGATGACGCCAGTATAGTCATGAACTTTTGGCTGTTTGTTTTCCAATAAGTAGGGAGTATCAGCGATAAGCTCCTCTCCCCCAAACTGATTGAAATAATGACTAATAATACTTAAAAAAATCTGTAGCTTTTGTTCTTTCATAATGACATCTACTTAAATCGTTGAATAGTATTAGTCTTGCATCAGCTCATACAAAGACTCAACAAGCTCCTCTTCTGAGAAGGGTTTGCATAAAAACCCGCTGGCACCCAACGACAATGCTTCAATACCAGTGGCTTTATCAGACAAGGCTGAGACCACTAAAATACGGACGTCGGGATCAATAGCAATGAGTTTTTCAATACATTCAAGTCCATCCATTTGCGGCATGGTTAAGTCCATAGTAACCACATCAGGACGATGTATATTGAATTTCTCAATGGCTTGCACACCGCTGGTGGCCGTAGCAACCAACATGAACTTACCTGAGTCGTATGCGCGCTGAATACGATTTCTAATAATATTTGAGTCATCAACAATCATTAACTTATGCATAATTTATCTATTACCTTTAATGAAGTGCTTGTCGTCCTTGACAAATATACCTACGGTTTCTAATTAAGCTTTTGGTAACGTAATGACAAACCGTGTCATCTGACCCAGTTTACTATTTACATTAAGCTTGCCATTATAGTCTTTTACTTTTGCTTTAATGATATCGAGACCAACGCCGCGGCCGCCATCTTCATCTGTCTGCTCTTTAGTAGAAAAACCTGAAGAAAACAGATGTTTAAGCAGATCATTCTCACCAAGCTGATTTGCCTCTTCCGTACTAAAGCGACCTTCTTTGCTCAATTTTGTACGGATACTGTCATAGTTAATACCTTGACCATCGTCTTGTACCATCAGTACGATGTCTGACCCATTGTCTTTCACTTCTAAGTCAATGGTTCCAACCGCATTCTTATCAGTCGAATGACGAGTCTCTGGGGTTTCAATACCATGGACGACTGCATTACGTACTAACTGAATGCTAATCTCTTTGATTGGCTTAATAAGGTGATCAGGTATCTGCACTTGCGTCAACGACTCGCTCTTGAGCTGTACTTGCTTGCCCTGTCTTACGGCGATGTCTTTTGCAAAATCTTTATAAAAAGACAATTGCTCATCATTTGCATCACTATCCAAATCGATACTCTGACCAATATCAGTATCCATACCACCGATTGCATGGCTTGATGCTGCATTGTCAGTCATGATACTTTCTGAAGCACCCGTTTCTGAAAAGCCAGCTTCTACAACTTCAGTTTTTGCAACTTCGGTTTTTGCAACATTAGTATTCAATGCCGCTGACGCTTGCGCAGGCTTTGCACTTTTCGGTGCAACGCGGTTGATACGCTCACCCAAGGTCGAAATAGTATTTGATAAGCTTAGCAAGTCATCTAAGTGAACCGCCAACGGTAAGAAATCATTACCGGATAGCTGACCTTGGTTTTGTAATGTATGCAACTTGTCTTCTGCTTCTGATGCAATTTTGGTAAAGCTGTGCAGTTTTAGGGCAGAAGCTTCGCCTTTTAAGCTATGCATTTCACGGTAGATGGCTTTTAGCTTACCTTCAAGCTCGTATTGTGAGCTACCAGGGTTTTTCAAGATGTTGTTCATCTTTTCGATGTGCATCTGAGTATTGGCAATAAACTCGTTAATGATTTTCGGGTTTACATTCAAAATAGTGGTTAGCATCTCAATCTGCATGTCATTTTGCGAACGCTCTTTCTCTAAACGCTGCTCTAAATAAACCGCATCCGATACATCGTTCACGTTGACCAAAATACGGGCAATGTCTTTATTGTCATAAACGCGCGAGAACTTAAAGTCCAAGAAGCGATCATTCAATCCTTTGTTATCAGAAGTGTTGTGTAGCATGACTTTGTGCAATGGATTGAGAGAGTCCACCAGTTTTTCTTTGACGCGTGGATTATAGAGCTGCTCAATGAACTGCTGGGTGGTCTTTAGATCTTTATCAGAGATACGGCCACGTAGGACGTTGGTAAAGTTTTCTCCAGCCAAATTGTCCGCACCAATAATGTTGTTCAGTGCTCGAGAATGCTGTTGACCAATACGTAAGTCTTTATCAAGCAAGAATAGACCAGTATTGACCGTTTCCATAATTTCTTGCGTCTCACGACGAGCCGCTAGCGCCTCAGCATCCGTCTCACGCAGACGGCGTACAAAGAAGAATACGAAGATCAAGAAGTAGGCAAAGATTGCGGCAACCCCTAGCGCCTGAATAAGACGAATGGTGTCAGCTTCACGCTCTGCGGTGTTAAACACATCATTAGTCAAATTGTCTAACGAGTCGTTGATCAATAGACTTGATGTCTTTGCTTGCTCAACGGCTTGCGTCAAGTTATCTGCAGAAGGCACCATGATATTATCAGCATCTTTCAGATACGTCTGAATTTTAGGCTCTAACGCTTCCCATTGTTCGTTAGCAGCAGCGATATTTGCTTGGGCATCACTATCAATTCTTGGCAAAGTATAACTTCTGCCTTCGGTATCAGTAATCTCTCCACCTTGTTCAATCGCCGCGATAGAGCTGGTAATTGACGCGGTATTTTCCTCTAAACGAGTCAGTACGCGTTGGATGTGAGGAGAGTTGGTATCTTCACCATAGCTGGCATCTAAGTCAAAAAGATCTTTAATAACCGCTTGCGCGTCATTCGCCACTTTGTTGGTTTGGTCGATGAGAGCGGTGTTTCTTTCTAAAAGACTTGAGGTATAAAACGTAAACGCAAGCAAAGCACCAATCAATGTTAAAAATAGTGCAATTGAAATGATGAGACCTTGATAGCGCTTGTTGTCAATATTCGGTGTGGTTGCCATCTTCAGAATTCCTTAGTTCAATTGCTTAGTAGTAGTATCAGAAGCGCTCACATTAGCAGAGGTATCTCCACTGCCAAGCCAGCGATTTTCAATCTCTTTAAAAGTCCCTTTTGCTTTAAGCTTGGCAATACCTTCGTTGACAGTATTGATAAGTTGCGTGTTTTCTTTGGCCATCAATATGACTTGCTGCGCTGAAGGCGCATCTGCCGCTTCATAAGGTACAATCTTAACTTTATGTTCTGGATAGCCTTTTACAATATATTGTAAAACTGGCAGATCATATAAGAACACATCGGTATTGCCTTGCACCAAGTCCTGATACGCTAAGAATGCCGTCGGTGTTGAAACGAGCTCGACCGAATCGCCCATCTCTTTTAACGTATCTTCTTCTTTAGAGCCTTCCAGCGTACCAGCTCTTAAGCCTTTGATATCTTCCAAACCATTGATGTCAAACTTACCATCCAAATACATGATAGTCGCTGGGTTAAAGAAGTAAGGCGTTGACAGACCATATCTTACTGCCCGATCGTCTTTATAAGAAATACCAGAAATCGCTAAGTCACGTCGTCCTGACTCCACACTATCAAACATGTTTTGCCAAGTTTCTTTATAAAACTCGACTTTAAAGCCCTGCTCTTCACCAATGGCACGAATAGAATCGACATCGGTGCCTTGCATATTGCCATAATCGTCTTGGAACGAGAACGGTGGTAAATCACCAGTCATCGCAACCTTAACAACAGGCGCCGTATCAGGCAGTTTACTAACGAAAGTGTCTGTGTTTTCTGTTCCTTGTGTACCAGTTGCACTCGCATTTTCTTGAGTGGGTGAGTTACCGCAACCAAATAGGCCAACGCTCAACAAAATGGGTAACGCTCGATATAACTGCATCATAATCTATCCTTGAAGCTTAACGTTGTTGTACATATTGATAAATGACAATCTAGCAAGGTTAGGTAATATTTTAACAATATTATCTTACAGAAAGTTACGTAGATAATACTTATCTGTCTTTACGATTGCAATAATTATGTTGGGTTATCGTACAAAATTTACGCTATCTAGTCGTTTTTGCATACAATTTGTCTATATAAATTAAGATTTTCTAATTTATGGCTATTTAATAAATAATTTCATAAGGTTATAAGGTAGGAAGCTCAAAAAGTGATAGACACAAAAAAAGCATTCATACATCGAAAATGTATAAATGCTTTTAAAATTACACTATAAAGCTATTGGATTTTGGATTTTGGATTTTGGGTTTTGGATTTTGGGTTTAGCCTGCTTCATCAAGATTGAGATTGCGATCGATTTTCCAAACTAAAAAAGTACCAAGGCTCATCAGCGCAAACATAGCAATACCGACCTTAAGGACGGGGTTGACCGGAAACAGATTTAATAATAAACCGCCAAAAATACCCACAGAAAACATAAGCGAGCCTTGCAGCGCGCTTGCCATACCAGCGCGGCGTTTTTGGAAGGCCAATGCAATCGCAGAAGCGTTCGGCTGAGTCAAACCCAAACCTGCAATGCAGAAGAAAATACAAGCCAGTACCAGCGGCAGCCATGCGTCTGTACCCAAAAGCAAACCGATGACAAATAACACGCCAGCGGAGATAACCTGCATCATCGCACCAAAGCGTAGAATGCTTAAAATACGAAAGCGATTGGTGAGCCACTGGTTTAATTGGGTTAAGGCCACAAAGCCTGCCGCATTCATTCCAAACAGCCAACCAAAGTGAGTAGCTGATACACCGTAAGTATCCATAATCAACTCAGAGGCGGAGCTGATATAGACGAACATCGCCCCCATCAATAAACCACCGCCAATCGCTGGGTAATTGAAGGTAGGGTCTTTTAATAAATCCCAATACTGGCTCAATACTTCTTTGGCTGGACGTACATTGCGATTTTCTTCGGTTAAAGTTTCAAAAAAGAAAAACTTAGTCAGTAGTAAGTTAAGCCCCCCAAAGGCTGCCAAAAACCAGAAGATAGAGTGCCAGTTAAAAAACTGTAAAAATAACGCGCCAAGTGACGGTGCCAAGATGGGTGCTAAACCCATGACCAAAATCATGATAGAAAAGGCTTTGGCCGTTTGTTTGGCCGTTAAACGATCGCGAATGGCCGCGCGTGTTACCACCGCACCCACACAAGCACCAAGCGCTTGCAGCGTCCGTCCAACAAATAACACATATTCATTGTTCGTTGTGGCACAAATAACCGAGGCGATGACATATAACGTCATACCCATATATAAAGGCTTCACGCGACCAACACGATCACTAAATGGTCCATAAAACAGCTGCCCAAATACCAACCCTAAAAAGTAAGCGGGGACAGAGTTAGCCATAAAAGCGGTTGATACCCCAAAGTCATCTGCCATAGACGGTAATGCTGGCAGATACATATCAATAGACAATGGCCCTACTGCGACAATAAGTCCAAGCATCATAATCCATGCAACGGGCAAATCAGCAGAACGTACGCGCTCAGAGGCAATCGGTTTATTGGGTAGAGAAGATTTTGGAGCAGACATATTCAGACCATTTTCTATAGTGAGTATTTTATTCTTTACGCGTGCGGGATGGCTAACTTCGCTTTAATATTGAAACAACCACCCTCAATAATAGTGCATAGTTACATGTATCTGCGTAAGCGAACACTGTTATATTGTACTTTTCGCTTATATTTCAATAGCGGTATGATATGAACAAAACAAACCCGAGCAACAATAGGATCATGACATCGAAAACTTAATCCATTTCATTAAAAAGGTTATTAGTTAAATTGACGCTTGGCAAACGCGGTACTCGCTTGCTTGGCTTTTCTTAGCGCAAGCTTACGGTTATGTCCGAGCATCATTTTTAGCTGCCAGACTTTTTCTTTATATAAGGTCGTTGTTGGCTGCTGGTACATGGCGTTGATAATACGCTTGCTTGCCAGCACGGCATCAGGGGAGCGCTCTGCAAATTCGGCTGCTAGCGTTTGTGCGTGCTCAAGGGGCGTATCGCTACAGTGGCTGATCAAACCCAAGGTTTTCCCTTCCTCGGCATCAATGATACGCGCACTCATTGCCAGCTCTTTTAGCGTATCTGCTGGCACAACGCCAAAGGCAGATTGGGTCAATCCCATATCTGGCACCAGACCCCACTTAGCTTCCATGATGGACAGCTTACAATCAGAACGACTGATACGAATATCACAAGCCAGCGCCAGTTGTAATCCTGCACCAATACAATAGCCTTCTAAAACCGCAATAACAGGTACGGGTAATTCGCGCCACACAAGACAGACACGCTGAAAGGCGCTCTGCCATGGTTTTAGCAGCTCCCACATTGCAAATACTTTGTTTTTTGGATGATTTAAGTCACTGAGGTCGATACCAGCACAAAACGTCGCTTCTGCTCCTTTTAAGATAACCGCACGTATGGTTTTATCCTTGCCAATACGCCCTGCCAACACGATCATCTCATTTATGAGCTCAAAGCTCATGGCGTTTTTTTTGTGAGGACGATTTAGGGTAACCGTTAGTATTTGGTTGGTGATACTCACTTGTAATGTCTCATACTGATAAGCTGCAATCGCGTTCATAATCGTCCTTTTCAAAAATTAATATTCGTCCCGCTGTCTCGTTTTTATACTGAATTCACTATATCCATGAAGCAGACATAACCTTTTCTTAATAAAAAAAGCAAAGCCTTTTATCCGCCATTCAATGGGATACCTTGAGATAATAGGAAAAAGCGCTGCTAATAAGCTAGCTTATATCATCTTCCACGTCATGTCGTTTTCACTTAAACGGTGATAGTTCAGCTGAGGATAGGCTGACAGATCCAGCATTTGTAAGTTATTCAGAGCGCTCAGTAGCGCTACATAATAAGGCTCAAGCATAGCAAACTGAGCGGGTGTGGTATGTTGGATATTCAATAAACATTTATCTTCCAAGTCCTGACTGGCTTGACGCAATTGCGGTACGCCTGTGTATCGACTACCGCCCAAGATACGGTGGGCGATTTGCGCTAACATAGGACGATCGCGCGCCTCCCATGCTTGGGTTAGGGCCTGTTTTTCATCATTGATGGTATCGATCATCATAATGATCAATTTGGCCGCCAGATCTGGCTTGTTCGCTGAGCGCGTGAGCGCATCTTGCCAATCTAAAATAGCTAACGGCTTGCCGTCTGAGTCTTGTTTATTTTGCTCATAAGGTGCTGACTCTATATTTACTGCGTTCTCATTGCGGGGGCTGTCAGCTCTATCATTTGCAACCCTATTATTTGTAACCTTGTCATTTGCTGGATATAGTAAGGGCATTTCTTCTTGATTTTGCAAACGAAAGTTTTCGTAACGCGGCTGGGTGACACGCGGTGTTTCTCGTCTATAATCCTCACGCGGCTGACTGTCACGCAAATAATCATCTCGAATTTTTTTGAGCGACAAAGGACGAGTGATTTTTCGCGGGTTCACTGTGTCAGACATATCATCCCTACCACTTTGCTCACCTTTAACGATAGGATAGGCCATGATGGTGGAGTCTGACGGCCACGACGAATATTCTTCAGTGTTTTCATTTGGCGCATAGCCGCTTTGTACATCTGTAAACGGCGTCTCTTCTTCTTGCAAGTTCGCACTTTGTAGCGTCGTATCTGGCAATGCCGTTAACTGCGGCGTGGTCGTTGTGCGCCCAAGCCATTTTTGCAATACTTGTAGCAATTGTGGCTGGCTAATGGGCTTACCCACATAGTCGTTAATGCCGCTTGCGATAAGCTTGTCCCGTTCATCAGCCAATCCATGCGCGGTCAAGGCGATAATAGGAATACGGCTGTCTTCATTTTCGATATTGCGAATCTGTCTTGCGGCTTCATGCCCTGACATACGCGGCATCTGAATGTCCATAAATATTAAGTCAATGCTGCCTTTATCGTGCACAGCGCCTTTGTCTTCAGTACCCACCTCTTCGGTATAAAGCCCATTGTTTGACTTTTTGCCAACCTCACGGCGTGCCTCTGCTTTGGAGCGCTGCGTTTTATTCGATAGACTTTGTTTGTCACCTTTGGCCGTTTTGAGCGTTTTGGTTTGTTGCTTACTGATAATCTCGATGGCATCAAAACCGCTACTTGCGGTAATAACTTGAATACCAAGCTCACTTAGTAAGGCGTCTAGTACCAACAGGTTTGGCAGATGATCGTCGACCGCCAGCACTGTTACTCCTTTCCAGCGCGGTTCTTGCAGACTCTTTGGCATACTGCGATTTTGCGTATCAAGCATGGCATAGAGCTGTCTTTTATCCAAAGGCTCATACAAGACATTGGCATGATAGCGGTTTAACAAGGCTTGGTCAGCCGCCACTTGATAGCCAAATACCGCAAGCTTACCTTGATAATGCAGACGAATTTGCTTGAGAAGCGCCATCATATCGTCTTGGGTATCGTCGTCAACGATCACCCAATCCCAATAATTGCCGCGCTCTTTTAGAGACTCAAGAACACCCGGTAAAGAGTTGGCTTGCGTCAATTTAATCGGTAAGTATTGCAAACTGGCCTTGAGCACTTGGATAGAGGCGGTATGATTGATCCATACCAATACATTAAACTCATCGGTGTCACTTGCCAGCGGCGCTAATACGGGCAGCTCAATCGTCTGACCTGTGGCCGCTTCCAACACATCCACATGCGCTGGCATGCGGAACCAAAACGTCGCCCCTTGATTGGCAATATTTTCTTGAGCATTGTCATGAAAACCAATGTCACCGCCCATCAATCGGGTCAATTGCTTGGAGATGACCAGTCCCAATCCTGTGCCGCCATACTGACGCGTGATGGATGGATCGCCCTGACTAAAGCTTTGGAACAGCATTTTTTGATCAGCAAGTGAGATGCCTTTACCACTGTCTTGCACGCTAATCATCAGATAATTGTCACGGTGATCATCCAAACTGACGCGCACCACTACATCGCCGCTGTCGGTGAACTTAATCGCATTGCCGACGATGTTGGTCAGTACTTGCTTGAGGCGTAGCGCATCGCCATTGATACGCATCGGTACATCGTTATAAAACAGCACCGCCATACGCAGGCCTTTTTCTGCGGCCACCGGTGAGAGCATATCAACCACATCATAAATAGTGTCATAAAGATCAAACTCATGACGATCAAGTACCAATTTCCCCGCTTCAATTTTCGAAAAATCGAGAACATCATTCACAAGTGCCAGCAGGTGAGCTGAGGATTTGCGTATGGTCTGTACATACAAGTCTTGTTCGGGGTTCAATTCACCATGGCGCGCCAGCAGATTGATAAAGCCATCGATACTGTTTAAAGGGGTGCGTAGCTCGTGACTGATATTCGCCAAAAATGCTGACTTGGCTTGGCTGGTTGAGATAGCCGCATCACGCGCGTTACGAATAGAAATGTTTTGCATTTCCATCTCATCAAAAGCGAGCCGCAAATCATCCTCGGTTTGCTCGGCATGGTCTTTTAGATCTTGAAAACTTCTGTGCAGGCGGCGCAATGTTTTGACAAGGTCTTGCTGCAATAAGTTGAGCTCACCGTCCGACTCCACGGGAATAGGCTGGTACAGATTATCGACATCGGTACGTTGTAGCTGCAAACGTAGCTCATAAATGGGCGCTATCCAGCGTTTTGAGTAGATATTTAAGCTTAGTAATAAGATTAAAATAGTAAATAAACCAGTAATCACCAGCGCCATGGCAATACGATAGCGGGCAATATAGAGCGGCTCATTGTCCATATCCACCAACAACCACAGCCGTTGCCCTTCAAACTCTCCTAATAAACGTCCATAAGCCGTTCCGATAGGCGTGGGTTTTTGTGATAACGACATCTCTTTTACATTTATGTCTAGGGGTGGCCACTCTTCATTCAGTCCGTAGCCCACTGCCATGAGCACTTGATTGTTCTCATCGATAATGGCGATACGCTGTACATGTTGCTCAGACTGTATGCGGCCAAGCTTATCTCGAATACCTTCAAGCTCCATCGCCGTCTTATCGGTATTGGCGTCGCTATCATCTTGCTGACCTGCTTGCTCTAATAGTTCAGGAATCAGCTCAGCAATGGCTGGGGTATGACGAATCAACACCGCTTCAGCCAATACTTCTTGTTCGGTATTGCTGGCACGCGTGGTTTCATAGAAGACCAAAATACCGCCCACGGCCGCCAACACACAGATTGGTAAAAAAACCAATATAATGAGCTGTCCATACGCGCTACTGGTATCAAAACGTTTTTTGTATGCCATGCAATCTCTACTCTCTACTGGGTTTTTTGCTGTGTATAAATAGTCGTACTCAGTTGCTTTTGCTCGTATTACTCTATCTATTGTCAGTATTTTAGCAGCATTTATAAACGCGAATGCCATCATTGTTACTCATGACTGATAAATGAGAGTGAATCATGGTTTTAAACACGGTTTTAGATAGAGTTTTAAATAAGGTTTTAGAGACAGTTTTAGACAAGGTATGAAACGTCTCGTATTTATCAAAATCTCTTGATGCCTCAGCGGAGCCAAAAACAAAGTGATATAATGAGACAACCTCTTACCAATTAGCAGATTTGCACGTCTATCATAATGTAATTACTCGTGAAATCCTTGTATTGCCTCTATTTTCACTGTATTAAAGTATAAAAGCAAAATTACCGTCAAAAAACTAATGACTATTTTAAAAGTTATTTTAAAAACCAATAAGGATACTGTATGTCCACTACGGCCATGTCGAACGCTAACTTTATTACCCAAGTCACAGTCCTCGCCGATTGCGTCGGTCAAACGCCATTGGTCAGATTGCAACGCTTACCTGAGCAAGCGCACATTACCAATGGAGCAACCTTACTGGCGAAGCTAGAAGGTAATAACCCTGCAGGCTCCGTCAAAGATCGTCCCGCTTTTAATATGATTTATCAAGCAGAACAACGCGGTGATATCAAGCCTGGCGATATGTTGATAGAAGCCACCAGTGGTAATACAGGGATTGCGCTGGCCATGGTAGCCGCCATGCGTGGTTATCCCATGACATTATTGATGCCTACCAATTCTACTCAAGAACGTAAAGACGCTATGATTGCTTACGGCGCCACTTTGATTGAAGTAGATGAAGGCATGGAAGCGGCACGTGATTTGGCATTACAGATGCAAGCGGATGGCAAAGGGATTGTATTGGATCAATTCAACAATCCTGATAACAGCCAAGCGCACTACCTGACCACAGGGCCTGAGTTATGGGCGCAAACGGAAGGTAAAATCACTCATTTTATTAGCTCAATGGGCACCACAGGCACTATTACAGGGGTGTCACGTTACCTAAAAGAGCAAAACCCAGACATCAAAATCATCGGTCTACAGCCGGATGAAGAGGCTTCTATCGCTGGTATTCGTCGCTGGCCAGCCGCTTATATGCCAGGTATTTTTGACGCAGACTTGGTCGATGACATTATGGATGTCGATCAAAGTATTGCTGAAGTTTACATGCGCAAATTGGCAAAGAACGAAGGTATTTTCGCAGGCGTCTCTTCCGGCGCAGCAGCATGGGCGGCGATACAGGTTGCTAAAGAAAATCCTGATGCCGTCATCGCTTTTATTGTGTGCGATCGCGGTGATCGTTATTTATCAACCGGTTTATATAATGTCGATGACAGCGTAGCAGTTAATTAACGCACAAACCGTTAGGATTATCTATGTCACAAGCTCTACCATCTGACCCCATCTTAGTCTTTGATATCGAGACAGTCGCTGATATTCAAGCGGCTCGCCGTATTTATCCGCAATTGGCCGATCTCAATGATGCGGATACGCTCAGCGCCTTAACTGCGATACGCACACAAGAAGCAGGGCATGATTTTATGCGCCTGCCTTTGCAGCGCATTGTTTGTATTTCTGCCTTGTATATTAAAGACGGCAAGTTGTCATTATTTTCATTGACGGCAGATAAGTTCAGTGAAAAAGACATTCTTGCCAAATTTTTTCGAGCTTTCAGTGACCTTGAAAAACTGCCGCAGCTTATTAGCTGGAACGGCTCAGGTTTTGATATACCTGTATTGATATATCGCGCCATGCAGTATGACTTATCAGCGCCGTGGTTGTTTGAAGAAGGCGAACGTATCAAAAACATGCGCTTTGATAATTACGTCAATCGCTTTCATACTCGCCACCTCGATTTGATGGATAGATTTAGCCAATACGGTGCCAGTCGCCGCGAAGCCATGGATGTGGTCGCCAGCTTATATGGATTACCCGGCAAGACGGATGTCGATGGCAGCATGGTCGGTGATTTGGTTATGAATGGCGATTGGCAGACCTTGTCCATTTATTGTGAGTCTGACGTCATGAATACTTGGCTGATCTATCTACGCTGGTTACGTTTAACGGGGCAATTATCCTCACCAGACTTTGAGTCTTGGCAACAACGAAGCCATGATTACTTGGTCAACTATACCCACGTCGATGGCAGTGCACGTCATCAAGAATTCATTGCTGATTGGTCTACTGCACCCAAATTATAGTATGTATCGTCGGTTCTAAATAAAATAGATACGTTATTTTATGACGCGGAACGTATATAAATTTTTCTACCTTACTGTGCCTTCGCAGGTAAGGGCTGCAAAAAATTCATATCCGTCCCGCTGTATCGTTTTTATACCGAACTCACTATAGTAGAGCAAGTAATGACTTTTACTCTTATTTTTCAGTTATTTATTATTTATTAAGGCAGGTTTATGCAACCCACCGATTCAAAAACGTCTACAACACTTGATGCGGCGCAAAATGTCAGCGAGACCCAAACCATTGCGATTCCCCCCAATAAGAAAAAATCTAAACCTTCATCAAAGACGCGTCGTCGTCTAAAAGATGCTGAGCCATTGCCTTTTACAGTAGATGGCTTATCGCATGATGGTCGCGGCGTTGCCGTATATGGTAATGGCTTTGGGACAGCAGACGGTCATGCCGAAGACAAACATGGCAAAAAAGTCTTTGTGAGCTTTGCATTACCCGGTGAAAGTGCGATGGTCAGATTGACCAATGTGCGCAATAGTTTTGAAGAAGGTGACGCTATCAGCATCACTGCGAACCCAAACCCTGAGCGTGCTGTACCGCCCTGCCCGCATTTTGGCGTCTGCGGTGGTTGTAACCTGCAACATTGGGAGCCTGCAGGACAAATCAATTTTAAACAATCGGTACTGGCTGAAATGCTCATGCATCAAGCCAATGTAGCACCTGATCATTGGCTTGAGCCAGTCGTTGGCGACCGCCTTGGCTATCGTACCAAAGCTCGATTGGGCGTGCGTTATGTTGTCAAAAAAGAGACGGCCCTAGTTGGCTTTCGTGAGCGCTCAAGCAATTTTTTAGCAGAATTGAATGAATGTCATATTTTAGATCCGCGTATTGGTTTTGAAATTGAAAACTTAAAAACGCTCATCGGTAGTCTAGAGAGCCGTGACAAAATTGCTCAGCTTGAATTGGCGATGGGTGAGCAAATCCCTGAGCTACCAGATGGCAATCAACCCGTTGCTCTGATCGTGCGCAACTTAGAACCCTTATCAGACGCTGATATCGATAAATTAAAAGCATTTTTTGCTGCGCGTAATTGGCAGTTATATCTGCAATCTAAAGGCATTGACAGTATTGAACGTATCGCCTTAACAGACGCTGACGATATGAGTCAGCAGTTTGGGCGTCTGTATTATCAGTTGCCAGAATATGATCTGACTTTTGAATTTATTCCGACTGACTTCACTCAAGTTAACTTGTCTGTAAACCGCCAAATGACGAAGCTTGCTTGTGACTTACTGGATTTAAAAGCAGGCGAACGCGTACTGGATCTATTCAGCGGTCTTGGTAACTTTAGCTTGCCATTAGCACGCCTTGTTGGGGAAACCGGCTCAGTTGTTGGGGTTGAAGGCAGTGAAGCGATGACGTTACGGGCAGCCGATAATGCTCGTCGTAACGGTATCAGTAATACAGAGTTTTATAGCCAAGACTTGACGCAAGACTGCACCGACAAACCTTGGGCCAATCAGGGCTTTGATGCATTATTGATTGATCCACCGCGTTCTGGTGCTTGGGAGATTATGCAGTATTTACCCAAATTCAACGCCGAGCGCATTGTTTATGTGTCTTGCAACCCAGCGACACTTGCTCGCGATACCAAAGCTTTATTAGAGCAAGGCTATCGCTTGACTCATGCGGGCGTGATGGATATGTTCTGCCACACAGGTCACGTTGAATCGATTGCTCGTTTTGAAAAAATAGCTATAGTTGATCCTAAATAAACTGGATACAAGAAAGGATAGAGCGAGACTGGAACCAATTTTTCTGGCTTGCTGTGCCTCCGCCGACAGAGGCATCAAAAAATGAGTCCCATTCTCGCTGTGCCTTTTTTATATTGGATTGACTATATTTGATATTCTTTCAAACAATGTTAGACGATAAAAGATTCTAATCAACAAACAGTCACATTTTTACGTAACTTATATTCTTTTAAAACTTGGATTAAGTTTTACTAATAAATGACGACTGTTTATCGTGATTCACAACAGACACTACACATAGCCTCGCTTGATTTGTCTCCTTAAAATGAGATAATAACAAACAATCTTCCTATATTTGTTTATACAAAAAATAATGAATATATGCACCCCTAGCTTTGTATATTGCACATGCATTTTATGACTGTTAAGAGCGGAAGCTTTTAGCAGTTGTCTTACTTTATAGTTGATATTTTTTGTCAAAAATAAATGTAAAGTGTATACATGATAGACGAAGCTATACCCAATTTAGGATCGCTAAAAGGAGTCGGCTATGGTAAAAATTCGAGAAGGATTGCCGCTAGTGGATGGGCAGACCACGCAAGCCGATAGTGCTGCGCTTGCCGCACAACTGGTCGCAAACCAACGCTCTCATCAGTCTGCCAATAGCTATGCTCAAATTCCGCTCGATATCAAATACCAGCTGTCAACCAACAAGCTACACACTACATTCGATCGCTCAGCGTTGCATTCTTATCACAGTGACGATCTCAAGCTTGAGAATGACTACGCTGATAACCCGTTTTTAAGTAAAAAGCTGACACTCACAGAAAAAGATCTTGAAACGGTTGATTTAGATCAAGTCAATATCGATGTGCCCACTTGGCTCGACAACGTAGCCAAACGCATCGGACAAGATTCTGTACCCAACCTAAGTAATGCCTGTGAATTTATTCGTGATCATATGAATACCAGTGAGTCTGAGCGCTCGGGTGCCTATGTCACTGGTATTGGCATGACCGATATATTGACTTATCTATACCAAGATGAAGATGCGCTAGTGGCGGCCATGCTCTATCGCAGCGCCCGCAAATCCATCATCAGTCTGACTGATATTGAAAAAAAATTCGGTGCTGATATATCAACGCTGGTCAAAGATACGCTGGCAATGGGTAAATTGTCAGAAATTATTGAAAATAATAAGCGTTTAGAAGATCACTTCGTCAATAATCAGCGTGACCAGCTCTCCAATATCTACAGCATGTTGATCTCTGTCACCAATGATGTGCGCGTGGTATTGATTAAGTTGGCTGAGCGCACCTTTGCCATGCGTGAGTTGACCTTTTCTAATGAGGAGCGCCAAAGCCGCGTGGCCCGTGAAGTCATGACGATTTATGCGCCATTAGCACATCGTTTGGGAATCGCGCAACTTAAGTGGGAGCTTGAAGACTTGGCGTTTCGCTATCTTGCGCCTGAGCGTTACAAAGAAATTGCCAAACTATTGTCTGAAAAACGTAGCGAACGTGAGTCTTATATCCAGCGTGTGCAAGACAAGTTAAATGAAGCCTTGGTCGCCGCCAATATCGAAGGTGAAGTGTCTGGACGCGTCAAACACATCTACTCTATCTATCGAAAAATGAAGCTCAAAGGTCTATCCTTTGATCAGCTCTACGATATTCGTGCGCTGCGGGTGCTCGTGAACAATCCTTCTGACTGTTATCATGTGCTTGGCTTGGTACATGGTTTATGGCGCTATATCCCTGAGCAGTTCGACGACTATCTTACCAATCCCAAATCCAACGGTTATCGCTCCCTACATACCGCCGTGATTGCCGAAAATAAATCGCTAGAGATACAGATTCGTACGCATGAAATGCACTTCGAAGCTGAGCTTGGTATGTGCGCGCATGTCAATTATAAAGAAGGTTTGAAGAATAAAAAAGACAACTACCTCAACCAAAGAATCAGCTCGCTACGTCAGTTGTTGTCTATCAATAACGAAACACGAAACCAGCCGCGCTCGTCTTTATTAACAGGCGAAGACATCGATGAGATGGGATTCGATGAAGAAGAGCAGCTTGTTGATTTTGATGAGCTTGAACGCATCTACATTTTCAGTCGCGATGGGGATATTACTGAGCTACCAAAAGGCGCGACGGTCCTTGATTTTGCCTATTACGTGCATACGCAAGTGGGTAATCGGGCGCAAGCGGCGCGAGTCAATCAGCGTTATGTACCCCTGACCTACCAGCTCAAAACCGGTGAACAAGTCGAAATCATTACCAAGGCCTCACGTGAGCCCAACCGAGATTGGCTGGTCGCCTCATTAGGCTACATCCATACCAATCGAGCGCGCTCAAAGCTGCGTCAATGGTTTAACAAACAAGATCGGGATAAAAATATTGAGATTGGGCGCCAAATGCTCAGCAAAGAGCTTGAGCGCTTATCCGTACATCCAAACAGTATTGATTTAAACGACTACACTCAGCATTTTAATGTCAATAATACCGATGATATTGTGGTTGGATTGGTGACTGGCGACATTGGCCTCAACCAATTGACCAGCCACATTTCTCGGCAACTGCATTTAGAACCTGAAAGGCCACAAGATGACTTTGTGCTCAGTGTGGATACCAGAGATGTCGGTAAACTTGATGCTTATAAAATCCGTATTGATGGTTTGGACAATATCGAAATCAATTTAGCAGGCTGTTGTCATCCTGTGCACGGTGAGCCTATTGCTGGTTATATCACCTTATCACGAGGTGTCAGTGTCCATAATCGTGGATGCCCTGAGTATTTGCGCTTGATCGAACGTGACCCTGAACGCGAAATTCCAGCATCATGGCGGGTTCAGTCTGGTCGCTATCAACCAGTCGATATTCATGTAGAAGCGTATGACAGACGTGGATTATTGCGTGATTTGACCCAGATTATTGATAAAGAAAACGTCAATATTCGTCAAGTTGAAACGCTGAGCAACGATGATAATATTGCCTTTTTAAAATTTCATATTGAAGTTTCCGGATTGGCGCATTTATCTAAGCTTTTGGCTAAGTTGGAGCAGCAGCACGGCATATTGCACGCTCGCCGTGCTGTCGCCTAAGCCTTAGTCAACACCCATTCATTTAATAATAGAGTCACCATAAGATATCATGCCTGAATTACCAGAAGTAGAAACAACGAAGACCAGCCTGACCCCATTGTTAGGACAGAGAATCACTGACATTAAAGTATTTCAGCCAAAGCTACGCTGGGTCATGCCAGACGATCTAAACACGTTAGTTGATTATGTATTAGACAGCGTCGAGCGACGAGCAAAATACTTGATACTTAATTTTTTGCCACGGGTGCCTGAAGACGGGCGTTTTGATGCTCAAGATGAAGCGCCCGTATCGCGGCAACTATTGGTGCATCTCGGTATGTCGGGCAGTTTGCAGCAGCTCAGCTATGGCACTGAAAAACGCAAACATGATCATTTGCTAATTGAATTTATTGATAACAACGACAAAAAATCACAGCTACACTACTATGATCCCAGACGTTTTGGCTCAGTATTGTGGTATAGAGATTATGGTGTAAAGCTACTCGATCATCTCGGTCCCGAACCGCTTTCGGATGACTTTACAGCAGATTACTTATATCAATTTATTCAACGTACAAGCCTAGCTGATAAGAATAAATTAAGCAAACAGCGCCAACCTATTGCCCGTCCCATCAAATCGGTCATTATGGAACAACAAGTCGTGGTTGGTGTTGGCAATATCTATGCAACAGAAAGCTTATATCTTTCTGGTATTCACCCAGCTACCCCCGCGCACCAGTTATCCTACGACCAGATAACCATTTTGGTTGGTCACATTAAAGTTATTCTACAAAAAGCCATCAAGCTAGGTGGCTCAACGTTAAGAGACTTTACGGTAGCGGATGGTCAAACGGGTTATTTCCAACAAACCTTAAACGTTTATGGTCGGCAGGGTGAAACTTGCCTAGAGTGTGAAGCGGTGCTAGAAAATATCAAGCTTAATGGTCGAGCCAGTGTTTATTGTCCCAGTTGTCAGCCACTTATATAAACAGTAGCGGCGCGCTAGTAATCTCTTCTTACCAATAAGCGCAGCAAGATAGCGATAAGATGTTGTTAATTAAACTTCCTACATTTTTTTCTATCGACGCTACATCTTGCGTATTTTTATTGCTTATTTATACACATATTGCTTTAATAGAGGGAATATTTATATAGACAGCATATACTGCTGATTTGTCTGTACTGTCTTCTCTGTTTATCAGTGCTGTCATATTTCTGAGTAGAAATAGCACCAGCCAGTAATCATACTCATTATGAATTTTAGGATATCGTTATGATTGTTAAAGCCAAGAACCAACGCACGGTAAAACAGAGATTGTTTACTGTTGCTGCAAGTTTAAGTTTACTGGCCGTTAGTGTGAATCCTGCCTTGGCAGCAATAGAAATTGATGAGTCAGATTTCGGGCCTTCCTACGGAACAATGGTCGTGGATACCGTCGTGGGTAAACCTCTACAATTGGTCAATGCTGTTGCTGGTACGGCTGCCTATTTGGTTAGTCTGCCCTTCTCTCTTGTCGGTGGCAATGCAGATCAGGCACAGCAAAAGCTGTTCGTGGAGCCTTGGAATGCTATGGGTCGCTGCCTTGGGTGTACGGTCGCGGAAGACAACTATTATAAGTCGCAAGTCGTCAGCAATGACAACCTAGTACGTATCGTCGTCGATCGACCATCAGAGATTCTAATCAATACCAATGATAATGTCGTAGTGACGCCTGTAGTGAATCCTTAACTCACAAATAAATACTTAAAGTGTCATCTAACGCACTTATAGCTGCACACTGACTGTTTGAATAGACAAAAAAAAGGCTAACATCGCGTTAGCCTTTTTTGTTGCTTGACTTTAATTAAGCCAAACGATTAAGCACCTTTCTTACTACGACCATGACGCTTACGCTCGCTTTCGGTTAGATAGCGTTTGCGAATACGAACGGCTTTTGGTGTTACTTCGACCAACTCATCGTCTTGAATAAACTCAAGCGCTTGCTCAAGTGTAAACTTGACTGCTGGTGTCAACGTTAGCGCTTCATCAGTACCACTAGCACGAACGTTGGTTAACTGCTTAGCAGTGGTAGGGTTGACAACCATATCGTCGTTACGAGAGTTAAGACCGACAATCATACCTTCATAAACTTCAAGCTGCGGCTCAGCAAATAGCTTACCGCGCTTTTGTAGGTTAAACAGGGCAAAGCCTAGGCAAGTACCGTTTGCCATAGAAACCAATACGCCGTTTGAGCGACCACCAACATCACCGATCTTTTGTGGACCGTAATGTGAGAAGCTTGACGTCATGATACCACTACCTGAGGTCAGCGTTAAGAACTCTGAACGGAAACCAATCAAACCACGAGCTGGTATCGTCGCTTCAATACGCATACGACCTTTACCGTCAAGTTCCATGTTAGTCATTTCACCTTTACGAAGGCCAACCTGTTCCATGATAGAACCTTGATGCTCTTCTTCAATATCAAAAACAACATTCTCATACGGCTCTTGAAGTTTACCATCCACTTCTTTTACGATAACTTCTGGACCTGATACACCAAGCTCAAAACCTTCACGGCGCATGTTTTCGATTAATACAGATAAGTGAAGCTCACCGCGACCTGAAACTTTGAATTTATCAGGAGATTCAGTATCTTCAACACGTAGTGCTACGTTGTGAATCAGTTCACGCTCAAGACGCTCACGAATATTACGTGACGTCACAAACTTACCATCACGACCAGCAAAAGGTGAGTTGTTTACTTGGAAGTTCATCGAAACTGTTGGTTCATCTACCGTTAGTGCGGGTAATGCGTCAACATGATTAGGATCACAAATCGTGTCTGAAATATGAAGCGCATCAATACCAGTGATACAAACAATATCGCCTGCCTGTGCATCTTCTACTTCGATACGATCAAGACCATGGTAACCCATAATCTTAAGAATACGGCCGTTACGCGTTTTACCATGCTTATCGATGACAGTCACTTGGGTATTTGTCGAAATCTTACCACGTTGAATACGACCAATACCGATAACGCCAACGAAGCTATTATAATCCAAGCTTGAGATCTGCATACGGAATGGTGCATCTGCATCAACCTGTGGTGGCTGTACAACATCAACGATAGTTTTGAAAAGCGGGGTCATGTCATCAGCCAAATCGTCAGCTTCTAGACCTGCAATACCGTTCAATGCTGAAGCATAAACAACTGGGAAGTCCAACTGCTCATCACTTGCGCCTAGATTGTCAAACAAATCAAAGATTTGATCCATTACCCAGTCAGGACGTGAGCCAGGACGGTCAATTTTATTGATAACAACAATCGGCTTTAGACCTTGCTCGAATGCTTTTTGCGTTACAAAACGAGTCTGAGGCATTGGACCATCAACCGCATCTACAACGAGAAGTACGCAATCTACCATCGACATTACACGCTCAACTTCACCACCGAAATCGGCGTGACCTGGGGTATCAACAATGTTAATGCGATATTCAGTTTCTGAAGTCTGATCTGTCCATCGGATGGCGGTGTTTTTCGCCAAAATAGTGATACCACGTTCTTGCTCAATATCACCTGAGTCCATTGCGCGTTCAGCAATGTTTGCGCGGTCACCAAAAGTACCAGATTGATGTAATAGCTTATCAACCAAAGTTGTTTTACCGTGGTCAACGTGGGCAATAATTGCAATGTTACGCAGGTGTTTGATATCGTTCGCCATATAAAATGCTCGTTTTGTCTTAAGAAGGTGCAGTAGCAATAAGCGTCGCTGGATAAACGTTTGTCATAAATCAGATAGAGATTGAATGTCTACTCATCATATGACCTACAATAGATAGGCCTTCAGAATAGAATAAGTTCAATACAATCATATATCTATATAGATAAAGTCATCATACAGATAGCTATGCTAATGTACATTCTGTCAATCTACAGAATGTTTCGGGAGGTAGTATAACATTATTGTTTCATCTATTTATGTAATAACTTACTTTTCTCAAGCTATAGACAAAAAAAAGCTACCCATTGGGTAGCTTTTTTTGTAACTTTATATTTTATAATATAATCAATCAGTTATTACTTACTGAACAACCATATCTTTAGTTTGTTCAACAGTCATTGTTTTGTCACCAGTGATGATGGCATAAACACGACGGTTCATAGCGCGACCTTCTTCAGTATCGTTTGGCGCGATTGGTTGGTCATAACCATAACCAACAGTTGATAAACGGTTTGGAGCAATACCGAATTCGTTAGTTAGCATAGATTTAACTGCAACGGCACGAGCTTCAGATAGACGTTGGTTATAACGTGCTGAAGGACCAGTTTTAGAAGCATGACCTTCTACGCGTGCTGTAGAGTTAGGATACTCGCGCATCTTCTCAGCTACTTTAGCGATTTCTGGTTTGTATTGGTTTTTGATAGCCGATTTGTCGTTATCAAAGAATACACGCAATTCCATTTTTAGCTCATCAGTGATGTCTACTGGTACTGGGCAACCAACTTCATCAACAACAACGTTCATTGGAGTGCCTGGGCACTGATCGATGCTGTCAGGTACGCCATCGCCATCAGAATCAAGATCAGATTCAACGATTACGACTGGAGTATTGTCAACTACTGGCTCTTGCATTGGTGGAACAGCTACTGTAGGTGCTAAATGGCCACCAAGAACTACTTCTAGGCCAGCCAAAGCCATGCCTTCCCACCAGTTATTGTCAAAGTTGTGAATCGCACGAGCTTCACCACGTAGGCTTAGTGCATCGTTGATACGATACATAGCACCTAAACCTAGGTTACCGATAGTGTCTTTAGAGCTTGATACTTCAGTACCAGCGCTTACTGTCTCGCCTGTAACGTCAGAAACATAAGTTTCTTGGTTTTCTACTTTGATCTTAGACTGACCAGCACCAACCAACACATATGGCTTAAGTGCATTATCAGTGTAACCAGTAAATTCTTCAGTTCCGATTAAGAAGTTACCAGAAAGCATGGTTTGTTCTACGTCAAAACGGTTAACACCAGCATCAGCTGAATCTTCAGAAGCTTCGCCATTGGTGTTTGTAACGCCATACTCTACTTGGAACTGAGTAGAAGGAGTCAATTCGATACCTAGCGCAGCACCAGTATATAGACCACTTTCTTGAGCGACGCCGCCATTAGGATTACCAACACGGTCGCCAATTTGCTGACCATTAGCATTTTCATACAGGTTTTTACCAGTACGAAGGATATCGCGCTGCTTATCAGATGTATCACTGAATTCTTCAGTCATGTGATAACCAAGTAACAATGGGCTGATCGTTACACCAGCGTTAGCTGCTACCGGTACAGCTGCTACAGCAACTAGGGCTAGAGCAATTTTATTCAATTTCATGGACTTCCTCCAAAGGATAATTTTAGTGATGCGTTAAGCAAAACCGATTTTCAAGACGCTCTAAATTAGACATCTTTTACGCATTTCAAGTTACAAAGCAAAACCAATTAAGGAGTAGCTTAGCGATTATCAATTCAGTTTACAACTTTTTTCGTTAACCAGCTACACATTATTACACGATAATGTTGTAACTAAAACACAATAATCAGCTGAAGTTACCTAGAACTAACACACCTTACGCTTTTTATCTTTTGTATGTCAGTTCGCAATAGATAGTGAACGTAACTGTATCTATTGTTTGATCATATTTTAATACAGTTATTATTTTTTCTCTATTGCTAAAATACTTCTTTCACTAATTGAAACATTTTTTGACAATAGACACATATTGTGTTTATATTATATTAGTCAACATTGTTTCATTTATAAGAAAACTTAGTTTAACTGACCCTTATTAAACTATCACCGTTATAAGCCAGATAAAGAAGCGCAGATTGTGGCAAAAAACTATAGGTGATAAAGCCATAAACCGTATGTCCCTACTTTCTAGGAAGTTGTCATGTTTTAGAAAGTTATTCAAGACTGTTTACGCTTGTCTCATTTTATGAAAATTACCTTGAGCAGCGCTAAGTTATTTTTTACCTATACCAAGACTTTATTTTCTCTTTTCAGATTGCTCATCTTTGGGACGTTATGCTTTATAGGAATTTATTGAGAAATGACAGCGGTGTTAGAAGGGGTCGTGAACAAGGTTTTACACTGTTTGAGCTTATTATTACGGTATGTGTATTGGCCATTATTACGACTATAGCGACCCCAGCGATTCAAACACAACTGGCACGTATGGAAGCCAAACGCATTAAGAACCAAATAGAAAATGCTCTCTCCTTAGCAAAGGCTGAGAGTTATATCAGAAAAAAGAACGTGGTCGTTTGTCTGTCTAATGCTAAGAGACGCTGCCATAGAGATGCGGATAAAACGCTTTTGGTATTTATCGATAAAAATGACAATAAAAATTTTGATTCTCAAGTAGATGTATTGATAACCCAAAAATCATTGAACCCTAAATACGGCAAGCTGAGCTTGCGAGTAGGAAACAGACGTCATTACACTAAGTTCTGGGGCGATAGCGGTACGCCGCGGGGTCACTTTGGTCATATCAAATATTGCCCCACTGTCACCTACAATAAAGCCATGTATCTTATCTCTTTTAACCAAGGGGGCATTGTTAGGCAAAAACTCAACGAGAATCATCCCACTGAATGTGATAAATAACTTGGTTTATTCTATTGTGATTTCCCTTCATGCATAGCATTTTTCAGCATAACAACCGCTTGTTCAAGTCCGACGAATATAGCATCGGCAATAAGGGCATGTCCGATATTCAACTCATAAATACCATCAATTTGTGCGATGGCATTGACGTTATCACGTGTCAGACCGTGGCCAGCATTAATCAATAATGTATGATTAAGACGTTGCGCGGTGGCAACAGCTTGTTTAATCCGTACAAGCTCCGCATCTTGCCTCTCCACCTTGTCCGCCAAGCCTGCCTCTGCATAAGCACCTGTGTGCAGCTCAATGGCATCGGCACCGCATTCTATAGCCGCAGAGATTTGTGTTTCTTCTGGATCAATAAATAAAGAGACTTTGATGCCTGCTGCTTGTAGCTTATGAACATACGCTGTCAATTCACTTACCTGTCCTGCAACATCAAGCCCTCCTTCTGTGGTGAGCTCAGCGCGCTTTTCAGGTACTAAACACACCCAAAACGGTTTTACTTTGCACGCAATCGCTAGCATTTCTGTGGTCGCTGCCATCTCCAAGTTCATTCTAGTGGTCAACTGATCGGCCATCTCATATACATCAAAGTCTTGAATATGACGACGGTCTTCGCGCAAGTGTATGGTGATGCCGTCTGCACCCGCCTTCTCGCACAACAAGGCGGCGTCCAAAGGACTTGGGTAATTAACCCCTCTTGCTTGACGCAATGTGGCTACGTGGTCAATATTGACGCCTAATAGCGGTAGTTTCGACGCATTTTCTGATAAAGAGATGGTCATAAGAAATCCTTTTGATAACGAAACCTATTTGACGACTAAGTAATAGTGAAAGGTAATACTATTTGTGGCTTTTTATCTACAACGATGGCAAGGAGCGCCAGAGTTCTATTGGTAACGTTGCTGCTGCTGCCATAACAATCGACTTTGCAATGGTTGATAATCAAGCAAGTGATCAATCAGATGACGATGTAACTTTGACCAATGATTCAATGTCACCTCGGTAATACCCAACTGTGCCATTGCAATGATATCAGCACCTATAAAGACGCTCTGTCCCGTCGCGCTTTCTAAGTGTTCAGACTGTATATTATTTTGCAAAACAGGTACCAAACCGACGTCTGGCAAAAACCGATAATAACGGTCAGGCTCAATAGTCTCTTGCATATTGTCATGTGTCAGTGCCAACGTAAAACCTAACTCCTTGAACAAGTATTGCTCAAACTGGCGCAAACATAAACGCAGGTCATTGGCACTCAAAGGCTGCCTAAGTTGTTGCAGGCTGTTTTGATAGTGCTGCCATAATATAGGCATTGGGTCTTCAGTAGGCAATAATCGCCAAAGAATTTCATTTAAATACAATGCCGAATATTGATGTTGGCCAGTGATATTTTCATAAGGTAACGACGTTATAGCCGCAGCATCCGCTTCTTTTATCCCACTCTCGTACACAGGATACTGCGAGGCAATACCGATTTGGCTGAATGTTTTGAGATCACGTTTGCCTGTGGCAAAGAGTTGTAACGGCATAAATAGAGGCGCACCTTTTTTCCCAACACCATGTATGACACCATGCTGCTGGGAAAACAAATAATATAAGGCACGTTTTTCTTGATAAGGACGCTGATGTAATAAATAACCGACTAACGCTTCATTACGCATGGTTTGTTACCTCAGCATCGAACATTGTGAGCATTGATACAATTTTCGAAAGACTGTAATCCAATCGTTATTAGTATCCTAGACTGGTCAATGCACGCTCATCATCAGACCAACCACGTTTGACTTTCACCCATAGTGTCAGCATGATTTTTTTATCAAAAAGTTGCTCCATATCTTTACGCGCATCCATACCAACTTGTTTGATACGTTGACCTTTATCGCCAATAACAATGGCTTTTTGACCACCGCGCTCCACATAAATAGTCGCATCGATAAAGGTGCAAGCCTTACGTGGGCGACCGGTTTTTGGATCAGTATGTGCAGGCTCATCTTTGAAGGCATCGATCTGTACCGTTAAATCATAAGGTACTTCGTCACCCGCACTGCGCATGATTTTTTCGCGGATGATTTCACTGGCCAAAAATCGCTCTGAGCGGTCAGTGATTTGCTCTGTATCGTAGATAGGATCAGCAATGGGTAGATGAGAAGCAATCACTTCTTGCAGACGATCTAAGTTTTGATTTTTTAGAGCCGATACAGGTACGATATCCGCAAAATCAAAGCTGTCGTTAAAGGTTTCAATAAGCGGCAACACGCTACCTTTGTCTTTTAAGGTATCCGATTTATTGATGACCAATACCACCGTCAAATTCGTTTCACCAAGTTTTTGTAGGGTTAATAAGTCATCCTCACGCCATTGATCTGAATCAACTACGAATAGCACCAAATCAACGTCGACTAAGGCCGACACCGCTGCTTTATTCATGCGCTCATTGATAGCACGCACTTCATTGCGATGAATACCTGGCGTATCAACAAACACCGCCTGCATCTCATGATTGGATAAAATACCATGAATGCGGTGACGAGTCGTTTGCGGCTTACGTGAAGTAATGGACAGCTTTTGACCCAATAAATGGTTCATCAAGGTTGACTTACCCACGTTTGGACGTCCAACAATCGCCACATAGCCCGCTTTGAAATCGTCAGCAAGGCGTTTATTACTACTAGGCGCGAAAAACTCTTCAATGGCTAGATCGTTCTCTGAGGTAACGTCTTCTAAATGAGTGGTATCGGTATTATCTTGATTTTGCATCATATCTGTATTTTCGGTCATGTCGTTGGCACTGTCTTCATTGTTTGAGGGCAAATCAGTACGATTGTGCATAGGTAAATCCTATAGGGTTTATAGTAGCTGCATATGGTCTTGGTTATACCAGCCATCAAAAGGCGAAACCAATATCAGCTGGAGAATTTGTAAACTTTAAAATAAGCGGTATGTCAGATAAGTAGAATAAGGGTAACTTAATTAAAGGCCGCTTAAACTATATCGTCATTTACCTATCTATTTGTAGCGAATCTGATACCTATTAAGACCGTTTTTTGGCGGAATTAGGCAGTTTATGCAATTGATTGATCATAAGCTCTGCCGCTTTTTGTTCAGCGATACGGCGGCTTTCACCAGATTCAGTAATATCCGGACAGTTATGAATATTCACATGACAACGCACGACAAAAATCTGATTCGGCGCGTTACCCCGTGTTTCCATCAGCTCATAGGTTGGTAGATCGAACTGCTTAGATTGTAGCCACTCTTGCAACCGACTCTTGGCGTCTTTCAATGCCTTTTGATCATTGACACTATCAATCAAATCACCATACCAAGACAGCACACAATGGCGCGTAATTTCCATATCTTGGCTGTCTAAATAGATGGCACCGATGAGGGATTCTACCGCATCAGCCAATATAGAGGCTCGATTGCGACCGCCGCCTTTACGCTCACCCACGCCCAATATAAGATGATTGGACAGCTCTAAATTTTGAGCAATGATCACCAACGACTCTTGGCGAACCAACGTTGCCCGCATACGAGTCAGTCGCCCTTCATTCTGCGTGGGATAACGATGGTATAAGGCTTCCCCAACAATCATCCCTAAAAGAGCGTCACCCAAAAACTCTAAGCGCTCATAATTTTTTTTGCTATCAAACGATCGATGCGTCAATGCAAGTTTTGGCAGGCTCAAATCATTAAAAACATAGCCCAACTTGCGCGTTAATACCGCTAACCGTTGAATAAACTCTGAGCTAACAACAAGCGTGTCAACAGACGTGCTATTTTTTTGGGGAATAGGAACCGCTTGGGAATGTTGCGAAGTTGGTTTCATGCGTGGCTTATGGTTATCCCTTCTGTTTTGCTGGCTGAGTATGATGGTATCTAAAAAGTGGGTTTATCAAAGAAATTTAAGCTTCGTTGGAAAGAGTATGATCAGCTCTAAACGAAATCGGTACGTGAGTAGATAGATGCTACTGATAAAAATTGTGCTTAATGGCTATTAAACAAGGTCTACGAAACCTTGTTGTCATTAATACTGTTATTAAAGTTGTCATTAAAATAGCATTTTAGTCGCCCGCTACCTTTTATAAAATATATCGACTATAAAAGGGGCATCACGCCCTGTTGTCTATTTGGTAACTGCCATATCGATATTGTCCTCAAAACGATTGAGGATATCCACATTACCAAAGAAATTTTTGGTAACCGTATACTGTTTACGAATGGCCAGTTGTCCCGTTTTTTTATCAGTAAAGGTAATGACATCTTCAGCTTTCGTATCATAATCAGCGTTGATAGACAGCTGTTTATTAACACGCTCAATAAACTGCTTGGCTGTCTCGTTATTGTCGTTCGCTTGTCTGAGCTGTGAACTCAGGGTTTTGGTCAATTGATAGTCGCCAATTTGAGCAGGTACAATTGCAATCATCAGCTTAATCGCAATGCCTAGCACTATAATGATTAACACGATACTTGTCACACTAGCACCGCGTTGTGTGCTCAATCCAAATAACTGCTGCATTACCGTACCCTTCTGCTGATCAGTGACTGTTTTTTTAACCGTCATCTAAGTGCTAAGCTAACATAACTATTTAATAAATAGTCATAATATTATCATAAAACTATCTTCGATAAATCAATCAATAGAGACGCTTGCGGTCTTAATTAATAGCACCTTTTGATCCGTAGTACTTTTCAATCAAGAATACTCTTCAATCAAGAATACTCTTTAATCAATCGTTCCATTGCGCTCAAAGGTAGGTAAATTCAATCCTGGTGGCTTATGCATCCAAATATAAACCGCTTTGCCCGCTAAGTTCTCATCCGGAACAAAGCCCCAAAAACGACCATCAGCACTGCGATCACGGTTATCACCCATCACAAAATAATGGCCTTTTGGCACTTGAATACGCCACTCAGTACCTTCTGAGCTCACTACTTCTGGTGATTGCTGTTGTAAAAATGGTGCATATTGCGAGCTATTCATACCGTCTAGATAACGAACAAAGTGCGTATTATCCCCTTGTGTTTCCTGAAAGTATCGTGCCTGCCCTTCTTCTTGTTGACCCATCGCTGCAGCACTTTCTTCTGTAAGCACTTGTCCCGGACCCATTTGTCCTGGTAAATACAGCTGTGAGGTCAATTCAGGATTTGCTGAGAAATCGGCGGGACTGGTTTCAACCGGAACATCATTAATAGCCAATGTGCCTTGATCGTAGCTTACGGTATCGCCCGGCAAGCCAATAACCCGTTTGATATAGTAAATGCTAGGATCCTCAGGATAGCGGAACACAGCAACATCGCCATGTTCAGGCTCGCCTGTATCCAATACTTTATTGTAAGTTAGCGGTAATCGCACGCCATAGGCATATTTATTAACAGCGATAAAATCGCCTGTATATAACGTCGGCACCATGGAAGAGGAAGGAATATTAAAAGGCTCGATCAAAAACGAGCGCACGATCAATACCACTGCCAAAACTGGGAAAAAATCATAGGCCCAGCGTACCAATAAGCTTTCTCGACCAGGGCCACGTGTTTTACGCTGTTTGAGCGCCAGTTTATCTAATAGCCAAACAATACCTAAGCCTATAGTTAACGGCACTAAAATTAAATTAAAATCAAAATCCATACCAAATTGCCTATTAACGTGCGGCTTATCTCACTGCTTTGAAAGCACTACTGTGAGAATAAGGCCAGCTAAATTTGACGTATTATGTGCAAAAATCAAATAAAACGAGTGTCACCACTAGCTATCCGCTTTTATTCTCTAACTATCGGCTTTCAACACTGCCAAAAAGGCCTCTTGCGGGATTTCTACATTGCCCACTTGCTTCATACGCTTTTTACCAGCTTTTTGCTTAGACAATAGCTTTTTCTTACGCGAGACATCGCCACCATAACACTTGGCTAGTACGTCTTTACGCATGGCTTTGACCGTACTGCGACCAATAATCTGACTGCCAATCGCGGCTTGAATGGCCACGTCAAACATCTGACGCGGAATCAGCTCTTTCATCTTAATCACCAGCTGATTGCCACGGAAACGGGCTTGGTCTTGATGCACAATCATCGCAAGCGCATCCACCTTGTCACCGTTGATCAGCACATCTACTCTGACCAGTTTATCGACTTGATAACGCTCAAAGTTATAATCCAATGACGCAAAGCCGCGAGAAACCGATTTTAGGCGGTCAAAGAAATCCATGACCACTTCACCCATGGGAATATCAAAAACCAGTTGAACTTGCTTGCCCATGAATCGCATATCAACTTGCACGCCGCGACGCTCGATACAAAGCGTCATAACGTTACCCAAGTAATCTTGCGGTACCAAAATCTGACAACGTGCTATCGGCTCGCGGAACTCTTCGATATTATTCGGTTCAGGCAATCTTGATGGATTATCAATATGAATCACATCGCCATTTTTCTTTTCAATCTCATAGATAACGGACGGTGCAGTGGTAATTAAATCCAAATCATACTCGCGCTCTAGGCGCTCTTGGATAATCTCCATATGCAGCATCCCTAAGAAACCGCAGCGAAACCCAAAGCCCAAAGCGTCTGAGGTATCAGGTTCAAAGAACAATGACGCATCGTTAATCTGTAACTTTTGCAGCGCTTCACGGAATTTTTCGAAGTCATTAGAATCGACTGGGAACATGCCAGCATAAACTTGCGGAGTAATCTGTTTAAAACCCGGAATGCGCTCAACGTCAGGCGTTTTAGAATGGGTAATCGTATCACCAACGGGCGCGCCAGCAATGTCTTTAATACCAGCAATAATGAAACCCACTTCACCTGCTTCTAACACACCTGTATCTAAAGGCTTGGGCGTAAACACACCGATAGAGCTAACCGGATGCGCTTCTTTGGTCGATTTGATATAAATTTTATCGCCTTTTCTGACCGTACCTTGGCGCACGCGTACTAAAGATACCACACCCAAATAGCTGTCAAACCATGAATCAATGATCAGTGCTTGCAGCGGTGCTTCGCGGTCGCCAGTCGGTGCTGGAATAAACTCCACCAAAGCTTCCAATAATTTGTCAACGCCCAGACCTGATTTGGCAGACACGCGCGGCGCATCCACAGCATCAATACCAATGATGTCTTCAATTTCTTGAATCACGCGCTCAGGCTCAACTTGCGGCAAGTCAATTTTGTTAAGTACCGCCATGACTTCTAAGCCCTGATCGACAGCGGTGTAACAGTTGGCCACGGACTGAGCTTCTACGCCTTGTGCGGCATCGACGACCAAAAGCGCACCTTCGCAAGCCGCTAATGAGCGTGACACTTCATAAGAAAAATCGACGTGTCCTGGGGTATCAATAAAGTTAAGCTGATAACGCTCACCATTTGGGTGATCGTAGAACAAAGTAACTGACTGCGCCTTAATAGTGATACCGCGCTCACGCTCAATATCCATGGAGTCCAGTACTTGCGCCTGCATCTCGCGATCTTGTAAGGCACCGCACATTTGAATAAAACGATCAGCAAGTGTCGACTTGCCATGATCAATGTGGGCAATGATTGAAAAGTTACGAATATTGGCTAATGCAGTCACAAAGCGCCTACTAATTTAAGGGTGATAGAAAAATAAAACCAACGGGTATTCTAGCAGTTTTCCACTACAAAGTAAGGCGATTTTATTAGGAGAGGTGTGATTGGTCAATGCAACACTAAGCTAATGCGGCGTCTTGGTTTCAGAGAGCTCAATAGAATCACTTTCAGCTTGCTGTAGATATTTATACATCCATGGCGAGCGACCGTAAAAAGCCCCATTTAGCTGTGTTTGTTCTATCAAATACTCACGAAACCGTAGATAAAACTCATTGTCTGGCTGGCTAGGTTGCTGCCAGAAATCCTTGAGTTCTTTTTGGTCTATCAATTTAGGCGTATCGTAAATGGCGCGGCCCATGACTTTGGTGGGTTTTTTATGATAAACCGACTGTAGACCTGTTGTACTATTAATGGTGACCATGCCAATACTGTGCTTCATGAGCGTTGGTAGATGCATATCACACCCATAAAAAACACGATGCGTAACGTGGTAACGTTCGGCTAGACTCATGACCAGTTCACGATAATCTCGGTGCCCGCGGTCTAATGGATGATGCTTAAACACCAGTAAGTGCTTCTTGTCAGCATGATCTGCAAAACTTGCTATAGATTCATCAATGAACTGTACCACATCGCGATAATCACTGTGATGGGTAATCTGAGAGTCATTGTGTACTTGTAAGCTAACCAAAAAATAATTGTCGCTGTCTTGATTGGTCAATCTATTTTGCAGCTGTTTATCAGGCAAATAACCACGCAGCTTGCGCCACGGTGCTTTTAACCAAGCGATGGCTTCTTGCCATGCCGTCATACCGCGATGATGCGAATAATGGGGATAACGACTTTTATATATCCATGCAATGATGTAGTAGACAATGGCAGCAATACTTAATCGATAAAAACGATTGTGAGTGTAAAGCGGCTTATCATTGGCTTTTTTAAGCGCTTTAATATCAGCCGTATTTAAGCGTGAATAGCCATTGATACCATATTCTTGCAAGGTAACATAATCAGGGCGCAAATATCCTTCTTCAAATACGAAAAAAGAGATGCCTAGTTGCTCGCTGATACAAGCAGCTTGCGTGTGATGGGGACGACAATCACCAAAGCAAACAATCCCATCAATACCATGTTCTTCAATAAAGGCCTGCAACCAAGCAGAGAACTGCGCCAACGTATCGGTATACTCGTAGGTATTAGGATGATGATAAAAAAATGCATCGCCAGCATTAAAGTTAATCTTGCTTACCTTAATGTCTTGCGTTTGCAAAAATGCTGAAAAACGGTTAAAAAATCCGCCCATCTTTCCTTGAAGCAGTAAGACATGTCGATGAGTAAGCAAGTGAGACATCGAAGCTGCCATAGAATTGGGTTACCATTAAATGAAGGATAAAAAAGAGAGCCGTGCGTAATTATGAGCACGCAAAAAAATGCCAAGTATTTGATTATACCGAAAAAACCCTTGTTTGTCGCAATGGATTTGCGCGGCTAATGTAGAATTGCTTAGCGAGGCGTTTTACGTAAACGTTGTTGCAGGCGATGACGTTGCTGCATAAAGTTTGTGGCCATTCGGCGTTTAAACTGCGCGGGTTTCAAGAAAGCAAACGGCGCCGATTTTGACGTATTATCTGTACGAGTAGGCGTTCCGAGTTGAGATGTTTCTTTAACAGTTTCTTCAAGCGGATACAAATAATCAATCACCTGCTCTACTTGCGCAAGCCCATAACCATTTGGTAAACGATAAAGTGGATAACGGATTAAAGCGCAATAGATTAATTGCTCAAGCGTCAACGAGGTGTCGCGTTTTCGTCTTTCTAAATACATATTGTTGGGTGGTAGTTGCGCATCAATATCCGTCGTTAAGCCCCACCCTGCATAAAAAGGCAAACCATAGCAAGTCACCTTTAAACCGCGAAGTAATGCCTCAAAACCAGTCAATGAGCTGATGGTGTGTATCTCATCAACGCAATCTAAACAATCAGGCATGGCCGTATTATAAGCAACGGCTTGTACTTGGTGCAGACACGCATCGGTTACCTTGCCTGCTCGTAGCCCTGCTTCCACATCAGGATGCGGCTTATAAATCAAATAAGCATTGGGATTATCTTGGCAAACACGCTCAATCAGTGCGCTGTTGGTTTTAATTGCTGAGCCACAATACTGCACGGACAAATCATCTTCTACTTGACCGATAATGAGTATGCGAGGTTTGCCAGATAACTCGGCTTCTTGCATCCACGAGGTCTGTTGACTATTATCAGCACCCTCTTCACTTTCCCCAACATTGTATTTGCTTACCCGCTGAGTCAGTAGTTTGGTCTGAAGGTTTTGCACCCGTGTCTTTTGTTCTGCGCTCAGTGACTCACACTGACACAACAGCGTTTCCAAATCTGAGGGCTTGGTAGCATCATAATAAATGCCTTGCTCGTCTATCACTACAGACAATGGCGCCAATAACGTCGCACCCAAGCCATTTGAGCGAATAAATCCATCTTCCATACAATAGATAGCAGGCAACGCTGCAGGCGAATTAACAAACTGACTCTGTCTTTTTGTCTCTAATTGCTGACGTTTGGCTAAGCCCCAGACCAGTAAAGGCTGCTGATAATTGACGCGAAAATGATCTGGGTGCAGTAAGTTTTTTAGACGCGGTTTTGGTTTAATAAATAACGCGGTGCGCGGTAGCTCGACGAACGCTTTAACAAAGGGCAATTTCCAGCGACTAAACTCAAATACGGTCAGACTGCCTTCAAGACGGGATTGCCAATAACGATTGGTCATTAGCCACTCAATCGCCGTTTCAATATCACATGCCTGTTTGGTTGCCGGATCCACATAGCGGCTATAATCAATATAAGCACTATAAAACAATGTCTCTAGCGTTGCATCAATACGGTTGGCAGAGGACAACGCAAACAACGCCGCCTTTGTTTTCGTAGGACGATTTTGTGTGGTGGTTGCAGTGACAAGGGATTGACGGCGTTTTTCAACCATTTTTAACAAGCGCTTTGGTGCGCCGCTGTCATCGGTAAGACCCCAACCACTATACCAATTGACCCCAAAACAGTGGACGGTCTTACCAAGCATCAAGGCTTCAAAACCCATATGCGAGCTGACGGTATAAACATGATCTACTTGCGCTAGCAATGCAATAGGATTAAGCGCTTGGCTCAATAAACGGACGTTTTTAGGAAGGTTTAGAGAAGTGAGATATCCTGATTTTGCGGCAGGGTGTGCTTTTATCCAAATATGAGCATTTGGATGATTGCGACAAGCCGCTTTTAGCATACGTCTAAACTGGCCTTTGTTTGCACCAGCGCCTTGAACAGAAGCATCGCCAGCGACCTGATCAATCAATAAAATATGGGAATTTTGAGCCGTTTTTTTCTTATCCCCATTGTTGGTATCAACCAATGTGTCTAACGACGGACAGTCCTCTACTGCATTATATTTACTAAGTCGCTCTTTACAGATACGTCTCATTAATTGCTGGGCATGTTGGTCATCTAGTACACGTTGTTCAGATTTGGCATAACTGTTAGCACGGGCAATGATTAATTGCTCTAGACGTGAACGTTGCGTCAAATCAAAATAAATCCCAATATCATCGACGACCACGCTTAATCCATGACGACTACTCATACCTGAATCTAACGACCGCAGAAACCCATCTTCGAGACTCAACGTATTAAGTTTCTGATGTGTGGCGGCTTTATTGGCTCGTTGATAGCTTTTTTTGTGGCCCCAACCGATAAAGGCATCAGGTTGCTGCTTTGATAGATGAGCCATTTGCTGAGGTAGGAAACTCGATGACAAGCTTTGCTGCAAACGAGTCCATGGATACCAGCGCTGGATATCCGCTTGTAATACTTGGGATAGCAGTACATTATTGCGGCGCATCCCTTTACCAACGACCGCTAAGCGCTTCGGCAATCGATACTGGTCTGATAGCAAAAGTGTTGCATTATCAGAATTGGGTCCGGCTGCTCCCTTCATTCCATCTGCGCCGCTTTTTGCCATCTTTACCACCTGTAGTCACTGTGTTTGCATCAATCAATAGAGCTGCTATTACTCGTTAGAAATCTAAGACAACTTTCGCGGCCACTGCCAACTGATAAACAATCTGTGCTAAACCACGGGTAATTTCTACGCGTTTGGTTTTGACTTTCGGTAAGACCATAATCTCATCACCCTGCTGGATCCGATAGGCGGTATTAACCACCTCACTCGCGCCATTTTGATGAATAATTAAGATATCTTCGTCATCCGCATTATCAGAGAAACCGCCAGAATTGGCAATGTAATCACCAACGGTATAATCTGGGTTGAAGGTCAGCGCTCCTTGCGCTCGTACTTGACCATTGACCGAAATGACTGATGTTTGGGCTGGTATCTCAATGATATCGCCTTGCTGTAAAATAATATCCTGCCATGAGTTTGGCACAACGACGATTTGACCATCAGTCTGTACGTTACGAGCTTTGGCCACAAATTGTTTGACCAAGTTGGCATCATCCTGACGAAGGGCGGCTTCTTCACGAGTGGTCGACTGAGTGGCAAGCGTTAGCTCTTCTAAGCGATCAAGCGACTCGTTAATCATACGTTTTTGTTGTTCAGCAACGGACTGACGGTAAATAGTCAGATGATCCATTTTTGCCAATGGACCCGGTTGCAATTGCGGAACGATGTCTTTGAGACGTGCGCCATATGGTACTACCATCGCCCCATTACCCGTATGAGCACCTTGTACCTGTACCGCAATGGTGCCAGCATAACGATCTGAGGTCACGACCATCTGATCACCGTTATAAACGGGGACGTTTTGGGCCTCACTTAGTGAGTAATATTCTGCTGTTTGTGCACGGCCTGCACTACGCGTAATGCTAACGTTGGTCGCATTTGCGGCTGGACTAGCAACTTGTAGCACATCACCAATGGTCAGATCATTCACATCAAATTCAAACGTATATTCATTTTGAACCTCTCCGCTCACTTCAAACGTTTTTTTCTGCGGCGCAACGGTAATGACATCACCATCACGGAATGAAAACGCCTGCAATTTACCGGCTAGCAAAAAATCATATAAATTGACTTGCTGTAACATCTGCCCGTTACGTTTGATTTGAATATCAATATAGCTACCGCGAGTTGGATCAACACCGCCCGCTCTATCTAAATAAGACAATACCGAGTCTGCTGCAAGCCCACCATAATAACCTGGCTGTTTGACAAATCCTGTGACGAATACCTTGACAGGTTGCGCTTGTTCTAAAGACGCATATACGCCTACGTTTGAGCGATAAATACGACTGACCGCATTTTTGACCACGTTTTGCAAATTGCCATTCTGTACACCAGAGATGCGTACTGGTCCGACATTAGGCAAGAAAATATTACCTTGCGGATCAACCGTCATGGTCGCTGCATATTGATAAGCGCCCCACATTCTGACTTGTACATTGTCGCCTGGGTTGATCACATAGCTGTCATTAAACGTAGAGCCTGAAGTGGTCGAAAATGCACCGCGAAACAACTGCTCACCGAACATCATATCTTGCGTATTAATATCTTGATAAGGGCGGGTGGTATTGATGACCGATTGACTTGGCAAACTTGCCGCATCAACAGCTTCTTGCGTCGTGGCCTGACCTGGCACACCGCCCGCAAACGCTTGCGTTGAGACGTTAATATTGTTGCGGTTTTGGTCCTGACTCATATTATTATTGCTAGTGCCAAATCCCGTCCCTGATACTTGGTCAGCGTAACTGGTGGCTGCCATAATCGGCATACTCGTCGCAGCCATTGCCAAGCTTATCATTGTCACGATAGCACGTGGTTTCATATTCATGCGTTGTATTCCTTTGCTGATCTATCGATCATTACTGAAATCTGGTTGAAAACTAGCTGCGATGGTCACGAACAACCGCCATCACCAAGCGCACAAATCCATAGAATATCAATAGTAAAACCAGTGATGTCCAGATTATATAAGCACGACGTGGATATAAGGCTTCTTCAGCTTCATAAGGGGTTGAGATCACAATTAAGTTCTTCATCTTTTTGAAGGCTTCTAAACGCGCCTTTTCAAGCGACGATAAAGACAACTTATAGAGCTCAGTGGCAAACTCAACATCGGCTTTGATGGTTTCAAACTGTACCGCTTGACGGTTTAGCTTAGTCGTATTAGGTGAGGTCAGTTTGGTTTGCTCTTGCGCAATCTGTTCTTCAACCGCTTTAATCTGACTTCTTAAGGAAACCACTTGCGGCGCGTCTGGATTTAAGTAACTAAGCAGTTGCCGCTCTTCGGTACGTAACGAGCTAAGCTGCGCTTGTAAGCTACCAATCAGCTGATTAACAACTTGAGCATTCGATTCTGGATCATAGATCTCGTTTTCGTTTTGGTAATTTAATAGTTGCTCTTTGGCATCATTTAGACGATCTTCTGATTCATCCAATTGAGTCTCAGCAAATACCAACTGGTCACGCGCAACTTCCTGAGAAATTCGGTTTACGAACTGTTCTGACTCATTCAAAATCGTTTTGTTCAGCTCAAAAGCATATCTTGAATCAAAAGCTTCTGTTGACACTGAGAGCACATAACTTTGTTCATCTAAATCAATGTGAACGCGTTTTTTGAAATACGCCAGTAATTCTTCTTGGGTCGCATCAGGATCAATCTCATTAAAGGGATCTGAGCCATCGACATGGTAAGCTTCACGAAACTTAAATTTGTTATCAAGGCGCTTCACCATATCATTGGATAAGATGTACTCTGTCAGATACGTCGCATCTTCTTTACTGGTGCTATTGACGCCCAGTAATGCTGATAGGCCACCACCGGATGGTACACTGGTATCACTCACTTGTTTGACCACCACATCAGCGGTTGAAATAAAACGTGGATGTGCAAGCGTCATGACATAAAATATGACAAGAACCCAAGGAAGGATGACCAAGCCGATAAACAGCGAGAAGTTAATTACCTTACTTTTTTGCTTTGTGGATATGCTTTTCATAAACCTCAATCGCTTCTGTTGTATCGTCAAAGACGTGTGCTGTTTGATCCATTAATACGATACCAATATCGCAATTACGCTTAATATCGCCAATATTGTGCGATACGATTAAAAATCCTGCTTGTGCACGGCGTGCCGCTAAAATCTCTTCGCTACGCTTACGAAAAGCAGCATCACCAACCGCACCTGCTTCATCGAGCATATAGTAATCAAAATCAAAGGCCAAACTCAAACCAAAGGTTAGGCGTGCTTTCATGCCCGAAGAATAGCTCTTGACTGGCATATCAAAGTAACTACCGATATCAGCAAACTCTTCTACAAATCTGATTTTTTCATCAATATAAGGACCGCTTGAATACAATCGGCAGACGAAACGGACATTTTGTCTGCCCGTAAGACTGCCTTGAAAGCCACCTGCCACGCCCACTGGCCACGAGATGGTCGAATCAGTGATAATTTCACCCTGATCTGGTTCATCAAGTCCGCATATGATACGTAGCAAAGTCGATTTACCCGCCCCATTACGACCTAATAAACCCACACTTTTTTTATCACCAATGGTCAGATTGAGATCTTTAAACAGATAGTGCCGACCTTTTTTGGTCATAAATGACTTAGAAACATTTCTAATTTCAATCATTTATTCACCTTGTATGTTATGTCTTGTGTAGTCACATTTAACGAGAACGAATCATGTCACGTTCAGCATATTTATAGAGCAACAATCCTAAAAAATTTACCGCAAACATCCATTTCAAAAAGTAGCTTATATCAATATGATAAGCAGGGTAGTTAGGAGCAAATGCATGACGCATTAATTCAATATTATGAATAAACGGGTTATAAAGCAGATAGCTAAAGTAAGGCTCAGGAATGATATGTATGGGGTAGATAATCCCAGAGGTAAAGTAGAGTATAGTAAAGAATATCGTGATTACTTTGCTTATTTCACCACCGTAAAATCCAATAACCATCATAATTAGAGCAATACCAAAGCTAAATATGAAAAAGGTTACCCAGCAAAATAAAACGACGTGCAGACTTTCTAGATTGGCATAAATATCAAAGAAGGCCAGACCCACTAACAGTAGTATCGATGTAAAAAAGTAAATAACCAATTCTAGGAAGGAACGGGCAATAATCACATCAATGTGCTTGATGGATCGGTACATCAGTAGTCCTTTATTGGCATCAGCAGCCCCTAACGCTCTTGTGGCTATTTTCTGAAACATACGGAACGGGACCATACCGGCAACTAGAAATAAGGAATAGTCCATTCCCGGAACTAAACGTTCGCGAATAGCACCAAATATCACTAAAAATATTAATACCTGAAGAAGAACTTCCAACGGTGCCCATAAATAACCCAAACGATACCCACCAAAGCGCGTTTGCAGCTCACGCATCAGTAATGCATGAAATGCTGCGCCCATGACTTTAAGGCCACTGCGGTGCTTAATAGGACGATAAGGAGGAAGTTGTACAGACATAGCGTTACAGGACTTTACCGAAAACAATCCCTATGATAAGTAAGCGGGACATAAGTTACAACAATTAATCTGTTCCTAAACAGATAAACCTATAATTGAGCAAGGAATCCGTAGGGAATGAACACTTAGCACGCCGATATTTTAAAAGTGTTTAACGATACTACCTAGGGTTCACTCTTTTCTTAAGGCAAAAAAAAACCAATCTCAAAGGATTGGCTTTTTAAATACTACCGTCTTACTATAAATGGTGGCGATGAAGAGACTTGAACTCTTGACCTCACGATTATGAGTCATGCGCTCTAACCAGCTGAGCTACATCGCCATTTTAGGATGCACATTATGCCCAAGCTGTTGAACATCGTCAACCCCTAATTGGCACATTTTGCAAAAAACGTCATTTTTATTCAATATAAATGCAATTATCACTATAAAGAACAAGAAAAAGGTTTGGTAAACCGATAAGCCGGGTTCTGTCGTGGACAATCATTCCTCTAGGCGTATCATCGCTGATACGCTCAAGCAACCTACCCGCATCGAACGCGGGCCGCGCCATGCCGATGCCTATTTGGTCTTGCTACGCGTGGAGTTTACCATGCCGTGAGATGTTGCCATTCACGCGGTGCGCTCTTACCGCACCCTTTCACCCTTACCGATGACATTGACGTCTTGCGACAATCAACTACGTCAAAGGCGGTCTCCTCTCTGCTGCACTGGTCGTCAAGTTACCCTGCCCAGCCGTTAGCTGGCACGCTGCCCTATGTAGCCCGGACTTTCCTCCCCTACTCAATCTGTTGCCAGTGAGCAGCGGCGATTGCCTAGTCTACCAAGCGCGCTAGTATAGCAAACCTCACGCTTGGCTGGGAATCTCTTTTTGGTTTATTTTTTATATGAGCGTAGATCAGTTGAGAAAGGATTAAATAGCATCTCTGTAGGTAGCGTTTCTGCAAGATAGATACTGGCCGGATATGGGTTCTAAGATGTTTTATACCTAGCCTACATTGGTATATTTTAAACAACTTATTGACCCGTAATGCGTTTGTATTTAGCCAATAAATCATTTTCGGTTTCGACATGGTTTGGATCGTGAGGAATACAGTCAACAGGGCAAATCACCACACATTGCGGTTCATCAAAATGACCCACGCATTCGGTACATAAATCAGGGTCAATGACATAGATATCATCGCCTTCTGAAATCGCCTCATTTGGGCAGGCAGGCTCGCAAACGTCACAATTGATACATTCATCAGTGATTAATAGCGCCATAAACTGCTCCTTTTATATGGTGTATATTATCGATAACAAATAATATATGACGGTTTTAGTCAGTATTATTAGCAAAAATCCTATATCTATTCAGAAACTGAATTTACAAGACCCAGACCTACTTAAGGTTCAATTTTTCCACAAAAGCTTGCGACACACAGGAAGGAACAAATTTATTGACATCGCCGCCAAGCTTGGCAATTTCGCGAATCATGGTAGACGAGATAAACGAGTAGTTCTGAGAAGGCGTTAAAAAGACTGCTTCAAAGTTTTCATCCAACTCACGGTTCATATTGGCCAGCTGAAATTCATACTCGAAGTCTGACATGGCGCGTAGTCCGCGTAAGACGGCGGTGGCATTTTTTTCACGCATGAAATCGACCAGTAAACCCTCAAAGCCAATCACTGATACTTGCGGTAAGTCAGCAAATACGGTCTCAACTAGGTCGACACGTTCCTCAAAGTTAAACAATGGCTTTTTGTGATGACCCAAAGCGACTGCGATTACTACCTCATCGAACAGTTTGGTGGCTCGCGTGACCAAGTCCACATGACCATTGGTGATGGGATCAAAAGTACCAGGATACAAAATCTTGGTATGTAGCTTTGAAGAATTGGCAGAAGTGGAATGGTTCATAGCGTGACTATTCATAGAGTGACTAGTAAGATCGATAATATTAGGGCATATGCTAGCAAATTTTGCTCAAACTTAATACTTATCTGCTACATTTGTCCTAACAGCTCACTTACCTTTTCACCAGCGACTTTGCTACAATACTTGGTTCGACTCATCCGTCTTATCAAGCAACGGTAAGACACTCCAAATCATGGAATTAGGATGAGGAATTAGTAGGACTAGTCAGATAAGAGCATGGTATTTTTCACCCTGTTCTTATGGAGAAATTATGTCAAAAAAATCAAAAAAGCCTGACAATCAAATCTGTGCCAATAAAAAAGCGCGCCATGAGTACTTTATCGAAGAGACGTTTGAAGCTGGTCTGTCGCTACAGGGCTGGGAAGTCAAAGCCATTCGTGCCGGAAAAATGACCATTACCGAAGCGTATGTCATCTTCCGTAATAATGAAGCCTTCTTATTTGGCGCGCATATCCAGCCGCTACTTAGTAGCTCAACGCACGTCAGCCCAGACAGCATTCGTACGCGTAAACTGCTACTCAATCGCCGTGAGATTGAAAAACTGTTTGGCGCGGTCAATCAAAAAGGTTATGCCTGCGTGCCTTTGTCTTGTTACTGGAAAAACTCATTGGTGAAATGCCAAATTGGCTTGGCACTGGGTAAAAAGCAACATGACAAACGTAAAACGCTAAAAGACCGCGACTGGGAGCGTGATAAGCAGCGCGGCTTTAAGCAGCATTTGGGTTAAATGCGATTGATTATAAGTCGAAAAATTAAACCCATCTATAATTACAATACTTTAAAAGCGCTACAGTACTGCTGATACCAATTTTCGCAGCCTCTTTTTAGCAGCATGCAAGAAAAATTTATACCAATAGCACTAGGCGATTAATGTATCGATTTTATTTCGAATCAACGATAACGTAAAAAGGACGACTCAATTTAATTGGATCGTCCTTTTTTATTGCTATGTCTTAAACAGCCTTAGCCATTTTTGTCATTTGTATATTTTTACGAGCGCGGCACAATTGACGTATACCATGGGTCATCAAGCAAGCAATGCCAAGCCAAATCAACCCATAACTATAAATCATGGCAGATTCAAAAGGATTACCCAGCACGGTTATTGCCAAAATAAACAATAACGCAGGTTCCAAATAACTCATCATGCCGTAAAGGTTCACAGGCAGCATTTGACTGGCATCAATATTGGTTTTCATGGCCAAAACGCTGAGTAACCCCAACCCTGCGAGCATCATGATAAAAAAACCAGAACCGGTCACCAACACTAGACTGCTGGGCGCAAAGAAACACAAATACCCCAAGGCAAATGGGGCAAAAATAGTCAGATCAACCAACAATCCAGTAATCGCGCCGATGTCTTGCAAGCGGCGTAAGATATAATAAATAGGATACGTACCGCACACCCAAAGCGTGGCCCAAGATACGCTTTGCGTACGCACAATTTCACTACCCACGCCCAGTACAGCCAACGCCACAGCCAGCCACTGCAATCGACTGAGCTTTTCGCCAAACAAGACGCAGCCAAATATCACCATCATCAGTGGAAATAAAAAATATCCCATCGCTGTTTGAACTCCTTGCCCATTCACAGGCGCCCATACAAACAACCACAGCTGACTGAGAAATATTGGTGTCGGTAGCAGCAGCCAAGCCCATTGCTTGACCGTGCGCAACGCTTTTAGCTTACTCAAGTGCAAACCAAAGCTGCCACTCATCAATAAATAACCCATCAGCACCGCCCACATGGCCAGCATTCGCCAAATGAATACTTGCGTACCGGATAACGGTGCTAAAAAGCTGCTATAAGCATAGAGCACACCGAACAAGACATTTGACAGTACCGCCAGTATTACGCCTAGTATCAATGTGCGTTGCTGAGTACTGCCTGCTGTCCAAATCAAAGGCAACGGTAAGCGCGAGACTGTGTTTGCTAGCGTGTTAGTAACTACTTGGGACAACATTGAGGTAGACATACAAGCACCATAGGTTTGAGATAGGTATTAAAATGCGTATTAAAAAGATCAGTGGTTATTTTTACAACCATGCGTCCTTTGTTAATATCTATTCTACGGCAGTGCTTTGATAAATTTTCTCTAGATATGAGTTTTTTAGAATCTATTTATCAGAAAAGCTATTAATAAATGAACTATTTATCATTTTTAAAGTTATAGTGATAATAACGACTAAATTCGCTAGCAGCGATAGCCTTTGGAGAACCGATGATGAGTCATGAATTAGATGATATCGATAAAGCCATTTTAAACTTACTACAAGATGATGCGACTCTACCGTTGAAAACAGTTTCGGAACGTGTGCATGTCTCTGTCGCAACCGCGCAGCGCCGTATTCAAATGCTACTCAGCAATGGGGTCATCACCAAGCAAGTCGCTATCGTCAATCCCAACAAAGTGGGTTACGGTTTGACTGCTGTGGTTATGATAGAAATGGAGCGCTCCAATACCTCGATGCAGCAGCGGTTTGAGCGCTTGATGGATGCACAGCCGCAAGTCATGAGCTGTTATGAAGTATCAGGCGACTTTGATTTTATGTTGATGGTCAACGCCAAAAACATGAGCGACTATCATCGGTTCACTCGCCGCTTACTGACGTATGAAAACAACGTGCGCAACTTTAAAAGTCAGTTTGTGATGAACTTTACTAAAAGTGGCACAAAGATTACGTTAGATTGAATTTATTTATGAACTTAAATCCATTTTTAATGTCAATAATGAGTAGATATATATCGATCAAACGAGTTACGATAGGCATGAAAGTCTGGTCATAAATACTAGATAGTAGATGAGTCATCCATTAATAGTCGTCAACAATTTTAGACATAGACAAGGAAACCTGCGATGTCCCAGAATCATAAAAACCCTTTGCAAGTAAAAGTTAGTTTTAAAGCTGTGATAATAAGCGCCTCACTGACTGCATTATTGGTCAGCTCAGGCTGTGCCACCAGCTCTCTTTTAGAGAGCAGTAACCGAGTCAGCACGACAAGCGTCAAAACTCCCTTGTCCGAAGATCAGATTGTCGCCTTTGGTCGTCCTGCGCAAGCATTACCCAAAATGCCAAACGCGACAATGGTCATTGTGGGCGAAAAAAACAGTTGTGTGTTAAGCCAAGGTGGTACGGAGATGGTCAATTTATTGAGCAACTTAACGCCAAAAAATATCCAAGTCAGTAATGATATGAGCTTTTATGTGCCCAATAACGACGGTTATTTTCAAGGCGAAATGAAGCTTTCTTATGCCAAACTAAAGGATGAGTTTAAGCGCTCAGATTATCAATTCTTTTTGCAAAATAACGGGCGTGACTGCACAACCGACAGTGATGAACGTATTAACGCCCAGCGCTTTTGTTTTAGTGTTCCTGTGAAAGGGGCTATTTATCCGCAAGTCAGTAATTTGAGTATGATTCAGTCGCAGTATCGCGCTTTGAGCAAACCTTATACGGTGAGCTTTTATACGCAAATAAAGCAAGATGAAGTGATTCGTAGTGGTAAAAGTAGCGCAGAAAAACTGGTGCTACTGCCCTTTGCACTTGCCTTCGATGTTGTCACCTTCCCCTTACAATTATTAGATAACTAGCAGATTAATTATGACTTCCAATTTTTACTAGAACTTAGTCTAATGTAGGAGCGGTTTTTGAGCAAAAATTCCGTTCCTACATCTATATTATCTTACGCTATCAATAACTTATCCGCCATCCTTATCACATCGTGAGTTGAATTCATGATAAAATGAGCGCTTTTAAATTAGCCATTAACTTTAGCATTAATACAATCGTTAATAATGGCTGTCTTTTTAGTACATTTTATCTAATCAACAGGTCCGCCCATGTCTGCCGATACCATCGCCCGCACCGCCTTTAAACAAGGCACTAAAGCCCTTTACGACTACGACAAACACTGGGCGAGCTGCTACGAGCCTGCCCCTTATCTGCCCATGAGCCGAAAAGAGATGGACGATTTGGGCTGGGATGCCTGTGATGTGATTATCATCTCAGGCGATGCTTATGTCGATCACCCAAGTTTTGGCATGGCGATCATCGGTCGTTTGCTCGAATCACAAGGCTTTCGTGTGGGTATCATTGCTCAGCCAGATTGGAAGAGCAAAGACGCTTTTATGGAGCTTGGCAAACCCGTTTATGCTTATGGCGTGACCGCGGGTAACATGGACAGCATGATCAACCGCTATACCGCGGACCGCAAGATTCGTAGTGATGATGCTTACTCCCCAGGTAATGTGGCGAATAAACGCCCCGACCGCGCCGCTATCGTCTATAGCCAGCGCTGCCGCGAAGCCTATCCTGATGTGCCGATTATCTTGGGCGGCATCGAAGGTAGTCTGCGCCGTATCGCGCATTATGATTATTGGTCGGACAAAGTGCGTCGTAGTATCTTGATGGATGCGCGTGCCGATGTTTTATTGTACGGTAACGCTGAGCGTGCCATCGTCGATGTGGTACACGGTCTATCAAAGGGTTATACCTTTGAGCAAATGAGCAAATTGCGCGGCACGTCTTATCTATTGACCCCAACGCGCCGTCATTGGCAAGCAGGCATGACTGAGGTTGCGAGCAACGATGTCGATACCGTGGGCCGCGTTGATCCTATTATCAACCCGTATGTCATGACCGAAGACGTCGATAGCTGCAAAATCGAACAAGAAAAACCGTCTGATTCGCCGGTTGGTCAAGCGATGCCAGCGCTATCGTCAATGTCGTCACAGTATCAGGGCTTTGTGGCAGAACCCGTGAGCAATAAAGTCATCAATGCTGACCAAGTCGATGAAGAAACCCAAGTGGTGCAAATGCGCGGCTTTGATAAGCCCATGACCGCCCGTAAGCATAAAATCAAAATGCCACCACGCGAGCAGACCGTGATTCGTTTGCCAGACTACGAGCACGTTAAATCTGATCCGGTGCTTTATGCCCATGCCAACCGTATCCTACATCTAGAGACCAATCCGGGTAACGCGCGAGCACTTGTCCAGCGTCATAGTAGCGGTGCGGGTAACTCTCACACTTCTATCGATGTCTGGCTCAATCCGCCACCAATTCCGCTCTCAACTGAAGAGATGGATTACGTGTTTGACTTACCATATGCGCGTTTGCCGCACCCAAGTTATGGCGATGCGCGCATTCCTGCTTATGACATGATTAAGTTTTCGGTTAATATCATGCGCGGCTGTTTTGGCGGTTGTACCTTCTGCTCAATCACAGAGCATGAAGGTCGTATTATCCAAAACCGCTCAGAAGATTCAATCTTGCGTGAAGTAGAAGCGATTCGCGATACCGCGCCGAACTTTACAGGCGTTATCTCTGATCTTGGCGGACCCACTGCCAATATGTATCGTCTGAGCTGTAAAGACGAGACGATTGAAAAGAACTGCCGTAAGCCCTCTTGTGTCTATCCTGATGTCTGCGAAAACCTGCTGACCGATCACAGCAATTTAACCAAACTCTACCGCAAAGCGCGTGATATCAAAGGCGTCAAAAAAATCCTTATCGCATCAGGCTTGCGTTATGATCTAGCGGTGAAAGACCCTGAATACGTCAAAGAGTTGGTCAGTCATCATGTCGGTGGTTATCTAAAAATCGCGCCTGAACACTCAGAAGATGCGGTGCTATCGAAAATGATGAAGCCGGGCATGGGCAGCTATGACCAATTCAAAGCCATGTTTGAGCAATACAGCCAAGAGGCTGGCAAAGAGCAATATCTGATTCCTTACTTTATTGCTGCCCATCCCGGTACCAAAGATGAAGACATGATGAACCTTGCGCTTTGGCTCAAAAGTCATGGCTACCGCGCTGACCAAGTACAGGCATTTTATCCAAGCCCAATGGCGACCGCGACCACCATGTATCACACGCACAAAGACCCACTACACAAGATTAGCCGTAGTGAAGGTGACATGGACATCGTTAAGTCCGGCAAACAGCGTAAACTGCACAAAGCCTTCTTGCGCTATCACGATCCCAAAAACTGGGTCATGCTACGTAAAGCATTACAAGATATGGGACGCAGTGATTTAATTGGTAAAAACCGTGGTTGCTTGATTCCACCATTTAACGCCAGTCTAGAAGGTCGCGATGCGGCGCAAGACAGCTATCAATCTGCGCGCAAAAAGAACAGTCGTCAGGGCAATGACTCGGTCAAACGTAGTAATAACTCAGCGAGCAACAATGGGTCAAATAATACGAGCAAAAACGCTGCTAGCAAAAACACCAAAAAGCGCGTGAGTAAAGGCAACTTTCAGACTCAGCATACGGGCCTACCACCGCGTAAAACCAAATAGGTAAAACGTTTTAATTTACTTAACAAAAGCGCCTATCGACCAAGTAATCGATAGGCGCTTTTTTATTAACTGTATTTTATGGCTTATTTAAAGTTCTCATTTCTTAAGTACCATAACAAGTCAGATCGCACGTTACATTAGATAGCGATTAAGTAAGGAAGCCAACAGGTAACAAACAATTTCTAACATTCTCCGATAGCCGTTTTGATTACCATATGTGACATATGCTTAATGCATCATTAAAAAGAAATACATTATCATCTCGATATTTTTGGAGAAAATTATGAAAACATTGACTAAAATTGCTACTGCCTTGCCTGCTCTTGCCTTACTGAGCGCTTGTGCCACGACCGCGCCGACTGCCCCAAATGCCTCAGACACGCCAGTTAAAGACAGCATGCCAGACGCCGCTTATGACCGTATGGCAGCAGCGCCTTATACCTGTACTGACAACAGCACTCTGCAAGCCAAACAGTCTATCAATAAAAAACAAGCCATGGTCAATGCCACGTTGCCAAAAGTAGGCTGGAACGAGCAACCTATTACCTTAAATGGTGGCGTACAAGGCGATACCGCAAGCTATGTCAATGATTCAAACCCAGAAGCAACCTATGCTTGGCATATGAAAGGCGACAAAGGCATTTTTGCTATCAAGTGGGCAAATGGTAAAGAATACCAAGTAAACTGCCAAATCTAATAAGCAAATTGTTTGAAAAAACCTCTATAAATGCAAAACAGTCGTCTTAGCACGGCTGTTTTTTTATGCATGATTAGGGCGTGTCCTCATGTCAAAAATAGTGGTAATCGATGGACTAAAATGAACGGTTTGGCGCTTTTATCTAGAGAAGCATTGGGAAACCTGTCAAAATAGCGCTTACACAAAAGAATTTATGACGAATGATACAGAGGATACCTCGATGGCCAACCGCCTCATGACTACGATAATAATCGCGACTGCCAGCATGTGGTTACTAGCTGGATGTGATAACCAAGCTGAGACGACTGACCAAGCCTCTGAGCCAGTGCCAAAAACCATGACAGCAGAGACATCACAGACAGACACTCATGCGATCGATTGGTCATTGGTCGCTAGCGGCGAAACGCCTGTTGACCGCGCCAATTATAACTATCCGTTCGCACTTGATAGCCAAAACGTGCGCAATTATGCCGATTATGTCGGGGTAGATAATGCCACTGCTCAGCATAACATCACCATTAGTATGGCCAGTAATGAGGCACTATCGAAAGTTTTGGATCAACTGAGCGAAAAATACGTATCGCATGAGCTGACTGATGGCAACGATATGGAGCTTATCATTCATACCACGCCCGATGTCACGGCCAGCAGTTATGATTATGTGATATCCGATGACTTTGCAAAAGGGCTGGTATTACCTATCGTCATTCAACCAGACGGCAAAAAAAGTGAAGCAAAAGCGCATGGGGAAATGGCAGAGTAGCGCAATCTACAAACTTACTTAAATACTCTGCATACTCAAACCGTATTCACATTGAAATGTAGATTAATAGACATCGCGCTAAGTAAATAACGTCTTTTATTCGCGCTACGAAACCATTATTTATAGCAAAGCGCGAATGAGCATATAACCACCCATCCCAAACATCATGACATTTTCTGTTAAAGAAATAGCGCCCAACGGTACGTTACTGTCACCGCCGACACAGGCACACTTTAGCTCGCGCTTATCGATGTATACGGCCTTAATAACAGATATACCACCGATTAAGCCAATAGTAAAGGCGACGATACCCGCAATCGGATTGAGCCAAGGTTGATCGGCAAGCATAGCGATACCCGCAAAGGCCTCTAAAAACGGATACACATAGGCATAGCGTACCACGCGGCGTGCCAGCAAATCATAGCCCAAAAACCCAGTGGTAAATCCTTCTAAGTCTTCAAGCTTTTTAATCGCCAATACACACATAGACAGCGCGACAAACCACATGAGCGCTTGTATCGACAAGACGCTGACGGCAAACGCCCAGCATAATGCCAGTGTCATCAGTGCGGTGACAGCAAATATCGCAATGATGGGCGCGTAGGTCTTATCGTCTTCTTTTTCAGGTTCGCTGTTGCCTAAAAATACCTGTAAATCGTCATTACCGCCAACACGTTTGCCATCAATAAAGGTCTGCGGCGTGGTCTTCATCCCAAGCGTTTCTTTAACCAGTTTGTTCTCATCTTGGGTGGTAATGTGGCGATCGATGATGTCATAGCCTGCGTGCTTGAGCGCATCGATTGATTTGAGGCCAAACGGGCACAGATGGTCAGGCATCACCATACGAAAGATGATGGCAGACTGTCCGCCTTCTTTGCTGATATGCTCACCTTGTAGGGTATCGATGAGATGCTGTACTTGTTGGCTTTGGCTATTGTCGATGGTATCAGAATCAGACTGATGATTGGTATGGTCTGCCATGACGCGCTCCTTACGTGTTGCTTATTCACTTTTTTCTAGTCATCTTACTGATAACTATGACTATTATTTTATAAGCATTGGTAAGGGCAATCTGAATCAATCTTGTTAACTTTGTTAGGTTTAATGATAAAGTAAAATTATTCTTTAACGAGATATTCTTACTTATTGATAAAGGCTAAACACTTAAATACTCCAAGCATGATTACCAATAGTTTTATATTGAACGATGAATTTGCTAAAGAGTTGATACTTCCTATCTTGTTCAGATATCTTACAATAAACATGAAGTAAAAACTTGTTGTAAGATATTAGACTAAAATTTAGTAGAATAAATATTCAAGAAAGTTAATATCTCTGAAGATCAAGTAAATAAGGAATTCAATGTTTAAATCATATTATCAGCAGCATTCTTTGCTTAGCTCAGATGAAATTTACGAGGGTTTATTAAGTTATGGAATGTTTAGCGACAATTTACCATCCTTCTTACAATCTGTTGATTTTTTTGCTTGGTGCAAAGTACAGAAGCAAGCTACTTTTCAGAGAACAGAAACTATTCCCGTTTACTATGAAAGTATAAGAAATATAAATATACCAAGAATTATTACAATTCCAAACCCTATAGCATATAGAAATCTATGTTTCAATTTGAAGAATAATTGGAATGATATTCTATTACACTTTCAAACCTATACAAGTAATCAAGATTGGAAAGTAAGTAGAATACACATAAGAAAAACTAAAGAAAATAAGAAGATCTTAGTTTTAGGAAAGTATGACACACTAAAAATTATAAACCGCCAAATAGATAAAGAACAACTGTTCGATATGGGTTTTTCAGACTATAAAGAAGACGATGATCCATTATTAAAGTTTAAAATAAAATCGAGATTTCAAGCACATGCCGATATATCTAACTGTTTTGGAAGCATATATACACACTCTTTAACTTGGGCAGTTGCTGGTAAAGCCAATGCAAAAGTCAATCGTAGCGGATTTTGGTTTAATGAGTTAGATACACTTTTGATGAATACAAATAATGGTGAAACACACGGTATTTTAATAGGTGCACATGCATATAACTTAATTTCTGAAATTATATTAGTAGTAGTCGACTATCAACTAGCTAAAAAAGATTATAAATTTATAAGACATATTGATGACTATGTTTGTTTAACAGAGAACTATGAAACGGCAGAAAACTTTTTAGCTGACTTGTCTAATGAATTGCGAAAATTCGGTCTAATCCTTAATGGTAAAAAAGTTTCTATAGAAGACTTACCAGCGATAAGAAGCTCAAGTTGGATTGTTGACATTTCCAATCATCCAGTAAGCTTAGTAGATTATCTGAATTATAATTTAATGGTTAATTATTTAGACTTCCTATTGAGTTTGCTTAAAAAAAACAACGATGATGCTACTATATTGAAATATGGCATAAAGGTTATAACTGGAAAACGTGCTTCTAATAATGCTGTTCAATACCTTATCGATACGGTGCATCATTTAGTTATAATTTACCCATACCTTGTAGGTTTACTTGAAAACCAGCTATTTGAAAGGTATAAAGTGAATGTTTCCACAATCAAAAATATATCTGTGAATCTTCTTCACTATGGTACTGAGCGTAATAGTTATGAGCTTGTGGCATACTCAATATATTTTTCATTGAAATATGACTTTGAATTCGACATAAACTCATCTCTACTGGAAAAAGTTGGTAATTTAGATGACTGCTTAACGTTGTTACTTGCCTACTTGTATGACAAAAAGAAATATGGAGCCCGCAGCAATGTTGTTAAACAGCATAAAATAGTAGCTGAACACTTATATGACAATAATGAAGATGATTATTGGCTATATTACTATGAAGTACTGCCAGCTAACAATTTGAAAAACTATTGGAGTAAAATGAAAAAGGATAAAATTAGTTTCTTAAAGCAAGCTTTCAATAACTAGGATAGTTGTTCATTAGAATACAATGTTGGTGGGTTCTACTCTCATAAACCCACCATTCATACTCTACAGTTTTACACTTTTTCCAACATCGCCAAAAACTCTTCCTCAGCTACAATTTTGACACCCAGCTTCTCCGCCTTTGCCATTTTCGAGCCAGCCTTTTCGCCTGCCAGTAGCGCAGTCGTTTTTGCCGAGATGCTACCTGAGACTTTTGCGCCTAGCGCTTGTAGTTTGGCTTTGGCTTCATCGCGTGCCATGCTACCAAGCGCACCTGTGATAACCCATGTTTGTCCATCAAGGGGCAAACCCGTTGTCGCTTTTTGCTCGACTTTATCCCAATGCACTCCCGCTTCTCGTAATGCGGTGATGACTTCGATATTGTGCGGTGCACGGAAGAACTCATAGGTCAGCTCAGCAGTGATTTCTCCGACATCAGGGGTTTTTATCAAGGTCTCAATACTAGCATTCATTAAGACGTCAAGATCACCAAATTGCTGCGCAAAGTTCTGTGCCGTACCTTCACCGACACCGCGAATACCAAGCGCATAGATAAAACGTGCCAGCGTGGTGTGTTTACTCGCTTCAATGGCACTGACAATGTTTTGTACTGATTTTTCGCCCAGTTTTTCAAAGTTAATCAGCTCGTCTTGATGCTCATGCAATTTATAAATATCAGCGACCGTCTTGACCAAGCCATGCTCAAAAAAGCTAATGAGCCAGCTTGCGCCTAAGCCATCGATATCCATCGCTCGGCGCGAGACAAAGTGAATGAGCGCCTCGGTCTGCTGCGCGGGACAAAACAACCCGCCCGTACAACGTGCCAGCGCTTCGTCTTCAGGTAAGACCACAGGTGAGTCGCAGACAGGACAAGTCGATGGCAATGTGACAGGTGCAGAATCCTTTGGACGCTGATCTGTCCAGACGCGGGTGACTTTGGGAATGACGTCGCCTGCACGGTGGACGCTGACCATATCGCCTGCGCGTACATCCAAACGCTGAATCTCACCAAAGTTATGCAAGGTGACATTGCTGACAGTGACGCCGCCGACCTTGACCGGTTCAAGCTTACCGACTGGAGTGATTTGTCCTGTCCGTCCGACTTGCCATTCGATAGAGTGCAAGCGCGTCATGACCGTTTCGGCAGGGAATTTATAGGCGGTTGCCCAGCGCGGTTCACGCGATAAAAAGCCGAGCTGCTGTTGTAAGGCGAGGCTGTTGACCTTAATCACCATACCATCGATTTCAAACGGCAAATCGCTGCGCGTCTCAATCACCGACTCATAGTAAGCTTGCGCCTCGCGTGGATTTTTTATCACCTTTATGGCACTGACGCTAAAACCTAGCGTCTCTAGCCATGCAAGCGCGTCTGATTGGGTAGCGATATTTTCAGGCAAGCCTTGATTGACAGAATACACATAAAACGCCAGCGGGCGACTGGCGGCCACATTTGAGTCTAGCTGGCGCAAGCTACCAGCAGCGGCATTGCGAGGATTGGCAAAGGTCTTGTCACCACTGTCGGTTGCTAAGCGGTTCAGACGCTCAAAGCCTGCCTTGGGCATCAACACTTCACCGCGCACTTCTAGCAGCTCGATGTCAGCAGCATCAGCCAACCAAAGTGGCAGATTGCGAATGGTTTTGGCATTTTGAGTAATGTCCTCACCCGTTTGCCCATCACCGCGCGTGACGGCTTGGACAAACTTACCGTACTCATATTTTAGTGACACAGCCAAACCATCAAGCTTTAGTTCCATCTCGTATTCAGGACTTTGCTGGGCAGCGCTTAGACGGTCATTGACGCGGCGCATAAAATCTTGCAGATCATCGTATTCAAAAACATTGCCCAGCGATAACATCGGAATGTCATGCGTGACTTGGGTAAAGGCGGAGAGCGGTACATCACCGACTTGATTGATCGGACTGTCAGGCTGTACCAAATCTGGATAGGCTTCTTCTAACTCAAGCAACGTGCGCCGCAATTGATCGTATTCGCTGTCTTCTAACATGGGATTATCGAGCACATAATAGTTATAGTTATTCGTCTTAATGGTCTCAATTAGCGTACGCATTTGCGCCACGATATCGTTTTGAGAATTGGGTTCATTAGAAGGGTCTACAGTCGTTTTTTGACTGGTATTGTTTTGCATGGCAGTCGGTAAAATAGGATCAGTCATAGTCGGCGTCTTTGTCATTCAAGATGACGATATGATAACAAGTTTGACCGATGCTCAGATAATAAAATTTATAATATTAAACCCACACGAAAAGTACATAACACTGTTCAAATTATCATAGTTACAACACAATATTTTTTGTTTATTTCTATACTGTTAGTACCTAAACACAATTTAAATGGAGAAATTATATGAGACTTAATACGATTGACTGGATTGCCTATGCATTAACCATTATTGGTGGCTTAAACTGGGGTTTAGTGGGGGCCTTTGATTTTAATTTGGTTGCAGCTATTTTTGGTGACCAAACTCTTTTATCACGTATTGTTTATATTTTAGTTGGTTTGTCAGCAGCCTATCTAATTTATATGGCTACCAAATTACGTGTAAACCACACCAATATCGCACATTAATACTATAAAGTTTTTAAACTCTTCAACTGTGTCGTAAAATTTTGGTGGCTAAATTGCAACCCTTGTAAATAGCCACCAAAAGTTTAGGCATAGTTAATCAACTTCTTGTCCGAGCTGTTATAATCCTTTCTTTGACCCGTTGGTGGATAATATTACGTTTCATTCTAAGAATGTGTAACTGTTCATCAATGACTCCGTGAAGTGCACTACAATTATCTAAACAACTCAAACTATTGCTATTATTAGCCGATACTTGAAAAGTAAAAAAAAGCAAATAACGTCAATCGCTATTTGCCTTTTAGAATATGGTTAACATTAAACAGTCTTTAACGCTTAGCCTTTAAGCGCTTAACCCTCATAATCGCGAACTTGGTTACGTAGCTGCTGCTTATATTCCGACGTGATTGGTTCGTTTTCTTCATCGAGCATAATGGCGTCCAAATCGCTTGCCATCATGTAAGCAATGCTCATCATACTATCAAAGCTACGCAGAGCTTGGGGATGCGGCAGAGACAAGAACACCACGACGCCATTGTAATTATTGGTCGCCACGCTGTGCGGATCAAAAGGCGCAATACCATCGTCAGTGATGCCCATCATACTGAACCATAACATGCCTGTGCCGTCTTTTTGCTCATAACGATGGAACATGTTCATCGCGCCATAGCGCAGACCGTATTTGTCAATCAATGCCAATAAATCACGACCGCGAATGATAGACACTGGACGATCACGATATTGATGCGGCAGGATGGTGATATTGATATTGTCTTTGGCGTTAATCAACGGACCATTTTGGGCTTCATCAACTGGCTCGGACAAATGCTGATCGAGGATCGGGCTGTTGTTATCAAAACTTGGCTCTTCTGCAGTGTCAATTGCTGGCATCAAGCTGTCGGTCGCTGACATCAAGCTTGAAAACGCATCCGGCTCTTGCTCACTATGCATTTGCTCAGCGGCTTCTACAAACTCAGCATTATCAGCACGCTGTTGCTCAGCCTGCCAGCGCGCATAATCAGCGCTTTCTGCCCCATCGTTATCATGACTGGCTTCACCGCGCCCAGCTGTGAGCTGTGCATCGACGTTCGTATGCGCTTGCGTCAGCGGCTCTTCTTCAACAACCGCATTCAAATAACTGCGGTCAGGGCCAATACTCGTCTCACCAGCGACTGCATCATCCAAGTCTGGCTGATCGATAAGATTGCGCTCATGACGCGGTATGATAGGAATACCGTTTTTATCATAATTGACCGCTGCCCTTTCAACGTCTTTGCGGCGCTTAAAGCTACGAATGACCATAAATAGCCCTGCAAGCACGATAAATGCAGCAATGGCAATCAATACAAACTGAATAGCGGTCATGAGAAATACATCCTAATATATGACAAAAGAGAATACACAAGAGAGGATAAATGGCAATAGTCTAGCATGGCTAAATCCTATCGTCACCATATAGTCATCGTTTATCATCAGCCCGATACACTTGTGTGACGTTGTCCTCTCAGCCTTTACCCTATAGTCGATACTAAGGCATGTCCTCAATTCAAGCGATAGTCATCTAAATGGGCTAAAAATGGCTAAATCTTCCTTGCTTGCTGTAACTTTGTAGACAGAGGCTATGAGAATATGTCGTTGGCAGCACTGTATTTATTTTCTATTGGGTTGACTATATTTATTGCTTTTATTTAGAAATGTAGCGTTCGGCCTCGTCGAGCGAGACACTGACTAAGGTAGAAATGCCAGCGCTTGGCATGGTCACTCCTTTTAGCTCATCGGCAATCTGCATCGTCAGCTTATTATGACTGATAAAAATAAACTGCAAGTCATCCGCCAATTCATGAATCAAACTGGTAAAGCGAGCGACATTGGCATCATCAAGTGGCGCATCGACTTCATCGAGCACACAAAATGGGGCGGGATGCTGCTTAAAGATCGCAAAAATTAAACTCAAGGCGGTCAGGGTTTTTTCACCGCCTGAGAGCACCGCAAGGCGGCTATTGCGTTTGCCTTTTGGCTGTGCCATCAAGGTCAGACCTGCCCGCCACTGCTCTGACTTGTGTTTGTCCGCAGGGATATTGGCTGGCATGTCATCGATGTTTAAGGTGAGACTCGCTTGCCCACCGCCAAAAACTTTGGCAAACAAATTGGACAGTTCCTGATTGACGGCATCGAGCGTTTGCATAAACAGCGCTTTGGTCGTCTCATCAATCGATGCAATCGCTTGGGTCAAGGTTTCCATACTGGCAGCGATGTCTGTCGTTTGTTGCTCAAGCGGCTCTAGGCGCTCGTTGACCTCTGCCAATTCTGCCACTGCCGCCAGATTGACTGCACCAATTTTACCCAATTGCTGCTCAAGCGTTGTCCGCTCTTTTTCAAGCTCAGCGATTTTATCGGGGCGCACACGGCGATCATGGGCAATAAAATCTGCCAGTAAGTTTGAGACACTCACCTGTTGTTGCGGCGACTGTTGTGAGTTCGGCGGTGCTTGATACTTATTACTTGCAGCATAATAAGCGGCTAGCGCTTCTTGCGTCTGATGACTGGCATCTTCCAAACGCGCCGCGCTTAGTGCCAGTTCGGTGGCGTGCTGCGCAAGGGCGCTTTGTTGGCTTTGTAGCGTGTCTTGTCGTGTCTCAAGCTGACTTTGCTGCCCAGCATAATCTTGTTTAAGCGCCGCTAGCGCTGTTTCGCATTCTACTACTATGGCTTGCTGCTCATCTCGCGCGCGCTGTGCGGTTTGTAATGCTGCTTGCAAGGCGGGCAGTTTACGTTGCTGCTGCTCATGACTGACGGTTAGATCTTGTTCGCTTTGCAGCGATTTATCATATTGCTGAGTTGCGCGAGTAAGACTGCTGACGCTATGCTCCAAGCGTATCTCGCTTTGTTGAATACGCAGCTGTAATGCTTGCCACGCCTCATCGTTTGCTTGACGCGTGCGGTTAAGCTCACTGCGCTCAGCCTGCAATTGCTGACTGATTACTCGCGCCTCGGCTATTTTAGGTGTTAGCGCTGCCATCTCGCTTTGAAGATGCTGCTGCTCATGATTGAGCGTTTGCTGCTCTTGCGCCAATTCTTGCTGCTCTTGTTCAAGCGCGGCTTTGTCGCTTGTGAGACGTTGACTGTCCGCTTGTAAGCGCTCGGCATTGGCCTGCTGGGTCGTGAGCTTTTGCTGACACTGATGTTTATCACGCGTCAATTGCGCCATTTGAGCGCGCGTTTCTTCGACATTGACTGTCAGGGCATCGTAGTCGCGCTGGTTTTTAGCGAGGGCAGTTTTTTGATCTTGTATAATTGTTTCAAGCTCATCAAGTTTCTCTTCTAATGCTTGCAGACGGGTACGCTGCTGCAAACGTTGCGTTAAAAACTGACTGCTTTGATCGTTTTGCGTACCAGCAAATTTGCCAAGATTAATTGTCCCTTGACGACTGAACAACCAACCATCAGTGGTCAGCAAAATAGCGGAAGCGGGTAGTATTTTTAACACGTCCGCAAGCACGTCTGGGGTTTGCTTATCATATTCCTCAGCCGATGCAGCATACAAATAACAATGCTGAAAAAGCGCCAATGTTGGCCGTGTAATTAGCTCAGATAAAGGCCACACTTTATCGACCAAGGTATCAGGTAAAGTATGAGTGAACGAATCTACTTTACGCTCGCTATCCTCATTGTGCTTAGTAGCTGATAACCACAAGCTATGGCCTGTCTCTATTGCTGATTTATTTTTTGTATTGGTGAGCTGGTTTTGCGCCGCTTGATATGTCAATAAATCGCTCACATCATGCTTGAGCGCTTGCCATAAGCTATTTGCTGGTTGAGACTCGCTAATATCGCCACTATAGTCTTTATCACTTTTAACACTCGATTGATCGGTTTTATGGGTAGTCAAAACATGACTGTCTAACCACAATGCCAAGACGTCATCGAGCAAGGGGGCATACTCTCGCCCTGTTGCGCTCAGCTCAATCTGCTCACGCAACGTTGTAATGTTCAGTTCATTGTAATCGCTAGCGGCGTTATGTGTTGACTCAGTCTCAGTCGTTGCAATGGCTTTTTGCTGGGATTGCGGTGCAGACTTAGGGTGCAATATTTGATGCAGCGTGTCGTACTCACCTGCCAGTAATGCATGGCGTTTTTCGTTCTCGCTTAACTCGCGCTGCTGCACTTGTAGGCGTTGTTGTAAATGATGCGCTTGCGGTTGCAACTCGGACAAACGTTCATCGACGTTATCTTGTTGCCGCTCAATCTGCTGCAATTGTTGGTTTAGCTCAGCAACTTGCGCTTGTAATGTCTGATTTAAGACTCGGCTATCTGACTTCTCTGGCGATTCGGTATTATCGGAAGGCGACACAGACTGCTGCAACTGCTGCCATAGAGTCTGCCAATGTGATTGACGGCGTTGCCATTTATCGTGGCTTTGCTGGTAGCGTTTTTGCGACTGGGCGTTAATCGCTTGCTGCTGTTCAAGCGCGCGCGCATGATCCTGCAAGCGGTTTAACTGGTTTTGCGCCTCATGCCACGCACGCTGCAATGGTTGCTCATTGCGCTGATGCGCGTCGCGTCTTTCTGTCAGCTCAGCCAGCTGCGGGCGTAATGTATCTAATACATTCTGCTGCTCAGATTGCTCGGCCTTTAAACTATCCATCTCGCTTATTGCTTGCTTGCGCTGCTGATCTAAGCTGGCCAATTGCTGCTCGATAGCGGTCAGCTGCGAGGTGGCATCACTTAATTGATGTTCGGTTTTTTGATAAGCAAGCTGCTGCTGATAATGCGTACTTTGCGCCTCATCTTTTAGCCATTGCTCTTGGTTGATATGAGCGGCAAGCTTATCTTGTTTGGTCTTTAGCATCTCATATTGCGCTTGCAAGGTTACGACTTCGGCTTCGCTACGCTCATGAGCGATTTTTTGCTGCTGTTGATTGTGTTTGGCTTGATAGAGCTGTTGAATGGCGAGCTGCTGTTTGATATCGGCTAATGTCAAAGCCAGCTCTTCATAACGCTGGGCACTGGCCGCTTGCCTTGATAAGGTTTTTTGTTGGCGTACCAGCTCGCTTTGCATATCGTGCAGACGTGCCAAGTTTTCTTGGGTTCTCTCTAACTTTTTTTGCGTCTCTTCACGACGTGCTTGATAGCGCGAAACGCCAGCCGCTTCTTCGATAAATTCGCGCAGCTGCATGGGACTGGACTCAACGATGCGACCAATCATCCCTTGCTCAATGACCGCATAACTGCGCGCGCCAAGCCCTGTGCCTAAGAACACATCGACCACATCGCGGCGGCGACAGCGCGTACCATTGATGAAATAATCCGAGCGTCCCTCCAGATTTACCTGACGACGTACGGACAGTTCTTGGTAGAGATTGAACTCATGGCGAATGCCATTCTGCTCATCTTGTGTGTGCTCAAAGGTTAGCTCAACGCTGGCAACGCTTTTGGCCGCTTTGTCTTGCGTCCCTGCAAAGATGACATCGCTCATCGCCCCGCCGCGAAGTTGCTTGGCAGAGGTCTCGCCCAGCACCCAGCGAATGGCATCAATCACGTTGGATTTGCCGCAGCCGTTTGGCCCGACAATGGCGGTGATGCCATGGCGAAAGGTGAAAGTTGTGGGATTGGCAAAGGATTTAAAGCCTGCCAGCTTAAGAGATTTTAAACGCATGAATAATCAATGAACTTAGCGAAAACAGGCGGCTATTCTACCTGAAATTGTGGCAGGTTTTTAGGGTTAAAATTATAAGTTCATAAACGATTTCGATTGAAGCGCTTGATTGAATCCTTGGAGCAGTTTTTGTTCAACTTGGCAGATGTCATTTTCTTGTAAATAGCGATTATTAAACGTGACCAGATCCGCCCAAGTCATGCTCATAACCTCTGAACGCGCAACAATCTCCAGCAACTCTTCTCTCAACAGATTTTTATACTTTTTAGGTTTTCTTTGACACATTGTAATTTCTTGACTTACAAGAGATTGTTTGTCTTTTTCTAACGTGCTATTGCCAATAAATAGTAATAGAAATTTTGCGCCCTCATCAATAAAGCCTTTTTTTAATAAATACTCATACATCAAGCAGTACTTTAAAATTTGATCAGCGTTTTTCTTACCGTTGAGCTTTAGCTCATTAGCAACCAGTATATTTGCTTGATGGTTATAGGCTAAATTGTCCATATACATAACTTTTAGTTCTGTACTAAATTCAAAAATACCGCTGTTACCGTGTGTTGACCATGAACCACCTTGAACAAAGGTTATAAATTGCCCATAAAGCTGATCTAGATAGTTATCACTACACAAACTTAAAAAAATATCGAACTCTTTGTTCAGATAATCTTCAGAAAAAAACTTTACTCGACGTACGGCTTCTCTAGCATTGCAGATACCTATCGTTTGCTTTGAATAAGGGTCTAATTGCTCAGACTCACTCATTTTTTGATTCAGCTTTTTACTAATATCTTTTTCCATTTCTTCTAAGCTTTTGCCTGCCAGTTCAGGAAGTGTAGCCCATTCAATGATTTGTCTTACATACTGTTTTTTACTAATACCAATAACACGCTGCGGCTCCCATACCAGAAACTCCACCATGTTGGATAAACCAGTCGTCCATGGCAATGGCTCTTTTAGATGTTCAATTGAGCCAAAAACACGACGATACTTTTCTGCAGCCTTCATACCAATAATCATTCCAATTTAATAGTTTAGTCTGTATGACAATCCGATTGCGCTCAATAGTGTCTAACCGCAAACGCCATTTTGATCACGAGCCTTATCTATAAGACCAATGAATTATATTTGCCAAATTATAACCCGACCTTTATGCTGTTGACTCTATATTCTCTACCACTCTTAAATCAATCACATCGACCACATTTATGCCGTCAATTAATCATTTATCTGAATCTGAGTCACTCACCCTTAACCATCTGCCCGAGCTCAATCACCGCCATCTTGTCAGCAGTGGTTCTACCAACAGCGAGCTCATCAGCGACATACAAGCTGGCACGTTAGATCCTACTCAGATGCATCTATTGACCGCTGAAACTCAACGCTCAGGTCGTGGTCAGCATGGGCGCTCGTGGCAATCGCCGCGTGGTAATGTCTATCTGTCGTTATATCACCCAGTGCATACGCCCATTAGCGGATTGCTGTCCTTAATCATCGGTGTAGAGCTGGCAAAAATGCCTGTCATCCAAATGTTGAACGAGCAATTGCAGGCGCAAAGTCTAACGCCTATTGGCATAAAATGGGCGAATGACTTGGGCTTTTATCAGCGTTCAAACTCGTCCAAAAGCGCGCTGCAAGATCCGTCTGCTATCAACGAAAACACAAGAGTCGAACAAACGCGACCCTTTCATAAACTGGCGGGCATTTTAATCGAGCCGGTCACGCAAGCTGGTAAATTGGTTGGCATCGTCATAGGCGTGGGTCTCAACGTACAAACCACGCCCACACTCACCGTGCAAACCTGCGAAGGCATGAGTTATCAAGCCATCAGCTTACAAGATATCTGTAAAATATTAGCGCCACAAGCACAGGCTACCCCTCTACCAAGCTTGCGAGTGCTTTATCAACAAATGAGCAAAGCGCTGATGGCGGCAATGGCACGCTTTGAGCATTTGGCGTTAGAAGTACCCACAGGTCATACCTATTATGTAGACAGCTTTTTAAAGCAGTTTGATGCGATGGACGCATTGAGCGGTCTGCGCTTGTGTGTCACTCAGGACTATAATAATAAAGTGGACGTGGTAACGGGCCTTGCTTGCGGTATCGATACACATGGATGTTTGCAATTGCGTCAAGATAACGGTAAGATTTCTGCGCTTTTTACGGGACGCGTTGACGTTATTCAGTAGGCTCAGACAAAAGAATTGACGAGCACTATATAAAGGGACTTTTATGCTCTGGCTTGACCTTGGAAACACCCGCCTAAAATACTGGCTGACCGATGACATCGGACAGATAGTCGCTCACGATGCCAAGCAGCATCTGCAAGCACCTGCCGAATTATTAATGGGTCTGACTGATCGCTTCGAGCGTTATGCGCCCGACTTTATTGGTATCTCCTCTGTGCTAGGCAATGACCTTAATCTTAAGGTCTCTGACACCTTGGGTCGTTTGAACACGCCGTTTGAGTTTGTCCATGTCGATGCCGCGCATACGCTTATGAAAAGCACCTATAATGACAAACAATTAGGCTGTGATCGCTGGTTACAGATGCTGGGCGCGGTTGATAAGAAAAAACGTCAATGCGTTATTGGCTGTGGCACCGCTGTGACGATTGATTTGATCGATCATGCGGAGCATTTGGGTGGTTATATCTTCCCCAGTATCTATCTACAACGTGAATCCTTGTTTTCAGGCACCAAGCAAATCACCATCTCTAATGGCACCTTTGATAGTGTCGGTCAAGGCATGACCACACAAGACGCTGTCCATCGCGGAATCCTATTATCAATTGTTGGTGCGATCAATGAAATCAGCCATCGTCATCCCAACTTTGAGCTGATTATGACGGGCGGTGATGCAGCCATTATTGCTCAGCACATCAATCGTCCAGTACGCTTGCGTGATGATTTATTATTAAATGGGCTGGCACGGTATTTTGATCATACCAAGCAGTCTTAATACTCAAAAAACACTTTTACATTGAAAATAAAAAAAGCAGTACGTTTTGAGCGTGCTGCTTTTTTGTTGTTTAAGCTTTAGTAATACTTAAAGCTTATTGGAATGGTTACTTTACCTACTACTGTTTTACTATCTTTTCTAAATGGTTTAAAAAGACTTCGGCGCAGTTCTCTTATAAACTCACTATCAATTTTCTCGGAGCCACTACTCTGCAATACGGTAATATTTGCAACTTTACCTTCCTGATTTACAGTTAATAGAAATTTCATTTCCACACGTTTGAGTTTGCAAGGTTCTTCCGGATCACAATTACCCCCTAAGTTACGAATGTGACGACTATCAAACTTTGGTTGATGTACCCACTTCGCATCAGAAGTTGCAAACTGAATGACGGGTTGCGATGGTGACATGTCTGCTAACTCAGCACTTGCTGAGTGTACTGCAAATATACTTAGTACAAGTAGCGCTTTTGTCAGCACAGAAACAATGGTTAATCGAAGTTTTATTTTTAAGCGTATTTTAAGTGCGGTCGGCATCATAAGCGGTATCTTATAAATATGGCTATAAAAAAGGCTAAGGAGTGGCTTCATTAATCGATTATTGTTAATCAAAAAATAAAACCATACCTTAGCACAATTGTTCATCATTAACTAGCGCTTGTTCTAAGCTAGTATAGTTGAACCACATTCAAGAAATCACTAATAAGACCGTCTTACTTTAATACTACTTAGTCTCATTAAACAGCTCACGACCGACCAGCATACGACGAATCTCGCTGGTGCCAGCGCCAATCTCATATAGCTTGGCATCACGCCAAAAACGTCCAAGCGGATATTCATTGGTATAGCCATTACCACCAAAGATTTGAATGCCCTCACCTGCCATCCATGTGGCTTTTTCAGCGCACCATAGGATCACGCTGGCACAATCTTTACGCACTTCTCGGCTATGACCGGCACCACGCGCATCCAGCATATCGAGGTTTTTGCCTACCGTGTATAAGAAGCTGCGTCCTGCCTGCAGTATGGTATACATGTCGGCGACTTTACCTTGAATCAGCTGGAATTCACCAATCGCTTGGCCAAATTGCTTACGGTCATGGATATAAGGCACGACATTGTCCATGACCGCTTGCATGATGCCAATTGGACCTGCGGCCAATACGGCACGCTCATAGTCTAGCCCGCTCATCAGCACCTTAACGCCTTCATTGAGACCGCCCAAGATATTGTCTTTAGGCACTTCAACATTGTTAAACGTCATCTCACCTGTATGACTACCGCGCATACCGAGTTTGTCGAGCTTTTGCGCCGTACCAAAGCCTTCCATACCTTTTTCAACGATAAAGGCGGTCATGCCTTTAGCACCAAGCTCAGGATTGGTTTTAGCATAGACCACCATCACATCGGCATCAGGGCCGTTGGTGATCCACATTTTGCTGCCATTTAGCACATAATGTCCGCCTTTTTCTTCGGCTTTAAGTTTCATACTGACCACATCTGAGCCTGCGCCCGTTTCACTCATTGCCAGCGCTCCGATGAACTCACCGCTGATGAGCTTTGGCAAGTATTTTTGTTTTTGCGCCTCAGAGCCATTACGTTTGATCTGATTGATGCATAAATTAGAATGGGCGCCATAGCTCAACGCCACAGAGGCTGAGGCACGGCTAATCTCTTCCATTGCGACCATATGGGCGACATAACCCATATCAGAGCCGCCGTACTCTTCAGGGACGGTGATACCGTGTAGACCGATTTCGCCCATTTTTTGCCATAAGTCCATTGGGAATTCATCACTGCTATCAATCTCGCTCGCACGCGGAGCAATCTCATTGGCGGCAAACTGCTGGACGACGTCACGTAACGCGTCAATATCTTCGCCAAGCTGAAAGTTCAATCCGGGTAAACTCATAACCATTCCTTGTTTTTAATGTTTCATCTTTGAAATTTGAATTCTTATTTATTTAGCGCTATTTTATAGTCGATTGTAAATAAAGAAGCACAATTATTATGACGTACTGCTAGGATAATTTTTCTTGCTGGCTGTGCCTTCGCAGACAGAGGCTGCGAAAACTCATCCTAGCAGCACTGTCTATCTTTTCTAATAAATGTAATTAAGAATAATTATAATTAAGACTGGCGCTTATTAATTAAAGCACGCGCCACGTTTGAGCCATTGGTGCGACCTAAAAATTCACTAATACGCTCGCCTGCCACGACCAATTTGTCCAAATCAATTCCCGTACTAATTCCCATGCCATGTAGCATGTACACCACATCTTCAGTGGCGACATTGCCCGTGGCACCTTTGGCGTATGGACAGCCGCCAAGCCCAGCCACTGATGTATCAAATTCGCTGACGCCCATTTGTAGCGCTGCCAAGGTATTACTCAAGGCTTGCCCGTAAGTATCATGAAAGTGCCCTGACAACATGGCAATATCAGCATACTCTAACGCTGCTTGTAGCGCTCGCTGCACTTTGAGCGGTGTGCCAACACCGATGGTATCGGCAATACCAATTTGCTCTGAACCAATCTCTACCAAACGCTTGGTCACATACGCCACTTGGCTCGGATCAATTTCGCCTTCATAAGGACAGCCGACTGTGCAAGAGATGACGCCGCGTACTTTGATGCCTTGGGCTTTTGCCGCAGCAGCAACAGGCGCAAAACGCTCAATGCTTTCATCGATACTACAATTGATGTTCTTTTGGCTAAAGGTTTCGCTGGCTGAGCCAAAGATAACGATTTCGTCTGGGCGGTGGAGGATGGCATTATCAAACCCGCGCATGTTGGGCACCAGTACCGAATAACAAACCTCTGAATGACGCGTGGGTGCAAGCGCTTCAAGTAACGCGCTATTGTCACCCATTTGCGGCACCCACTTTGGCGACACAAAACTGGTCGCCTCAAGCTTTTTGACACCAGCGTCAATCAAATCATTAATCAATGCTTGTTTGACCGCGGTCGGCACCGTCATCGATTCGTTTTGCAAGCCATCGCGTGGACTGACATCGACGATTGAAACGTGGTCTGGGTACGAAATACTCATTTTTATGATCCTTTTTACTAACGCTTATTACTCACTGGCTTCGCTGTCAATACGCAGTAACTCATCACCATCAGCAACCACATCGCCCGCGGCAAACAATAGCTCTGCTACCACGCCATCGGTCGGCGCAGTAATGGTGTGCTCGATTTTCATCGCTTCGATGACGGCAAGCGGTTCACCTTTTTTGACCGTATCTCCAACAGTGACTTTAAAAGCCACCACCTGCCCCGGCATGGGTGATTTTAAGCTGCCAACGGCTGCTGTATCCTCCCCCACATGCGCCATAATATCAATCAAGGCAATCTCATCACGACCAGCATCTGTAAACACATAGACCGTCTCATTATTCACCCAGCTTTGCGCACTGATACGAGCACCATCTAACCACAAGGTATGAGTATTAGCATCCCGACTGTCATAGCTTACCTGCCCTTCATAGACGGTGTTTTTTGACGCCTTTGTACTGATCGTTTGAGTATCTATATTGCTATCATCATTGGCTTTCTCAATGATAAGATCAAAATGACTGAGCGTTTTTGCGCCTTTTTTACTGTCAGAACAATTTGCATTATGCCAGTTGCTGATACGTGCGTGATAAGCCTGCTCATCGTAAACTAAGCTAAATGCGCGGGTATAATCACTATAGGCACGAAAGCCCGTCGCTTTACTAAATGGATCGTTGTTTGTCTTTTGCGACATGGCCTCACCAGCTAGTTGCTGAGCAATTGCTGTCACCACCAATGTTGATAAACCCACAGGATGCTGGTCAAAAAGTACGTCATGCTCGCGTTCAATCAATGCGGTATCCAGATTAGCCCCGCTGAACGAGTCGGTATTTAGAATATGACGTAAAAACGCCACGTTGTTTGGCAAACCCACGATACGCGTCTGCGCCAAGGCGCGATCAAGCTTTGCCAACGCTTGCGCGCGTGTGGGCGCATGTACGATGAGCTTGGCAATCATAGAATCGTAGAACGGACTAATCACATCACCCTCGCGCACGCCATCATCGATACGTACGTCTGCGCCATCTTTATCAATGACAAAAGTGCTGTGCTCAGGCTTTTGATAAGTGAACAATGTTCCCGTCGCTGGCAAGAAGTTATTGTCAGGGTTTTCAGCACAGATACGCGCCTCAATCGCATGACCGTTAATCGTCAGCTCATTTTGCGTTTTTGGCAAAGGCTGACCTGCTGCCACCAACAATTGCCACTCAACCAAATCGACACCTGTAATAGCTTCGCTGACGGGATGCTCAACTTGTAAGCGCGTATTCATCTCCATAAAATAAAAATTCATCGCGCCCGCGCGCTGCTCAACGATGAATTCAACCGTGCCAGCTCCCACATAATCGACCGCACGCGCCGCTTCGATGGCGGCTGTACCCATTGCTTGACGCATCGTATCATCGACACCGGGTGCGGGCGCTTCTTCTAATACTTTTTGATGGCGACGCTGCACGGAGCAATCACGCTCAAACAGATGTACGTAGTTGCCATGTGTATCGCCGAATACTTGGATTTCGATGTGACGTGGTTTTAGGGCGTACTTTTCGATCAATACTTGATCGTTACCAAAGCTGGTAATCGCTTCACGGCGGCACGAGTCTAATAGATCAACAAAGTCACTGCTTTGCTCAACGATACGCATACCTTTACCGCCGCCCCCAGCGCTCGCTTTAATCAAGACGGGATAGCCAATGCTATCCGCTTGCGCTCGTAAAAACGCTGCGTCTTGGTTGTCACCATGATAGCCCGGTATTAACGGCACGCCAGCGGCTTGCATCAAACGCTTGGATTCTGACTTACCGCCCATCGCTCGAATGGCATCGGCAGATGGCCCGATAAACACCAAACCTGCATCCTGACAAGCTTGCGCAAAATCCGCGTTTTCACTTAAAAACCCATAACCAGGGTGAATGGCTTGCGCCCCTGTTTCCTTAGCAATTGCAATGATAGCATCGGCTTTAAGATAGCTATCTTTGGGTGCTGAGCCGCCCAAATAAATCGCTTCATCACAAATCGCCACATGTTTGGCGCTGCGATCCGCATCAGAATAAACAGCGACGGTATTGATACCCAGACGCTTGGCGGTCGCTGCAACACGGCAAGCAATTTCACCACGGTTGGCGATTAGAATTTTAGAAAACATAACGATCCCTGTGTCTTGTCGTTTTTATCCATTATCAATAATAAAAACAAATCCTGATGGTGGCGTATGACTGTTTTATCTAAAACAGTATTTATTGCTCATACATTTTGAATTTACCAAACGCTTTTTTTATGATGCATCTGTCGTTAACCAATCCGGCTTACGCTTTTGCAAAAATGCTTGTACGCCCTCTTTACCTTGAGTGGAGGCGCGAATATCCGCAATTCCTTTAACCGTATCCGCAATCAGCTCATCAGTGATCGGCGCACCTGCGATGTCATGTAACAACTGTTTGCAGGTTTTGACCGCATCAGGACTGTTTTTGACCATTTTGGCACAAAGCGTCGCCACCTCATCCTTTAGCCATTCTTCACTAACGCGTTCATGAATAAAACCGAGCTGACGGGCCTTTTTGGCATCAAACACCTCAGCACTCAGGAAATAACGCTGCGCGGCACGAGCGCCCATCGCTCTGATGACATAAGGGCTGATGGTGGCAGGCGCGAGTCCCAAACGTACTTCGCTAAGACAGAAGTTTGCAATCTTGACCGCGATGGCGACATCACAAACGGCGACCAATCCCATACCACCTGCATAAACATCGCCTTGAATGGCAGCAATCGTTGGTTTAGGACAGTGATAAATGGTCTTGAGCATTTGCGCCAGTTTGTCCGCATCGGCTAGGTTTTCTTCATAGCTGTACTCTGCCATGGCGCGCATCCAATTAAGATCGGCACCCGCGCAAAACACTTTGCCAGCAGCGGCTAAGACAATGACGCGCACATCGTCATCCTTACCTAGCTTGGTAAATGCATCGGTCAATTCACCAATCATTTCATCGTTAAAAGCATTACGTATTTCAGGACGGTTCAACGTCACCGTAGCCGCGTGCTCCTCAATAGTAACCAATAAACTTTTATAATTGTTTGTTTCTGTTTGCATGACTCTCTCTTTCTTTCACATTATTATGTTTTTTTGATAAAAACTTTATGACTGAGAAATGTTAGGTTCTCAGCCCCATTTGTCGACCACACGTCACTATAAACATAAATTCTGACTTTTTGATGACGGACATAGCTTAATCACTCACATAGCCAACTGACATAGCCAATTGTAATTTTCAGACAAGCCTTCCTATCGTCGATTCTAAATAAAACAGATACACTACATGTCAATGCTGAACTGAAATAAATTTTTCTTGCTTGCTGTGCCTTCGCAGACAGAGGCTACGAAACATTTATTTTAGTCCCGCTGACTCGTTTTTATACTAAACTCACTATATAAACCGCTACATTCTAAAGACACCAAAAGTCGTCTCTTCTATCGGTGCGTTGTAAGCGGCACTTAGCCCTAACGCCAGTACATTGCGTGTGTCAGCAGGATCAATCACTCCGTCATCCCACAGTCGCGCGGTCGCATAGTATGGATGACCTTGTTCTTCATACATCTCACGAATGGGCGCTTTAAAGGCAGCTTCGTCTTCCTCACTCCACGCCTCGCCTTTACGATCAAAGTTATCACGTTTAACCGTTGCCAACACCGAGGCTGCTTGCTCGCCGCCCATGACAGAGATACGGGCATTTGGCCACATCCATAAGAAACGCGGACTATAAGCGCGGCCACACATGCCGTAGTTACCTGCCCCGAATGAGCCACCGACGATAACGGTAAATTTGGGCACTTTGGCATTGGCCACTGCCATCACCATTTTGGCACCATGACGAGCGATGCCTTCGTTTTCATATTTACGGCCAACCATAAAGCCTGTGATATTCTGCAAAAATATTAGCGGAATTTTGCGCTTACAGCACAGCTCAATGAAATGCGTGCCTTTTTGGGCTGACTCGCTAAATAAAATACCATTATTGGCAATGATACCGACTGGCATGCCTTCGATATGCGCGAAGCCGCAGACCAAGGTTGTCCCAAAACGCGCTTTGAATTCATCAAAAGCACTGTCGTCAACGATACGGGCGATGATTTCTCTGATATCAAATGGCTTGCGCTTGTCTGTGGGAATAATGCCGTACAGCTCTTTAGCATCATAGCGCGGTGGACGCGGCGTAATTTGATTGGGAATATTTTTCGCAGGGCGATTGAGATGACTGACGATATTGCGAGCAATCGATAATGCGTGCGTATCATTTTGCGCCAAATGATCGACCACGCCCGACAGACGGGTATGCACATCGCCGCCGCCCAAATCTTCTGCCGTGACCTCTTCACCTGTGGCGGCTTTGACGAGTGGCGGCCCGCCTAAAAAGATGGTGCCTTGGTCTTTGACAATAATGGACTCATCGCTCATTGCTGGCACGTATGCCCCGCCAGCGGTACAGCTGCCCATCACCACCGCGATCTGGGGAATGCCTGCCGCACTAAGATTGGCTTGATTAAAAAAGATACGGCCAAAATGTTCTTTATCAGGGAATACGTCATCTTGATTGGGCAAATTAGCGCCGCCCGAATCAACCAGATACACGCAAGGCAGATGGTTTTCTTGGGCAATTTCTTGCGCGCGTAGATGCTTTTTGACGGTCATTGGATAATAAGTGCCGCCCTTGACCGTGGCATCATTACAGACAATCATGCACTCAGTGCCATTGATGCGGCCAATACCCGCAATCACACCAGCCGCTGGGATATCTTCACCGTACATGTCGTGCGCCGCCATTGGCGCTACTTCTAAAAACGGCGTACCGACGTCAAGCAGACGCTCAACACGTTCGCGAGGTAAGAGTTTGCCGCGTGCTAAATGCTTGGCTCGTGCCCGCTCTGATCCACCCTGAGCGACTTTACGCAAGTGCACATACAAGTCATCAACGATTGCTTGCATCGCAGCACTGTTTTGCTGAAATTCAGTAGAGTTCGGACTCAGTTTACTGGTGATAATAGTGCTCATGATATCCCTTTCTGTCATACATAAATGCGAGTAACTTTTTTATTTTAATCTTTACTCATCGTGTTAGTTTTTACTTGTATCGTCAGTCCAAAATGAAAAAGAGACATAAAAATTGTTATGCTGGTATGAATTTTTCTCGCTTGCTGTGCCTACGCCGACAGAGGCTTTGAAAAATTCATACCAGCAGCACGGTACTCTTTGTAAATTAAATCGACTATATAAAGTCTTCAAGAAGGTAAAGTAGATAATGGATCTTTTACAATCATATTTCTACAATCCCAGCTCTTCTTTCATTTGCTCAATAATTTTATACTTTTGGATTTTGCCCGTGATGGTCATGGGATATTCGGTCACGAAGCGATAGTAGGCGGGCACTTTATAATGGGCGATGTGCTCACGGCAGAACTCACGCACTTCGTCCTCAGTCAAACAGCCTGGCTCTTTTGGAATAATCCAAGCAGCCAACACTTCGCCATAACGCTCATCTGGTACGCCCACGATTTGTACGTCTCGAATTTTGGGATGACGATATAGGTAATTTTCGATTTCTACTGGATAGATGTTTTCGCCGCCGCGAATGACCATGTCTTTGCTGCGACCAACGATTTTGACATAACCGTCTTCGTCCATGGTGGCCAAATCTCCCGTCAGCATCCAGCCATCTTGTATCGCTTCACGCGTCTTAAAACGACTGCCCCAATAGCCTTTCATCACTGAATAACCTCGGGTTAATAGCTCACCCGTCTCGCCCAATGGCAAAATATCGCCCGTGTCAGTATCGACGACTTTTACCTCAAGCGCTGGCTGCACCAATCCGACAGTGGATACTTGTTTTTCAAGTGGCGTGTGCTCGTTGGTCTGACAAGAAACAGGACTGGTCTCGGTCATGCCATAGGCAATAGTAACTTCCTGCATGTGCATCTTATCAATGACGCGGCGCATGACTTCAATCGGGCAGCTAGAGCCTGCCATGATGCCGGTACGCAAGGTTGATAAATCAAAATTTTCAAATTCAGGATGGTCAAGTTCGGCGATAAACATCGTGGGCACACCATGCAAACCGGTACATTTCTCATTTTCAACGGCTTGCAAAACGGATAACGGCTCAAAACCATCGTTTGGATAAACGATACAACCGCCATGCGTTAAAATAGCCAAGTTACCAAGCACCATCCCAAAACAATGATACAGCGGCACAGGAATACAGAGTCTGTCCTCCTCAGTAAGGTTCATGGCCTCACCGATAAAGTAGCCGTTATTTAAGATATTGCGATGACTTAAGGTCGCGCCTTTTGGTGTACCCGTTGTGCCACTGGTGAACTGTACGTTAATGGCATCGGTATTTTTAAGCTGGGCTTGACGCTCCGCGACGCGCGGATCATTGGCATCGCCTTCACTCATCCACGCTGAGAATTTTTGCATAAAACCAAATTCTTCATCGCTACCCGGCTCATCAATCCAAATAATGCGCTCAATCGTTGGAATCTCGACCAAATCAAGCTGCGTATAGTTTTTATGATAAATCTCAGGACACAATTCTCGAATCAAGCTGGCATAATCACTGCTTTTAAAATGGCGCATAAGTACCAGTGCCGAACAGCCCAGTTTGTTCAACGCATATTGCAGCTCAAAGGTACGATAAGCAGGATTGATATTGACAAGGATCACGCCAACTTTGGCAGTGGCCAATTGCATCAATAGCCATTCTGCATTGTTGTGTGACCAAATACCGATACGATCACCAATCTCAAGTCCCATCTCGATCATGCTGCTGGCCAACTGATTGACCTGTTGTTGTAGCTCACGGTACGTCCAGCGGATATTTTGATGACATGATACCAGTGCTTCACGCTCAGGATACTGAGATACGATGGCATCAAAGAAGTCCCCGATCGTCGCTTCAATCAGCGGTACGTCAGGACCTTTATCATAGCTTTGGGTGAGAGGCGCGTTTGCTGAGCGCGCGCCCATATTGACACTCGGAATATTTTTGAGAATGGTATCGAAATCAGGGGTATACGTCATAACGAGTCCTTTCGTTGTGCTTTTTATGGTGCTAATTGACGGCCTGTAAACACATCGCTCTTCCTTGAACAGACCTGACATAGCATTAACTACTATAACGCCATCAATGAAAGCCTGTCAATAATATCAATACACTGCGTATCATTTAATTGAATTTAAAAAATAGGGTTAACTCTAAATAAAATAGATACACGACATTATGACGCTCAACTGGAATAAATTTTTTCTCGCTTGCTGTGCCGTTGCCAACAGAGGCGACAAAAAATTTATTCCAATCCCGCTATATTGTTTTTATATTGACCTGATTATTTAAGCTCAATTAAAGATAGCACAAAAGTATGGCAAGGATTTGACACAAAAAAGCCAGCTATACTATGCCTAGTATGGCTGGCTTAACGCTAAAACTGATTGGAAATCATTTGATTAACATATGACTTATAGTCAGTTTAAAAGATGAAAGTAATACCAAAAACGCGTTCTACTGCTATAAATTTTAGTGTTTACGCTTTAACAGCTGGCGGCGCTTTGATTGTTACGGTGGCGCAGACATCATTGTTATCGTCCAGCAATTCCATAATCAGCTCATCATCGCTTTCGCTGGTGACTTGCCAATTGCCATTTGCTTGTGGCGTGCCTGTTGCCATCACCGAGATGGCTTTGTTTTTCAGGCGAATCATCGGCGGCTTATGATCATAGCCGCCGTGCTCATGACCCAAGATATCATCAGCGATGGTGGCAGCCTGTGCACGTAGCGGCGCAACATAACGACAAGCCACCCCATTGATCGACATACAGTCGCCAATGGCATAAATGTTGTCCGCCGTGGTACGCAGCGTTGGTGCATCCACCGCGATACCAGTACGACGGTTATAATCAATACCCGCGGCAGTTGGCAAGGTATCATCGACGGTCAGACCCGTACTGGCAATGACATGGTCAACGATTAAGGTATTAGCCTGACTATTAGCATCAGCATTGACATTAGAAGATGAAGCGACTGGTGCATAGCTGACTTGTAGCTGACCGCTGTGCTCGCCATTACTAATACGATTGACGCCAGATACCTGATAGCCACCTAAGAAGTTAATGCCTTGCGATTGTACCGCTTTGGCGATACGAGCAGTCGCTTTTGCTGGTAGCATTTGCGAGAGTGGCGCGTCATTGAGATCTATCAATGTGATCTGATGACCTGCTTTGAGTAAGTCTTCGGCAATCTCAGTCCCCACCATGCCTGCGCCTACAATAGCCACATGCTGACTGCCAGTCGCGAGTTTCTCTTGCAGCTGCCCAAAGCGCTCGATATGGTTAACATGCCAAACTAAATCCTCTGGCAAGCTTTTTGGAAAAATAGGATGAGCGCCCATCGCCAATACCAACTTGCCATAACTGATAGTCGCATAATTCGTGTTGGCTGGATCTGGCCTGTTAGCAGAGATGAGCTGTAACTGTTGAGTGGTCGTATCAATATCTGTGACCTGTGTATTGGCAAGCAAAGTCACTTGCGCCGCCTCTGCCGCATCACTACCTGTCGCGCGCACCAAGTCGGAGGCGCGTTTGTTTTGACTGATCGCCATGGTCAGCATGGGCTTGTGATAACGATCGCCGTTATCGGTCGTGACTAACGTGATTGGAATGTCTTTATCTTTTGCACGAATGGCATCAATGACGTGCCAACCTGCCAAGCCCGCCCCGATAATGACCACACCTTTTGTCACTGATGTCGTCGATGCTACAGATGAATTTTCTACGCTCATATTCGCTCCAGTATCAATAAGGAATTATTTTAATTATCAAAAATCATAACAGCCATTGTACCAGTAAACAGACATTCACTCACCTCAACAGTGAGATGTACTCAGTGCAAATAGTGAGTCACACAAAAAAGCGCCTATAAATAGACGCTTTTTATTAGGGCGTGTGGAATATTCTCAAATAGACACTGCAAATATCAACGTATAGACAATCCACTATAAAATAAGTACAGCGCTACTGAAATGACTTTTTCGTCGCCTCTGTCTGCGAAGGCACAGCAAGCAAGAAAAATTTGTTTCAGTAGCGCGTGTTAATGGGCGCACTTTTTCTATTTAGGACTGAATATAACGCAAGTTATTAATGATTGAGAATCTTCGATAAGAACATCTGCGCGCGCTCACTTTTTGCGCCTTCAAAGAACTCATCTTTACTACAGTTTTCAACGATATTGCCTTCATCCATAAAGATGATTCGATTGGCTACCTGACTGGCAAAACCCATTTCATGCGTCACACACATCATGGTCATGCCGTCACGAGTCAGCTCCACCATCACATCCAGCACCTCTTGAATCATCTCAGGATCGAGCGCCGACGTTGGCTCATCAAACAGCATCGCCACCGGATCCATTGCCAGCGCACGGGCAATGGCGACCCGCTGCTGCTGACCACCAGATAACTCTGCTGGGTATTTGGCGGCTTGTACCGTCAGACCGACGCGATCTAGATATGCCATGGCTTTTTGCTTGGCTTCAGACTCTTTACGTCCCAATACTTTGACCTGCGCCACTGTCAGATTGTCGATGATGGTCAGATGCGGAAACAATTCAAAATGCTGAAACACCATCCCGACGCGGCTACGCAATTGAGGCAAATTGGTTTTTGGATCGCCAACAGAGATACCATTGACCATGATTTTACCTTTTTGAAAAGGCTCCAGTCCGTTGGCCGTCTTAATCAAGGTTGACTTACCACTACCAGAAGGACCACAAACGACAACCACATCGCCTTTATGAACGTGGGCGGTACAGTCCTTTAGCACTTGAAAATCGCCATACCATTTGCTGACTTCACTCATTTGAATGACGATCTCGTCGCTCGCATGACCATTGTTGGTGACCAGTCCACCAAAAGCGTTTGTATACGTATCAGCATTACTCATCACTGGCTCCTAACCACATTATTTTTGATAATTGTCATTGATAGTCGTTACTCAATAAAAGTTTTACACTAAAAAGCTGGTACAAAAACACTGTTAAAACCTCAAGCGTTTTTGTAGCTGCTGTACACCAATAGAAGCGCTCAAACTGATGACAAAGTAAACCGCACCAGCGCCCAAAATATAAGGCGTCAGTAAACCCATCAGCTCACCGCGAACATAGGCGGCGCGGAAGAAATCCGTCAAGCCAATGGCAAATACCAATGTCGTGTCTTGGAATAAAATAATACATTGCTGCAAAATCAGTGGCAGCATTTTACGAAACGCTTGCGGTAAAATCACCAGACGCATGGTCTGACCGTAAGTCATGCCCAAAGCTTTTGCGGCATTGACCTGCCCACTACCAATCGACTGAATACCCGCTCGCACCACTTCTGAGAAGTAAGCGGCCTCAAACATCATAAAGGCAACCACACAAGACGCAAAAGCGGCATCAAGTTGCAGATATTTACCCGCTATCCAAAAATAAATCATCGGTACGGCAAAATAAAACCAAAGCAATACCAGCAGCAGCGGTACTGAACGAAAATAATTGACGTAGAGCTTAGCGGGTACTTCGAGCACTTTGATACCAGACAAACGCATCAGCGCCAGCACTGTCCCTAAGCTAATACCACCAATAATGGCCAAAAACAGCACTTTCAAGGTGGTCATCATACCGCCCATCAAGCCTGGATAGGCGGTTGCCAATTCGGTCATCATAGTCATTTGCGACCTCCTGCAATCAGTCCAGGTACGCGCAGCTTACGTTCAATGAAACCCATAATCGCAATCAAAGACAGATTGAAAACCAAATAGATAATGGTCGCGTACGTATAGATCTCAATACTATTTTGCGTATACTCACTAATGGTTTTGGTTTGACTAATCAGCTCCATCACCCCAACCAGCGATGCGACAGACGCGTTTTTAAAGCAGTTGGTCAACTCCGAGCTGAGCGGTGGCAAAATGATACGAAAGGCTTGGGGTAATAGCACTTCCTTATAGACTTGCGGAACACTAAAGCCAAGCGCATAAGCAGCATTGAGCTGCCCTTTAGGTAATGACTCGATACCCGTACGTACCTGTTCAACGATACGAGCAGCAGTAAACAAACCAAGACCAATACTGGCCGATAGCATGGCTGATGTATTTGGCGATAAGTCTTTGTACCACCAGTCTTGAATCGCAGGCGTGAGCCAGCCTGGGGCAATATAAAACCAAAAAAACAGTTGAACAAGCAAAGGAATATTACGAAAAAATGTCACATAAGCCGTACCGATTGCACGAGCTGTCTTATTGGGTAAGGTGCGCATGATGCCAAAGATCGTACCCACGACCATGGCGATTGCCCATGCGATACTACCAATCAACAACAGCCAGCCAAGACCGGTAATTATCCAGTGGATATAAAGCTCATTACCGATACCAGTTTGCTCAAAGAGCACACCCCAGTTCCAGCTATAATTCATGATTGTCTCTCCGAACAACGTTTAAAAAGCTTACGTGCCAGACTGACGATGCTGTCAGGCTGACACGTAAGCGGCGCTATAGTGAAGGACAAAGAAATTATTGGGCGGTCGCCGTTTGTGGCTGCGCACCATCATGCGGATTGGCAATCAACGCTTTTAAGTTGTCTGACATCTCAAAGTTTAGATTGACGTTTTTCGGTGGCACTGGGTTTAAGAACCACTTGTCATAAATGCTGTTGATCTCGCCTGAGCTAAAGACATTATTTAAGGCTTCATTGACCACCGCTTTAAATTCAGGATCGTCTTTACGCATCATACAACCATAAATCTCGAATGATTGCGGCTCGCCTACGATGACCCACTCATCTGGGTTTTTGGCTTTGGCTTTTTCGCCTGCTAGTAGTACATCATCCATCATAAAGGCATCAGCGCGGCCATTTTCTAGCATCAAGAATGCTTCGCCATGGTCTTTTGCTGAGATGATATTCATACCCATCTTGTTGTCATCATTGTACTGACGGATGTAGCGCTCTGACGTTGTACCTGCGGTTGTAACCAACGTCTTGCCTTTTAGATCAGCAAAATCTTTAATGCCTGAGTTTGTGTTAGTCAGTAGACGTGTGCCAATTTCAAAGAAACCATTAGAGAAGGCCACTTGTTTTTGGCGCTCTTCATTATTGGTGGTTGAACCACACTCAAAATCTACCGTACCGTTTTGTACCAACGGGATACGCGTTTGTGAGGTAATCAAGTTATAACGGACTTTTAGATCTGGCATGTCAAGCTTTTGCTTAACGGCTTCGACTACCTTCATTTCTAAGTCGTGGGCATAACCGATAGGCTGATTCGGGTCATCAGCAATATAAGAGAATGGAATAGAGGAGTCACGGTGACCGACAACGATGGTGCCAGAATCTTTGATTTTTTGTAGCGTACCGTTAGTACTTGCTGCAGGCTCTGTTGTAGCGGCAGCGTCATCAGCTGGTGCTGTTTCAGTCGCAGTCTGGCTGCTATTATTACAACCTACTAAGCCTAGCGCCATGAACGCAGCTAGAGTCAACGGCTTGGAGAGTAAATAGCTCATTAAACACATCCTTTTATCACATTACACAAGATTGAATGAGTGAGTGCTTTGACGACACGGATCTCAGTTTCCGACCCTATGGTCACGCATCCCTGTGGTTGTTGCTGCTGTTTATCACAATGCAACTTAATGTTACTGTACAACAAATTGGCTCAGGTGGGTAAACTTTTTTTAATGATACTGTCATTTTATCGATTATTTATTTTAATGAATAAGAAATGAAACAAGCATGATAGTTAATAATGGCAATCTTTAGACAAAGCTTTTCAATTACAATTATCTTTTAAAATACTCTTTTAGCTACCGAGCAATCGCTCAGTGTCAATTAATAAGTACCAATTGATAAATGCCAATGAATCCCCATAAAGTTAACAACTTCCCAATAGTAAAAAATACCTATGACACAAGATACGCAAGTTCCAAATACCGATAGCCAAACCGCTGCTCACCATGGCGACAACGATGTACGCCAACGTTTCTTTATCGAAGATTCACCGGTACGCGGGGACGTGGTGCGCCTGTCACGCAGCTATGCCAGCACCATTGCGCAAAAGCCCTACCCTGAAGCCATCAAACGCCTATTGGGCGAGATGCTGACCGCAGCCAGTTTGCTCATCAGTACGGTCAAGATTAATGGTCGCTTATCGATTCAACTGCAATCATCAGACAGCGACAGCTTGCTCAATTGGGCGATGGCAGAATGCGATCAAGACGGTATCATTCGCGCGCTCGCCAGCTGGAAAGCCGACACCGATGAGCAAGTACAAGCGTGGAATAATATGATCCATGCCAAAGACGCATTTAGCGAGCTGGGCGCACCCGGTCAAGGCGTGTTGTTTATCAATATTCAGCCTGAAGGCGGCGAGCCGTACCAAGGTATCGTTGAGCGCAGCCATGACAATTTGGCAGATTGCTTGGCGCATTATCAGAAGCAATCGGCGCAGATTCCAACGCTGATTAACTTGGCCTCTGATGGCTTGCAAGCGGGCGGTATACTGGTACAGATGTTGCCTCGTACCGCTGAAGAAACGTATGAAGTCGAGCAAAACGAAGATGCAGGTATCGATGATGATTTGTGGATACGCCTAAGCGTTTTGACACGCACGCTCAAAGCAGAAGAGCTGACCACGCTGGATACCAATGAGATTCTGTATCGCTTATACCATGAAGAAAACGTGGTCGCACCCGATTCTGTGCCGTTAGCGTTTGGTTGTACTTGCTCACGCGAGAAATGTGAGATGGCCATTGAGCAAATCGGCGAAACCGAAGCGTTAGAGATCGTGGAAGAACAAGGCGGTACGTTTGAGATGGACTGCGGATTTTGCGGTGAAGTCTATAAATTCGATAAAGACGATGTGGCAGCGATATTTGCTGAATAATGTTGTACAAATAATTTAAGTATAAACGTATATTGAAAAACCCCTAAGTGTGATACTTGGGGGTTTTTTGTTTTTGCAATTTTAAAAAGGTGAAACGACTTTACGCTGAACTACCTTTATTCTTGGTGCCATTTTTTCATATAATTAATAGCCATCGTATTAATTGCCTGCCAAAAGATTTTTTGCGAACTGCGATCAAACGCACACTTACAACACCAACGCCAAACTCTTAGGATAAGAATAGATGCGAGATCTGCCCGCATAATCACTGCGTCCATTGTCTAATAACCACTCCACCACTTGCCCGCGTACTCTTCGACTGTTGATTAAGTTCATATGACTCACGCCATAAAACACTGCTTTGTGACCGTCTGGCACGAATAACGAATGCTCGTCTTCGTCCTCACCGAGTGCGGATGCGACCGACACCAAACCATCTCCCAATAGGCTTGTCATCTTAGAATCATAGTGCGTTTCAATTAAAGCACTGGCGGCAAAGTAGGTTTTGATACCACTAGGCAAACTTGCCGGATGGCGAAAATCTTGCGGCAGCACGCTACGACCTTCTAGAGATTTCCAGTCAGCATCACGAATACTGCCATGACGCAGATCGATAATACCCGCACTCCGCATATCACCGAGCTTGGCGAGTGAGCCTGCAAACGGCAACTTGGCAATAATCTCTTGTACATGATTGCCAATACGCTCCAGTACTGCCCCATGATGCGGTGAGCCAAGCGTGATCAGATTGCCCACGCGCATGATCCAATCGAGGTGTTCTTGCTCGGCATAAAACAGCGCACTACGAGACACCAATCCGCCCATACTGTGACCGACCAAATCTATCTGACTGATATCGGGATTGTCATCGACCAAATTTTGCAGCAAGTGCGAGAGCTTATGCCCGCTACGCGAGATACGTCGACCCGTATTATAATCCAGATATAAAACTGTCGTATCAGGCTGGCTTTGACTGATGGCATCGCCTAACCCATGACCGTCGGTTGATTGCCAGCTCAAGTGACTCATACACAGACCATGACATAAAATGGTGATACGACCTGACAGCGTATTAGATTGCGTATTGCCGTCTCTATCATAGAGCGTCATCGGCACAGCAAGCGCATTTTGGTGAGTGACCAGATGATCGCCCATGACGCCATTTAGGACATTCACCAGTTTTTTAAGCGAGTCCGGTAGTGGTTGAGCGGGTTTTTGACTCACATAGTTTTTATATAGGCGTAGTACGGATGCTAGATTGTTGCCCACCATCAGCATGAGTTGGCGAATCGTACCGTAAATACGCCCTGTAAATCCGCGCGGCCAGCGGTTAAGATAACTTTCGTTAAAATGACCCAAAGGCCGCAAAATCACTTCGCGGTGGATGGCCTCTACAATGTCGGTCACCTCCACCACGCCCATCGTGGCAAGCTGCGCCAAGCCTTCAAAAAAGTCAGCAAACGTGACAGGCTTAGTGGTTATGCCGTTACCATCATCGGCCATTAGTCTGACCAGCTCATCCACATTGATGGCCTCGAGCTGGTCTATTTGTTCATATAAATCGCTGTGTAGCGGTACGCTCGTGTCTCGAGCGAAATGCGCCTCAAGCTCATGGCGATCAGTGGCATTACTGCGAGCGCTACCATGGTTAACACTGTCGTTATAAAATAAGTCTGTACTGCTCATAGTGTTCATCATGTAGGCACAGTTATCAAAGAGAATAGTTGCCTATACTATCCTGTAAATACAAAAAATAGAAGAGAAGGTTTTGACGCGTAAGTAGTTTATTATCAAGGAGATTTTAAAAACCGCTTAGCAATTTTAATCCTAAAAGAAATCAAAGATACTCACAACAAAAATCCCAAGCGAGCACTTGGGATTTTTAGTAATTGGACTAAACCAGCTTAAACATTAAGCCACTTTTTAGGTCGTACTTTCTGCTGACTCAAATGACTCTGCCAGTATGACACCACCATCTTCTTTAGTAATCATGACTGTTGCTGAGCGCGGTGTACTGCCTCCTGCGACTGCACCCCATGTATTACCTGGATGCTGAATGTTGATAAAGAGGGTTTTAAAGTCAGGCGTCAAAGTAATGCCCGTCACTTCACAACCTTCAGGACCGACAAAGAAACGTTTGATATTGTCGTTGCTGGCAGGCATACCAATACGCGTTTGTTGCCCGGCTGAGGTGGTGATGGTTGTGCCGTCGCTGACTTTACCAGGTAGTGCTGCCAATAACATACAACTAGTAGTATCAGTATAAGCGCCGTCATCCGTCTGAATCCACAACACGCCACGTGGATCAAAGTACAGACCGTCCGGAGAAGACAGATCATTGCTGTCAGTCAACTGCGATAAGTTTTCTGCGGTTAGATCAGAAGGCGCGGCAAACAGATAGATATCCCACTCAAAACTGGTGGCTGCATGATCGCCGCCCGTTTCTGCCCAGCGAATGATGTGACCGTTGTCATTACCGCTTGGTCTGCCATTGACGTCATAACTACGCGGGTTGGCCGCAGACAGCGGTTGACTCTCTTTCACACCGCGATTGGAGTTGTTGGTCAAGGTGACATACACATCGCCTGTGATCGGACTGACTGATACCCATTCAGGTCGATCCATTTTGGTTGCGCCAAGTACATCCGCCGCTGCACGAGCAAAGATCAATACTTCATCTTGTCCACTAAAAGGCAGGTCACTATTAGACGCGTCCAAACCGTTTTGACCATGGATCAGTGGTTTCCATTCACCGCTACCATCTTCATTGAAAATAGCCACATATAGCGTACCGTCATTTAAATATTTGTCACCCGCTTTTAGGCCGCCACCGATATCGTTATTTGACCACATGGCTTTAGACACAAACTTGTAGATATATTCCCCTTTAGCATCATCACCCATATAAAAGACCACAGGCTTGCCTTGCTCGACTGGGGCATAGGCACAGTTTTCGTGAGCAAAACGTCCCATGGCTGTACGCTTTTGAGAGATAGAGTTTTGATCGAACGGATCGATTTCTGTGATATAGCCAAACGTATTGAAGTTATTACGGTAGTCCTCAGCAGCGTTCGCGCCAGCCGCGGTCATGTCCCAACGTGAGAACTCATCAGTGATAATGGCATCCGTCGCATTAGGAGTGTGCCATAGATATCTTGAGCCTGGAGAGTTTTCTGGTGCGCCGTAACGCTCGCGACCATAGTTATGCCCAGCGCTTAACTGACTGGCGTCTTGTCCACGTGCGAATACACCTAAGAAGTTCTCTTCTGTGGTTAAGTACGTACCCCACGGTGATAAGCCTGCGCCGCAGTTATTATTGATGCCGCGCGTCTGGTAGCCTGTTGGGTCAAATTTGGTTTTTACCAAATCAGAGCCTGCCACAGGGCCAGTCAATTGCGCGGTCGTACTACTGGTGACGCGGCGATTGTATTTTGAATTGGGCACCATCTCATAGCCTTTGCCATCAGCGCGGCGAGTCATCTCAACCACGGCCACACCGTGACAGTTGACTTCACGGCGCACATCGCTGGCAAGACGACGGCTTTGGAATAAAGGCGCGGCATCAGCATCTTCGATGACATAATAACCAAATGGGCTAAGCTCTTCACTATTGACATACTCGTGGTTCATTACTAGCAAACCGTTCTCTGAGGCTTTTGGATCATAGTTGCTGCCTTTTTTGCCAAAGAACCACATGCCGTCATGGTTATCACCCATACGCCATTCAAACGACTCGGCTGATTGCTCACGATTGTCTTTCCAATCCTCAATGCCAGACATAAGCGGCGTGCCAAGTGGCAGTATTATTTCTGCGTTGTAGCCCTCTGCGACGCTCATGGTTTCAGCAGTTGAGTGTGCTACTGCCGTGAAATTTAAGGTTTCAGGACGTGCTAGATCGCCCTGCGCTGGAATAGCCGCATTGTTGCCATTGTCTACAATTGGGCTGCTGCTATCATCATCGTCGCTACAACCAACCAACGGTATTGCCCCAAAGAAGGCGGCAGCCGTCAATCCTGTACCGCCTTTTAAAATACTGCGGCGGTTGAGACGACGACTAACAATGGTTTGAAATTCAGTGTTGTTGGTAGGGTTTGAATCTTCAACGATCTCGTGAGCATGTTCTGGCTTATTTAATAGTGTCATTATCAGTCACCTTGCTATTAGGCTGGATTGGCATGAAAAGTTAGAGTGCGGCTGAATCCTTCTGACCGCCAAAGTACGAACTATGGCTAAGTCTACTCACGCTTTGTGACAGTTCGTTGAAATTTTGAATGTGATTTAACAAAAAATACTATCTTTAGAAACTTATAGGCATAAAAAGTCCCAAGCCATGGCTTGGGATTTTTGCGACGCTTACTCTAAGAATCGATTTATTAAGAAAGGAATACGTAAAGCTAAGGCAGAGTGCTTAGCGAACTTTTACCTGCCATTCGTGCGCACCAAGCGTTAATTTGAGTACATCGTTCTCATGCAAGATGCCCACGCCGCTTGGCGTACCTGTCATAATCACATCACCTGCTTGTAGGCTAAAAGCATGGCTTATTTCTGCCAATAAGTCATAAACGGAAAACAACATTAAAGCACTATCGCCATCTTGTCTCAGCTCATCATTGATAACAAGCTGATAGCTCACCTGACTAAAATCGCCAAACGCTTGTGGCTCAAGCCAATCAGCAAGGACACAGGCGCCATCAAAGCACTTGGCACGCTCCCACGGATGACCTTTTTCTTTTAGCTTGCTTTGAAGATCACGTAAGGTCAAATCAAGCCCCACCGTCACACCGCCAATCGCTTGCTGCGCTTGTTCAGGCGTTGCAGCAGATAAATCCGCCGCCAGCTGAATGCAAAGCTCCGCTTCGTAATGCGTGTCACCATATACTGCTGGATTAGGACGCACAATATCGTTGCGTACACTCACCACTGAGGAGGCCGGTTTCATAAACAAAATGGGTGATTTTGGTACTTCGTTACCAAGCTCACGCGCATGCTCGGCATAATTGCGACCAACGCAGACCACTTTACCAATAGAGGCACGGATGCTGTCATTCATGTTGGCAGAGTCCGCTTCATCGTTGACGTTCGCGGCAATGGCATCGACCAAAGACATGTGTGGAGATTGACTCATATTAGGTACTCACCGTAAATTATTGAGAGGGCAATGAAAGAGACGGACTACCCTGTCTGTCTCTCTTGGTCTGTGACACAGTCTGACACGACCTTTTTTGGATTGGTATTAAAATCAAATACTAAGGGATGGTATTGGTAATCACATCTGGCGGCACATAGCTTGCGTGGCGATTCATTCTTTTTTCAAACAATCTAAAGCTAAATAAAATCACCCACGACAATAAGAGATACACGATACCCGCGGCAAAAAACAACTCCATCAAGGTATAAGTACGCGCACTGATCGTACGAGCAACCCCTGTGATATCCATCAATGCGATGGTCGAGGCCAGCGCGCTGCCTTTTAGCATAAAGATCACTTCATTGCTATAAGCGGGAATCACGATACCAAAAGCACGCGGTAACGTCACGCGAGTGAGTTTTTGCCACTTTGACATACCAATAGCATCAGCCGCTTCTAACTCACCGACCGGAATCGTCTGAATGGCGCCGCGAATGATTTCTGCCAAATAAGCGCTGGTATTCATGGTAAAGGCAATAATAGCACACCAATACGCTTGGCTTAGTACAGGCTCCCATAAGAACGAGTTACGCACGGCCTCAAACTGTCCCAAACCATAATAAATCAAAAAGATCTGTACCAGTAGCGGCGTGCCTCGAAAAAAGAAAATATAGGCAAATGGCAACGCTTGCACCGCCCAGCTTTTCGATAACCGTAGCTGCGCCAAAATCAGACCAAAAAATAATCCAATAATCCCTGAGACCACCACCAACTGCGCGGTCAATACCGCACCGCCTAGTAAGTCAGGAATATGATCAAAAATAACCTGCCAATTCCAATCCATAGTAGCTCTCCTCTATCCTATGGTCGATTGACGATGGGTTGATTGACGGCTTATTTTTTTGGCATAGCGCGCGGCCGGATTGGCACGCCATTCAAGCCACATCATAAAACCAGTAATCAGCATGGTCAAACCCAAATAAATAATCGCCGCTGCCATATAAAAGGTAAACGGCTGCTGCGTTGATTGCGCCGCACGCGATGACTGATACATGATGTCTTTTAGACCCACAACCGATACCAGCGCCGTATCTTTGAGCAATACCAAAAACAGGTTACCAAGACCGGGTAGCGCAATTTGCCACACTTGTGGCAAGGTGATGCGAAAAAACGTCTGCAAAGGACGCATCCCAATCGCTTGCGAGGCCTCACGCTGCCCTATTGGAATCTCTTGAATCGACATGCGAAAGATTTCAGTCGCATAAGCGCCAAAGGCAATAGACAGCGCCATCACGCCGCCCCAAAAGGCACTGATCTCAACGTATTCGTTATAACCGAATTTTTTGAGAATCGTCATGAGCAGTATAGAACCGCCATAATAGATAAATAGTACCAATAGTAATTCTGGAATACCACGCATGGTCGCTGTATAGACAGTCGCAATCTTACGCAGCAGCCAAATATTAGACAGCTTTGCTGTGGCACCGAGTAGTCCCAACGCCATACCGATGACTAAGCTGGTCATGGCAAGCTTGATGGTGACGGTAGCGCCGCTCAGTAATAGCGCGCCAAATCCTTGTAAATCAAACACAATTATCCACTCAGTCTCTTTATATTAGCAATTTGCAAAATATGAGTTAAAAGAATCAGCATCAATGGCTGAGCGCTGCTAACAATCGTATTGATACCAAATAGACCTTGGCTCTTCTAAATATTGGTTCATGGCGTCATAGAATGACGTCAAACCCATACGATTGTGGCGGCGAAAATTGACACAGTAGAAATGAGCGCTGATTTTATCATAATCGCTACGCGCTATGTTAATACTCAAATATAAAAGCCGTGTTTAAATGCACACTCATCCGCTTAAAAACGAATCAAATCAGCCATATCGCGACAAACTAAGCCGCTAGTATTACCCCATCAAACGCTGACATGAGACATCAAAAAAGGATACCGCCACGAAGACAATATCCTTTTTCACCAACCAGCTTCAGTATTGTGGTTCGTTCGTGCTGGCCAAGCAGATTAGTTGGTCGCTGTTTCGACAGGTGCTTCTGGAGTGCTCGGTGCAGTCGTATCAACAGCCGTCGTACCGGCTGGTGCTACCTCAGTGGTTGGCGCTGCTTTTTGAGCGGCAGCCGTTGAGCTGGTACCAAAGTAACTGCCTGTGATTTGGTCATAAGTACCGTTGTCTTTTAGCTCAGCCAAGGCTGCATTGAACTTAGCAATCAGCGGATCACCTTTACGGAAAGCGATACCCATGGCATCTTCGTCCGTGCTGATTTCCTCACCTTTTACTTCATAGTTCTTGCCAGCGTCGGTTTTTAACCAATCAATACCAGTGACTTTGTCAGACATCATGGCGCGTACACGACCTGACGTCAAATCTAAATACGCGTTGTCTTGGGTGTCATATAACTTGATATCAGCATCAGCGTGCTCATCTTGCAAGTACTGAGCAGAGACGGTTGAACGCTGTGAAGCAATAGGTTGACCTTTTAGGTCTGAGACACTGATGTCATCGCCTTTTTTACCGATTAAGATAATACCAGTATGGAAGTACGGGTCACTAAATTCGACCACTTCTTTACGCTCAGGCGTGATCGACATGCCAGCGATAATCGCATCAAATTTTTGGGCGTTCAAGCCTGGAATCAGACCGTCCCAATCTTGTGAAATCAATTCACATTTGGCCTGCATTTGCGCACATAACGCATCAACCAATTCAATCTCATAACCAATCAGCTTGCCATTTGCATCGGTATAACTAAAAGGCTTATAGCTTGATTCGGTAGCGATTTTGATGTTCATTGGTGCGTCGGTACTGGTATCAGTGGCCGCTGCCTCTTCTGGTGCTGAGCTGTTATTACAACCCGCCAGCATAAGCATAGCGGCACTTAGCGGCGCCAGCCATAGCGTTTTGTTTTTTAGCGCTTTATTCTTTAGTAACGGTGTCATAGATATTGTCATATTTGCTATTCCTTCATTTTTTAATAAGAATATTATGAATTAATAAAAGTTATTGACTAAAGTTCGCTTGCTCAAGACGGGCCAGCTCACCGTTACTACGGATTTCGCTAAGCGCTTTATTAAAGTCGTCTCTGAGTGCATCACCTTTACGAACAGCAATGGCAATATTATCGTCATTGTCAATTTCATCGCCCACAATACCAAAGCCTTCAGGATTGTCTGCAAGCCATGAGTTGGCAGATACTTTTTCGGCCAGTACCGCATCACTACGACCTGATTTTAGATCCAAATAGGCGTTGTCATAGTTGTCATACAACTGCACGGTGTTGCCGTTTTTGCCTTCATAGTTGTCTTGTAGATAAGCACCAGGCGTGGTTGAGCGCTGACCGCCTAGGGTCAAGTTACTAATCGCCGTCGGATCAAATTGGTTTTCGGTGTTGGTCAACCAAACCATGGTGTTAGCAAAGTACGGTTCAGTAAAATCGACCTTTTCTTGGCGTTCAGGGGTGATCGACATACCAGCCACCACCGCATCATATTTCTGTGCCAATAGACCGGGGATGATACCGTCCCAATCTTGAGCAACGATTTCACATTTGGCTTGCATCTGCTCACACAGCGCGTTGGCTACGTCAATATCGTAACCTGCCAAGCTACCATCAGCATTGGTATAGTTAAACGGAGGATAAGCGCCCTCGGTGGCAATACGGATGGTTTTGCCTGATGTATCAGCGGCTGCAGCATCAGCATTGGTATCGGTGGCGTCAGTCGCAGATTGATTACAAGCGCTTAGCATTAACGCTGCGGTCATGGTCACTGATGACCACAGTAGGCGAGAATTCGACATCATACATTCCTTAAATTCTGATGGGTTTTAGTATGGGGTTCTGGTATTTCGTTTTCTGACGTCCTTGCCAGACAAGCAATATAGAGGGTAAAAGCATATAGTGTATAACAGCAGCCGTGATGATTGGCTGTCTATCAGCTTTCTGATAATACCTGAGTAAAATACCAAAAACAAACATTTTGCATACCGACTGTCATTAAAGTGTAATAAACAGTGAGCCTGACTTGTTGAGCGCTGATTGACAGATTTTGAATGGCGATAGGATGATCACTCTTGGGTCATCCTATCTGTTTGAAGCGGAATTAGTGTTGACGGTGCGATGCCATAAAATCTTTGACACGCTCAGAGGTAGGATTATCAAATACTTGTTCAGGGGTGCCGATCTCTTCAACCACGCCTTGGTGTAAGAAGACGACTTTGCTGGACACTTCGCGGGCAAAGCGCATCTCATGAGTAACGATAAGCATGGTACGCCCTTCTTCTGCCAACTCTCGCATGACAGCAAGCACCTCATTGACCAGTTCAGGATCTAATGCTGAAGTTGGCTCATCAAACAACAGCACTTGCGGCTGCATTGCAAGTGCGCGCGCAATAGCGACACGTTGACGCTGACCACCAGACAAGTTGGCTGGATAGGCGTCTTTTTTGTCCAGTAGGCCCACTTTATCAAGTAGCTTTTCAGCGTCACTAATGGCTTGGTCTTTTTTGATCTTTAAAACTTGGGTTGGCCCTTCGATGATGTTTTGCAAAATCGTTTTGTGCGGCCATAAGTTAAAGTTTTGGAACACAAACCCCACGCGCGCGCGCAAGCTTTCTAGTTGTCTCGTATCTGCTGCTTGTAGCTCGCCTGACTTGGACGGTTTTAGGATAAGCTCGTCATTGCCGATGATGATCCGACCTTGATTGGGATTTTCAAGCAGATTGATGCAGCGCAGCAATGTGGATTTGCCGGAGCCAGATGAGCCCAAAATGGAGATAACATCGCCGTCATAGGCGGTGAGCGATACCCCTTTTAGGACTGCTAATGAGCCGTAGCTTTTATGGACGTCTTGTAAATCTAAGGCGATTGGCCGAGTCGGATTTTTTGCAGTATCAAGCATGGTTTAGCAGACTTCCAATAAATATGAGTGAAAACATGAATAAAAAATAGTGGTATATGCTGTCTATAGAATAAAATCATTTGGCGCAGCATAGTGATGATACTGCCATGATTTGTAAGACAAATACAAAAATGGCATATTGTCTCTTATTCCGCGTCCAAAAGGCAAATCTTGTATAAGCTTCATCAATAATCAAGACGCTTGTCCGTCTCTAAAACCATCGACACAAAAAAGCTCAGACTGTCTTAACAGCGCTGAGCTCTATTTTATCACTTAAATGTATAAGGCGTGGTTTTATCTGAGCAGTGACCTGCTAACCCGTGAATGGCTAAAGATTAACTTAATAACCAGCAGTTTGCCAAGCAACAAATTAGTAGGTTGAGATGTGCTCTGACTCTTCCGTCCCATCTAGGACTTCTGCATTGTCCTCTGTACCGACTGCAACCGCATCGTTGTTAGTCACATCCATAGCATCAGCGCTGGCAACCGCCACATCTTTGTCGCCTACCGCTCTGCCATCATTGGCACTAGCAACCGCTACATCGTCGTTATCACCTACTGACATGGTACTACCGGGGCCAACATCGACATCATCAGCACCGCCTGTAATGGCAGAATTACTGGCCTGCTCTTCTACTTCTGTCTGCGCATCAACAGGCGATTCTGTTTCCATTGGCGCTTCATCTTTTTTACCACAAGCACCCAAGGTTAATGCTGCTGCGACCAGTCCAACGGTAAGCCAATTTTTTTCGATAGCCATTTTTATTCTCCCTTAATAACACTTTATACTAGATTGGTATTTAAATAGGTTGATATTTTAATGAGAAGTTATTTTATGAGTTAACCTATTATCAATTAACAGTGTTCCCTCATAACATCTCCACGGATAGTATTTTCACTAGGAATGTTTTAGCTAACAATGTTCTAACGAATAATCTTTTTATTAACACTATTGGTCTCTACTATAATCATGATTGCTCATGGCTACCTTAGTAGTTACAGCGCAGTTCTGTTAAGGCACGTAACGACAAATTGCTTTTTTATTGGTTTTTTCAAGACCACGTGTGCTCCAAAAGACTGGCAATACAACCAGTCAACCCGCGCTTAGAAAATGCGGCTGCATACTTTTTAGAGCAGTTACTGTTCACAAATTCGTCTTTACTATCGCCTCAATCTCCTCTATGTTAAATAGCATAATGCCTTTATAACCAATCAAGCTTTATAACGGTTCAAGCTTTATAAATGTTCAAGATAGGATAGATATCCAACATCGGCATTCAAAAATTTTGCAACATTTTCGCCTTTTTGGCGTTTTTCTGTTTTAAACACTTCTTCATTATAAGGAAAAAATTTATGAGTCAATCGAATGACACAGATGTGACCGCATATATGCAATCTGTCGGCAAGCAAGCAAGAGCGGCCTCGCGTGCACTCGCTGCTGCCAATACGGGTGATAAGAACGCCGCGTTAATGGCGATTCACGATGTGTTAAAAAATGCCAAGTCAGATATTTTGGCGGCCAATAAAATCGATATGGATAAGGGTCAAAAAAACGACTTAGATGCCGCCCTACTCGACCGTCTTGAATTGAACGACGCACGTTTCGATGGCATGCTCCAAGGTCTCAAAGACGTGGCTGCGTTACCAGACCCTATCGGCGAGGTCACTGACATGACTTACCGCCCATCGGGTATTCATTTAGGCAAAATGCGCGTGCCACTCGGTGTGGTCGGTATGATTTATGAATCGCGTCCTAATGTGACGTTAGAGGCGGCCTCTTTGGCGTTAAAATCTGGCAACGCCATTATTTTGCGTGGCGGTTCTGAAGCGTTTGAATCGAACCAAGCGATTGCCAAGTGCATCTTAGAGGCCCTACAAAAAGTCGGTCTGTCTGAGCATAGTGTCCAAGTATTACAAACAACCGATCGCGCCGCCGTTGGTGAACTAATCACCATGACCGACTATGTCGATGTCATCGTGCCGCGCGGTGGTAAAGGACTTATCGAACGCATTAGCCGTGATGCCCGTGTGCCTGTCATCAAACATTTAGATGGCAACTGTCATACCTTTATCGATAGCGACGCCGATGCCCAAATCGCCATTGACGTCAGCGTCAATGGCAAAACCCATCGCTATGGTACTTGCAATACGATGGAGACATTATTGGTCGATGAGCCAGTCGCCAATGAGATGCTACCAAAAATTGCTGAAGCCATCGTAGCCGCTGACGATGCCATGCAACTGCGCCTTGATGAAAAGTCACAGGCCATCTTAAAAGACAATGTAACCCTCAACGGTCATTTATCTGACGCGACTGCCGAAGACTGGGACACAGAATACTTAGCGCCTATCTTAGCGATCAAAGTCGTATCAGGTATCGATGAAGCGATTGAGCACATTAACACGCATGGCAGCCATCATACGGATGTCATCATCACGGATAACTACACCAAATCACAACGCTTTATACGCGAAGTGGATTCGGCCAGTGTGATGATTAATGCTTCTAGTCGTTTTGCCGATGGTTTTGAGTATGGGCTTGGTGCTGAAATTGGTATTTCAACCGATAAGATTCACGCCCGTGGCCCTGTCGGACTTGAAGGTTTGACCTCACAAAAATGGATCGTCTATGGACATGGTGAGACACGGGCTTAACTCACGGCTTATTCATTTTGTTTTGCATTCTATGACATCGTCTCTCACTTACCGTATAATTCACAAAAAACGTCGGCTTAATGGCTGGCGTTTTTTTATTGAAGTTATTTACTATGTTAATAAAAACCGTATGTACCCAATTCATATTAGCCAAAATCATATTAGCTAAAGTCTCATTAACCAAAACGGTACAGCACTGAGCGCAAGCGTTCCAGCACAGGCTGTTAACATACCTGTAGGTAAAGCACTGAATAAAAAAAGCTTAATCACCAATCAACACCCCAACCTGAATTCGAGATAAAACCATATTTATCCCGAATTCAGGTTCATTCATTTGTATAGAAAGGATTGATATATGGAAATTACCTTAAACGGTTATTACACGCTGATATTGGCCACTCTGGTGCTACTGCTTGGACGAGTTTTGGTAAAAAGGGTTAAGTTTTTAGAAGACTTTAACATTCCCGAGCCTGTGGCTGGCGGTTTGGTTGCCGCGATTGTGGTTTATGCGCTCAATATTATTTGGGGATATAGCTTTAACTTTCATCAAGGATTGCAGACAGCGACCATGTTGATGTTTTTTGCGTCCATTGGCTTGAGTGCTGATTTTAGCCGATTAAAAGCAGGCGGCACACCGTTATTGATCTTTACCGTGGTGGTATCCATATTTATCGTGCTACAAGATATCGTTGGTGTGGCAATGGCAAGCGTATTGGGGCTTGATCCATTACTGGGACTGGTGACAGGTTCGATTGCCTTGACTGGTGGTCATGGCACGGCTGGTGCATGGGGCATTACGCTAGAGCAAGAGTACGGTGTGGTTGGCGCGACAACGCTTGGTATTGCTGTGGCGACGTATGGTTTGGTCGCTGGTGGTATTGTCGGTGGCCCTGTGGCGAAGCGTTTGATTCAAAACCTTGGTCTAAAACCAACCCCTGCTAACCCAAATCCTAGCGACATCGAAAAAGTGGCCAATGCACAGTCGCTGTATAGCACCAAGCACGACGAAGATAGCGCCCACAGCAATAAAGAAATCTTTGAAAGACCGGATAGTATGCGCTTTATCACGGCCTCCTCTACGATTGAGACGTTGGCATTGTTTGCAGGCGCATTGGCATTTGCTGAAGTAATGACGCTGGTGGCTGAAGGCACATGGTTTGAGCTACCCACCTTCGTTTGGGCATTGGCAGGTGGCGTTATCATTCGTAACGTCTTAACCACGGTATTCAATTTTGACATGTTTGACCGCTCTATTGATGTATTCGGCAACGCCTCTTTAAGTCTGTTTTTGGCCATGGCGCTATTGTCTTTAAAACTGTGGCAATTGACTGATTTGGCAGGGCCTGTACTGGTTATCCTACTCGTCCAAACTGTCATTATGATTATTTACGTCTACTTTATTACTTTTAAAGTCATGGGCAAAAACTATGATGCCGCCGTTTTATCAGCTGGTCATTGTGGGTTCGGCATGGGCGCAACGCCAACAGCGATTGCCAATATGCAGGCAGTCACTGACCGTTATCTGCCCTCGCCCAAAGCGTTTTTGATTGTCCCGATGGTTGGTGCATTCTTTGTCGATATCGTTAACGCTACGGTATTGCAGATATTTACCAAATTGCCGTTTATGTAAGATTCAATCACTTTACAGCCGCTGTCGTTGAACCCCATAAGCCCCGATCATCTTGTAGATGGTTGGGGTTTTTGTTTGCTAACATTTTTATTTACAGGTATCGGCGCTAGTGTATTGGTTACGCAACTTATAATGACATAAAAGCTTCCGCATCATTAATATCAACGCTAAAAAATAAGGAACAAATTATGTTGATGTTTGCAATTATTATTGTGGTCTCAGGCGCACTTATTATAGGAGCGCTTTGGGGTTTGTATGGTCATCTACCGGCTTGGTTAGAAGGTAACCTATTGGCCATCGCGGGCGGTGCGCTGATGATATCGGTCGTGATAGAGCTGGTACAACCCTCCCTCGCCGATAGTGGACTTTGGCTCACAGCAGCTTTTACTTTACTCGGCGCTTTGGTGTTTGCAGGCGTTGATTACCTGATCGACGAAAAACTAAATTCGGGCGGTGGCGGCGGACTATTGGCTGCCATCACGCTTGATGGTGTACCTGAAAACCTAGCGCTGGGCGTGTCACTCATCAGCGGAAATGTGATGCAAGTTGCCGCACTGGCAGGTTCTATTTTGCTGTCCAACTTGCCGGAAGCTGCAGGCGGCGCCAAAGAGATGCGTGAAGGCGGCAACAGTCATAAGAAGATATTGATGCTTTGGATTGGAGCTGCCATTTTATTATCGCTTGCAGCCATCTTGGGTAAGATGCTACTTGCGGACGTCGATAAAGGGATACTAAGTGCCATCAATTGCTTTGCCGCTGGTGCTGTCATTGCCTCACTTGCGACCGAAGTCTTTCCGACAGCGTTTAAACGCGATAACCATTGGGCTGGCATCAGTACTGCTATTGGTTTGATTATGGCGTTGGGCTTAAGTCAGCTTGGGGGTTAGTATTCATTCGATAAACTGACTCTTATTGAACTAATACATTGGTCAGTTTTCGTTAGAATAACAGTGAACCGTCACAATCATTTAGGAGAGTTCGTTCAGGACGGTTCGTCTAAAACAACCGCTCCCGTTGAATGACACCTCGTCTGAGTGATCATAATAATGTCTCAACCCATTCCACATACTTCGTGCCATTTTTGGTATCAAACGATGATTTTTTTGGTATGTAATAACAAAGCTGAGTTTTGATCGATTGAGTTTGAAAGCGCTTCAGTAAACCTGTTTTTAAAAGCCGTGCAACCAATGTTGAAGAGCAAAAAACAAGACACCCCTCTGCCATAGCCTGTTGAATAGCAAAAAATTCCTGATCAAATTTTTTTATCATAACCCTAGTAAGAGGAATATTATTCAAAGCAAGCCATGCTTCTAGCGATGGTAAGGGTAATATATTGTTTTTCCATTCAGTGGTGTATATGGTTATTTTTCCTTGAGTATTCCAAGTATCAGCAACCTGATTCGCACCAAATACATCAAAATATTCTTGTTTGATAACATCTTCAGGCGCTACAGTTGCTACATTACCTAAACGAATGGCAATCACATAAGGTTGATTGTTTAGAGTCTCACCTGTCGAAATTTCAACGCCTATTTTTGGATAAATTCTTGAAAACTCATGCTGATAAGGAATGAGTAACATAGCAGCCAAAGATGAGGTCGTTGTCACTCGTACCACACTCGCAGTGTTAGCAACTTGATCTAAAGCGTTATTGATTGTCGTAAACCCTTCCGTTGTTGCTGTTGCCAAAAATTGTCCTGTGTTTGTCAACACAATACATCGATTCTTGCGATGAAATAAACTCACTCCCAATCTGCTCTCTAAATTGGCGATGTGGTGCGACACTGTGGTCGGTGTAAGCGATAATTCTTCTGCTGCTTGTTTAAAGCTACTCAAACGGGCTGCGGCTTCAAACGCTCTTAGCGCCTGTAGTGAAACTTGCATGCTTGTCTTCCCTTTACTGCGTCAAAAAAAATACCTTATTGATGAATTAAACACATCTATAGATGCAATCTATCCGTTTGTAAGCCCCTTATATAATCAGACAAAATAGTCCTCGTTATCCATCAAACAACAGGAAAAAACATGACTATTTTACTGCATATTGACGCAAGCGTAAGAGCACTGGAAAATGAAAACGCCAGTCATAACTCCATATCTAAAGGTATTGCCAAAAGCTTTGTCGATACGCTACTGGATAAAAATCCCGACATAGCCTATATCTATAGAGATGTTGGAATCAATCCGCCGCCATTTATAAACCAAGAATGGATTGGTGCTGTATTTACCCCAGAGCATAATAGAACAGGGCAACAACGCAATATATTATCGATATCTGATGAACTTATTAATGAAGTGACAGAAGCTCATATTATTCTGATCTCCTCACCCATGTACAACTATGGTATGCCAGCTCAACTCAAAGCTTGGTTCGATCAAATTGTCAGAATCAATAAGACTTTTGACTTTGATTTAGCTCGCGGTGATTTCCCACTACAACCTACGTTATCAGGAAAAACATTAGTCATAGTAACTTCAAGTGGTGAGTTTGGCTTCGATCCTAAAGGTATAAGAGCAGAGGCAAATCATCTAACCCCTCACCTAAAAACGTTAAGCAAATATTTAGGAGTTGACTCTATATATGAGATCCATTCAGAGTATCAAGAGTTTACAGACGAACGTCATTTTCAGTCAGTAGCCAACGCTCATAGCCGTGCTATAACAGTGGCAGAAAACATCTCTAAGGTATCTGCTAATGTTTCTTTAGATATGATTGAGTAGTCAACACTAAACAAGATATTAGATTTAACATTACTTTTTTCTTGAATACTGCCTTTTTGCTGTTCATTGTCTAAATTTTCAAAACACCTATGCTTATACAGGTGTTTAGTTATCCAGCTCAACAAGCAAATAAGGAAAAATCAATAAAAAACCGCCTAGTAAATGCTAAGCGGTTTTTTTGTAACTCTAAGTCACTTACTTTTCTGTCATTCTTCCCATGCTTTTATATTGAAAATACTTTCTTCATAACTCATTGATATCATTTTGCCAAGTTATCTAGCATTGTCGAGAGCCATGCATTGTTATCCTCGATGTAATTATTACCCAGTTCTAAGATCTCATCGGGCGCTTGCACAGAGTCAGGATAATCAACCTTGGCATCTTGTATATAAGCCTGTCCCGGCGCCACCATATCAACCATACTTTTTGCAGTCACTTCAAAGTGACATTGCCAACCAATTACCCAAGTATCTAGCTCGGCATGTTTTGGTGTTTGATAAATAAAACCCTGATTTGCCCACGCTTTTGACGTTGCGATTGGCGTAGCATTTTGAGGACATTCAAAACCATCACCATGCCAATGGAACACGGTAAATGCCTCTTTTGGTAAGTCTTTTAACAATGGATGCGTTAGTCCTTGTTTGGTTAATTGAATAGGCATCCAACCAATCTCTTTCACACCTGATGGCGCAACTTTTGCGCCCAAACGGTCTGCGACTAACTGCGCCCCTAAGCAAACACCAATCACCGTTTTTCCTGCATCAATACTTTGCTGAATGAAGTGTTTCTCGTCAACAAGCCACGGAAACTCTGTTTCATCATGAACGCCCATTGGGCCACCCATAATAACTAGCCAATCAAAACTGTCTTGAGCGGGCAATGAATCATTTTTATAAAATCGAGTCACCGTAATGCTATGATCTTGACTGTCTGCCCATTGTTTAATATAGCTAAGCTCTTCAAAATCGACATGATACAAAGCATGAATACGTAAGCTCATCAAATTATCCTTTTATTATACTATTAATAAAGTAAAAAACCGCCTAGCCAAAGCTAAGCGGTTTTTTATACAACTTTTAAAAGAGCGAATTAAAAATTACTGATTTTTTGCGTACACTGGCAGCTCTTTGCAGATCGCTTCTACTTTTTCGCGTACTTCATTAGCCACTTTTTCATCACCGCGGCTGTCTAGCACGTCACAGATCCAACCCGCCAAATCACTTGCTTGCGCTTCGTTGAAGCCGCGAGTGGTGATCGCTGGCGTACCGATACGAATACCAGAGGTCACAAATGGAGATTTTGGATCATTTGGTACCGCGTTTTTGTTGACCGTGATGTGTGCATCGCCAAGCCATTTATCCGCTTCTTTACCCGTCATTTCTTGCTTAACCAAGCTGATCAGCATCAGATGGTTTTCAGTGCCGCCAGAGATGATTTCATAACCGCGATCTTGGATGACTTTTGCCATTGCTTGCGCGTTTTTGACCACTTGCTGCTGATACGATTTAAAGTCGCCGTCTAATGCTTCTTTAAAGCACACCGCTTTGGCAGCGATGACATGCATGAGCGGGCCGCCTTGGTTGCCTGGGAATACGGCAGAGTTTAGCTTTTTGGCAAGTGCTTCATCACGCGCCAAAATCATACCTGAACGCGGCCCACGTAAGGTTTTGTGCGTTGTCGTCGTGACCACATCAGCGAACGGTACTGGACTTGGGTAAACGCCACCAGCGACAAGGCCAGCTACGTGCGCCATGTCTACCAATAGGTAAGCGCCGACTTCATCAGCGATATCACGGAAACGCTGCCAATCGACCACTTGCGAGTACGCTGAAAAACCTGCAATAATCATTTTAGGCTTGTGCTCACGCGCTAAGCTGTCCACTTGATCATAGTCGATAAGGCCAGTGCCATCGACCAATCCGTACTGTACCGCATTGTAGTTGATACCTGAGAAGTTGATGTGCGCGCCATGCGTCAAGTGACCACCTGCGTCTAAGCTCATGCCCAGTACGGTGTCATTTGCTTCTAGTAAGGCTAAAAACACCGCAGAGTTTGCTTGGCTACCTGAATGCGGCTGGACGTTGACATACTCAGCACCGAACAGCTCTTTTGCACGGTCAATGGCCAATTGTTCAATCACGTCAACATGCTCACAACCACCGTAGTAACGCTTACCCGGATAGCCTTCAGCGTACTTGTTGGTTAGGTCTGTGCCTTGGGCTTCCATTACTGCTTGTGAGCAGTAGTTTTCAGAAGCAATCAATTCGATATGGTTTTCTTGGCGAACGCTTTCTGCCGCCATCGCTTCAGCAAGGGCAGGATCAAAATCTTTGATAGAAATATCTTTAAACATAGTGATGTCCTAGGTAATGATTGTCATTGAAAAACGGTCATTGAAAAGAAGCTGATAGCCTGCCCACAATAAAATAACGACGGTAACAACCTCGCCCAAAGTACGATCAATACTTTGAGCGAGGTTTTGTGGCATTACATTATTGTGAATGAAGTCTACTAGCAAAAATGAATGGGAGTCAGCGCAGGCAATTGGCCTGTCATCAACTGGTTCAATTCGGCAATAAACCCGATACGCATTTGCACGTTGGCATTTACACCACGTTGGCATCTACACATTGGCATCGAAATCATCGCTAAAGATTAAGTGTAACATGAAAATTTGTACGGCGAGCGCAAAAAAACCTCACCGTAAGCTGAGTGTATTAAATCCTCTTATAATACAAATAAATAGCCTATAAAAAAGGTGGTGTTTTGGATAATACGGCGATACAAACCATTATTTATCGCATAAAAAGGCCATCCTAAGATGACCGTTTTTAATTGATATTTTAATCCATAAAGGTAAGCACTAACCATAAGTCCAATGGACTGCTGAATATCGGTGTTGATGAAATACGCAGTCATTACTTACTTGTTTGTCAGTAAAATTTTTTATTTTGTTCACCGTAATAGCGATTTTTTAGAGTCTACTGGCCAAAAACTCAGGCAAAAATACCTCGCTAATCATAAAGGTTCGGCCATACCAATCATATCGCGTTTGCCGCTGCCACCCTTCGCTTGTCTGCTGTATAACGCGTTGATTGGGTAAGGTACGTTTGCGCTTAAACAATACATAGCCGATGGGCGTGCCTTTGAGCTGCTGCAAGCGCCGCGCCCGCCCTATCAAACTGGGTAGTGGAAAGAGGCTTTGCGCTTTTACCCATGGCTCCTCATCATTGCCATATAGCTGCACTTCACGCACCCAAGCCAGCATGGGACGACCCAGCATCGCCCCTTGTACGCCTAACTGCTTTTTTTGCGTTAATGATAAGGGGCGATAGCCTTCAAACACACGTTCAACGCGCAATGGCTGTCCTGCTTTGACCTCTAGCGCCGCGGTTAAAGAGCCTTCGACCTGTAACCAAGGGAGTAATGCTGCTGGAGGCGGTAAAAGATGAGTAGAAGAAACGTGGGTGCTGGACATAGTTAGTGACTAATTAAGAAACGTTAAAAAAGAGATTTAAAAATCAGGCATATTATCGGCGTTAAATGGCAAGGCTTCAAAGGCTTGCTGGCGATACTGCGCCATATGCAGGCGATCTTGGGTACAAAACTCACTAATCGCAGGTACAAAACGCGGATCATAAATGCGATGCAAAGAATGCGTTGCCGTTGGAATAAACCCACGAATCAGTTTGTGCTCGCCTTGCGTCCCCGGATCAAAATAGGTTAACCCTTGCTCAATGGCAAACTCAATGCCTTGATAATAACACAGCTCAAAGTGCAAGCTATCGTACTCACCAAGTGCGCCCCAATAGCGTCCGTACAAGGTCGCACTATTATCAACATTACCATCAACACTGTCGTTGTCGCTATTACTGGCAGGCGTATCATATAAGAACAAACTGCTGGCGATAATCTCGCCCTGCGCGTCGAGCGCTTGTGCCAACATAAGATGCTCAGACAGGGTTTGCGCCAATGCCATAAAAAAATCAATCGTTAGATATGGCTGCTGACCGCGCACTGCATATGTCATCACATAACAATGATAAAAGGCTTTCCAGTCCTCATCGGTGATGGCATCCCCGCATTTGCGCTGGCAAGTAATGCCTTGTTCGGCAACTTTGCGGCGCTCAGCACGAATGGTTTTACGCTTCTTGGCTTTTAACGTCGATAAAAACGCCTCAAAGTCGGCAAAAGGCTGACTGTCTTTGAGCAAGTCTTTATTTTGCCACAAAAACTGACAGCCTTGGCGCTCCATTATCGGCATCTCAATAGGCACAGGCTCCATTCCTTCGTCATGAGCAGCTATAGCAAGCGCTATGTCCTGCCCCGTCGGCATAGAGGAAGTAGTAATAGAGGCCAGCTCAGGCGTGACAAACAGTCCATGCCAGCTCGATGCGCCCACTTGCTGCGCAATGTCATCAACCCCTGCAATCGCGGTTTTGACAATATCTTCATTTAAGGTCTCACCTTTCGCCAACCAAAAACGCTGACCCGTAATTGGCGTATAAGGAACGCTGGTAACCAGCCGCGGATAATAATCAAGGCCGTAACGCGCATAAGCTTCTGACCAAGAATGATCAAATACAAACTCACCGCGATGATGACCTTTTATAAATATGGGCATTACCGCAATCGGTTTGGCATCGCCTTGCTCTGTGTCGTCGGTTTCGTTGCTAATTGCATCACTGAATTCACCGTCAGTTGCATTATCTGCTGAGTGATCGGCAACGCGGTACACCAAAATAAATATCGGCAACCAACCAGCTTTCTCCCCTATCGCCCCCGTATCGCTGAGCGCCTGCCAAAAGGCAAACGACATAAAAGGGGTGTCTGGTGTTTGCCAGTCAGTCTCATTTTGCCAACTGGTGTCATTAATCAATGCGTATTCTAGATTCATACTGATGGTCACTGTAGTCGCTATAGGGTTGCCGAGCGTCTATCGTTTGATAAATTCTATCGTTTAATAAAGTCTATCGTCTGATAAATCTTATCGGCTCATCACCTAGCCTAGCAAATTTTTGCCAGTTTGCTGTCACAATTTGCAAAAACGTTTTTCAGTGAAGCAAAGAGCAGATTCAAGATTGACTATAGTAAGATTACTATAAAAAAGCGTCAGCGTGGCTGGGATGAATTTTTTGCCGTCTCTGTCGGCACAGCAAGCAAGCAAAATTGTTACCAGTCACATATGATAATGTCGTGTGCCGATTTTATGGAGTATCGACTATAGAAGTGACTAAAAGATTGTGCCGTAAGATTAAAGCAACGCGTCAATCCAAAATAGGCAGTCAACCCAAAAAATAGTTGTAAACAAGATAACGTAAAGCCGATATCAGTGTATCGCGCTTACTACGTGCTTTTCACACAAAAAACTGGCGGGATTTTGTCTTAATAGAGGGGTATTTTTTTCACGCAAAAGCAGAGTAGTTGTATGGAAAAGATGATATCGAAGCGGATGGCTGGTAGAATAACGTTGTTGTTAGCTTAATATAATTCAAATACATAGGATATGAGCGAAAACAGTATACTTAGTTCACTATACGAGATTGACATCAACGCTGCTTTATAGTTGATGGATGGCTAGTGAATTGACATCTAAATAATATCAGCATCCGGTCTTATAACGCTGTTTCGATGAAGATTAACAAAAAAAGCGTTAAACCATTATAAAAGCGCTTAAGAGACCAGATACGAGAGAGTTAACGACATCGCTTATCATCGCATAGTACTATTTATCTATACTTAACATCATATTTGAGCCTTATTTTAACTCTAGCCTAAAGGAAGACACTACTAACATGTCAAAAATTATTTATACAAAAACTGACGAAGCCCCAGCGCTTGCCACCCTATCATTTTTGCCTATTGTTAAGGCATTTACAAAAACAGCTGGCGTCGATGTTGAAACCAGTGATATCTCAGTTGCGGCGCGTATATTGGCAGAATTTCCTGAGTACTTATCTGAAGAGCAACGTGTGCCTGACAACTTAGCTGAGCTAGGTCGTCTGACCCAAGACCCAAACACTAACATCATTAAATTGCCTAACATCAGTGCCTCTGTACAACAGTTAAGAGCCGCTATCAAAGAGCTACAAGGCAAAGGTTATGCGATCCCTGATTTCCCAAGCGATCCTAAAACGGATGAAGAAAAAGAGATTCGTAAACGCTATGGCAAAAGCTTGGGTAGCTCTGTTAACCCAGTTTTGCGTGAAGGCAACTCAGACCGCCGTGCACCAAAAGCGGTCAAAAACTACGCGCGCAAGCATCCACATTCAATGGGTGAATGGAAACAGTGGTCGAGCACGCACGTATCGCACATGCATCATGGCGACTTTTACGATGGTGAGCAGTCTATGACCCTAGACAAGGCGCGCACTGTCCGCATGGAAATCTTGACTGACGCAGGCGAAACTAAAGTATTGAAGCCTAAACTTGCTTTGTTGGACAAAGAAGTTATCGATCTTATGTACATGAGCAAAAAAGCGCTGCTTGAATTTTATGAGCAAGAAATGGAAGATTGCCGCGAAGCGGGTATTCTCTTCTCATTGCACGTAAAAGCGACGATGATGAAAGTATCGCATCCTATCGTGTTTGGTCATGCGGTTCGCATCTACTATAAAGATGCTTTCAAAAAGCACGCAGCACTGTTTGACGAGCTAGGCATTAACGTCAATAACGGTATGGCAAGCTTGTACGAAAAAATCGCCGAGCTACCAGCCAGCAAACGTGAAGAAATCGAAAACGACTTACATGCTTGCCAAGAGCATCGTCCACGTCTTGCCATGGTTGACTCAGCCAAAGGCATCACCAACTTCCATTCGCCAAGTGACGTCATTGTTGATGCTTCTATGCCAGCCATGATCCGCGCAGGCGGTAAAATGTGGGGCGCTGATGGCAAAATGTATGATTGTAAAGCCGTCATGCCAGAGTCTACCTTTGCCCGCATTTATCAAGAAATGATCAACTTCTGCAAATGGCACGGTAATTTTGACCCAACCACCATGGGTACCGTACCAAACGTTGGCCTAATGGCTCAAAAAGCAGAAGAGTATGGCTCACACGATAAAACTTTTGAGTCTAATGATTCAGGTATCGCTCGTATCGTTGATGTTGATACCGATGAAGTATTGATGGAGCAGCGTGTTGAAGAAGGCGATATCTGGCGCATGTGTCAGACCAAAGATGAGCCAATCCAAGATTGGGTAAAACTTGCGGTCAGCCGTGCACGTGAGTCTAACACGCCAGTTATCTTCTGGTTAGACCCATACCGTCCACATGAAAACGAATTGATCAAAAAGGTGCAAACTTATTTAAAAGAGTATGATACTAAAGGTCTACATATCGAAATCATGTCTCAGGTTCGCGCCATGCGTTACACCCTAGAGCGCGTTGCTCGTGGTCTTGATACGATTTCTGCCACCGGTAACATCTTACGCGATTACCTCACTGATTTATTCCCAATTTTAGAATTAGGAACCAGTGCCAAAATGCTGTCAGTCGTACCATTAATGAAAGGCGGCGGTTTGTTTGAGACAGGCGCTGGTGGTTCTGCACCGAAGCATGTACAGCAGCTTATCGAAGAAAACCACTTGCGTTGGGATTCGCTAGGTGAATTTTTGGCCTTGAACGTATCTTTGGAGCATTTGGCCAAAAACGACAACAATGCCAAAGCCCAAATTCTAGCGGATACGCTTGATAAAGCCACTGAAAAATTACTGCTAAATGATAAGTCACCATCACGCAAAACGGGTGAGCTTGACAACCGTGGCAGTCATTTCTATCTAGCGATGTATTGGGCAGAAGAGTTAGCTGCTCAAGATCAAGACGCTGAGCTAAAAGAGAAATTCTTATCGTTGTCAAAAGACCTTGAGAGCAAAGAAGCGGCTATCGTTAAAGAGCTGAATGATGCGCAAAACAAATCAGTAGATATCAAAGGCTACTACTTGGCTGATGAAAAAATCGCTGAGCAAGTCATGCGTCCAAGCACCACCTTTAATAACGCTTTGGCCTCTTTATAATGGTCTGATTGTACTGGATATAACTCGTTGTTGAAGCTCGCTTTAATGACGAGCTTTTATACCCAATCAAGTCAGAATGAATAAGAAACACCTCACAGTTCTTAGAGCTGTGGGGGTTTTTTTTGGATGATAAAAAAGTCTCCATAACTATCATAACCGCTGCGATAGTCGATGGAAAATCATATGCATACCTCATTCTTGAACACCCGTTTTATATAAACGGTTGCTATATAAATGGTTGCTATATAAAAAGTCGCTTTATACAATAGTGTCAGTCCTAAATAAAAAAAGCATACGCATTATCAAATGCTACTGACACAAATTTTTCTTACTTGCTGTGCCTTTACAGACAAAGGCTACGCAAAATTTATGCCAGTAGCACTGTCCTCTTTTTAAAATGGATCGCCTATATGTCGGTTGTAGTAGTTTCAACCTGACCGCTTTTGCTATATTTATAGCTTCATTGACAGCTTCAACGACTGCTTGCTTGATTGTCTGATTTACCCACGATTTGCCTTAGGAAACCCTGCATTATGTCGACCTCTAGTCTCGTTTTATTTAATAAGCCTTATGGGGTACAAAGTCAATTTCGTGATGACAGTAACAATGACCATACTACCCTGTCTGACTACTTTACGGACAAGTCACTACGTGTTGCTGGTCGGCTCGATGCTACCTCAGAAGGTTTGCTTATTTTGACCGATGATGGACGAATCAATAAAGCCATTACCCATCCACCCAAAGCCAATGCGGGTCGTAAACAAGGCAAAACCTACTTGGTGCAAGTGGAAGGAGTCCCTACGACTGAGCAACTTAATCAGCTTCGACGTGGCGTGATTCTCAAAGACGGCAAAACCCTGCCCGCCGATGTCACACACGTCAGTGAAGAGACATTACCCATGCCACTGTGGCCGCGTAACCCACCGATACGCGAACGGAAAAGCGTGCCAGACTCATGGCTGATGCTCACGATTTATGAAGGCAAAAACCGTCAAGTGCGACGTATGACGGCGCATGTTGGCTTGCCTTGCCTACGTCTTATCCGCTGGTCGGTTGCTGAGTTTGAGCTGGGAGATTTGGCCGTTGGCGAGTCTGTGCGTATTCAATTAAACAATGAGCAATACCAGCAATTGGGAATTACCCAATAGTTTACTTGGCTGTTTATTACGGGTTGTTGCATGATAAAAAAGGGAGCGTTCCATGGAAATAAAAGAAATAAGCACGACCTCGGGTCTGGTCGAGCAACTACGTGCATTGCTAGTGGATTGTATCGAGAGTGGCGCATCGGTTGGTTTCTTAACGCCAGTCGATGGGCAAGAAGTGACATCATATTGGTCGTCGGTAGAAACAGAGCTTGCCTCCGGTCTTAGAAAATTATTTGTTGCCTATGACGACGAGAGGATCGTGGGTGCCGTCCAACTCTCACTCTGTGCAAAGCCTAATGGCTCACATAGAGGGGAAGTTGAAAAGCTCATGGTTCATACGAGTGCTCGCGGTAAAGGCGTCAGTAAAAAGCTAATGGCATTCATGGAAGGTGTGGCTGCTGAAATCGGTTTGTCCTTGCTTGTACTTGATACTCGTCTGGGTGACGTTGCATCGATACTATATCGCTCCATTGGTTACAACGAAGCGGGGCAAATTCCGCAATTTGCCCGTAGCTCTACCGGAGAGCTTGAAGCTACTGTCTATTTTTTCAAGTTATTATAAGTTAGACAGTACTAAAAGACAGATTCGTTAAGGCCAGTTATATCAGAGAGAGTTATGTCAAAAGTAATATTGAAAGGGTTTATCTTAGTTCCTGAATCGGCGCTTGAAATAGTCAAAAGTGAGCTGGCAAACCATAAACGCCTGACCCTCGAAGAGCCTGGTTGTATAACGTTTAGTGTCACTGAACATCCAGAAAACCCACTTCGCTTTGATGTTTACGAAGAATTCATCGATAAATCGGCATTTGAATATCATCAGAATAGAGTCAAAGCCTCTCATTGGGGCAAAGTGACAATGGATGTTGAACGTCATTACGAAGTCACAGCGTGAATGACTAACAATTAAACGGTAAACGAGTGAATATGGATCCTATCATCGGGCTGGTAAAACAAGACCCACTGAGAATCAAAGCGTTGCATTAATTTATGTGCCGTCCTACACGATAAATATCCTCCCGTTACGAAGTTTTAAACACTGCGTCTCGAACTGGCAAGATTTATCTGATAAGATTCAAACCCTTATTACCTACGTGTAAATATGCGCCCTTCAGTTTATACGGTTTGTTCTAGCTAGGGTTTTAGTTAAGGATAAAGGATACCTCATGACTTGCTCTCACCGTTTTGCCCTTCTTGCCATTTGCACGTCTGCTGCATTGACGCTGAGTGCCTGTCAGCCAGCAACAGAGGACGATCAACCCGTTCCTGTAGAAGAAACCTCCCCGCCAGTGACTGAAATGACGCATGCCGAGCATGAAAACATGTCTGACGATGGATTGGCAGAGGGTGACGATGTTGCCGATGAGTCTCAGATGTCTGATATGCTCAGAGACTATACAAGGTCAATGACAAGAATGCATGACGAGATGATGATTGGCATGGGTTATAACGATCCCGATACTGCTTTTGCTAAGGGCATGCTAGGCCATCATCGCGGCGCGGTAGACATGGCAAAAATCCAGCTGAAATATGGTAATGATGAAACCATGCGCCAGCTTGCGCAAGAGATTATAGACAATCAGCAAACTGAGATTGATATTTTGAACAAATGGCTTGCCAGCCATCCTGATACCGCCAAGCCTAAGCCCAATACCGAAGCAATGCAGCAAGCATACGCTAGAAGTATGGATGTCTTGCATGGCGATATGGTACTTGGTATCGCTGATCCTGTGCCTGATGTTGCCTTTGCACGTGGTATGTTACCGCATCATATGGGCGCGGTAGACATGGCAGAGATTGAGCTCAAATACGGAACAAACGAAGAGATGCGTAAGCTGGCGCAAGAGATTATTGATGCTCAGCAACCTGAGATTACATTGATGAAAAATTGGCTGGCAGAGAATAAGACAGAGGATAACCTCGATACAGATGGCAACTCTAGCTCAGATGATAAGCTCGGCAATGCCCATGATGAGCACATGAGTCATACCGATAACGCCCAATCGCCAGCCTCTTAGAGACTTATTTGCTTTTAATTGATTGCCCAAATCCTCTCGAAACCGCCAGTTTAGATTGTCAGTTTAAAATCATTGTTTTAAAAATGACAGTTTAGAACAGCGCCACGAAATCAATGAAAAAGGCCATATCAAAGAAAGTTCAGCGTCATGGTCTTTATCCATTTTCAATAAAAACCCCCTGCTAAATAATTTTTAGCAGGGGGTTTACGTTTATGAGTCGCACGCGATTATTAATCTAACGATTGTTACTTACCCTTGATGACGATCCATCGCGTTGAGCCATATCTGTGATAACTCGTCATTGTCTGCTAAAGCGCTCTCCTCCTTGATATGCAAACTGACTTTATACGGTGTACTTTCTTCATCATACGGTACGCTTTCTTCATCAGTATTGCTCGCGGCCTTAGGCTGCACTTTGACAGACATTAGCTCGTCACGGCGAAACAGATGACACGCAACATCGCGTTCAGCTTGGCTAAGCGAAACCAGCTGTTTATTGGTGGCTTTGATACCATCAATTGCGATAATAACATCGTGCGCCGAAATCCCAGCGTTAGCCGCAGCACTATCGCGCAGTACGCGATTGACTTTGAGTCCTAATGGGGTTTCGGTACAGCGCAGTCCCCAAGGCACATGCTTGGCAGCCGTCTCTTTGGTATTGGACCGCAACTTGACGCCATTTGCTGCCAGCAGCGTGTCAATAGGCAACTCTTCAACACCATTGACATAACGACGTTCAAAATCTTCCCAATCTGCGAGTGGCATAAACTGCCCGATTACCTCACCCATATCAGCACTGCTGATACCGATGCGTTTATTGTCGTTTTGTTTGGCTCGGCCATAAAAAGCTTTTACCACGTCGAACAAACGATAGCGACCTGCGCTTTTTTGTAGCAGGGTCAAATCCAAACATAGCGCGACCAGCGCCCCTTTATTGTAGTAACTGATACCTGCATTGCCCGTATTCTCGTCACTGCGGTACAGCTTAATCCATGCATCAAAGCTTGACTCTGACACACTTTGTTGCGCGCGGCCTGGTGTTTGATAATAGCGGTTGATCTGTTCAGAGAGCAATTTAAGGTAACTGGCTTGATCAATCACCTTTGAGGCCTGCAACATAAAATCATCGATATAAGACGTAAACCCTTCAAATACCCACAGCAGTGGCGTAAACGCTTCACGGCGCAAATCAACGTCAAGCATCACATCAGGACGGACTGTTTTGACCCACCATGAGTGAAAATACTCATGGCTACAGAGTCCTAAAAACCGCTGATAATCAGCGCTTGGTATGTTTGGTTCGTCAACCTTTGGCAAGTCAGCGCGCGGCGTAATCAGACTGGTAGAGTTGATATGTTCAAGACCGCCATAATCTTGGCCGCTGGCAAACGTCATAAAGGTGTAATCATCAAAAGGCGCGTCACCCAGCCAATCTAAATACGTCTGGCAAATCTGCGTCACATCTTGTTGTAATCGGCCCATGTTGGCATGGTGCTTTCCTGAGAGATAAAACTTGTGCGGCAATGTCTGATGCGTCTCGTCATGGACGATAAAATCGGCAATGTCTTGTTCTGCAATTTCAAAGGGATAATCGATAAAATCGTGATAACTGCTGGCTTGTAGTCCATAGCTGTGGTGCCCGTCATTGTTCGCATCATCGGAACGCAAATGGGTCGATGTTAGGCCACAGGCTAAGACCACACGGCTGTCATCGATATCAGTCAAAAATGCAGCTGGAACCATCAAGTTTGCTTTGATTGGTGCCGTTTCCTGCCCTTCTACGGCAAGCGCTAGGGACGTAAAATTTCCATATAGGCGCTGCTGATCGACATAAGCGGTACGCACTGATAAATCGTAACAGTAGACTTCATATACCGCTGTGACGGTTTGTCCTGCCTGCACCTCTGGCAATCGCCATGTGTTTTTATCTATTTTTTGAGCGCGATATCTCTCAGATTGTTTTTCGCCATCCGTTATTTGATACTGCACCGCCGTAATGTTTCGAGCAAACTCACGCATCAAATAGCTGCCCGGTATCCAAGCTGGTAACCACAGTTCAGGCGCATCAGTACTTGCTGTAAAGCTGAGCGTCACATCCACCAAATGCTCATAAAAACGTTCAAAATCGAATCGATAATGGATAGCAGCCATAGGGCTGGTATTTGTATTGGTCGTCGTGTTGGTAAGAGAAGCCATGTTTTTTTGATCCTTATTTTTATTATTATGGTAGAAGTACTGACGCAAAAACGCAACCGACAAACCGTAAACCATTTATCTCGATTATTAAATCGCAAAAAAATGGGTTTATTTTTATAAGATAGGACATTTATTGGCATTAAATAACATTTTTTCTGTTTCTTGCCTTGAAAGTTATATGACCCATCGCAATTAAAGAGGCTAACTGCTAAAGTTACTTTAATAAACTGATGATAATTGACTAATGACGTGCCTATTGGGCTTGCTGATTGGGTTTTTTAGGTTTATTGCAACCGCATTTAATTTTTTACACAGATATATTTAGGATAATTTATGACTACTATCGCAAAAGACACCGCCGTCAAATTCAATTACACACTAAAAGACGACGAAGGCAACATTCTTGATCAATCACCAGAAGGTCAACCACTTGCGTATTTGCATGGCCATAGCAACATTATTCCAGGCCTTGAGCAACAGCTAGAAGGTAAATCTGCAGGCGAAAAAGTCAACGCCGTTGTAGAGCCTGCTGACGGTTATGGCGAATATCAAGAACAAGCAGTACAACACGTACCACGTGAAAACTTCCAAGGCGTTGATGACATCCAGCCTGGTATGCAATTCCAGTCAGAAGCTGGCGGTCAAGTGATGCTAGTGACGGTGACTGACGTTAACGATCAAGAAGTAACCGTTGATGCAAACCATCCATTGGCTGGTAAGCGTTTGACTTTTGATGTTGAAATCCAAGAAGTACGTGCAGCAACTGAAGACGAGCTAAACCATGGCCACGTACATGGCGCTGGTGGCGTTGAGCACTAATCTCTAACACAGTATTAGAGAATGAATTGGATGACGCGCTATAACTGAGTGCATCATCTGATTCAAAAAAGGTCAGTGGCTATGTCTGCTGGCCTTTTTTTATGGGTGCTTTTTATGGACACTTTTTGCTGAAGCAATTTATGCGCTTATAAACTTGCTCTGGTATACATTTATTTTTTGATAGACATAACAAAGCCGCATAACGACAAGCATTATGCGGCTTTTATCACTAACCATCCATGTTAACGTTACACGATACCTAATCCCGAGATATCTTATAACTGGCGGGCATCTTGCCCTATCATCCTTGATCTATAAAACACCTATCCCTGATTCGACTTTGTAGATACCAATCCCTAGTACCAATGAACCATTTCGTTCATTCATGTCGTGCATTTATAATCGCAGATTGACCGAGTGTTAGTAAGAGGTCTAAGCGTCAATTCGTGTAAGCATATGCTTACACTGATTAATAAAATGCTTTTTATCACCCATCATGCAAGAGTTACAGCTTTTCGCTAGGACTTAATAATGTTTCAGGCTCAGCACTTAGCATCAGATAAGCGGCTTCATTAATAAAGGCTTCGTCTTCAGGCAGCTCTGGGCGCTCATTGGCTTTCATGCGACTACGCTCCTCGAACTTGGCATCCATGGCGGCTTGGTAGGTATTCCAATTCGCATACGGGCGCTCGCCTGTGGCAATCAAGCGTCTGTTTTCAGCTTCTAACGAACGCTTTTCGATTAGCTTCATTTTTGCGCGGCGACTATTGATATCAAGAAGGATAGGCTTTTTCTCATCTTCCATATCTCGAATGTCATTTAGTGCGGATAAATAGACAAACTGAGGGTTTTTCTCTTGACGAATTTTAGACTGCTGATTGAGTGTCGCAAGCGTTGAATCAGTGAATTTGCCTTCAGGCTTGTAAGGGGCAGTTTTGATGGTATCCCAAGGTAAGGCATTCTTTTGCGCACGCTCACCAAAGGTGGCGTCATCATAGATGTTGACCAATTCTACATCAGGCACCACGCCTTTGTTTTGCGTACTACCACCAGTGACACGGTAGAATTTACGCTGCGTCAATGTCGCTGAACCCAATGCCAAACTGTCGAGCTGAATCTGAGCAGAGCCTTTACCGGTCGTCGTACTACCTACAATCAAACCACGACCATAATCTTGGATTGCAGCGGCAAAGATCTCACTGGCTGAGGCTGACGCTAAATTGGTAATCACCGTCATCTTGCCATCATACAGTTGCTCACCACCATCGTCATCACGGTAGACTTGTACATTACCGCGATTGTCACGGATTTGAACCATAGGTCCACCTTTGATGAAGAAGCCGAGCATTTTGGCCACTTCATCTAACGAGCCACCTGGGTTGTTACGCAGATCCACCACGAGTCCATCGATGTCTTCTTTATTCAATGCTTTTAGCGCATTTTCGGTATCGATACTGACGCTGCGATAATCCTCTCCATTGCGGCGCGCACGATAGTTCAAATAAAAACTTGGTATCTCAAGTACCCCAATACGTTTTGGTGTCTTATCAATATTGGGACGCTGCACTTCTACCACGCGATGAGAGACACCCGACTCTTCTTGCTGAATGATGTCACGAACCACGGTAACATTACGAGCACTGGCATCAGGCGTATTGGGTTGACGCACCTTGATTGTCACTGATGTACCACGTTTGCCGCGAATCAAGCTGACAATTTCACGCGTTGACCAGCCGACCACATCGGTCATATTCTCGCCGTCTTTTGCGATACCAATGATTAGATCATTGGGTTTAATCTGACCCGACTTAGCCGCTGGACCACCATCTACTAGAGTGACAATGCGAGTGTAATCTGGGTTTTTACGGTCAGGACGAATAGAGACGCCAATACCTTCTAGTTGCAAGCTTGACTGGATTTGCAGCTCGTTGGCTTGGATGGGTGCATAATAATTGCTGTGTGGGTCGTAAGTCAGCATCGCTGTGTTTAAGATAGTCTCCATGATCTCGTCATTGGTGAGACGCGTAAACTGCTCATGCTGGCGTGATAAACGGTTTTGTAAAATCTCACTGGGTGTGCGTTGATCGTTACGCACCAAATCCTGTCCGCGCGTGATGTCTGGATTGCTTAAGAACACCTCTTCTTTGGCCTTTTCGTCTTCTTGGCCTAAAGTGATACTCATTAACTGAAACTTAAGCTGACGTGTCCAATAATCGCGCTGCTCTTTTTTGGTTTTAAAATGATTGAGCTTTTCACGGTCAAGTACGATCGTCTCTTTGCCCGTCAAATCAATCTTTGTTTTTAGCATTTTATTTGCCATCGTAAAATACTCGTTCGAGCGCGTGCGGTAGCGCTCAAACACGTCTACGCCGGCGGACAGATCACCACGTTTGAGACGAGCACCGAAGTCGTCGGCGTATTTTTTCTTAAACTCATCGACATCAGATTGCAAAAACAGCGTATGGTTTGGATCAAGGCTGTCGATATACATAGATAAAATCTCGCTGCCAGTCTTGCTGTCTAGCGGCTGATTAAGATAATGACTACGATCCAGCAAAGCCGCTACTTGACGAGTAGTGATTTTTTGTTCGGGAGTCTGTACAAAGCCTTCCGTATTGGTATCCGCTACGGCTGTGCCATAGCTTTGGGTAAGAATAATACCGGCGATGCCCACTGACGCGGCACTGAGTAACCACTGTGCTGGTTGTTTTTTCATCGTATTTACCTAGTTGTCTTAAGTTAATAATGTTAATAATGTGAGTTACGTTGGTAGGTTAGTTATTTGGTTAGCCTTACAAATTAGTGAGTCAGCTGTTATGGATGAATATAAGCTTTGTTTTTCTACTTATAGTCGATACTAAATAAAATGGATACACAATATTAATGCGTAATTGGTAAAAAAATTTTAAAGCCTTTAAATGGCTGTTTTCTAAGCTAATAGATTTTAGAATCTATCGCCTCTCAATTTTATTGGTGACAGTTAATATAGCGTCAAAAATCAAGCAATATTATCATGAGTATCAACGGCAAACTGTCTCAAACTGTATAAGCAATCTTACACCCTACGCCTGCACATACCAAACTTTCTATCATATTTATTGTGGCTATCATCATCAATATTTTGGTTATGATTATTGTGCTGAGCTTACTTATGCCAGCGACCATTTTTATCTCATTGCCCCATCAGATTATACGCATGCCCTAATAACTGTCATAATAAGCCAATCGCGACACTGATATGGCGCATTGGTTTTATTCGCGCGTGTCCATAAACTTATAATACAACACGACATAACACAATAAGGATTACGCTATGTATGGCGTTTTAATGATCGATATCGGTAGTACCACCCTGACGGCTGAAGACGTCAGTTTAATCAAACAAGCACAAGTTGGCGGCGTGATATTGTTTGCGCGTAATGTCATCGATGCCGCACAGGTGCGAGCATTGTGTGATGATATTCGCTACCACAATCCTGATATATTAATCGGCGTCGATCAAGAAGGCGGCCGCGTTGCACGCTTGCGAGAAGGCTTTACACCGTTGCCTGCGATGGGCAAGCTTGGGGATTTATTCAACAAAGACCCAAATCGAGCGCTCAGCTGTGCTTATGACTGTGGCTATCTGATGGCAGCAGAAGTACTGGCCGTGGGTATCGATTTAAGCTTTGCCCCTGTGCTTGATAGAGATGGTATTAGCCAAGTTATCGGCGATCGCAGCTTTCATCACGAGACACCCACCATCGCAGCGTTGGCAACTCAGTTCATGCGCGGCATGAAAACGGCGGGCATGGCAACCACTGGCAAACACTTTCCCGGTCACGGTGCCATCGCGCCTGATTCACATGTGTCAGAGGCCGTTGACACACGTAGCTTAGATGACATTATTAACAGTGACATGCAACCATTTGTACAAACCCTGCCATGGCTAGATGCACTCATGCCAGCGCATGTGATTTTTTCGCAAGTGGATAACCAGCCAGCAGGGTTTTCTAAGATTTGGTTAAAAGACATTCTTCGTAAACAGCTCAAGTTCGATGGTGTGATTTTCTCTGATGACTTATCGATGGCAGGCGCAAAAGCGGCTGGTAATATCAGCGCCCGTGTCAACGCGGCCATTAAAGCAGGCTGTGATATTGCACTGGTTTGCAACGACCGTGTTGCCGCCCACGAAGCGGCAGAAGCAGCGCAAGAGCTGCCTTATCCACATCAAAGTCGCATTAAAACCATGTGTGGCAATATTCCTCTATGGCAAGGCGACCTTGCCTCTACTTGCCAGCAGTTCGACTATTGGCAGCAAGCCAAACAAAACGTCACTCAGACTTTTTTTGAGACACAAACCTCAGAGCAAGCAGATGATAAGAAGGATGAAACAGCAGATCCTACCAATTATAAATAATAGTTGATTGGTTTGGATCAACGCTAAATCCATACCTATCCTCTGGCATTTGCAATATCATGCTTGTTGCCTATTCAATCCTAAATGAAAAAAGGTCATTTATTATCACGCGCTACTGAAACAAATTTTTCTTGCTTGCTGTGCCTTCGCAGACAGAGGCAGCGCAAAATTTATCTCAGCAGCGCTGTATTTATTTTATAGTGGATCAACTATAGATTTACCCACAAAAAAACCGCTCCTTTATAAGAAGCGGTTTTTTATCATGGATAAACGGTTAATACCTTAAAACGAACAACAGACGTTTAGTTGGTTGGATCTAATGCTGTGCCTTGAGTGGCATCATCACCGTCTGGTAATAAATCATCGTTGTTATTATCCAGTGGGTTCAAATCTGGATCCATTACCGTACCATCATCTGAGGCAGTATCACTACCTAACGCATTATTACTAATTACCGTATCATCAGTGGCATTAACATCTTGGTCATTAACAATGAACTCAATGCGGCGGTTACGGAAGCGGCCCTGCTCGGTTGAATTGTCTGCAACAGGTTCAGTCTCACCCATGCCTTTGGTAGACAGTTTGCTTGCATCAATACCTTGAGATACCAAGTAGTCTTTTACAGATTCAGCACGCTCTTGTGATAGCTCCATATTATAAGCATTCGACGCTTGGCTATCTGTGTGACCAACGATCATCAAGTTTAGATCTGGTACTTCGGCCATTATTTTGGCAGCACGGTCAAGGAATGCTTTATTAACATCAGGAATAATCGCTTTATCCAACTCGAAGTTAATGACCTGTATGCTCAGAGCGCGAGCGACATCACGTGGATCTGGATTTTCTCCAAGATTCATCATCGCAGCATCAGCTGCTGCTAAGCTATCATCGATCTCACCTTGTAAGTCTAGTGGACCTTCTGCTTGTACCGTCATAGCTGGCGCGGCTGCTTGTAGATCAGCCACCAGTTGCTCTAATGCCGCTGCATCTAGCGCATTAACAGTAATGTTGTCGCCTTTGATAATCATGCTAGCATTTGGTACGTTTTTGACGATAGGTAGGATAGTGGCAAGCTGCGCTGCTGCTGGCATATCAACGGCAAAGTTATCATCGACATCCGCACGGCATTTATTGGCTTCATCGCCAAATGCACTGGTTAATGCGTCCATCACGTTGGTTTGTAGCGTTTCATCACCCACGTTCATGCGGCAAGCGTACAATTCGTTGTTTTCGCCTGTCGCAATGCTTAATGAGGCAGCTTCGACGTCTGATGCCACGGCTACTTGTTCATTATCGTTATTGGCTTGTTGCTCAGTAACAACTGGCGTCGCTACAGGTTCTGGGTTGTCTTGGCAACCGCGTAATAGTGCCCATGCGAGTGCACCTAAGATAATCAAACCAATGATGGGCAATAAAGCTTTCATAAAGCTGCCTTGCTTTTCTTCTTCATGCTGTAGTGGCGCGGTGCTCACAGTATCAGATATGCGCTCACCCGCAGGTGCAGCAGCCAACATACCAGCGGGTAGCACTGTACTTGCCCACGCAGGGATATGATGTTGATAGCTATTGAGGTTGTCATTTAGAAACTGTGGTACTGGCGTATTGCCTGCCAAGCTTTTGATTTCGTGAAAGGCAAGCGGCGCTGCCATCGCAATCAAACCACGAGCAGCGGTCTGATCAACGTTGTGTTTGGCCGCCAACTCGCGGGCGATCTGATCACGGTGAGTATCGTCTGTCCAAACGCGATCGTAGAATTTTTGATCGTCACGGGCGATATTTTCGTGACCAAAGCGGTCGTATGTCTCTTGATCAGACAAGCGAGCCGCAAAAATAGCATAAAACTGCTCAAGCAAGTTTTGTTTGGCTGGACTGCTATCGTCCCCTAATACGGCTGGACTAACCGTTCGAGTCAAATGATTGATAATATCCATAATAGGTGTTCTCCATTACTTATAAATATAATTTGGATGATGAAAAATAAAATCACACCACAAAATTGTGGTGAAAAAGCGTTTCTACGTTTCTATCTACGTTCCTATCTATCTACATTCCTATAAGATAAGAACAAGATAAAAACTATAATAGTTAGAGCTCTTAGAGCCTATGTTTCGACTGTTGTTATTATAGGAATTTTAAGCTCAAGTTCACAATCCACACGTTGTTGTGCAAATGATACGTTAAGTAATGTTTCAGTTATGACACGTAACCAAAACCGAGAATAGGTACAAGTCCATAACATATTCCCTACTCATTATGAGGGATAAGTCTCAAAGTACATTGTGAGGCACCGCAAATAAAAAATAAAGGCAGGACGCGAACCCTCTCGTACTGCCTTTATGGTTACCAAAAGGGTTGGCTAAATTAAATAACCGCTATCTTACTTGCGCTGGTTCAACGACAATGACGCTATTGGCCATGTCATCGACTTCTGATAACGAGATAGGCCCAGAGGGTCTGGTCGGTGCATTATTAATTGGCCTATTGTTGTTGGGTACATTGTTATTCGGCAAATTATTATTCGACGAATTGCTATTTGGTGAGTTATTTGGAATATTATTCGCTGCATTATTTGAGTTATTGGTTGGGACATTATTGCCGTTATTATTAAAGCTGCCATTGTTGGGCGCAGGCAGGTTCGGTGCAGGTATGACCCTATCACCCGTATTGTCATCAGCTGCTTGGTATTGCGCTGATCCGCCATTATAGTCGTTGTTGTATTGATTATTTGACCGATCCCCTCCGAACTGACTGCTGTCTCCATTCATACCTACTACATTGTTCACCGCATCGCCACTGCCGCTGTTAGGCAAAGGTAAGGGCGCATTGGTATCAATCGCCATGGTCGGTGCTAAAGTGCGTACGTCTGTAATCAGCCGTTGTAGCAACTGGCTGTCTGGCGCCTCTAAGGTTAAGCGATCATTTTGTAAATGTAGACGCGCAAAGGGTACGGATCTGAGTGAGGTAAAGACATTGGACAAAATCTCTGTTGGCATGCCAGCTATGCTACTCGCCACGCCCTCTCGTATCGTCAATTCACAAATACTCGCTTGTTCACCAAAGCTGGTATTGAGCGCCTGCTGTAGCGAGCTTTGCAGCGCGGCATCGCCAATGGTTGCGCTACAGTTGTATAGACTGCCTGTATTGTCTACCGCAACGATGAGCTCAACTGGCGTCGTCACTTGAGCGGGCGGTTCAACCGCTGGCGTTACGACTACAGGCTCAGCCGCAACTGGTTCTACTGGCGGCACGGCATTGGGTCTAAATAGTAGCGCCCAAGCCGCCAATGCAAGCGCCGCTAGGGCTACTATCAATAAAAATACGCGTATCAATAGATCGTTTCGTTGATTACGAGTGCGTATCTTTTCGTGCTTCATGCTGCTGTTTTCGGCCCAGTGATGCGCCGATGGATTGACATGAATGGCATCAGTATTGGTTTCAAGGTGAGTCGCTGGACTGTCTATATAAGTACGTTCTATATCAGGGTTTTCTACAAAAGGCGGAACAATTTTATTTTTAGCGAGATTCGGCTTAGAAGGATTGGCAACAGAAGTATCCACGGGCGTGGTAGTGCCATCTGCTGCACGCCCTTCTGCTGCCCTTCCTATGGTGGGATTTGGATAATTGGAATTGAGATAGTTTGAATTTGGACGGTTTGAATGTGGCGTCAAGTCCGATTCCAGACTGGGGTTTTGGGTTGCAGCGATAGCTGTGATAATAGGGGCTGACCATATTGGTAGATAAGGACGTAAGGCTGCCTGCTGACCCTGTAAAAACGCTGGTAAAAACTGTCCATCCGCCAGTATTTTGAGCTCACGATAGGCCAAGGGTGCCGCATTATTGAGCAACTGCGAGGTTGTCAATGGGTCAATGTGATGGGTGGCTGCCAACTCGTTGATGATCGTCTGCTGCATGGCTTGGTCTTGCCACAACTGTTCGAATAGAGGCCTGTCTACCGCGCTATCAGCAGTGAGCACATCATCACTACGAATAAGGTCTGAGTAAACGTGCGGCAACGCCAGACGCGCCGCTAAAAGCGCATAAAACTGCTCAAGTAAACTGACGTAAGCCACGCTATCCTGACTGTCACTATCGCCGACAATAGCGGGCGTTACGGTTTTCTCTAATTGCTCGATAATGCTCATAAACTATTGCCTCTGCCGGCTGTCTTTTTAATGCTAAAAAAAGGAGGTATCTATCTTATTTAACATAAATAAGTACGGTTCATTAATATGGTACTCTGAGATACGTCTGTTATTTATCGTGACCGTCAAAGTACGACGCCCGACTTATTTTTTATCATATTGCTATATTATTCACTATAAAAGCCTATAAGTGCACTGTTTTGTCACATAATAAATTTTTATGGGGTTCTAACTGCTGTTAGTATTACTCTATTATTAAGGCGTAAGGTTTAGTAATTCGTCATTGGTTATGTTTATTTTTCATTCAGCCGTAACGCTCAGGCGTTGAACATTTGTCATTTGTAACCATCTCTAATATTGCCACATATCAGGCGCGGCCTAAGGATTTTCCTTTGTTTAACCATACGACTCTTATCATTATTATTACTGTTATAGTCAGTTTATTGGCGTGGCAAAATAAGGCGTTATTTAATCGACTTATTTTTTACCCACCCGCTGTCAATAATGGTCAGTGGGATCGTTTTGTCACGCATGGCTTCATCCATGCCGATAGCATGCACCTGCTTTTTAATATGTTTACCTTATACTTTTTTGGGCGCGCTATTGAAGGCCTATATCAACCATTTTTGTTTGGTTATGGTTTTGTGGTTTTTTATGTGTTGGCAATCATTATTGCGATGATTCCAAGTTATATTCACAATAAAAATAACGCCAGTTATTTAAGCCTTGGGGCATCAGGCGGTGTATCAGCCGTGTTGTTTGCGTTTATTTTGCTAGCACCGTGGGAAAAAATCTATTTATTTGCCATTATCCCTATTCCGGCGATTCTGTTCGCTATCGCCTATGTCGCTTATAGTATCTACGCTGACAGACGTGGTGGCTCAAACATCAATCATATGGCTCACCTCTGGGGCGGCGCATTTGGTGTTATTGCCACTATTATATTAGAGCCAAGGGTATTGCCACACTTTATCAATGCGCTGTTGTCGCCTGGTTTTTAGATCAGTTGCTTTTGACAGGCTACTTTTGATAAATAGTTTTTAATAATACAACACTCAATAACCCGAGTATTTAACAACATTGAGATTTAATAGTTCATTATGATTATAGATATTATTGGTGATATTCACGGTTACGCAGACAAGCTGGTGGGCCTACTAACACAATTGGGCTATCACCATAATGGACAGCATTTCGTGCCGCCAGCGGGTCATCGAGCGCTGTTTATTGGAGATTTGATTGATCGCGGACCACAGCAACTAGCGACGTTAGAAATCGTTTTTGCCATGTTGGATGCCGACGTAGCCGATGCGGTAATGGGCAACCATGAATACAATGCGTTGGCCTTTGCCACACTTGATCCCAATGACAATACCCAGTATTTGCGCTCACATAGTGACGCTCATGTACGCCAGCACGAGGCATTTTTAGCCGAAGTACCGTTTGGCTCAGAGCTGCATCAGTACTGGTTACAGCGTTTTTATGAGATACCTTTATGGTTTGAAAGTGAGAATGCGTGCTTTGTACATGCTTGCTGGGATGTCGATAGTATGGCTATATTAAAGCCGTTACTGACAGAAGATAACTGTCTGACACCTCATGGACTGATCGCCACCGCTCACGAACCAAGTGCGCCGTTTGATGCGCTAGAGCGCGTGCTAAAAGGCGTCGAAACCCCGCTACCTCATGGTATGGCCATGGTTGATAAAGAAGGCACTAAGCGCACGCGAGTACGGGTTCGCTGGTGGCTCGATGCGCTCAATACACGCACGCTTTATGAAGTGGCGCGCGCGCCTGTCTCTGCTTTGGCACAAATTCCAAGCGATGCGCTCGCTGAAAACATCGACTTTGCACTCAAAACTCATAAACCTGTGTTTGTCGGTCATTATTGGCTGACGGGTACGCCTGAGCCGCTAAGTAATCAGGTAGCCTGTACCGATTATTCGGCAGCGGTAGACAGTGGCTATTTGACTTGCTATCAGCTTGATACTGAGCAGCCGCTGCCCTTACAGCCTAGCAATTTTGTCCAGTATCGCCATGATCTTACTAGCGATAGCGATCAGTAAATCTCGTGCTATTCTTACTACTTTGTGACTAAAGCGCAAACTTGGCTTTACGAACGCGTCAAAATTTTTGTATGATGGTCTTTTTGAGGATATGAGCGCATGAGCACAACATCGGCTACCGTCAATACTGCTGAGCAAAATGGACCTATCACCTCCCCTACGGGCCAACCAAAAGTTGGCATTATCATGGGCTCACAATCTGATTGGGCCACCATGAGCGCCGCTGCACAATTGCTAGTAGACTTTGATATTGCCTTTGAGTGTGAGGTAGTCTCAGCACACCGTACGCCTGATAGATTGTTTGATTATGCCAAAAGCGCCAAAGATAATGGCTTACAGGTCATCATCGCGGGCGCAGGCGGTGCGGCTCATTTGCCCGGTATGTGTGCCAGTCAAACCCCCTTGCCTGTCTTTGGCGTTCCGGTCAAATCCTCTATGCTCAGCGGTTGGGATAGCTTATTGTCTATCGTACAAATGCCTAAGGGCGTTGCGGTCGGAACGTTGGCCATTGGAACGGCAGGCGCATATAACGCCGCGCTGCTAGCGATTCAGGTATTGGCATTGCATGATCAATCGATTGCTACTAAGCTCGATGATTTACGTACCACGCAAACTGACACGATTCTTGCCAGCCCAACACCCGGTATTATCAATCACTAACACGCATTGAGTGAGGGGTAATAGATGTCGGGCATAGGTAAAAAACCGAGATATCTAACAGAGACAGTCCCAACTATCTGACTTTGATTGGTTTGGTTAGAAAACTATCATTAGAAGACAATGATTAGGAAACTAAGATTAGATAGGTTTTGTTTAACCCAAGGTGCATACAATGCACCTTTTCCTATTTCAATGACTGAACCTTCCCATCTTACTACACTAGAAACGTCACTCACTATAAACGTCACTCATTTTCAACTTAAAGAGCCTACCATGACTACAGCAAACGCTTATCCTATTACCCAAACCATTCGTACCATCGGTATTTTAGGCGGTGGTCAGCTTGGTATGATGCTTGCCGAAGCCGCCATGCCACTTGGCTATCAGTGTGTGTTTTTAGAAGACAACGCAGATTGCCCCGCCAGCTTATATGGGCGCGTCTTTCATAGCGAACAATTAGAAGATTTTATTAAAGCGGCAGATGTTTTTACGCTCGAGTTCGAAAACACGCCGACAGCGACGGTCGAGCAGCTGACGCACTTATCCAAATCGGGCAACAAACAAGGCATGTTTCCGCCGCTGGTGGCCCTTGATATCGCCCAAGACCGCTTAAAAGAAAAGCAGATGTTTCAGGCGCTTGATATTGCTACTGTGCCTTTTATGGCCGTTAACTCTGAAGCTGAGTTGCAGCAGGCGTGTCAAGAATTAGGATTGCCCATTGTCCTCAAAACCAGTCGTGGCGGTTACGACGGCAAAGGCCAGTTTGTCATCAAACAAGACAGTGATATCAAAGCGGCGTGGCAAGCGCTCAAGGATGCCGTCAGTGGCAAAGGGTCATTGACACCCACGCCTGCTCCCTTGATTGCCGAAGGCTTTATTAATTTTAGCCGTGAAGTATCCATCATTGCGGTACGAGGCCAAAGCGGTCAGGTACGCTGTTATGATTTGGTCGAAAACCACCACCATAATGGTATTTTGGCCAAGACTCAAGCGCCCGCCATTGGTACGAGCCATTTGTTTGAGCAAGCAACTGACGCCATTACCACTATCATGAATCACTTAGACTATGTTGGGGTCATGGCGCTCGAGCTGTTCGTCGTCAAAGACGCGCGCGGTCACAATACCGTACTGGCCAATGAGATTGCGCCGCGCGTGCACAACTCTGGTCACTGGAGTATCGAAGGCGCTGTCACAAGCCAATTTGAAAACCATATTCGTGCCGTCGTTGATTTACCATTGGGTGATACCGACAATGTCCATCCAGCCATTATGATCAATGTACTGGGCCAATATCCAGACATCAGTGCGGTGCTCAATATCGATGGCGCGCACTACCACAGTTATCACAAGGCTGAACGTGACGATCGAAAGATTGCTCACATTACCTTGATGCCCAATGACGTGGCCGATTTAGAGCCTGCGCTTGCCAAGCTGGTCGCCGTACTACCGAATAAAGTGGGTCTTGATAAAAAAGTAGCGGCTGTTGATATCCAGTCAGAAACTGCAAACAACGCTACTGACCCTGAAACGGAGCTCGAATCTAATACGTTATCAGACAGTACCAATATCAAGGCTACAGAAAATAAAATAAATGATGAAGTCATTAGCAAAGCCCAAACCGACAACGCTCAAATCGACAACGCTCAAATCGACAACGCTCAAATTGATAAGGCTCAAAAATAATGCAAATTTGGGTAGATGCGGACTCAGTGCCCTTGATTGCCAAAGATTTGATTATCAAGACCGCTGAGCGTACGCAAACGATGGCGATATTTGTTGCCAATCAACCGATTAAACTACGCAAATCGCCGCTACTTATCATGACAGTGGTTCCATCTGGATTTGATAAGGCTGATGACTATATCGTGGAACAAATACAACCGGGTGACCTTGCCATCACCAGCGACATTCCTTTGGCCAATGATATATTGGATAAAGGCGGGCTGGTATTGACAACGCGCGGTATGATTTATGACAAAAATAACATCAAGCAAAAGCTCAACATGCGTGATTTTATGGACACCATGCGTGGTACGGGTGTGCTAGAGCTACAGGAAATGAGCGGACAAAAACCTTATGGCGACCGTGATAAAAAAGCATTTGCCGATGGTTTAAACCGCTTGGTTCGCTAATATAGTGAGTTCAGTAAAAAAACGAGTCAGCGGGACTGGCGTAAGTTTTTTGTAGCCCCCTGTCTGCAAAGGTACAGCAAGCAAGAAAAATTTGTACCCGTTCAGCGTTGGAATATAACGTATCTGTTTTATTTAGTATTCACCATACGTTTTTCACTGATCACGTGACTTATCTCTAGTTTTAGTCTGCTTAAATTTTCTGTTTTTTGCTTCCTTGCAAACGGTATACACTCTATAACCAAACATCATGCAATCGGCACGTATCATAACGAAGCGTGTCGTTTATTCTTGTTACGCTATGGACAGTTTTTAGAACAACGATACTTTTTAAAATACGGTTCTCTTTTTAAAACAAGACTCTCTTTTTAAAATACCTGTATCTTCTAGAAAAACTCTCTATAAAAATAGGAATGACTATGAAAATTTTAGTGATTGGTGCAAGTGGCCGCGTAGGCACAGAACTGGTTAAGCAATTATTAGCCGATGACCATCAAGTTATTGGTACGACTCGTCAAAAGAAAACCTTATTTGATGCTGACAATTACAGCCAACTTGATTTAGATATCACTGCTGAAAAAGACGCCATTCAAGCACAAATGGATCAAGACATCGAGGCGGTCTATTTTGTGGCAGGTTCTGGCGGCAAAGACGTGTTAGAAGTTGATTTGCATGGCGCGGTTAAGACCATTCAAGCCACGCAAGACAAAGGCATCAAGCGCTACATTATGCTTAGTGCTGCGTTTTCTTTAGATACTAGCAAATGGGACAGCCCCGGTATTGCGCAGTTAAAAGAATACTATATCTGTAAGCATTATGCCGATCAGTGGTTGGTCAATAACAGCACGCTAGACTATACGATCGTGCAACCAGGCGCATTAAAAGAGCGCGCTGGCTCAGGCAAAATTGCCATTGACGAAAGTGCGGGTGAAAACTCTATTGAGGACGTGGCTACCACATTGGCCTCTGTTCTTAATGCAAGTAACACCATTAAGAAAGCGTTTAATATGCACAACGGCGACATTGCCATTGAAGAAGCTATTGCTACTGTTTAATCGTATGACGCGATAAATCTGTGAGTCATAGATTGATCGCAAAAATAAAGCAGTCAAAACTGCTTATATAAAATGGTCGTTTTTCGCTCAGCAATGTTTAAACAAGCTGATTGAAAAACGACCATTTTTTTGTCTTAAGTTTGGTAAGTGAGTGTTGTACGTGACTCGTTTAAGCCAAGCCGCTAGGGAAAGAAATAACCTCTTCTAAGCTGCTCGCCCCGGTTATCACCATAAATAGCCTGTCTATACCCACGGCGATACCACTACAAGGTATTAGATCATCTGAAGCCGCGATTAAACGCTCATCAATTGGCATGACTGGCAGATGATGACGCTGGCGCAATTGATTGTCTTTTTCAAAACGTGCTTTTAGTGCTGGCCCATCCGCCAACTCATCATAAGCGTTGGCAATCTCAGCGCCGTTAATATAAAGCTCAAAACGCTTGGCAACCTCGTTCCCTTCTTTATCGATAGCCATTTTCGCCAAGGCTGCGGTGGCAGGCGGATATTCCATAATCAGCGTTGGCAAATCATGACCCAAATGCGGCTCTACAGCGTGGCTGAACAATAAATCCAACCAGCTTTGCCGGCGATCTTCCTCACTATCGCTGGCACAATTTGCCTCACTATTAAAATCAAATCCCATCAAACCTTTGTCTTCTGCCACCGCTTGCAAGGTTGCAAGACTTGCTGTCAGCGGATGTATACCAACAAAATCCATAAAAGCATCGACATAACGATAGTGATTCATGATTACTGGATAACCGTACAGCACTTCTAACAGCTCACCGACCTCAGCGGCCATATCTGCCAAGCTATAACTGGGCTGATACCATTCGAGCATGGTGAATTCTATGTTGTGCCTCACGCCTATCTCGTTGTCTCGAAATACCGGACAAATCTGATAAATAGGCACTTGCCAGCTTGCAAGCAAACGCTTCATGGCAAACTCAGGTGAGGTATGTAAATAATAGGTGCATGGCTTATCTTGATACGTCACTTGGGCGGCGACGGACTGCAAAAAAGTATCCGTATTGCCAGCTTGCGACAGTAGCGGCGTCTGTACTTCTAATACATGACGGCTGGCAAAAAACTGCCGAACACTACTCATAAACTGCGCCCGTTTTTGCGCCATTGTCAGTGACATGGTAGGTGCATAGCTCGGCTGAGAAGAAGGCTTGGAAAAAGGATTGGAAGTTTTAGATGCTTGAGTCATGGTTATCCATAGCGACTGACAAAAAAGAAAGTATTAAATTAGGGCGTGTATCAATTGTTCTAAAAACTTTACCATTGCCACTCACGGCGCAAATGATAATCGCGTCTTAATTGATCAAAGTCGGCACCATTAACTTGACCATCTATAGCCCTGTCTCGTAGCGCTGCATCGTCTTGCAAGATGTCATAAAACTTATCCAACCTGTCTGGATGCGCCTTTAACTCTGACCACAAAAACATATTAAGCGGTAATAATGTCTGCATAGACTGAGCAGATGGGACCGATAATTTCTCACACAGCGCATCATAGATGATCTGTGTGCCGCGCAATTTTCCCTCTACGGTATAGCCTGCGATATGCGGGGTGGCAATGGCAAGTTTGGACAATAAGCGCTGCGAGATTTGTGGTTCGTGTTCAAACACGTCCAGCACCACCTCCCGCTGCGTACGCGCAATATCCGCCTCAAGATCGCTTGCATTGATGACCGGCCCGCGGGCGCTATTGATCAACATCGTCTGTACTGGCATCATTGCCAATGTCTCTGCATTGATGAGATGGCGCGTCGGATAATCACTACTATTGCCAAGGTACTTATCGTCCTTTGTACTCGCACTCTTTTTGCTGGTAAGCGGCACATGCAGACTGATGACGTCGCTTTGACGCAACACTTGCTCAAGGCTGGCATTGTTTGTCTCTGAAGGTGGTAGCAATGGATCATAACCCCGCACTTGCCAGCCCAAGTCGCTTGCGTAAGCCGCAAGCGTGCTACCAATATTGCCAAGACCAATAATACCAAGAGTCATTGACTGCTGCCAATAATGCGGGCGTAAGGTCAAAATAGCCGTCAATACATACTGAGCAACAGAGTGCTTACTACAACCAGCCGCATTGGCAAAAGTAATCTGACGCGCCGCCAAATAAGCCTGATCGACGTGGTCGGTACCGATGGTTGCAGATCCTACAAATTGCACACTTTTATTATCCGCCAACAATGCCTCATTTACGGGCGTTACAGAGCGTATCAATAAAATCTCAGGCTGTAGCTCTGCCAGTAATGCGGCGGTGATATCACGTCCAGCGGCAGTAACAATATGAATCGTCTGCTTCGACGCTTGCCCAAGCATTGAGGCATTAAAAAAATCGTCTACGCTTGCGATATTGCTATCGGCAACCACAGTAATAGGTTTCATCGTATCTATTGTATTCTTCATAGTCATTGCAACATCATTATCAATCGTTAGGTGTTTACTCTATTTTATCTGCTGGCGGCGAGACTTGGCTATCAGACAATTCCCTCTCTTGCGAGGCAAATAGCTCATTTTTATGGTTTGAGATCCATTCGCGCCAGACGGCAAGGCCGATTGCAAGGACAACGGGGCCAATAAATAACCCAACGAAGCCAAAAGCGGTTAGCCCGCCTAATACGCCAATAAAAATAATAATAAAAGGAATCTTGGTCGCGCCGCTAATCACAATAGGACGAATTAAATTATCAACCCAGCTAATCACCAAGGTTCCCCACAATCCCAAACCGATGCCTTCTACGGTGTGACCTTGGCTTAACAACCAAATAGACACGCCGCCCCAAACGAATGGCGTACCAAACGGAATCAGCGCAATAATAAAGGTGACAATGGTCAATAAAATAGGACTTGGCGCCCCAGCAAAGTAATAACCGACACCCGCAAGCAAAGACTGTGCTAAGGCAGTCAAACCAATACCATATACCACAGCACGTGTGGTTGTACCCACTGAGTCAATGTAACCATCGATACGATTGCCAATGATATTGCGTAACGCTTGACGAATTTGGCGAACCAAACTGGTACCATCACGGTAAAAAAAGAACAGCGTCATTAGTGCCATACCAAGCTTAGCAAGCATACTAAACACGACATCAAGCGCCACTTTGCCATAATACAAATGCGACTGTACCCAAAGGCGAAAAGCTTCAAGCGTTCCCTCGGGGTTTTTATTGATGCGCCACAGCACGTCTTTCACTTGCTGACCGACGATAGGCAGGTCTTTAATGGAACTAGGAACGTCTAAGTAGCCAACTTTTATACGATAAACCAAGTTGGTAATTAAGCTCAACGCTTCTTGTTGCAGAATAAACACACCAATAACAAGCGGCACCCCTATTATCAAAGAGATACTCACCGTCATGATAGCAGCGCTAAAATTGGGACTCAGCTTTACTTTTTCATAAAAAAAGTTATAAATAGGAAAAGTCACATACGCCAAAATGGCCGCCCAAAGTGCCGGTACAATAAAAAACTGTACCACTTGAAAACACAATACAAACAGCGCCACCAATAAAGTAATGGCCAATAAGCGCTGGATAATAAATTCTTTTGTCCAATTTTCAATCATAGGGCATAAACCAAGAGCAAACAGCAAGGGTTTGTCGCAGCCTTGCTGATAAGTTTATAAATATATGATGAACCTCGATTGATAGATCTTATCCATAAATCGCTGTCCATTAGCGAAGGTCGTGACTGGTCAATATAAGCATCATTAATACAGGCATCATTAATATAGGCATGACCAATACAGGTATATAAAACTGGCTTTAGAAGCATCGATACAACAGCTGGCACATGATAAATCCAGAATAAAAAGAGGACATACCATTATCTTGTTTTATTGGTGAAATTTGCCGCACTGGCTATCCCCAAGCGAGACAAGTACTTCGCACACTGCTAGCCAGTAAACCCGCATTTTCTCTAAAATAACCCAATCATGCCAATATTGTCATCCATAAAGACCATGAAAACAGTTTTAAAATAAAGCTGTCTTCATGTTTCATTATGCTATAAAACCAAACAACTATATAAGATTATGTTGTAATTTTTACTTACAACTTTTTCGAGCCAATCTTACTAGATGATGACAATACTGAATAAAATGGCCTACATAGATTTAGTAAGTAAAAACAATCGCTCTAAAGCGGCTTTTATCTTTACGCTTTCAACCTTTATCTTGACAGGTAATTCACTGGTGCATTCTATTTGTCACAACAATTGATGTTATACTAAAGGTATTATTTTAAATTTTTCAACAGCGTTACGTGAGTTTGACCGGATTTATTTTGATGGCTATGAAGACATAACGAAGATATAGCATCTGTTGAGCCACTAACCCAAACCCGCTTTTATCGCCCCTCTCTGAATTCATAAGATTTGATCTTTAGAGTAGCGCCATAATTTTGGATGTAATGCGTAAGCCCGTCAGGGAAACTTATACCAGTAGCAAGTCGCCCTCAGCGTAGTGATTGTATGTCGAGCGGACTAGAGAGCGTTCAACATTAGAACTGAATAAGAAAGGGTGCTATTTTGAGTGAATTTCTGAACGACTTTGATTTTATTTTAGAACAACTCTGACCGACCAAATTTTAGAGAGCATTTTTTAGAGACTATTTTTAAATTTTAAATACCATATCGATAGGAAAAACAACAATGTCAAAAGACACTGATAATATCAATACATCAAATGAGAGTAACAAAACCAATAAACCACAAGAAACCGTCACTTTTGCATTGGCGCAGTCACACTTTTTAGTGGGTGATATCACTACCAATACTGAAAAAATGCGGACACTTGCCTTGCAAGCGCGTGAGCAAGGGGCCGATGTTATTGTTTTCCCAGAGCTTGCCCTATTGGGTTACCCTCCTCAAGACTTATTATTGCGTCCAAGCTTATCGGGTCGTGTAAAAAGCGCCTTATCTACCCTTAGTGATATCGACGACATCGTTATGATCGTCGGCTATCCGCACGTTGACCATCATGGCACGTTTAACTCTGCCGCAATTTTGCACAATGGTCATCAAAAAGGCTTTTATCATAAGCAGGTTTTACCAAATTATGGCGTGTTTGATGAGCGCCGTTACTTTGATAGAGGTCGTAACCAAGTATTGTTCGACTATAAAGGCATTACCATCGGTCTGCTCATCTGTGAAGACTTGTGGGAAAAAGACCCGATGGCCGAGCTTAAAAAGCAAGGCGCTGATCTGATTGTTAGCTTGAATGCCTCACCTTTTGAGATTGAAAAACAAGGTAACCGCAAAGCGATGCTTGCCAAGCGCAGCCGTGAAAACAACTTACCTATCGTTTATGTCAACGCGGTTGGTGGCCAAGATGACTTGGTATTTGACGGCGGATCTATGGCCGTACAAGCTGACGGTAGCGTGGCCCATGAAGCACCGCGCTTTATGAGTCAATTGTTGCTTGCAACATTAGATATTAAAACGTCTAAATTTAATAATCAGCCCAAAGCGCCATTGACCTTGAGTCATGAGTCAGAGATGTATCAGGCATTGGTCGTCGGTTTACGCGACTATGTCAATCATTCAGGGTTCTCGGGTGTCATTGTTGGCTTGTCTGGTGGGATAGATTCAGCATTGACGCTGTGTATCGCAGTCGACGCCTTGGGCGCTGACAAAGTCTATGCGGTCATGATGCCATACGAGTATACCTCTCAAATCAGCTTAGAAGACGCGCAGGCACAAGCACGCCGCTTAAACGTTTCTTATACGGTTTGTCCTATTTTTGATGCAGTTGAAGGCATTCGCCATACGCTTGCCCCATTATTTAATAAGTCGCCAGCAGATACCACAGAAGAAAACATCCAAGCGCGTGCGCGTGGCGTGGTGCTAATGGCACTGTCTAATAAATTCGGCCATCTGGTCATTACGACTGGCAACAAGTCAGAATTGGCGGTTGGTTATGCCACCTTGTATGGTGATATGGCAGGCGGCTTCGATGTGTTAAAAGACGTTTATAAATCGCAGGTTTATAAATTGGCCAGTTATCGCAACCGTTTAGAGGACACACCTGTTATCCCTGAGCGCGTTATTACTCGTCCGCCATCGGCTGAGCTACGTCCCGATCAAAAGGATCAAGACAGCTTACCGGATTACGATGTGTTGGATGAGATTTTGAAGTCCTACATCGACGAAGACATGGGCTATCAAGATATTGTGGATAAAGGGTTTGATGCTGATTTGGTCGCAAAAGTCATCAAAATGGTTGACCATAGCGAGTACAAGCGTCTGCAATCGCCCATCGGTACTAAAATTAGTCACAAAGCCTTTGGTCGTGAACGCCGTTATCCCTTAGTCAATAAATGGTCGATAAAAGGCTAAATGTTTCTGCTTGCTCAGCTTTGATACTTATCAAAGCTGAGTGACACAGATATAGTCGATTTAGAATAAAATCGGCACATAAAATAAATTGGTATATTAATAGCCACGTGCTACTGGGGAAATTTTTCTTGCTTGCTGCTCATAAGCGCGGCAGAGGCTATAAAAAATTTATCTTAGTAGCACTTTATCGATTTTAAAGTGACCCGACTACAGCAGTCATTTTTTATAAAGAATCTATTTGAACAAAGTCTACTGATAAAATATCAAGCCTATAAAAATATGACTCTTTATAATTGGCTGGGAACTCTCCCAGCTTTTTTAGTTTCATAACCAACATTTTTATACCCAGCACCGTACTGCGTGCTAGCCATCCTGCCTCAACCTATTACTATTATTTCTAATCCCTAGACTTTTTACCGAGTATGTCATGAGTTTGCTAACCGCCAGTCTCTTCCTTGTTGTATTACTTGCTCTCAGTGCCTTTGTTTCCGCTGCTGAAATTGCCATTGCTGCGGCTCGCAAAATCAAGCTGCAAATCATGGCAAAAGAAGGCGATGTGCGTGGATTCGATGTCCTAAAAATGCAAGAGCATCCGGGCAGTTTTATCACGGTCGTCCAAGTGGTGCTCAATGCAGTCGCTATTTCGGCGGGTGCGGTTGGAGAGTCTGCCATCAGCCCCTACCTTCAGCAGTTGGTGAATAACGAAGCGATATCGTCTGTCATATCCTTTGTGTTGATTACCAGCTTGTTTTCTTTACTTGCTGATCTGATGCCCAGACGTCTAGCCATGTCAAACACTGAAACGATCGCGGTGCGACTCGTTAGACCGATGATGCTGTTGATTTTTTTATTCAAACCTGTGATTTGGGTTTTCGATGGCGCTGCCACGGGCCTTTTTAAGCTATTGGGTATCTCCACCATACGCCAAGACGATATGACGCCAGAAGATATTTATGCGGTGATGGATGCAGGTGCGGAAGCAGGGGTAATCAAGAAGCAAGAGCATCATCTCATCGAAAACATCTTTGATATGCAAGAACGCACGGTGACATCAGTGATGAATCCGCGCGAAAATATCGTATATTTCGATACCAAAACCAGCACCGAAGCCGTCGTTGAGGTTATGATCGAACAGCCGCACAATAAATTCTTGGTCTGTCATGAAGATGATTTAGAACAGATCTTGGGTTATGTAGAATCGCGTAGTTTTTTGGCATTGGTTCTCAACCAGCAACAGGTCAGCCTAACTGACAAGGCGCTACTCAAACCGGCCTTGTTTGTTCCTGATACCTTGTCGTTGTTTGAAGTGTTAGAGATGTTTAAGTCTACGGGTGCTGACTTTGCCGTGATTGTGAATGAGTATGGATTGGTGGTTGGGGTAATTACCCTCAAAGACGTCATGAGTATCGTCATGGGCGAGCTTGTGACCATGGAGGAGCAGCCCATTGTCCAGCGTACAGACAACTCTTGGTTAATCGATGGCATGACGCCCATTGAAGATGTGGTTCGCGCTTTAGATATTGTCAGCTTGCCGCGCAGTCAAAACTATGAAACCATCAGTGGCTTTATGATGTATATGCTACGCAAAATTCCAAAGAAAACAGACACGATTGAATATGCCAATTATCGGTTCGAAATTATCGCCACTGACAATCTCAAAATCACGCAAATGCTGGTGACCAAGTTTGATGACCTGATTTGATGATTTGATGATTTGATGATTTGATGATTTGATGATTTGATTCAAAATTATCCTATTTATAATCTTTTACCATTCACAAAATGAGATAAATTTTACTAAGCAAAGGCAAGTGCATTATGGAAGCAGAAACTAAGCGTGCAGGGCTTTTAGCGATGTTTCTGATCATCGGTTTAAGGATGGCCATATTACTGATGTGGCTGTTTTCTGCATTGGCAAGCCAAGTCTTAGAAGACAAGTTAGAGACCTTTGACAACCACATCATTGGATTTTTTGAAACCATCGCCACCTCCTCACTGGATGTCATGTATACGTTAGTGACAGAAATCGGCTCTGTGTGGTTTTTATCCAGTGTGTCGGTGATTGTGGTTTTATTACTGTGGTTTAAAGCCAAAGATAAGTGGACAACGTTATTTTTTATCATTGCAATCGGCGGCAATGGCGCATTGACGTGGTTATTAAAACAAATTTATGAGCGAGGGCGACCGTCTATCAATGAGGCAATCGATGCGATTGGCTTTAGTTTCCCAAGTGGTCATTCCATGGGCTCGTTTGTTTTTTACGGGTTTCTGATATATTTAATTATCAAAAGCACACATAAAAGCGCTATAAAAACAGCGCTATCCATTATCCTCAGCGTACTCGTTTTATTAATTGGTACCAGTCGAATCTACTTGGGTGCCCATTTTCCAAGCGATATCGTAGCAGGTTACCTTGCAGGCACCATTTGGCTCACGCTCTGCGTATTGGCGCTTGAATGGGTACAATGGCAACACCGCAGCAAGTTGCCTTTTGTCCATGCGTTACGGAAACTTTTTCTCACTCAGTATGGTGCTTTGATACACCATCACAAACTTGACGAGCCTTCAATAAAAAATCGCGAATAAAGACAGCCATGTTAGCAAGTTATCACTACTCTCTTGCGCCAAAGATTGCTGTTCCCACCCGTACGATGGTGGCACCGTTAGCAATTGCCTCGGTCATATCGCCGCTCATGCCCATACTTAACGTATCCCAGCCACTCAGCTCTGGGTGGCGATGCTTAATATCGTCAAATACTTGCTTGGTGCGAGCAAAAGCATCGGTATCTGCTTTGGCAGGAATAATCATCAAACCTCGCAGCTGCAAGCGTTCATATTCCTTAATAGTATTTATTAGTTCAGGCAATTGTTCTGGCAAGCATCCTGATTTACTTGCTTCATTATCAATATTCAACTGAATTAGAATGTTCAATGGTGACATCTCGGCTGGACGTTGGTCATTTAAACGCTTGGCAATGATATCGCGCTCAACCGTTTGTACCCAATCGAAATGTTCGGCAATATCGCGGGTCTTGTTACGCTGGATACTACCGATATAGTGCCAAACGATATTCTCGCATTCAGGTTTGTCTTTTAAGGCGTCTATTTTTTCGATGGCTTCTTGCAAGTAATTTTCGCCAAAATGCGTTTGTCCCTGTTTAGCCAATGTTGCCACCATATCCGCAGGTTTGGTTTTAGAGACTGCTAGCAATCGCACGCTTTCAGCGGGCCTGCTTGCTTGCTCACAAGCCTGAGTTACTTGTTTACTGACTTGTTGCCAATCATTGATAAGACTTTGGTCATCGATATCTTTATTAATATTGTTTTTAGAATTTGTCATAGAAGGCTCACAAGGATAATGAAACAGATCGTTTGTAATGATTGGACACGCTTTAGCATATTACCTTTAGCAATTATCACTGCCAGTCTTTGTGACTACTCGTATTTATCACTAAAGTTCTGCCAAAAGTTGGTTATTTAGCAGTCCACGCTTTGATTACCAGCATAACTAATTTTACATTTTGTTGATGTAGTAGATGGTTAAATGACAATAGTCTTGTTATTATATTGTTACATGAAATAACATATATGGCGGCATGTGAAAGTAATGGTAAGTGGTATCGCTTATTATCCATCAAATTTATTGGCCGAAACAAGAGCATCTATCGATTGGCAACCGCACACCTTTAAGCTCTTTTGTCTTACTCTTATTGATAGGAATAGTTGATTATGGCTGAAAAAAACACCTTAAGCATTGAAGACCTGCTGCGCTTTACCGTCAAACACAAAGCGTCAGATTTGCATATTTCGGCGGGTATGCCAGCCATGATTCGAGCGGATGGCGAGATGACCCGCATCAATATGCCTTCGATGACGCATCAAGTGGTGCATCAGCTTATTTATGACATTATGAATGATAAGCAGCGTGCAGACTTTGAAGAGTTTTTTGAGACAGATTTTTCTTTTGAGATCCCCAATTTAGCGCGTTTTCGGGTCAATGCTTTTAATCAAAATCGCGGCGCCGGTGCTGTCTTTCGTACCATTCCTTCCAAGGTCTTGAGCATGGAAGATTTGGGGATGGGCGATGTATTCAAACGCGTCTCAGACTTTAAACGCGGTGTGGTATTGGTTACCGGTCCGACTGGTTCTGGTAAATCGACCACCTTGGCTGCCATGATTGACTACATCAACGAAAACCGCAAAGAGCATATTTTAACCATTGAAGATCCGATTGAATTTGTCCATGAGTCCAAAAAAAGCCTCATTAACCAGCGTGAAGTTCATCGTCACACGTTAGGGTTTGAGCCTGCCCTACGCTCTGCATTACGTGAGGATCCAGACGTGATTTTGGTCGGTGAGCTGCGTGATCTTGAAACCATTCGCTTGGCATTGACGGCGGCCGAAACAGGGCATTTAGTATTTGGAACCTTGCACACCAGCTCAGCAGCTAAAACCATTGACCGTGTTATTGATGTGTTTCCCGCTGCAGAAAAAGATATGATTCGTGCGATGCTATCAGAATCACTACAAGCCGTTATTTCACAAACGCTGCTGCGTCGTCAAGGCGGTGGCCGCGTGGCTGCTCACGAAATCATGCTGGGCACGCCTGCCATTCGCAACTTGATACGGGAAAATAAAATCGCTCAGATGTACTCGGCCATTCAAACGGGTGCAGGTGACGGGATGATTACGCTTGACCAAACGCTCAAGAATTTGGTTGGTAAAGGCACTATCACCAAAGACGTGGCTCGCCCTTACGCCAAACAACCTGAAGCTTTTTTATAGTAGTACCATCATTATTAGCAATCTTTACAGCATGATTTCAGCCACTTTTCTAATCGATTTACATCGAATGCAGGTACGATATGGACATTGATAAACTATTGCAATTAATGATTAATAAAAATGGCTCTGACCTTTTTATTACTGCTGATGTCGCCCCTTCTATGAAAATAAATGGGAAAATCCTGCCAGTGGGCAAAACGCCCTTAAGTGCTGAGCAAACCATGAGACTGGTTAAAGGGGTGATGACACCAGGCCAGCAAGCGGAATTTGAAGAGACAAACGAGTGTCAATTTGCCATCTCTGATGAAGCGCAGCAAGCACGTTTTCGGGTCAGCGCCTTTATACAGCGTGATATGGCAGGAATGATTTTACGAAAAATTGAGAATAAAATCCCAACGGTTGAAGAATTGCGCTTACCGCCCGCACTAAAAGAGCTGGCAATGAAAAAACGTGGGATTATCTTGTTGGTTGGTGCCACGGGTACGGGTAAATCCTCGACCCTTGCGGCCATGATCGGACATCGCAATCAAAACTCTCAAGGTCATATCATTACCATTGAAGATCCGATTGAGTTTGTTCATAAGCATCAAGGCTGTATCATTACCCAGCGAGAAGTCGGTATTGATACACACTCCTTTGAAGCGGGTCTAAAAAATACCTTACGCCAAGCGCCTGATGTTATTTTGATTGGTGAGATTCGTAATCGTGAGGTCATGAGTTACGCGATTCAATATGCTGAAACAGGTCACTTAGTTTTTGCCACCTTGCATGCCAATAATGCCAACCAAGCGATTGACCGTATTATTCACTTCTTTGAAACCAGTCGCCACAATCAGTTGTTTATGGACTTGTCGCTTAACCTACAGGCCATTATCGCGCAGCAGCTTATTCCAACCCCGGATGGTAGAGGACGACGCGCCGCCATTGAGATTTTATTAAACTCACAATTGATCAGTGACTATATCCGTAAAGGTGAGGTTCATGAAATCAAAGATGTGATGACGCGCTCACGCGATAGCGGTATGCAGACCTTTGATCAGGCCCTATTTGACTTATACGAACAAGGGGAAATCACTTATAAAGAAGCCATTCTCCATGCCGACTCGCCAAATGATTTGCGCTTAAAAATCAAACTGAGTAGTAAAAGTGGAACGGTCAATTTGGATGAAGGCGCTGATAGCTTATCACTCGATATCACTTAGTTACACCTATCCTGTCCAATCTACTGTGCTGGTTTTGCGACTGGCACACATACGTTTTAAAATGCAAAAAGCCTTCATTTTTAGTAGTGAAGGCTTTTTTAATGTCGAGACTTTGATTACTTTCTCTAAAAGGAGCGTTATTTTACTTAACTAAGCGATATGTAATTATGCTGCTTAATCGCCAACCTAACTATTTGGCGCTGTCGCGACATTCTTGGTTATTACAGATGCCGTACAATACCAATGAGTGTCCTGATAATTTAAAACCATGCTTTTCCGCGACTCGAAGTTGCTCTTCTTCAATCACCTCGTTATGGAACTCTATAATTTTGCCGCAAACGTCACAAACCAAATGATCGTGATGTCCTTCTTGAGTGATTTCAAACACCGATAGATTGTTTTCAAAGTTGTGACGCTCAACGATTCCAGCTTGCTCGAACTGGGTGAGCACACGATAAACCGTTGCCAAGCCCACATCCTCACCTTGCTCGATGAGCGCTTTATAAATCTCTTCTGCACTCATGTGATGCAACTCGGCACTCTCGAGCAGCTCTAAAATCTTGATACGAGGTAATGTCACCTTTAATCCGGCTTTACGTAAATCTTGATTGGTAAAAGAAGCCATAGTATTCCTTCTGACTATAAAAGTCTTAGCAAATAAAAAATCAAAAATATGAGATAAATAATCGTTAATGATTACTTTTTATTCGATATAAAATATTCTAATAACCGCAAACTGGCTTGCTCTAAATAAATGGCTAGCTTGTTCTTTTTGAGAAAATCTCAATGCAAGTCTATGAATTTTAAATATAAATAACCAAATCGCTCAGGTAGCGTTTGGTAAATAATGTCGTAAGTGGTAGGAAATTGCAAGTAAATGACGTATCATTTGTCCAAGATTGTCGGCCAGACAAGTATCAATCAACGTTGGCCGTGCCTAATTCATTTCTTATGAGTCATCTTACCATGATAAAGACATTAAATTTTCGTCCATTAAGCCCTACCAGCGCATTACGCAAGATTGTCATTACCAGTATGCTAAGTGCTGCTGTGGCTATGTCTGGCTGCTCACTACTGAGTGTTTATAGGATTGACTTGCCACAAGGTACTGCGATTACTCAGACCCAAGCTCAAAAACTACAAGTGGGCATGAACCAAAACCAAGTGCTTTATATTCTTGGTAGTCCGGCCATTAGAGACACGCTTGAGCCTAAGCGCTGGGATTATATTTATGACTATCAAGCGGGTACAGAAGGCCGACGCAAAGGCATCGCCGATGTGAAAGATGCCAGCCAGCATTTGGTTGTTTATTTCGATGATAATGGCTTGGTTAGCCGTATTGAAGGTATAGAGAGCCTTCCGGTCTCTTAATTGCCATCAACGCTCTATCATTGCCGTTTTAGCCCCGAGTTTTACTTTTGCGCTGAGACATTGGATCAGCGCTTAAGCTACGATATACCTCGATGCGGTCAAGTGGCTGCAACTGATAGTTGAGCGGTTGTTTTTTTGCATAGACACCCACATGCCAACGCTTAGCCGTGGGTGTGACAATGTCTATAACCTCCTGACACCAGTTATCAAGCTCTGGAAACTGCTCCAACCATCCTGCTTGCACAAGCGCATCATACAAACTGTTTCCATGGCTCACTTGTAACGCCAAATAATGCTGGCGCTGTGCGTCTTCTGCATAGGCCAAATATACTGTCATTGGCTCGCGTCCTACAGATGCCGCACTTTGACTGTCTGTTTTATCGTCCTTCACTATCAGCTCAGCCACTGCATTACCCAACCGATCAGAGCAAGTAACAACGCTAACGGTACCACTAAGCGTATAGCCACCCTCCATAAGTTGTACAAGGCTTCATTACCAAAGTTCAATGACTTGCGCAAATGGCTGATTTTCATTTGCCAGCCCACGAATACTGACAACAATAAAACCGCCACGCTACTAATAATGACCAAGATACCAACCAACCATGTGGTTGGAATAGCAACGACTAATATCAGTGCTAATACTAAGGTTGCGACCAAGCTGATCAATAGACCAAACTTATGCGCCAATTGCTGAGTACTATAGTGCAGCAAATAGCTAACCACAAACAGCACCCCTACCCAATATAATAGCTGACCAATCGGTGGTAATGACATACCGCTTAATAGTAATGCAACCACCCCAACGACCAACTGCAATATCCAGATCGGTAGTACCAATTTGCTCGCGCGATACTCGTTAGCTGCACGCTTGCGCGCAGACTTTTGCGCATTAGCTTTGTTGGCATCGACGGCTGTAATGACCTGTTTGCTCACAAGATTTTGACCAAACCAATATAAGCCGGTACCCGCCCCAACACTGACCAATGCCAGCGCCACCGCACGTGCCCATTCACTTAAGCTGATATCCGTCATGGCAAAATCAATCGTGGGCAAGCCATTTGCCACGCCCAATAATAAACCCACCACCATCAGCCCTAGCCCAATGGGTAAAGGTGCCACACCAAGCAAACTTAGTAGAACCGTAATAACAATTAAACCTGCACCAAGCGCAAAGCTTGGCAAATCTGGTGCGCTATTGAGATCAGTCAGTGCGGCTAATATACCTGTGCTAGCACCCGATATAACCAGTGCGGCAATAACAATAGATACCAATGCTGCCAACCAACCGAAGCTACGCCATACTGGGCTGGCATCCGCCTCACGAGTAAGCTTCTGCATTCCTGCTAATGGTGCCTCGACACTGCGATAGGCCAACGCGATTTCAGCATAAACGATCGGCAGCGATACCACTATCATGGCAAGCAGCCAAAGCAACCAAAAATCGATCTCACCAACTGAGGCAGGCGCAAACCAGCGAAACAGCAATAACGGTAGCAAAGCTGCGATAAAATAAGAAGCATAACGGATCATCATAATCTAAATCCAAACGATCTAATGGGAATAACGACAATGTATCATCACACAGAGTAATGGCAAACGCCTGTATATGATTTTACTTTGATATTGTCTCTATAATATGAGGGACAGACAGCTGTAAAAAAACCCCGAAATCGGGGTTTGATAGCTAAATCGTAACGAAAATAAATTGTGCGTGCATGTTGTTGTCGATAAAGGCGACAGCAACTGGCGTAAACAGTACCGATGAGTTAGTGGATAGCGCTTATATAGTCAGACAATACGCGAATGTCGCGGTCTGATAGCTTAGAGGCCACTGTTTGCATCATGCCCATTTCGCCTTCTTTTGCCGCATCGTTGACACGCTTTTGCTCATCACTATCGATGTCATCAACACGGCCTGCGGCACGGAATAATTTTAACTGAGTGGCGATATATTGAGCGTGCTGACCACCTAGACGTGGAAATGCTGCCCATTCATTACCAGCAGCATCTGGACCATGACAACCTGCACAGCCAATGATACCGCGTGTTTTATCACCACCTAAGAAAAGCTTGGTTGCTTCTTGGTTGGTGGCAGGATTACCAAAACCCACGCCCCAAGGTGCTTGACTGGCATAGTAACCGGCCACATTGGCCAAGTCCTGCTGAGATAAGTTTGCCACTTGCGACTGCATGATACCATTTTTACGGTAGCCCGCTTTAAAGTTGACCAACTGTTTGTAGAGATATTTTACGTTTTGACCGCCTAAATTAGGCTGCGCAGGAACCACACTAACACCATCAACACCATGACAAGCGGCACAAACGGTTTCTGCAACTTGCTTACCGGCGTTAATATCATACTCAGGAACAACAATAGCAGCTTGTACGCTGAAACTTGCAACGCATAAGCTGGCAGCAGCGATTAACTTTTTCATTGATACAAATCCTACTAGCTCGGCGTAAGCATTATTTAGAGTGATTGTACTAATAAGATACCCAGTATAAGCTGCCCTTTTATTAACAAAGCAGACATGTATTTTAAGGTCTTGGAGACAAGCAGTCTGAAAGTACTTACTATCATCAGGGTTTATTTTTAATTATTATAGCAAGACTTTGCAGGATTTGCCTACTTAATCGTCATATCCGCCAGTTTTTCTAATGCTGTACTAAAAAATCACTTAAATAAAAGTGTGCAAAAACACCTGTGCTTTGTCTTAATAATTCGGTGTCTTAATAATTCGGTGTTATTGATAAGGCCTTTATTTACTCATATAATCAATCAGCTGACGATAGTCATCATCGTCACAATTGCCGCACAGTCCGCCAGCAGGCATTTGACTCATGCCGCGCTTTACTGAATTGATCAGGGTTGGCATACCTTTTTGCTGTATAAGCTGTTGCCATTTTGCGCTGTCACCTTTTTTGATGGCATTTAACGCGCCACTATCGTGGCAGGCAGCACATGAGTTATCATAGGTCGTTGCGATATCTGCGGCTTGCGCGCTGGTCATCATGGCACTACTTGCTAATAGCCCAGTCAACAGTAATCCAGCTGCATTACCGATTAGAGTTCGAGGAGTTTGACTGAAAATCTTGGTAATTGAGAACATAGAACACCTCCATTTGATGTGTCATCCGTTTAATCAGCCCTTCGACCAAACGATGTTCATTCAACATATCTGAGTAAACATTGTAACAATGTATGTCATGGAAACCTAGACAAATAAAGTTTGGCTTTGGTAACGCTTTTTATGCCAGTGCTAGGGTCAATCACAGATGACATTTAATGTTATGCTGGCATTTATATGATGTTAATCACCGTTATTTCAATCAGTAAGACAGGTAATAGTATAGAATAGTCAGTATTCTAAAAAGATTGCTTTAAAGATTGTCTTGTTGTCTGCTGATGACCAAAAATCAATCCACACTCTCTATCAGTCCGTTTGTGTCCCTGATCTTTTTATCTTAATTTTGACTAGAACCATTACCCCATTAAAGATTTGCGACCGTATCCATTTTTTGAAGATTAATGAGCCATTTATGAGTACCCCGTTTACAGATGTTGCCGCAGAACACGCGTTGTTCAACACCAAGTCTCGTCAGAAAATTCAACAAACCGAATTTATGACATCAGCGCCTACCTTTCGTCTCTGTCCCCCTGATGTGGGTCTAGAGGTTGCTTTTGCAGGACGCTCAAACGCAGGCAAATCTTCGGCGATCAATGCCTTGACCAATCAGCGACAGCTGGCCCGCTCATCTAAAACGCCTGGGCGTACGCAGATGATTAACTTTTTTAGTATCGGCGATACTGATAGAAGATTGGTTGATTTACCAGGCTATGGCTATGCGGCCGTACCGCTTGAGATGAAAAAAGAGTGGCAAGTTGAGCTAGAAGAATATTTGGTTTCACGCTCAAGCCTTGCAGGGTTGGTGCTGATGACAGATATTCGTCATCCGCTAAAGTTTTTCGATGAGCAAATGCTACACTGGGCCAAAGATGGTGACCTGCCAGTACACATCTTGTTGACCAAAGCAGACAAGCTTAAGTACGGCGCTTCCAAAAACGCCCTTCTGAACACGCGCAAAAGACTGAAAAAACTGGGTTTGAAGTGTACGATTCAGTTATTTTCAGCGTTAAGAAAAGAAGGTCTTGATGAGTTGGCGGGCGTGATGGGCAACTGGTATGACTACCAGCTTAACGATGACAAACTTATTGAGACCGATCTTAGTGAGTCAGATGCTACTGACAATGATGCTACTGACCATAACGATACTGAAAACGGTGACAATAAACCGTCAGATATTGTGCAAAACATTGATAAGTAAAAAAGCGCTAACTAAGCAGCGTCTGTCATAAAAAAGGGTTTATCGTTATTTGCGATAAACCCTTTTTGATTAGTGCCTTTATTAAACAGTTATAGCTTTTTGCACTATCCGCATAATAAATCCGCTAAAGCTTGCGGCGTCTCTACTTGATAAGTGGGGTTCTGCGCAGCCAGCTCCGCACTTGATGCTGTACCGTAATTAACCGCAATACTGGTCATGCCCAGTTGCGTGGCCATCTGAATATCATAGATGCTATCACCAATAAAAACGGCGTCAGAAATCTGTTGCTGCGTATAATCTAAGATGTCGTTAAGCATCTGTGGATCAGGTTTTGAACCTGCCTCGTCCGCACAGCGTGTCATAACAAAGTAGTCATGGCTTTTGGAGGCATCCAATACCCGATCAAGTCCTCTTCTTTTTTTGCCCGTGGCAACCGCCAGACGTTTGCTTTGCTGTTGCAAGGTCTGCAGCATCGCTTCTATGGGCGCAAAGAAGGGCGTGCGATGACTATTAGGAATATAGTAATCGGCGTAGCTTTGTTGAATGGCCAGCTTTTGGGTATCGGTTGCTTGAGGATATAAAATCTCAATGCCATTCATTAGACTCAGTCCAATGATGTCTTGTACTTCCTTATCCGTCGTTTGGAAGCCATGCGCCTCGCCTGCTACATGCATGGATTCAACAATCAAGCCGATTGAGTCCATCAGCGTGCCATCCCAATCAAAAATAATCAGCGTTTTATCTGCTAAGAGATGCGAGTCTGATGATTGAGAGGGTTTCGCGGGTGCTCGATTAGGGGCGATAGAGGGTTCACTCATGAATTGACCTTAACGAATAGTGATAGTAAATAGTGAATACAAAAACGTCACGGCAAATTATTAGTGATTAATAATAAGGGATCGTGACGTTTAAGGAGATAGTTTTCAACAGAAGTAGCCTGTAGACAATGACTTCTACGTTTCAATCTTATTCAGGCAATTTGGTTTGCTCTGGTAACCAGTCTGCCATATCTTCTGGTAGCGGTGCAGTAATTGTCTCATAGCCTGGAATATCTAAGCGCCACGCATGTAGACACAGACGATGTACGCCTGATTTATCATGTACGTTATATTTATCATCACCCAAAATAGCGTGACCGATATGAGCCAAATGCACACGGATTTGATGGGTGCGGCCTGTTAATGGTTTGGCTTCGATCAAGCTAACTGACTGACCTGCCAGTGTAAAACGATTATGTACGACAATGTCCGTTTGGCATTCTTTGGCCTGTGGATCTTGCGCATCAACTTTGACACGGCGCTCGCCGCTCGCCAGCGTATAACGTAGTAATGGCGCATCAATACATTGCTCATTGAGCGCAGGCTGTCCTTTAGCAAGACATAAATAGTGCTTTTGAATGGTTTTGTCCACAAGATACTGCTGCAACGTTTTTAAGGCTGAGCGTTTTTTAGAAATCATCAATAGCCCTGAGGTATCTTTATCGATGCGATGTACCAGCTCTAGGTATTTTTTACCCGTCACTTCGCGCATGGCTTCAATCACCCCAAAGTCCAAGCCACTGCCGCCATGAACCGCAATGCCAGAAGGTTTGTTAAGAACCAGCATGCCTTCATCTTCATAGACCACACGTGCCAGTAAGCTGTTGGCAAATTCGGTGCTGATAATGGGTTTGTCGCGCGTTGCAAGCTCTACCGGGGCAATACGTACCACGTCTTCACGCTGTACTCTGTCATGCGCTTTACAACGTTTGTTATTAACGCGCACCTCGTCGGAGCGAATCATTTTATAGATATGCGATTTTGGTAGCCCTTTTAAGCGATTGAGTAAAAAGTTATCCAAACGCTGGTCGTGCTGATGGCGCGTGACTTCAAGATAGTTCACCTTGCCAAAATTGCTGATCTCATCGTCAGCGCTTTGCGGGCGTGTTTTACTATTGAAGATAGCAGGGGCTTCATGGATTGGTGCGTCGTCGGTCATTTTTGAGTTCGTCATTTTTAGTTAGGTATTTACACAAAGATTTGTTATAGTTTAGCATGTTGAGCGCCAATTAAGCAGAAGCTACAGCAATAATCATTGTTGTTTCAGATAGCCTATCCTCATTTTTACTACTAGTTGGTAAGATGGTATACGCTATATACCCTGTAAAGGTTGAACGTTTCATCTGATTTTAGGGCCTACGGTCTATTGGCATATATCACTTATAGATATTAATAGATGTGACCCCATAAATTGAAGTAACTGCATTGATTATAGTCAATTACATGAAATAATCAGTGCCATAAAATAAATAGTGATACTACATACTTTTGTGTTCATAGACTCAGCGTGAATAAGCAAGGCCAAGCGCCTGTTTGTTGACCGATAATGACACAACATTGACTCACCACCCGCATGACAACGACTTTACTGGATAACTATTTATTATTTAATAATTACTTATCTGATGGTCTTTTACGCGAGCGTCGTTGAGCAAGTATGGGCTGTTTAACGTTAGGATCGAGAAGTAACTCGATAGCTGCCTAAGTATTGGTGGCCAAACAGATGACAATAAATAAGATGTAAATACAGCACTGCCCCTATAAGTTTGGTCATGTATTCTGTTTGCCAAGTACGCCCCGCTGATCACCGAAGCTGCGATACTTAATGTTAAAACGCCCCAAATATTATTGACGTGACATTTGACAGAACGATAAATAAAGAGTAACCAATTGCTTCACCTAAATGGATAACCGCTGCGACACCTATTTTAGATAATAGACTTTGTAACAGCGATATTATTGCTAGACTTTGATGGATGGACTGCACCAGCACGATACTGCTTTAGTATCAGTATTTTTAAACCAGTAACTGACCGTCGCGCGCTTTTGTAACGTGCGCCGCCCAAGCTACCACCAGAACTTACTGATAATACAATAGTATGCTTATGCATTAATATTTAACCCAAGCCGACCAATAATAGGATAAAAATATAAATACATAGACTTACACCCTATTGCGTTTATATTCTCATTAGCGACATTACTCCTGCTAATCATTTTAGGTAAATAAGCCATTGAAAACCGACGTGTTTTATTAAACCCACCATTTACGTTTTACTGTTAATCACAATCCGTCAACGCTAATCTTACCATTAGCCATACTTGCCACCACGCTTGAAAGCCCATCTTGTCGTTGTTATGCGTACTCATAGGATATTAATATGAAACGCATCTTGATCAACGCTACTCAAAACGAAGAAATTCGTGTCGCCTTATGTAAAGGCAACCATCTATACGATTTCGACTTAGAAAACCGTACCCGTGAACAAAAAAAATCCAACATCTATAAAGGTCACGTAACGCGTGTCGAACCGTCACTTGAAGCCGTGTTTGTCGAATATGGCTCACAGCGTCAAGGTTTTTTGCCCATTCGTGAAATCTCAACCGAATACTTGAGTGGCAATCCACGTGATGAAAATATCAAAAAGCTGATCAAAGAAGGCGACGAGCTGATCGTTCAAGTCGAAAAAGAAGAACGCGGCAACAAAGGCGCTGCATTATCGACTTATGTATCATTAGCGGGACGCTATCTGGTATTGATGCCAAACAACCCTCGCGGCGGCGGCATCTCTCGTCAAATCTCAGGCAAGCTGCGCGAAGACATGAAGCGTATGCTCAGCAATCTTGATTTACCAAAAGGCATGAGCGTCATCATTCGCACGGCTGGTATTGGCAAAACGCAAGAAGACTTGCAACATGATTTGAACCATTTGCTCAACATTTGGCAAGCCATCCAAGAACAAAACCAAAAATATCCGTCGCCACGTTTGGTGCACCAAGAAGCAGGCGTCGTTACCCGTGCTGTCCGTGACTATTTGCGCGATGATATTTCTGAGATTTGGATCGATAACGAAAACGCTTACATCGAAGCGGCAGGTTTCATTGACGCCGTCATGCCAAAACAAGCGGAAAAATTGCGCAAATATACCGATTATGAGCCAATGTTTTCACGCTTTAATATCGAAAAACAAATCGAAACGGCGTACCAACGTGAAGTGCGTCTGCCATCAGGCGGCTCAATTGTTATTGACCAAACAGAAGCGTTGGTTTCTATCGATATCAACTCAGCCAAATCGACCAAAGGCTCAGACGTTGCTGAGACCGCTTACCATACCAACTTAGAAGCCGCAGATGAGATTGCACGCCAACTGCGTCTGCGCGATATGGGTGGTTTGATCGTTATCGACTTTATCGACATGAACGACAATAAGCATCAAAAAGAAGTTGAAAAGCGCCTGATTGATGCCACCAAATACGACCGCGCGCGCGTACAGTTTGGCGATATCTCTAAGTTTGGTTTGATGGAGATGAGCCGTCAGCGTCTGCGTCCGTCATTAGAAGAATCAACGGGTTATATCTGCCCGCGCTGCCATGGTAATGGCATGATTCGTGATTTGCGCTCCTTGTCACTATCCATCATGCGTCAGATTGAGCAAATTGCGTTAAAAGAGCGTCAAGGTGAAGTACAAGCAGAAGTACCGACTGACATCGCCGCCTTCTTATTAAATGAAAAGCGCGACAGCCTCGTATATCTTGAACAAGACAGCGGCACTCGTATCACGATTTTACCGCATGCACACTTAGAATCACCGAACTTTAAGCTGCACTTTAACCGTGACGGTTTTGCTCCATCGAGCTATGAGCGTATCACGGATACCCAGCAGCAAGAACACAGCGATCTTGGCTATAATGTGGATTGGCAAACTGCTGAAAAAGAACGTCCAGAACAACAGCCAACGCGTCAGCCACGTCAAACGCCAGACAATAAATCTGCTGTTAAGCAAACCGATACCGTTGACCATAGCAATGATCATCGCAACCACAAAAACAATGGTTCGTCTAATGCTACTCAGCAATCCGGCCAGCATCAAAGTGTTGCATCAGCGCCAGTAGCAGCGCAACCTGCCAATAGTCAGACGACCGCACAGCCACAAGCGGTTGCCTGGCTGTCTAACCTGTTTGCTCAAGCGCCGCAAGCCACCACCACACCAAGTGTCAGCAGCCGTGATGCCGCTGAAGCCATCGAAGCGCTGGTCAATACGGGTGCGCAAAGCTTAGGCTCATTTGGACAAGTGGATAGCAATGCGTTGCACACTGCTGCCAATAATGCACCAGTCGCTCAACAAAACGATCAGCAAAATGACCAGCAAAAGAATGACGCTGGATCGTCGGACAACAATGCCAATTGTCAGCAAGCACGTCGTCATTCGGACAGCGATACGGATGATAGCAGCAATGAAGACAGAAGAAGACGTAAGTCGCGCAAATCGAGATCTTCTAAGCCGCGCCAAAGAAAAGAGCAGACAGATGACACCAACAACGAAGTAAATAGCAATACTGACAGCCAAGCTTCAAATGATGGCGATGATAAGCAGTCTGGTCATCAAGATAAGCGTCAGCAAGACAACAGACGTACGAATGATCGCAATCGCAACAATCGTCAAGACAGTAATCGCCAAGACACTAATCGTCAAGATAGCAATCATCAGAACAACAAACGCAATGCAAATGAGCGTAATGACTCTGAAGACAAAAACGATAATGCAGCCGCTGAGCAGACTCGAACTAAGCGCAAATCACATAGTCAACGTGGCTCACGCGGGAAACTTGAGCGCGGCGAGACACTAACCGCTGAGAATACACAGCAACATCAGCAGACAGCGACAGAGGGCAATAGCAATAAGAACACTTCGGACAAGCGCCGCAATCAAGACCCTAATGAGGTCGTGTTGCAAGTCAATGAAGCACCAGCTGTTCTCAAGTCTCCAGAAGTTGTGCATTTGTCTCTAGATGACAGCAAATCTGCCCCGACAAAACATCAACTGGCTCAACAAGACTCAGTGAATGCTCTATCAAAAGACGATGCAACGACAGAAGTTAGCAATCAACAACGTGCCGATCAACAGCGTACTGATAAACAAAGCAAAGACGTAAAAAGCGCTGTTGAGCAAACTGCTGAGCCAAAAGTGACGGACAAAGGCGCTGCAAAAACTGATGAGTCTAAGCTTGATGAAGCTATATCTGGTGCGTCTAAGTCTGGTGAGCATAAGTCTGGTGAGCATACGTCTGATGAAGCTAAGATAAAAGCTACTGAGAATACGGTACAAGAGAGTGCTTCTAAAACCGAGCCTAACCCAGCGGAAAAAGAAGCTACGCTAGACACAGCAACGCAGTCACCTTCTGAGCAGACAGCGGATGCTCAAACGGATGTGTCAGACGCAAAAGTGCCTGAAGTAGCAACTGTTGAAGCATCACCAAAGCATCCAGAAGCAAGCAATACGACTGACGTTGACAAGCGTGAGGGTGTAAAAGATGCTCAAGAAAATAGCACGAGCAACATTAGTGGTTCAGCGCTACAACTGACCCATGAAGTCTTGTTTGCCACGCGCTACGTGACCGCTGAGAAATTTGGTCAAGCCAGTAACGACCCACGTGTGGTGCGTCGTCAGCGCACGCAAGCACAAACCACTCAAAAGCCGCAAGCCAATGAGCAAGCCGCGATAAGTGTCCCAACTATTCGTGGTACGGTTGGTGAGTTCATTCGTGCGACGCTGCCAGACGCGCAAACGCGCTTAGATGAAAACGGCGTGATTAACTGCTTCATCGAGACGATTGCTCTATATAAAGCAAAAGTACAGCAGGCTGAAGAAGTTGCCAACACCGATAGCGTGGTGACCAATACAGAAGCAAGTACAGAAGCCAGTGAGGCGTCTGTCGATCAGAGCTTTAACTTTAGCAACTATGGTTATCAGCCTTTGACTATTGATTACCTAGCGCGCTTTGAGACAATGACACAAGCTGTCAGTAAGTTTGCAGCGCCGCAAGGTAAAACGGATGTTGAACCACGCGCTGTTGGCAAACGTGCCAGCAACGATCCTCGTGGCCAGCATCCTGATTATCAAGAGTCAGCACACCTAAGCGCTGCTCCTGAACAGGACGCTGAGACAGACGTTGCCAACGAATCAAGCACTGAGTCGCCGCACACTGGGAACGAAGTTGATGCGCATGATGTGGCGGCAACTGCTCTGACCAATCAAGCACAAACAGAGGGTGTCAGTAAAGATAGCGAACAACTTCTAGAAGCAGACCAAGCACAAGCATCATCTCAGCAGTCTGAGGCTGAAGATGCTGACGCTCAAAGCGCAGCGGTTGAAGCAGCGGTTGAAGCAGCGGTTGAAGCAGCGGACACTATGATTAGCGAGGAACAAGCCGATGCTGTCACAGAGGTTGAAGCTGATGCTAAAACCGAGCAACTAACCAAAGAAGAAAGTCAGGCTGCGAAGTCAAAAACTACGATTGCCAGCTACAAGAACATGATTGAAAATGTGGCGGAGCAACTGTTACCACAGACAGGTATGTTTAATTTGACCACGCCAAAAGTGCCAAAAGCGCGCACTCGCAAGCCTAAAGTCGATCATAAAAAGCCAACCCAAGCTGAAAAGCTAGAGGCAAATGACGTAAACGATGTAGATGGCGATAGCTAGTTCTATAAGCTTAAGCCGAAAGGCCCCAACATTGAACACAATGTTGGGGCCTTTTTTATTGGACTACTGTCAGTTTTTCTATGGTCAGCTTAATATATAAAAGATAGGCTATTAATGCGCAGATGAAGCGTCACCGTCTTTATTCCGAAGTTTACTAATGATGGTCATAATAGCAACGATTGCCGCACCAATGATGAAACCGATAGCACCATTTAGCAGGGTGGTCGTGATGCTTTCAAAAATACCAGTCAAATGAGCAATGTCTTCTACGCCATGGTGCAAAAAGTCAACACCATGAACCAAGATACCACCACCGACCAAGAACATCGCCAACGTACCAACGACAGACAGAATTTTCATCAATTTGGGTGCTGCTGCAAACATAAGCTTCCCCAGCTTTTGTAAAAACTTGCCGTCTTGTTCCATCAGATGTAAACCCGCATCATCTATCTTGACGATACCGGCAACCAAACCATAAATACCCACAGTGATACCGATGGCCAAAATACTTAGCACCAAGCTGCGCTCCAGCAAAGTAGCAGTGGCTGTTGATCCAAGGACAATCACAATAATTTCCGCGGACAGGATAAAATCCGTTCGTATGGCACCGTTAATTTTCTGCTTTTCAAAAGCAACCAGATCGACCTTTTCATCGGCATTGGCTTCTCGACGCGCATTTTGCTCTTCATCGTGTGGCAAGATGTGCGGCCAGAATCGATGGATGACCTTTTCTGCCCCTTCATAAACCAAGTACAAACCACCACACATCAATAAAAAGGTGATTAAAGGCGGATAAATGGCACTAATCAATAGTGCTGCTGGAACTAAAATAAGTTTATTAAAGAATGAGCCTTTAGCCACCGCCCAAACCACCGCCAGCTCACGATTGGCCTTGACACCAGAAACTTGCTCAGCATTCAGCGCCAAATCATCGCCCAGTACCCCTGCGGTTTTTTTGGCAGCGACTTTGGTCATGACTGAAACATCATCTAAGATCACACTGATATCATCAAGTAAGGTTAATAAACTGGCACCTGCCATATGGGCTCCTTAAGGCAAAATTTTGATTAAATACGTTGTAAGTGTCTGTGATAAGAAATCTTATCAAAACACTGTCTTAGCTGTAGCCTACCTAGACGAGCAGCAACATTACATAGTACAAATGTATCTTACGTTTAAATGACCGTCTGTCGGCATTTTGACCATAATTGCTTTTATTTATGTTGTTCACCGATGTGCCGCTGGCTGTTATTTATCACAAATATGGTAATATAGAGGCTATGACACTCTACCTTTTATTATCAATAAGTTATAAAAACGCTTTCACAGTTTTTAACGTATCAACGATACGCCTTACCAAGTACAAAAATTAATAGCGCTTTTTTAGCGCGAATTCATGATTAGACGTGCTGTCTATAGGAAACCGTTATGCCCTCTTCACTCAGCAAAAATACCCCAGCTCGTCACCGTTTTTCTCGAAGCGCCCTATCTCGTTGTATGATGGGTGCCTTATTGGTGATTATTGCCGCTGGTTGTTCCAACAACGCGGCAGACGCTACGAGCAATACCAGTGTGGTCGGTGGCGCAGAGACCAATGTTAGTCAGGTGAGTTCTGCTAAAAAAGTCAGTGCGGCGACTGTAGCAGCGGATAGTGACCCAGCCGTGGTAGAAGCGCTACAAGCAAACCTAAAAGCTTCAGGTATCGAAGAGACCATCGTGTCAGCAGTGCCCACTGAGATGGACGGTATGTACTGGGTCACCGCTGAAGGGTTGCCATCATTTTTTACCGATAAGTCTGGCAAGCATATCATTCAAGGCCAAATCATTGCCGTGGGTGATGGTGCGCCAGTGGATATCAGTGCCTCATTGGTGGCTAATACCGCAAAAGAAGCCCTCAGTGCTGTGGATAAAAAAGAGATGATCATCTATCCAGCAAAAGGCGAAACCAAATCTGTTATTTATGCCTTTACCGATGCCGATTGTGGTTACTGCCGTAAATTGCATGAAGAGATGGCGGATATCAATGCGCGTGGTATTGAAGTACGTTACCTCGCTTGGCCACGTAGTCAAGAATCAGTGCCCAAGATGGAAGCCATTTGGTGCAGTCAGGATCGCCGGGCGGCAATGGATCAAGCAAAAATGGGTGCCAACATTCAAGCGCCTAGCTGTGCCAATCCAGTACAAGAACACATGGCATTAGGCGCAAGATTGGGCGTACGCGGTACACCTGCCGTCTTTACCGAAGCAGGACAGCAAATAGGTGGCTACCTTCCTGCTGCAGAACTGGCACAAGCAGCAGGCGCCAATTAATACCTGCCATCATGATTGGATAGAGTTTACTGTTCAATCGTGAGGGCGGCATAAATGCAGACATCACAATTGGACATTACAACTGCCAGTGTAGACGTCACAACTGCTTGTCGATATGATACGATAAAGCGCTAAGCAAAATCAGCGGCACACTTTTATTTTGGTCTTTTCATTCAACGATTTTTTATTCAACCTTTTGAGGATACTGTGAGCAACTCCATCAAACTAGCGATACTTGGTCTAGGCACCGTCGGAACGGGCGTGGTCAATCTAATCAATGACAACTTAGGTGAGCTAAAACGCCGTAGTGGACGTGATATTATCATTACCGAAGTGGGTACACGTCGTCAGCGCGATGATATTGACTCCAATATTATTCAAAACAGTGACTTAATGGCGGTTGCTGAAAGTGACAACGTTGATATTATTATTGAAGTGATTGGCGGTACTACCCTCGCAAAAGACGTCATCATACATGCTATCAAACACGGCAAGCATGTGGTCACTGCCAATAAAGCGCTATTGGCTGAGCATGGCAATGAGATTTTTGCGTTTGCTGAGGCCAACCAAGTCCATGTCGCTTATGAAGCGGCGGTGGCAGGCGGTATTCCTATTATTAAAGTCATGCGTGAAGCATTGGCTGCCAATAAGATCGACTGGTTAGCGGGTATCATTAATGGTACGGGTAACTTTATCATGACTGAAATGCGTGATAAGGGTCGACCGTTTGCCGATGTGCTGACTGAGGCGCAAGAGCTGGGTTATGCAGAAGCAGATCCAACGTTTGATGTTGAGGGAATTGATGCCGCGCATAAATTGGCATTGCTGGCCTCTATTGCTTTTGGTATCCCTCTACAGTTTGACAAAGTTTACTGCGAAGGTATCACTGGCATTACCTTGCAAGACGTGAACTATGCTGAAGAGCTTGGCTACCGTATCAAGCACTTGGGCTTTGCAGTACGTCGTGTAGGACAAGAGCATGCTGCTGCAGGTATTGAGCTACGAGTCCACCCAACCCTAATCCCGCAAGATGCTTTGCTGGCTAACGTCAATGGCGTAAAAAACGCCGTACTGGTCAACTCGCATCCGCTTGGACAGACGCTTTACTGCGGTGATGGTGCTGGCGCTGGTGCCACCGCTTCTGCGGTAATGGCTGATGTCATGGACTTGGTTCGTGTGCTAGGCAGCAAAGATCAAGACGATCAAAGCAACAGTGATCAAAAAAACCACGGTCACCATGTGCCGCATTTGGCGTTTATACCTGAACAGTTATCAGACACCCCGATTCTGCGTGCTGAGCAGATGACGACTGGTTATTATCTGCGCGTCCATGCTTATGATAGTCCAGGCGTATTGGCAGATATTACTCGTATCCTGAGCGATGCTGGTATTAATATCGATGCCATTTTACAAAAACCTGCCCATAAAGTAGGTCAAGTGCCCGTGATTATCCTAACGCTGCCTGTGATCGAAAGTCAGATGAATCTGGCCATTGAAAAAATCGAAAAATTGGATACCATTACTGATAAAGTAGTACGCATTCGCTTAGATGAGCTGGCTTAAAGCACCACTTTAATAAACCAGTTTTAGCAATTCGTTTTTTTGTAAGCTAGGCAAATGCTTGCCAATAAAGATTGATAGTGAACCAACCCTTATCTTCACTCTATGTGATGTACTTTCATTTAAAATACGTAAATAAGGAATAATAACGATGACAAATGATTCAATTGTAATTTTAAACGGCGCACGTACCCCGATGGGTGGCTTTCAAGGCGCTTTAAAAGACATGAGCGCAACCGATCTTGGCGCGGCAGCTATTAAAGCGGCTGTTGAGCGTTCAGGCGTTAGCGTTGACAATATTGACGAAGTAATCATGGGCTGTATCTTGACCGCAGGTTTGGGTCAAGGCCCTGCCCGTCAAGCAATGCGCAAAGCAGGTCTGCCTGATGCCACGGGTGCGGTCACCATCAATAAGCTCTGTGGCTCAGGCCTAAAAGCCGTCATGCAAGCGCATGATGGTATCAAAGCCGGTAGCTTTAATGTGGCGGTTGCAGGTGGTATGGAGTCGATGACCAATGCCCCTTACATCATGCCAGGTTCGCGTGGCGGTTACCGTATGGGACATCAAGAAGTCAAAGACCACATGTTCCTAGATGGGTTAGAAGATGCTGAAACTGGTAAGCTAATGGGCAAGTTTGCTCAAGAAATGGCGGATGAAAAAGGCTACACGCGTGAGCAGATGGATGAGTTTGCTATCGAATCGCTGAATCGTGCGCTAACTGCGATCAAAGATGACCATTTCAAAGACGAGATCGAGCCTGTCACCTTTACCACCCGTAAAGGCGAGCAAACGGTAGATACTGATGAGCAACCCGCCCTTGCCAATGCTGAACGCATCCCGACTTTGCGTCCCGCTTTTGCTAAAGACGGTACCATTACTGCGGCAAATGCCAGCTCCATCTCTGATGGTGCGGCGGCCGTTGTGGTCATGAAAGAGTCACAAGCAAAATCAGAAGGTCTTGATTACTTAGCGCGCATCGTTGCTACTGCATCAAACTCTCGTCATCCAAGCGAGTTTACCGTTGCCCCCATTGGCGCGATTGAAAAAGTCTTGGCGGGTGCTGACTGGTCAGTAGAAGAAGTTGATCTATGGGAAATCAATGAAGCCTTTGCCATGGTCACTATGGCAGCGATGGATGAGCTCAACATTGAGCACAGTAAAGTCAACGTTGAAGGCGGCGCATGTGCCCTTGGTCACCCAGTTGGCTGCTCAGGAGCTCGTATCCTTGTCACACTTATCAACTCCTTAAAGCGTACTGGTGGCAAAAAAGGGGTCGCTACTCTATGTATTGGTGGCGGTGAAGCCGTTGCCGTTGCTATTGAATTACCATAAATCTAACTACTGCTAAAAGGTTATAGATTTAATCCAATATACCTTTTAAGACATTTTTAATGCTTGTTCTAAAAACCGCAGAATTATTCATGCTGCGGTTTTTTTGTGCCTTCTCGCTTTTAAATAACTCAAAACATTTCATGATGTAAAATCGCGTTAACTTATACCCCCTGCTATGTTATGCCACTTACAGCCTATTACACGCAATTACTCCAAGCCCACACTTTGCTACCTTGCTCATATATCTCATCTAAAATCTCGGTGTTACGATAATCACAAGTTGAGGTAACGGCTAGACCTTAAGTTTGTAGAAAGTTATAAACCACTTTTTAAATAACTGCTGTTATAGCATTTGTTTAATCGCAAACTTAAATTATAAATATTTTTATACTCAAACAATAACTATTACTTACTCACTCATAAAAAGGAAGACAATAATGAGCCAACTAATTCGATTAAAAGACATCCAAGCCACTCACCGTGATCTTATCGGTGATGACTATTATGATCCAACAAACAAAACTGCTTACGGTGTTAACGAAGAAAAAATCGGTAAAATCGAAGGCGCTTTGGTAGAAGATACCACTGGTCGCATTCGTTACTTAATCGTTGATGCAGGCGGTTGGTTCAGCTCAAAAGAAGTGCTTGTACCAGCAGGTCTGGCTCGTATCGTAGGCGATGACGTATTCTTTGACAGCTTGACTAAAGATCAAGTAGAAGCCATGGAAGTCTATGACCACGACTATCAGTACAGCTACAAAGAGCAGTACGAAAAAGATCGTCAAGCATTTACAGCAGACACTATTCCAGTAGAAGATCGTATGGAAGTGGCAGACCATGCTTATGACGCGCCAAACACGTTAGAGCTATTAGAAGAGCGTCTGACCGTCAATAAAGACCGTATCGTAGCAGGTCTTGTAAAAGTCGGTAAGCACGTTGTTACTGAAGAGCGTAATGTCGATGTAGAGCTAGAAGAAGAGCATGCAAACATTCAACGTACCAATGTTGATCGTCCAACAGATCGCCGTATCGGTGACATGGACGTTAACGAGACCGTTGAAGTACAACTAGAAGCAGAACGTGCTCGCGTTGGTAAAGACACTTATGTGGCTGAAGAAGTCAATGTAGGTAAAACCACCGAACGTCATACTGAAACAATCGTCGAAACTATCCAGCGTGAAGAGCTAGATATCGATAACGATGGTAATGTCGTTGACCGTGAAGGCAACATCGTAGACCGTGATGGTATTACTGCTGAAGATGTACGCCGCGCTCGTGGTATGTAATCAGCACATATGTCACATCTGCTGTAGAGAAAATCTACACAGACTCAGTTAATTAGAAAAACAATGAACTGTGACCATAGTGAGCAACTGAATCTTTTGATTTAGTGATTAAGACCAGAGCCTTTCTCTGGTCTTTTTTATGGTTTATCCTTTAATATTTATCGATATTATGATGCTAGTACTTAAATTTTAAGAACCATAACGTTTTAGCGATAGATAAATTCTAAAGACAACGATACCGTCTTTTAAAAGTATGACAATCAAATAATAATAAGGAAATCACGATGACTATCGACAATAACAATCCTTTATCAGCGAATGATATAGACAATTCCCAAAACTTATCAGCAGAAGAACGCTTATTAAACAATCAAAGAAAGGCAACAGATAAGACAGGACAAGGTGGTTATTTGGAGCTACTAGAAGAGCGTCCTGTGATCAATAAAGAGCGCTTAGACGTGGGTAAAGTCACCGTGACTAAGCACACACGTACCAAAACCATCGAAGTACCGATTGAATTAGTAGAAGAATATATCACCGTCCGCACTGAGTTTCGTGATGCTGAAAGTCAAGACTTACTCTCAGGCAATTATGATGAAAAAGAAGTACTCCGTCATGTCGAGCCGTCATTAGACAGCAAAGCCGTCATTACGATCAATGATAAGCAGATTGAAATTGGCGATGAGCCTATTGATATTGTGTTATCGCGTCAAGTAGCCACCGTTACTAAAGAGACTTATGCTGTCCAAGAAGTCAATATCAGCAAAACCGTTCATACCCATACTGATAGCATTCAAGTCGCGCTTAAGCACGAAGAGCTTGATGTGACAGAAGAAGGCTTTTTAGACCACGGCAATGGCACTACTTACGATAAATAGTGCTTTGATTATAAGTCATAGATAAGCGTCTTCTCTTTTGAAAGTGCTAAAAAAAGCAACGCTTACGTTGCTTTTTTTATATCGGACTTTTTTAGACATTGCACAGAATTGTACTCTATACAGAACGATTTAAGGTTTCCCTTATACTGCGCCCTCTTCCGTCTTTTTACATTCATAAGTACTGACGTTTTCAGCATCTGCGCCAGCGGTACGCATCACACCAGTTTCACGATCTTGATGAGCCACACGCCATTGTACAAAACCTGTGCCGCCTTCTAGCGCATTATCAACTTCGAATACTTCAGGATTGGTGGCATCATTGGTCTTCATCAACGTGACTGTGCCTTGCGGTGTGCCGATAACCACTTGATTGTCTTCATCTTTGTAAGTCGCTTCCACTTGCAATTCAGGCGAGCATGAATAAGTAATTTGATTCACAGCAGTATTAACAGAGGCAACCGTATCGCCTTCGACTTCGTTAAGGGAGGGGTCTTGCGTATCAACCAAGACGTCATTAGGTTCTGCAGGCTCAGCAGACATAGGTACGGATTGCTCCTCACTAATACTGTCCTCAAGACTTGGTTCCGTCTCTTGCTGCTGCTGACAAGCACTCATAGTCAGAGCACAGGCCAGCAAGCCTGTCAAAGCAATCGGAGTACGCCGCTTTTTTAATAATTCTAATCTCATAACACTCTCCCAAATAAATATGTTAATTACTATAGCGTGTCCACAAATGCACGCCTATGTTGAATTTGTAAGTAATCGCTACAAAACCAGCCCGCGTTTTAAAAACCTAGCTGTGCCTTCCTCATACGCCTACAAAAAAAGCCCCTATCTGTTTTAGATAAGGGCTTTTTATCATAGCTTAACCATTTTTGCTTAGCAATATTTAGATTTTCCCATGGCATTGCTTATACTTCAGTCCCGAACCACAAGGACAAGGCGCATTACGACTGATATTCATACCCGCATAAGGGTTTGGCTCATTACTGCTGCCAGCGGCTATGGCACCGGCGGCCGCAACACCGCCACCTAGCGTACGGTTTTGTGGTTGAGGCTGCGCGGCTGGCTTATTGTCTAAGTTATCAACGTCATCGTGCTCGAACTGCATCTGCATGTGCGCGGCATTCTCACGTTGCTGAGCTTCCAAGGCTTCTAGCTCTTCTTTGGTCGGAATATGGACACGTGATAAATCTTGTACCGTCTCAGACTTAATAGCACCAAGCATCATTTGGAACAACTCAAACGATTCGCGCTTATATTCCTGCTCAGGGTTTTTCTGTGCATAGCCGCGCAAATGAATACCTTTACGTAGCTGATCCATCTGCGTCAAATGCTCTTTCCAATGCTTATCTAGGCTTTGTAGCATAAAGTGACGCTCAAGCTGGGCGGCATCTTTTTCGCCCATTTGATCACGGCGATCATGATAACGATCAAGAGCGGTTTGAATGATTTTTTCACGCAGTCCTTCTTCATCCAAGCGGCGATCTTCATCCAACCAATCGTTAATCGGCATTGAGATTTTGAACTCATCTTCAAGCTCATCTTCCAAGCCATCAACGTTCCATTGGTCATCGACAGACCCTGGCGGTATAAACTGGCTGATCATGGCGTTATAAACGTCACGGTGCATCATGTTAATGGCTTCGAGCAAATCCATCTCTGCCAGTAGATCATCACGCTGACCATAGATCACTTTACGCTGCTCATTGGCCACGTCATCGTATTTTAGGAGGTTTTTACGGGCATCGAAATCGCGGCTCTCAACTTTACCTTGCGCGTTCTCAATGGATTTGGAAACCATTTTATGTTCAATGGCTTCGTCTTCTTTAAGACCCATCGCCCGCATCATGTTGACCACGCGGTCGCCTGCGAAAATACGCATCAAATCATCTTCAAGCGATAAGAAGAAACGCGACATACCAGAGTCACCCTGACGACCGGCACGACCACGGAGCTGATTGTCAATACGGCGTGATTCGTGACGCTCAGAACCGATGATATGCAAGCCACCAGCCGCAACCACTTGGTCATGTTTTACTTGCCATTGCGCTTTGAGACGCTGCATCTCTTCTTTACTGACGGACTCTGGATCTTCAATAAATGATTGCCAGTTACCACCAAGGATGATATCGGTACCACGGCCTGCCATGTTGGTCGCGATCGTAACTGATTTTGGGCTACCCGCTTGCGCGATGATTTCAGCTTCACGCTCATGCTGCTTGGCATTTAGGACGTTATGTTTGACGCCTTCTTGATCGAGCAAGTATGACAACTCTTCACTGGCTTCAATCGTCGCTGTACCGACCAAGACTGGTGCGCCTTTGGCTTGGATTTCTTTAATCTCGCGAATGATGCCTTTATATTTGCCCAACTTCGTTAAGAAAATCTGGTCATCCATATCGATACGAGCAATCGGCTCATGCGTTGGAATCACGATGACATCTAAGTCGTACGTTGATTTAAATTCTGCCGCTTCGGTGTCAGCGGTACCCGTCATACCAGACAATTTGTCATAAAGACGGAAGTAATTCTGGAATGTGGTGGTCGCAAGCGTTTGGTTTTCGGCCTGAATCTCCACGTTTTCTTTGGCTTCGACCGCTTGATGTAAGCCTTCTGACCAGCGACGACCGGGCATGGTACGGCCCGTGTTTTCATCAACGATGACCACTTCACCATCATCAACGATGTAGTGAACGTTTTTGACAAACACATGATGGGCACGAATGGCCGCTTGTACGTGTGCCAATAGCGGCAGACGGCTTGGGCTGTATAAGCTTTCGTTTTCACCAAGTTCGCCCACTTCGATTAAGAAGCGCTCGATTTTTTCATAACCTTTTTCACTGATTTCGATCTGGCGGTTCTTTTCATCGATCCAAAAATCTTCTTCTTCGTTATTCTTGTTGGCTTCTTCGTCTTTTGAACGTATGAGCAAAGGAATGATGTTATTGATCAGCGCATACATGCGTGACGAATCTTCGGCTTGACCTGAAATAATCAGCGGCGTACGGGCTTCATCGATTAAGATAGAGTCAATCTCATCGATGATACAGAAGTTTAGTGAGCGCTGCTTTTTTTCAGCTAGGCTAAAGACCATGTTATCGCGCAGGTAGTCAAAACCGTATTCGTTATTGGTACCATAAGTAATATCAGCTTGATAAGCGTCGATCTTTTCTTGCGGCGGCTGCTGAGAGTAAATGACCCCAACGGTCATGCCCAAAAACCCAAATAAAGGACGGTTCAACTCAGCATCACGCGCCGCCAAATAGTCGTTGACCGTCACCAAATGCACGCCTTTACCGCTGATGGCATTTAAGTACATGGCCAAAGTACCCATCAGGGTTTTACCTTCACCCGTCTTCATCTCAGCGATTTTGCCTTCGTGCAAGGTGATACCACCGATCAGCTGCACGTCATAATGGCGCATACCATTGACACGCAAAGACGCTTCACGGCAGACAGCAAATGCTTCTGGCAATAGAGAATCTAAGCTTTCGCCATCTTGGTGACGTGCCTTAAACTCTGCCGTTTTTTGCTGTAATTGCTCATCAGATAGGGCTTGTATCGCAGCCTCTTGTGCGTTGATCTTGCTGACCACCTTGCGCATACGCTTGAGTTCGCGGTCGTTTTTGGTGCCAACGACACCGCCGATAATCTTTGATAACATAATTTTTTGACCTATGGAAATATTCGATAATTAGTGCGCATTAGCCAACGCTCAGCTTGTCGCCTTGTCATCATCCGACTAAGTACTATCTAATAAAGTAACGCCTAATGAAGTATCGCCCAATTAAGTGTGACGTCATTATATATGGTTATGGCGCTGATGGATACAAGAGCAGTGGCCAGATATTTGCCGACGTAAAAAACCAGCAAGACGTGTTAAAATAGTCGTTACCTTATTAAATTTACTCGTTTTTTCTATTGTTTGATTTGCGTACTGTGATGCCTCTTTACTCAAGTCTACTTGTTAGTACTCAACTGAGATGTGCTCAAACGACACCTTGTAAGCGTTTACTAAGCCCTGACTGGTATAAATTTTCCTTGCTTGCTGTGCCTTCGCAGACATAGCCTTCGCAGACATAGCTTTCGTAAATAGCCTTCGTAAAATGTATACCAGTCACGTTGAGCTTTTTTTCTACTGCCCTAACGATACCTATAAAAAACCCATCTAAATATCATAAGAGATCCTGCATGACCGCTAAGCCATTTGCTCCAAACCCTACTGTCTCAAAAAAAGTCTCAAAACCTGCGCCATCAGAATACGCCTTATCAAAAAAATCTGTTTCTGATCTATCCCAATCTGATCGATTGGTGATAGGCGATGCCGTGTACCACTTAGCAGATCACACACCAATGATGGTGCAATACTTGACCATGAAAGCCAACTATCCGCAAGCCTTGCTGCTCTACCGGATGGGTGACTTTTATGAGTTGTTCTTCGATGATGCCAAGCGCGCTGCCCAAATATTGGACATTACCTTAACCCGCCGCGGTACGGACAAAGCAGGTAATACCATTGCGATGGCGGGTGTGCCTTTTCATGCAGCAGACAGCTATATGGCGCGCTTGATTGCGGCTGGGCAAACCGTGGTGGTCTGTGAACAAATCGATGAAGCAACGAGTAATAGTAACGATGACACTGACTCATCCCTTCCCAATATAGGCAATAAGCAGAAAAAAGACAAAAGCAAATCGGGTGCTGGTACGATCATGCGCCGTGAAGTGGTCAAAACGTTGACCGCAGGGACGATCACGGATGATGCCTTGATCGCACCCAATCACACGCCTACTGTGGTCGCCATCGATATTGTCATCCCAACGTCAAAAACAAGCAGCAAGCAACCTTTGCAAGCGGCGATCAGTCAACTGGATTTGGCCGCGGGCACGCTCACAACACAAACACTAAGTGCGCAACATGGAGACAATGAATCGCTGCAAACCCAAATGCTGACGGTGTTGGCACGTTTTGCCCCGAGTGAATGTATCATCAGTGAAACCCTTTTTGACAAAATTGGCGAAGACTGGATGCTGTGGGTACGCCAACATCTTGACTGCCCCATCATAGAAGTGGCGGCCAACGACTTTCATCGTGAGCATGCCACCGCCACATTGTGTCAGCAATTTGATGTACAGCGCCTCGATGGGCTCGGTATTGGTAATGACTCGCTCAGCCAAACCAGCTGTGCCGCGCTTATTCATTACGCGCAGCAAACTCAGCAGCGTCATGTGCCCCAAGTGAATCAATTGATCGTCGAGCACAGTGATGATTACTTAATCATCGATGCCAATAGTCAACAAAACCTTGAGTTGTTTGCGCCTGTTAGTAGCAATGGTACGTCATTGATATCAGTGCTCAATCACTGTCAAACCCCAATGGGACGACGCTTACTTGTGCAGCAAATGAAGCGTCCACTCAGGCAGCATACCCGCATCAATTTGCGCTTGGACGCGATAGCCAAACTGCTCACTATAGATACTCAACCTGACCATATTAAGCAGCCTAATCAAAAGCTGATTAAACAAAAACAGACAGATCACGCACTCGTGATGAATTTGCGCGAGACGCTCAATGCCATTGGTGATATCGAGCGTATCAGCAGTCGTATTGGTTTGATGAGCGCCAAGCCTCGCGACTTGCGAAAGCTGGCTGATGCTATTGCCAGTAGCGACCATCTCACCACTCTACTGACAAATTCTAGCATCAGTAGTGATGAGACGGGTTTATTATCAACGCTCATGCAGCAACTGCCTGCTCAACTACCCGCCGTACAATCTGTCGCTGACTTGATTGAGCGCGCTATTGTCATAGAGCCACCTGCCCATATTCGTGATGGTGGCATGATAGCAGCAGGTTTCGATGAAGAGTTCGATCGCTTAACGCATCTGCATGACAATATTCAAGTGACGCTAGATGAGATGGTCGAGCGTGCGCGACAAGACAGTCAGTTGCCCAGCCTCAAAGTTGGTTTTAATAAAGTGAGTGGCTTTTATTTTGAATTGCCAAAGATGCAAGCAAAAAACGCCCCTGCTCACTTTATCCGTCGGCAAACGCTCAAAAGTAGCGAGCGCTTTATCACTGATGAACTAAAAGACGTTGAGACTGAATATCTAAGCGCACAAACGCTAGCATTAACACGTGAAAAGCAACTTTATCAAACGCTATTGACCACGCTCAGCGGGCACTTAGCGGAATTGCAACAGCTCAGCGCGGCTGTGGCACAAATAGATGTGCTCAGCAATTGGGCACAGCTTGCCGTCGATTATCACTGGCAGCGTCCCGTCATGAGCACTCATTCAGACAATGCGCGCTTAAACCCGCAGTCAGATCACCATGACAACCAAACCAGTATTTGTATCAAACAAGGTCGCCATGTCGTTGTCGAAGCCGCATTAAATCCTGCGAATACCGACCATAAAAATGCCACGATTCAATCCGCCAACCATTTCGTTGCCAATGACTGTGTGCTCGGCTATACCCATGATACTAACCGTTCTGATGAAAAAGACCAGCCTGAGCGACTGCTCATGATTACGGGGCCGAATATGGGTGGGAAATCGACCTACATGCGTCAAACGGCGCTGATTGTCTTACTCGCACATTGCGGCAGCTTTGTGCCCGCAGCAGAGGCCTATATCGGCGATATCGACCGTATCTTTACGCGTATTGGTTCAGCCGATGACTTGGCTGGCGGTAAATCCACCTTTATGGTTGAGATGATAGAAACGGCCAATATTTTAAACCAAGCAACCGACAAGTCGCTGGTACTAATGGATGAAGTCGGGCGCGGCACCGCCACCACTGACGGTCTGGCCATCGCTCATGCTTGTGTCAACAGACTGGTAGAGATTGGCTGCCTGACGTTATTTGCCACCCACTACTTTGAGCTGACACAATTGGCACAGAGTCATAAAAACCAGCATGCCAATATTCGTAATGTGCATGTGGCAGCCAGCGAAGTCGATGGTCAACTGCTGCTGTTGCATCAAATTAGAGAAGGCGCTGCCAGCTCCAGCTTTGGATTACACGTTGCCAAAATGGCAGGTATCCCCGCGCAGGTACTCAATGATGCCAAGCGTTATTTAGTCGATCACTTAAATAGCGACGCGCTAAAGGCGAATCACACCAAAGCCATTGATGACAAAAATGACTTAGTTAAGTCAGTAACGGATAAAAGCGGACAGCCTCATCATGATGAAGCAAACAAAGTAAATGCAGTATCTATTGAGCAAGATCAAGTAGTGATTGACATTCCACAGCAAAATCAGTTATTTAGCTTACAAGATGAGCTTAGTGCCATAGATCCTGACAGTCTAACACCCAAACAAGCCCATGACTTACTGTATCATCTCAAAAAAATCATTAGTCACTAAAGGGAATTGTCAAATAGTAGTAAAGGCGCTAAAATACGCTTTATTTTCAATCTATTCTATTAGGGCGTATTGAACATTCGACACGCCCTAGCCAAAAGCCAAATTAATAACAGGTAGACATCACTATGACCTTTGTCGTTACAGATAACTGCATTCTTTGCAAATACACCGACTGTGTAGAAGTCTGTCCTGTGGACTGCTTTTATGAAGGTCCAAACTTCCTCGTCATCGATCCTGATGAGTGCATCGACTGCGCCCTATGTGAGCCTGAGTGTCCGGCCAATGCCATCTTCTCAGAAGATGAAGTGCCAAAAGGGCAAGAGATGTTCACGCAGCTCAATGAAGAGCTTGCACAAAAATGGCCCAACATCACAGAGATGAAAGGGCAACTGCCAGAAGCTGAAAAGTGGGATGGTGTGGAAGGCAAGATTCAGTATTTAGAGAAGTAGTAATTATTTTAAAACAACTCAATAGATCTATATTGAGACAATAAAAAACCACCTAACGGCGATATGCGGTTGGGTGGTTTTTTATTAACTGCGGATAAGCCTATAGGCTAGCGTTATGAGTACACGACTGTGGCAAATAAACATTCTCTATATTACTACTGCAACTCCAAGATCCAGTGCTGGTGCGTAGCCATTCTATCTTTTTACCTACTAATTTTGGGTTTACTTGCGAAGATACGGTTGCAGTAATATTAGTTGTCAGAGTCAAAGGATTACTCATCTGTGCCACACCCATGTTATTAGGTAATACAACGCCTACTTGTGAGCCGCCCACTACAAGGTTAGAAGCTGATGCTCGTGGATCGCACTCATCCGTACGTAGCCCAATGTCAGTCCTACCCGTTTGTATGCACTCTTCTACCGTTAGCCGTAGTTGTCCCAACTCATTGACTAATCTGGTGGCTTGCGTTTTACCCATGTAAATTTGGTATTGGGGAATCGCAATCGCAGCAAGAATACCAGCGATAGCGACAACAATAATTATCTCGATTAAAGTAAAGCCAGACCGAGAGTTAATAGGACTACTTGAAGGCTTTACAGTTGATGTCATAGTCGTAAACAATTTTGTGAGTAGTAACCTACTATTGCATATGCTATGCCACTACTCTTATATACATGGTAATAGACTTTGCATTTAATCTTTAAGTTATAGGAGAAGCTAGAAATTTATTTTTAATACAGAAAATAATATAAAAAAAGCCAAGCAATTTGCTTGGCTTTTAAATATAAATCTTTACTAATAATATTTTAAATAAAAATATTATTTACTCACCTGCTACTGGGCAACCACTTGGAGCGTATTTAGCATCACCATCAAATACACAACCCCATGAACCATCATTTACACGAGTCCAAGTTACTGTAGAGTTTGCAGTTTGTAAAGTTTGCGCTGCATTATTATCGAATGTTGCTACAATTGAAGTAGTTTCTGTTAAAGCTGCTCCATTCATTCCATTCTCATCTTGTCCGCCTTCATTTACTTCAGTAGTTTGAATATCTGAAGCTGTAATACCTAGTGGACAAGTACCTTCTGCAGCCTTACCTTCATTTAAACAAGTTTCAACTGATGTTTTAATAGATGAGGTCTCACCCATCGCACGGCTAACTTGTGACTTAGCGATGTAGTTCTGATATTGAGGAATAGCGATCGCAGCTAGAATACCGATAATAGCGACAACGATCATTAGTTCGATTAAGGTAAAACCTTTTTGAGCGTTCATAGACATGTCCTTTGGGATAATGTGACAGTAGAAACATTGTCTAGCTGCCAGTTATAAATATGATGTTTCTCTTACTATAACTGTTGCAGTTAGTGTGCCACATTATTACTACGGGCTATTTTTCATAAAAAAATTGAGTAAAATCCAGTAATTTGCTTATAAACGGGCTAATTATCTATTTTTTAATTACAATCACTTACCTAGTTTACGCTTTAGTTACTTAAAATTGTCAATAGACATACATTTTATGGTTTGCTGTCTATATACTCTGACGTTTTTTGTCAGCTATACCTACCATAATCCTTTTTGTCAGTCCATCCATTCATCACCACTACCGCAAACGTTAGCGCGACACTTAATACCCTGATGATTTAGCGTCAACTTGCCATCGCTTTTCATTTGCGCACTCGGTCTTGGGGTGGCAGTAATTGTCCATTTTGTCACCAACGGATCAGTGATAGAGATGTCATAGAGTGCTTGTCCTTGCGCAGGATACGCTTTTGCAAAATCGGTTTTTACTTTTGCGCTGATATTACTGTAGCTACCTTGTGCCAATTTTCGACTTTCAATTTGGCTGGCAATATTCTGCATCTCACTCATCATATCCGTGCGCTTGGTCTTGATGACATATCGCTGATAGCTTGGAAGAGCAATAGCGGCTAGTACACCGATGATAACGACAACGATCATTACCTCAATAAGAGTAAAACCTTGCTGTTTAGTTGGTTTAACGGATACTGACATTACCAGTTCTCTCCTGTATTACCACAATTAATAGAAGCAATAGTGACCGTTCTGTTTTTAGTCTTGCACTGTACACCGGTACTGCTGGTCATTAATATAGAGGCGTTTGACCCTTCTAGGGAAGCATTCGGTACTGCCAATATGCGCCACGAATTACCTGCTGTAGAATAGCCTGTATTCGCCGGAGCCAAAGTATTGCCTGTATTGCCGTCTACTAAGGTAATCTGATAACTAAAATTGGTACTATCACTGCCTTTTGGAACGTAGATGGTTTTATTATCAGTAGCATCATATGTATAAGTAGGCGTGCCATCAGCAGCCAGTTTTTTTGGTCTAAAGCCTTTATAAGTCAGTGCACTAGCCCGCCAGCGATTGAGTTCTATCTCTAACTGCTGCATCCTCGCTTGCGCTTGTGACTCAGCATTGCGTACCACAAACTGACGATAAGATGGCACCGCGATGGCTGCTAAGATTGCCACTATCATCACGACCACCATCAGCTCGATGAGCGTAAAGCCTGACTGTTGTTTCAATATTTTCATCTTCATATCGCTATTCCATCAGTCTGCTTCGTACCACGTTTTTGGCTGTAGGATAAAACGATCATTGTGTACCAGAGTAGGGGCAGAACCATTACCAAGGATTTGATCAGCGGCTCCCAGATTTTGTGCCAAACCTTTCGAATCTTGTCTGCTAGGATCATAAATGCCTTTATCACCATCCGTGCCAAAGTACACTCGATCATTACTCAATTCTGTCACGGGCCGTGTACCAATAAGCATACGTAGATTAGACAGGCTAGAACTGGCTGGTCCAAGCGTAAGCTCTTGGATACCTTTACCTGCTCTAACAAATCCGGCCGTACCATTCTTGGACTCCCCTGTACCAATAGACGCGTCATCCAAACAGATGCCGTAAGGTAGACAGTACAGTTGTCGCTCTGAGCCACCAGTGATTTTGGCAGAACAAGAATCAACCGCCCCATAGTTCATATCTGGATTGTAAACAGTGGTATATAAGAAACTGTCAATCACGACAGATTTACCAACGCCTTTGGTGTATCTGACATTACCATAGCCGTCAAATCGTGTGAGAGGATAATACCATCCCTGTTTGCTACCTGCTTTCATCGTATCGATAACAGTATTTTTTTGAGCTCTTGTATACCCCGTCTGTGTCAAAGTGCCAATAGTAGATGGCAATTCCACCAGATTGCTACTTGCTGTATTGTTCGCTGTTAAATTCACTATTTTTTGACCATTAGTATTGGTTGAATCAGTAAAATTATCAGCGTAAAACACGTTGTCAGGCTTAGTTACATCGCTGTCCATAATGCCATAGAGTCTATCGGCTCTGCTAAGATCGCGTATCTTTGATAAAGGTGAGCTACGATCCCCTGAAATCACATTGACCATCGCAAACAAAGTGTTTCTTACTGGATTGCGATAAAAACTCACCACAGGGCGCTCATAAAAACGATGATTGTACTTGGTATCAGCGCCAGTATAGGCACCTTGGAGAACACGAGTCACTCTAGTATTAGTAAAAGAAGTATCAGGTGGTGACGGCGTTGCTGTTGTTGACGGCCTTACAAAGCCGGCATTGGTAAAGTCTGCACGGAACACCTGACCGCCCAAATCTGCAAAATAGATGTGATCCATAAAGCCATCATTATCACGATCTAATGTCGTCACACCCGCGACGATACTATTGGTCATTGTAGAGACAGTCCTTGAGGCACCACTACTACTAGAGGCTGACCAGAGCAACGCACCTGTTCTGGCGTTGATGATATAAACCGCATTGCCCCTAGTGGAAGATACGTTAGAACAAGCACCTAGTGCCGTATCTGTTATCCCCACTTGGAATCCTTCGTTTTCGTAACACATGTCATAGCCACCACCGAATACCAATACATCGGTCCCAGTATCAGACGCACTGGTTTTTATTCTAGCTTTAGTTGGCTTTGACCAAATTTGTCCCATACGCGCAAACCCAGTAGTCGCTGGCGTAATGGTAAACATCATATTAGGGGTATTGTTAATGTTATTACTATTAGTAAGATCCAAACCGTAAAAAGCCTCACCGCCCATACGTAGACCGCCATAAGCGTAAAGACCTCTATTACCTGATGTATCGATATTTACTCGTCTATTGGCAAAATCATATCGATAGTCAGCACTAACCAACCAAGGGGCATCAATACCAAAATTTGGTGATCCTATATCGGCTTTGGTTGCGCCTTTAATAAGAGCCTCCGACTTACTAGCATCTCGGAGCATCTCTCTAGGTATAATAACAAACCGTTCTCTACCGCCATTATTAGTACCCGCATCAGAAGCGTTGACCAAATGCAGACCGCCTTCTGTCGAACCAAATAACACGTAATCATCACGCGCTGCCGTGACGCGGCCCTCCTCATCTAAGGTCGCTGAGTAAGATACTGAAGCAGGAGTAGAATGTATGGTAGCACCAACTACCTTAATAGGTTGAGTCACGTTAGCGTTGGTAAGCGTTATATCTTTGACACTTGTTGCTGGCAAGTTTACAAACCCTAAGAAATTTAATAGCTTTCTTAATGTCGCTTGAGTATACGTAGCCGTATCATTAAAAGAAGTATCAGTTAACGCGACATTATCGACTAGTACTTTACCAGCACCGCTGACGCTTACTCTTCTCAAAACAGGAGATCTATCCGTGCTACTTCTCCAATCTTCTACATACAAAACCCTAACTGAGGCAACGCCAGTAGCAGGTGTATTGAGTTGCGAATAAAAGCCACCCGACTCCACCTTATCATTGGCTCCTGGGTAGTTTTGATCTGACCAAAGGTCTTGAGCAGCTGGATTTAACTCACCTGCTACGTTTCTAAAAAGTCTTGTATTGTTTCTACCAAAAAGCGTACCTTGATTGAGATTATATTTTTTCATGTTACCTTCCCAAATCACTGCATTATCAGCGACTTTGGGCTGTAAGGTTGGGTAATAAGCGACAGCAAGCTGACTATCAGCGCGGTATGGGTCATCTGGAATGACAATCGTACCTGAAGGGGTAGACGGTAACGTTTGATTCAAATCACTCACGAAGCTCACGATACTATTGACAATATCATCTGTAGACTGGGCTGAGTAAAATCCACCTTCCCCAAAGCCACCAACACCAGACAACGATGGATGTGCTTTTTCTCCCCAATTACAAGCATTTCTTGCATCAATATTAGTAATGTTTGCGCAATTATAAAACTCACGATTGGTCGTAATACCCGTTTTTGGATTGGTGTAAGGTAAATTACGAATGACACGATCCGCTACAGGTTTATTAGCATCTACAGCTTTATCGACATCAAATACTGAGCCAAAACCAACCACTGCGGTATAAATCTCTCTATCGGTACCCAGTGGATTTTTTGTTGGATCACGTAAAGCCTTGGCAAAAGCACCCACTTCCGGCATACCATTGCTATCCTGACTACCATTCGGCAATGTGGCCGCTGGCACACTAAAACTTGATAAATTAAGCGCAGATTGCATCAATTGTAAAGCGTTAGGCGAACTGTTTGGCTCACCATCCGTCAAGAAATATATTCCGCGTCCATCACAGCTAGAAGGTGACGAAAGAGGACTTACGTAGTTCGCAGATGTTTTTGTAGTTGTCGTAGAATTAACAAAGCCACTAAATCCCCAATCTGCGGCACTTTGACTCAAATCTCTTATTAGGCAGTTGTTACCAGTATATAAGCTACATCTTCTAGTCGTATAGCCATTTGAAGAAAGAGTTATTGTATTATTAGTGAGACTACTACATCTAGATATATCGGTAGTCTCATTCCAAGCGTTACACACACGATAGGAGTTTCCTCCTACGCTTACATATAATTCTCTTGGGCGAGTAATAGAAGTCGATGTATTTTTTCCTAACATATAAGCACCGACTTCTGCATAAGCATTGGCAGTCGGTGTACCGTTTTCGCCTGTTAATGTAGCCACTGCTCGTTTGATATCATTACGCTGTGTCTGATCAACTAACTTAGCAGGCACCATTATCTTACCACTAGTACCATCAGCACCTGTATATGCATTATTACTATTGCTTTGCGTTGAATATTGACCAATACCAATAGCCACTTTATTGGCATCTAGTTGGGGGTTATCCATCAGTGCAAAAATAGCATCTTTAAGACGAGTCAAGCGATCATAATATCTATCGCCTGCAATGTTTCTATAATAGTATGTAGAACTAAGAAACCCTCCGCCTTCGGTTTCGTAACCACCGACTGATGGCTGGTTGATAACAGTACTACAAGCATTAGTATCTGTGCTACCCGACCCATCGGCTGGCCCGCAACGGTACCATGTTGTACTGAAAAAACCTGAAGCTTTTCTAAAAAAATATCTTCTATTACCCGCTGTTTCGCAGTAACTTCTAGAATAAGAAGGCGTAGTCGAAGAAGTCTCACTTCTGACAGCACTAGAAGATATACCTGAAGGTAAGTCACAAGCATCAGACCCCACAGCAATGGCAGACATACTACCAGACGTATCCAACATCATAGTAATGGTGGTCTTACCCCCTTCAGCGGCTTTATAAATCTCTAGATCACCGATTTTTTTACCAGTCACATCTGCTTGCGCCATAGGTATCGCCATCGCTGACGCCACGACAACCACTAGATATCTAAACGGTAAAACCATCGTATCGGTAGCTGATAGTAGTTTGTCAAATCGTTTCATGACCTCGGTCCTTATATGGGATAACTATAAATCGGTAAGCTTATTAAGGGTTTGCTGCTAATAGCAAACACTGTGAACTCAACGCGCCTCTACCAAAAGGAATGCAAATAGTAGAAGAAGAAACGTTTTCAACCTCTGCTTGCTCATATAGCATTTTGCTAGGTGTACTCGCCTCTAAGAGACAATCGCTTAATGACTTATTTCCTGTTGTCACATTCGACTTTATGCTAGTTTGATCCAAGCATTTGGTACTACCTACTTTAGGTTCACTATAGGCAGGTAAAACAGAGGTTGCTCGAACATCAAACTTATACTTCTTACTGGTTCTATCCTCGATCTCTTTGCCAATAACCATATGTCCAAACCTTTCTGCATTAGGCTCAGGTGGCGTGGTAGTAACGCTCATTTGTGTCATTACCGTCTGTCTGGCACTGGTATAATCATTTGCATTGGTATAATCGCAAATACCATTATTTAAGCTCTCAATATAGCCGCCAGAAACATCTTTTATGGTTGCATTTGCTTTCACGTACGTTTGGGTACGCGGGTTAAAGCAGTAAATAAACTCGTTGGTCGCGTGTTTCTCATCTAGTAGAAAATGACCGAACACACCTGATGCGCTGGTGGCATCTTTATATTCTGGAGATGTTGGATTTCCATTAATCATCATTTCTAACTTTTGGTTGGCACTATCAGCCGATTGTAATAGGACAGTATTGATCTGATCACTAGTGGCAATCTTTAGATCCGTGTTACTTTGTCTTACCGCGATTACCCCTGCTAGCATGATCAACACTAAAAATAATAGCACCACTATCAGAGTGGCACCTTGCTCTGTGCTCCCATATGTCTGATTGATACTGACATTTTTTTTTGCTTGGGTTGATAGATATCGTTGGTGAACCATTTTTAGTTTCCCTACTTAAGGTGATAAGCTAGTACTTACGCTTACCACACGGGCGTTACGCAGTAAGGTGGTGGTCTCATAACTCGTACGCACCTGTTTGCTACGACTGGTATCGGTTTTTAATACATTGCTCTGACCTAGTAGCGTGAATGAAGTTTGATCCTCACTGCTTAAGACAGGTGTCGTACCATGAACAATCAATCCCATCTTCACAGCAGTGATGGCGGGTTTGTCAGTAGCAATAGCAAGATAAGCACTACTTGGTAAATACATGGTTTGTCCTATACTGGCCCCTCTGGTGTACTGTACACCTAGTAGGACTTTAAACTGATCAGCATTGACAATCAGCTCTTGACCGGCCCGACCAAACTGGCGTGAATCTGTGCCTGCCATCGTATTGTCTATGCCACCAGACTTATTGACACGTCCTGCATCACAAGCCAATACCAAATTTTTGATTGCACCAGTACTGGTATCGTCTGTTGCTCGACGTAAAAAATAACGCTCGATAATAATAGTGTTCACCGCGGCTTCGGCACCTTCACAGTCTCGTATTGGGCTACCTGTGATATTGGTATATTGAATGGTTAGCTGATCGCTAGGCACATCCGTTATGTTTGATATACCTGACCAGCCATTTGAGCCACCTGCAGTGTCGCCTGCCCGTCTCGTCAAGTAACCTGTATTAGGATAAGGAGTGGGTACATCTGGCACACCGATATTCAAGCCTGTTAATACAATGCCTCCGTTAACTGTGGTGCTATCAATTTGTGGGCTTGGATTACCAAGATTGGCTAAGCGTACTTTTCTCTCTAACTGTTGTAAGCCAAAAACACTGGCATCCTGCAACTCGCCACCACTCGCTTGAATACTACTCGTCTTGACGTTGATTAAATAAACTTGAATGACGGCGGCAGACACAATCAAACCGAGCACTAAAGAAATCATAAGCTCTATGAGCGTAAAACCTGCTTGAACATTTCTGTGTTTATATGGTTGATTAGATGACATCAGTACGCCTCCATAATAAAGCACTCTGCGCCATTTTTATAAGTACCATCTGCATTGGCACAAGCTTTTGGTGCGCTATCGTTTAGCGCAACTGTCGTATCGCCCCAGCTTGCGACAAAACACTGACGTCGATTCGCTGTGCCTGGACAGCCATTAGGCACCATCCCCATGTTGATATCATTGGTCGTAGCATACGACTTCAGCAGCAATCCATCACGCGTTGCCAGCTGATTAATCGTACAACTTGCCGCTGCCGTAGGTGCTTCATTGGTATTTTGCACGCAGCTGTCTTTTGTAATGGCTTTTCCACCAATATTTACAAAATCTGTAGTTCCATTTATTGCAGTTTTAAAAGCAGGGATACCAGTAGGATTGGTACGTATCGCTTCCGCGCCCCCTCTCATAATTGTTAAAGAGCGAGTACGCATCAGACTTTCATCAGTCGCTTTTATAGCGGTCATCTGCATGGCGCTAAAGCCTAAAACAGCCACCGCAAGCAATAGCAATGCGACCATTACTTCTATTAGTCCTACACCAGCTTGTGTGGCTTTAATCTTCATCAACATCTCCCAGCGTTCTTAGTATCAACATTACCAATACGACTAAGACTCACTTGTCTAGCTGTTTCAGAATTAGAACCACTATCGCAGACGGTATAGAGTACTGTTGCACCATTAGCTATTGTTTTATCAGGTCGGAAGACAATACTAGTAACACTAGACGGGTTAATGGTTGGAGTAACGCTGCTTTTACTATTGATATTATAGATAGCTATATTGTTACTATTGGCTCGTAACGTTAATGTTTTGGGTGTAGCGTTGGCATTATATATAACCTCAACATTCTGACGGCGAATAACGCTTTCAACTTTCGCTTCTTTTAACGCATTAGCAAACGTGGCAGCCGTCGACTTGACCCGCTGATTGGCCAATTGCGTACTAATATTGGGCGCGGCAATACTGACAATAATGGCAAGCACCGCAATCGTTACCATCAGCTCGATCAGAGTAAATCCTGAGCTGGTATTTTGTCGCTTGAGTGATAAATTATTCGCACATGCGTTCACATCAGATTCCTATTCATAACTGCCATTGTCTGTCTAATACCCATGCTTATTTAAAAAAGGTCATAGTGAGCTTACTTTTTTATCGCTTAGCCCGTTACCTTTATATATCTCATAGATACTATGCAATTTTTATTCCATAATATCTAGGAAATAGGTTCTAGCCTAGATATCAGTAATTGCATGAATAATATACATTTTCTCATGCTCTTCGTATCGATAGAGTCGATACTCAATAAAATCGATACACGACCTTATAATACGTAGCTGGTACAAAATTTTCTGGCTGGCTGCGGCGTTACTGACAGAGGCGGCAAAAAATTTATCCCAGCAACGCTAACTCTTTTTTATAACGACCTTACTATAGTGAGCGTTATCGAATAAGACGAAAATCTTGTCACTAATAGATAACAGATTGTAGATAACAGATTGATATATTTGATATTTATAATATAACGTTAAGACCATGTATTAGCAATAAAATAGTGGTTATAGAAAACCTAAAATGGCGTCAAGATTGACTACCATGAGCTAATGCATAAGCACGAATCTGAGGATAAATCGTGGTATGAGATGGCTCGCTTGTCGAACTTGTCGTTTGCTCGCATAATGACCGCCCCAATGCTTGCAAGCTCGCCCCCGTGGTCGCGACATCATCAAATAATAACAGACGCTTAACGGGCGGTTTTTCTGTCAAAGCAAAAGCATTGTCCAAATTACTTAAGCGTTCAGCGCGCGTCAATCCTTGCTGACTGACTGTATTATCAATACGCTCAACGCCTTGCCACAGCGGTATTTGCCAGTGCTTAGACAATTGCTCGGCCAAGACAACGACCGGATCAAAGCCACGCTTTACCAGTCGTTGCTCGGTCGTTGGCATAGCGACAATCACACTATTGTTTTGATGACAGCCATGAGGTCGCGGCAGTTGACGTAAGGTGTGTAGCAACAAGGGCAACCTAGTCATGTTTTCATGATGTTTGAATGATCGGATGGCTTGCCGTATTGGATAATCGTAATAAGTGGCGGCTTGTATGGGTAGGCTCATGCCAGCCGCTATATCTACGTCAAACGGTTTTGGCAACCAAGCGATACTGTGATGACACTGCTCGCAAAGCAGCCCGCTGTGAAAGCGGTGTTCGATTTTTTGACGTAGACTGGCAACCGATGACTGCCGATTTGGTAAAAAATTGGTGTTTTTGGCATCATCGCTGCTACCCCCAACGACTCCTTGCAACGAAGAAGCGCGTAAGAGCTGAGCTTGCGGCATACTGCGGTAGACACGGCAAAGCTGGCAGCGTATATCGATATACGCTGCCAGCCATAATCCTGTTTGATAAGGCGTAAAACGATGCATCCCTGGCTCTAAGTGGTGATATGATTAAAAACCTTTCCAGTCATTGAGCACGATACCAAAGCCAATGGAGGTGTTTTCATGATTATAATCTATGAGAGATTCGCCATAACCTTGGAATAGCTGAACAAAACCATTGACGTTTTTGGTGAGTGGATACACATAATCGATCTGAGCGGCGCCTTTATTGGTGCCCGGATTGTAGCGCAGAGTACCGCTGATACTTTGCTGATTGGCTAAGTCATATAAGAATTTGACATCGCCATAACCCATGAAATCTTCGATATCTGGATTGTCATCCTCATCAGCTTTTTCATTGCTCACTCGAGTCCACAGACGCGGTATCACTGATAACTTACCCCACTCAGCTCCTGCCATCAGATAAGCACGATTCCATGAGCGTGATAATGGATCATCTTGACCGTTAGAGTGGTGAATGGCACCTGCGCCAAGCATCCGTAGACGCCCGCCAAAAGGCAAGTCGGCGGTGACTGGCTGTGTTAGGAATATCTCAGGCTGATAATCGGTGGCGCGAAACGGTCGTGAGTTGTCTTCGTTAAAAACCTGCCAGTGCGATTCTTGAGTATAACCAAACCACAAATCGGCACTGGTATCGAATAAATCTTCCGCAACTTTACTCTTTAAAGACAACTGAAATTTTAATTCAGTATTGCGCACATCGTTAGAGGTATAAGGCTCTACCGGTTGTGATGGCGTACTTGGGCCTAAATTTGGATCAAAGGTATAAAACAGTGGCAATATATAAGTGGGACGATATGGACGAACCGTCCATGTACCGCGCTCACTGTTTTGATCAAGATCATAGGACAAGCTAAGTGGCGTATACTTTTCAATATCAGTTTGACTAACGCCCGCGTTTTCTAAAGCTTCAGCTTCTTTTTGTGTCAGTCCCACAGTGTCCAAGCCATCAGTTACAGGCTCATAGGCAGTTAGATCCGTCGCTGTATTATCTACGCCCGTAACTGTGGTATTTTCTTCACTAAAAACAACTTGAGGATTACCCGAAATCGTTGTTTTAAACGTCTTTGCCAAATCGACTGGCTGTTTGGTCGTGACATAGCTTGGTGTCCGACCTTCCTCGGCAACTTTATCAAAGCACGCCAAACGTGCTGCACTCGCTTGAACTTGCGTACAATCAAAAAACAACTTGGCTTGTTGCGCAATAAACGCTTTGCTAACCACTTTACGACTTTGTTCTACTGGAGCTGTCGCTGCCGTATTCACTGATGGCTGATCAGCCATTTGTGATGAGTCATAATCTTCATATTCAAACGCCGCTTCTGCTGCTGGCAACTCATTGTAGGTTTGCTCAGTGCTAGCAGCCTGTACTTGGACGGTAAAACAGCTGAGTGCGACGCCAACAGCGACGGTCAGATACTGTTTATTGGTTTGAAGTAAGCGAGAATGAGGGGTTTTATTAAAATGCATAGACTGATGCCGGGGAGTGAGGTGGGAAAACATAAGTGTCCTTTATCTGACTAACATGGAGGTCAGTAGAATAGATGAGATAATAGGTATGTCCATGGAGAATATTGCTAAATATAATCAAAGACAGTTGGACATAAAAGGAAGCGATTACAACAAGTAATACTCCTTCGACATTGTTGCTTTATTGTAGTGAAAAGAGTGTCACTATACTAGCGTTATCGTTACGCAATACCAATGTAAATAAGCAAAAATGAGGGTCGATTACATAAGAAAAATGGTCGCTAGTAGAGCACTAGGAGCGTAGGCGCTACTTTTATTTTGGTTTAATGAGCGTTTAGGGCATATGAAATGACATCAAAAAAGCCAACACACTGATATAACAGTCGGTTGGCTTTTTTATCGCCTAAAAGATTTTACAAATGCCGGATGATTTTGGCCGCTATTAATTATTGAGTGTTGTCAGCGTCTGCTCAAAGTCCGAGCGCGCGATTTCACCGACTTGTTGCTGCACCAACTGACCATTTTGATAATAGAGCAAAGCAGGTGGCCCAAACAATTTATAACGCGCTAAGATCGCTTTAGAATCGGCGGTTGTGTCTGTAATATCAAGCTTTACTAATTGCCAATCTTGCATCTGCGCCGGACGATTATGGAAGAGGTTTTTATCCATAATACGACATTCAACACACCAATCTGCTGTCAAATCAACAATGACATTGGGATTAGCCGCGACGATGGTATCAAGCTCAGCAAGTGTTTTGATGTGCTCATCTGCGGCACTATTGGCAACTGGTTGACCCGTGGTTGATTGCATCATTGGGGCTGCACTAAGTGACGCTAACGGATGTAAGCTGTCATCATTTCCTAATGCCGCTCCTACTATCAAACACACACCCCAAATACCCGCAATCAAACTTAGTGCTTGGGTCAGCATACGACCCTTACCCAACCAGCTCCATGCCCACGTCGCAACGACCATAAACCACAATGCCCAAACGATGAGCATGACGGGTGAAATAAATACCCGCTCGATCAATAATAGCGCAACGGCAAAGAGCAGTAAGGCAAAACCTAACTTGACCCAATTCATCCACTCGCCCGCTTTTGGCATGATTTTGCCTTGGGTTGCCCCGATTAAGATGAGCGGTGCCGATAGGCCAAAACCCAGCATAAATAAAGCAGCAAAACCCAGCAGTGGACTTCCAATCGTCGATACGGCCAACAGCGCCCCAAATAATGGTGCTGAGACACAAGGCGATACCACCAAGGCCGACAAAAACCCTGCAATCAAACTGCCGCCCGTACTCCCAAGTTTGCTATCGCCTGCCTGACTCAAGCCTTGCATCTTATTACTAAGGGCGCGTGGTAAGCGAATGCTAAATACCCCTAGCATATACAATGCCAATAGCACAAAAACGATAGCAAAGCTGATAAGGATAATAGGGTTTTGTAGCCAACCAATAATGCCTAATGACTCACCAAATACGGCAATAAGCGCACCCAAAATACCATAAGCGATGGCCACACCGATGGCATAGCTGGTGGTTAAGGTAACGCCGCGTTTGACCGTTGGATTTTCTTCCCGCGCCACGATATTGGCAACGATCGGCAGCATCGGCAATACGCAAGGCGTTAGCGCCAAGCCCAAACCTGCCAAAAATAACAATACCAATGCCAGCCAAGGATGGGACGCCAAACCAAAGGGGTCGCTATCGACGGCATTTTGAGTGGTCATTACCGCGTTGTTGGTCGCGGTGCTGCTGGTTATCTCGCTATCATCACTACCCGCGCCCGAAATCGTATTGGTCGCCGTCAGCTCACCTTCTAACGCCTCATCATCGATTAACGCATAATCAACAACGTCGTCCTCTGCCTGAAGATCAGCGTCAGCCTCAAGACTGTCCGTATTGTCCGTATCTGTTAGATCAGATGTCGCTGTTGTCGCTCCAGCATTTGCCGCTATCGGTTCAGCAATTGCTGCGTTTGTGGCAGCGATATTGACCGTGGTTTTAATCTTCTCTGGCGGATAACATAGCCCTGCTTTGGCGCAGCCTTGCCAACCAATAACCACAGCCGCATTGTCCAAACGTTTACCGCTATTATTGGTCAAAATAGTGGTGGCAACCAGGTTGGCTTGGTCAAATACTGGTACTTGCCCAAAGGTTGGGTCATCGATTGAGACAGGCGACTGACTAAAAGTAAAAGGCGCGGCTGTTACGCCAGCGGGTAAGGTAAGCTTAATCTTATCTTTATAGACATAATGCTGAGGAGTAATATCAAAATTAATGGCCAAACGCGTACCAGTCTTGGCTGCCTGACTGCTAGTACTGACCTGAAACGCTTCGTCGACTGGTAAAAACGCAGACTGCGTGCCGCCTTGCGTGTCACCAAATAAGTCGCCCAACCCTGCCGCTTGCGTTGTCGTAGATAGGCCGCCAAGTCCAGTAGCGACTACTCCTGTGAGTAACGTGCTACTGGCAAACGCCAACGTCAATAGATAAGACGGTTTGGAAGCACGTTTTGCCGTTCGCGCTGCTGTTTTTTCTAGCTGATTGGACATAAGTGACTACCTGTTGGTGACGAATGGCGACGAACTGTCTATTTGCGGGCGACAGCAATATCAACCGTGGTTTTGATTTTTTCTGGTGGATAACATAGCCCTGCTTTGGCACAGCCTTGCCAGCCAATAATAACTGGTGCATTTTTTGCGCCCTTACCATTATTGGTGGTCAGCACCGTGGTGGCTGTCATGCTTCTTTGCGTAAATACAGGCACTTTGCCAAAGGTTGGATCATTGATAAATACGGGCGACTCACTAAAAGTCAAGGGACTGGCACTCACCCCTTTGGGGAAACGCAGGGTCAGCTGATTTTTATACACGTAGTGACCAGGCGTAATGTCAAACATGATCGATAAGCGCGTCCCTTTAGACGTCGCTTTGGTCATGGTATTGACCTGAAAAGCTTCCTCCACTGGCAAAAATTTCGATTGCGCGGCATTGTTTTTGCCAAACAGCTCATTCAAGCCAGCAGCCTGAGCGCTCACCGTCACCATTGACATACCCACTACCAACGAGGTACTTAAGAGGACTAACGCAAGTGGCGTAGGTTTTTTAGAAACGCTTTTGTTTGTGCTGACAGATTTTGGTATTAACGTATGGATTGACATAATAGACGACCTTTGATGGCTGCTTACGATAAAAACGGTAAAGACCCGACTTTTCTAGCAATGGTATTGGTATCGATGTCAGAGTGGATCATGTAAGAATATATTTGCTGTGACAATGACGTTGTGAAGTGACAAAAAATATCAACCAATAATGCATTATTGGTTGATAGGTCATGATTATTAGAAGTGGGCAATTAGAAGTGTGGCAACAGGTAGAAGTATGGTAATAGGCGAGCGCTTATCGCCCTATCGCCTTATAACTGAGCATAAATATCAGTGTCTTGACCCTCACCGCCCTGCTGTCCATCTGCACCTAACGAAAATAAATCGTAAGGTCGACCCTCACTTCCTGGCGACACATATTGCATCTCGTTTTCCCAACCATCTGTTGGATAACCGCCTTTGATATAACCACCATCAGGATAGTTTTTGGCATCAGCAGGCGGCGTCGTAAGTGCCTCAAGACCTTGCGCTGTGGTTGGATAGCGCGAATTATCAACCTTGTACATATCTAGTGCATTTGACACAGTTGCCAGCGCCGTTTCCGTGGTTTTAACACGCGCTTTATCACTTTGTCCCACTACTTTTGGTACGACCAAACCCGCCAGAATGGCCAAAATCACAATGACCACCATAATTTCAATCAGGGTAAAACCTGATTGAGTAAAGCGGCCTTTCGATCTAGCGCATATAGCAGATGGTTTAACGTTGTTCACATTCTGTGCCTGAAGCGTGACATGATTTACAGCGCTTTTTGGCATCGTGTTTACTTGAATTGTATCAGTCATAGCTTTTGTCATCACGGTTGTCTAAATAGTAAAAGTGGCGTCCAAGTCGCTTTCTTTAGCGTCGTCATCATGAGTATTGAAACGATTCTTACTATAAACCATGATTTTACTTTTATCCAGCACTGCCAATAGATTGTTATTACTGAGTATGAACAAAGCGAACTATTATCAAAAGTCATCGAAAGTCATTGATAATTAATAATAAATAAGAGCCACTGAATGACGGTTACTTACTATAGCCTGATAATGAGTGTCGCCCTAGAAAAAAAGCATGGTAATCAAAAATCTACTACAGTAAGTAAATCTTAAGAAAGCTAACTGAGTATTTAGCAAGATTGAGGTAATAAAAGAAGGAAAGAATAGAGTCGACATTCAATAAAATCGATACACAACATTATAATTTGCGACTGGTACAAGTTTTTCTTGCTGGCTGCGTTGTTGCTGACAGGAGTGACAAAAATTTATCCCAGTCATGCTGACTTTTTTATAATGATCTTAGGGCGTGAAAATCAATCAACGAACCTAACGTTTAAACTAATCACTCGCTAGCCTGCCAAGTCGTTCATGTTGACAATCGGAAGCATCACTGCCATCACAATAATCATTACCACGACGCCCATAAACACCAGCATCAAAGGTTCAAGCAATGACAGCAAGGTGCTAATAAAATTGGTGGCTTCCGCTTCTTGCATATTGGCAGCACGGCTAAGCATGTTTTCCAGCTCCCCTGAATTCTCACCACTTTTTATCATTTGTACCATCATGGGTGGAAAATAGGTCGATTTCTCAAGCTGGCTGGACAAGCTTGAACCCTCGGTCACTCGATCAGCAGCGATGATGATGGTTTGCTGAATATGCAAGTTGGTCGTCACTGCTGCGCCAATATGTAAAGCCTCAATCAATGGCACTCCTGAGCGCACCAATATGGCAAGCGTACTGGCGAAACGCGCCGCATTGAGTCCTTTGGACAGTCGTGCCAAGATGGGCAGTTTGAGCACCACACTATCGATGGTCAATTTGCCTGCTTTGGTCTGCGCGAAACGATAGAACAAAAACGCCATGCCTCCCAATACCAATAGCATGAGCCACCACCACTGCGTAATGAGGTTCGACAAGCTAAGAACGATTTGGGTAATCAGCGGCAACGCTTGCTCTGATTGCTCAAATACTTTGACGATTTTGGGCACAACAAAGCTCATCAAGCCCATGATTACCCCAACTGCCATCACCATGAGCACAATGGGATAAACCATCGCGCCTTGGATTTTCTTTTGTAAGGCAAAACGGTTTTCGGTGTAATCAGCCAACTGATTGAGAATCAGATCCAAGTGACCTGATTTTTCACCCGCCGCAATCGTTGCGATATACAGGGGCGGAAAACTGGTGGCTTGCTGCAACGCGCGCGCCAAGCTCAACCCTTCTAAGACGTGCGAGCGCACAGCAAGCATCAAGGACTTGATATGAGTTTTCGGTGATTGTTTGGCGACGGCGGCCAAGGTTTCTTCGAGCGGAATACCAGCCGCCAGTAATACAGACAGCTGACGCGTCAGCAATGCCAGCTCATAAGCCGATGGTTTTTTATAGCGGCTTTTATGCTGGCTTTGGCGGTCACTAACCGCATTGACCTCAACTGGCGTCCAGTGCTTTTCGCGCAGCTGCTGCCGTATTTGCCGCGCCGAGTCCCCTTCGAGCAGGCCTTTTTGGACACCGCCGCGATCGTCAAGTGCTTTGAAATGATAAGCAGGCATAGCAGCAAATATCCTAAGGTGATCAAAGGTAGGCGGGGTGAAGCCCCTGCTTAAAAAGCGTCTTTATTTTGCGTACAAAGCGTTTAAAAAAGTGGCGTAGAATCACTACTGTCAGGCATTAACCCTTGTAATAATAAAACATCTAGATGCTGCTGTTGCAGTTTTTTATCAAAATCATTGACCTCTGCTATCAGCATCCTTTCGATACGCTTGTCACTCGCAAACACACTCAAGCGGGCGCAGATAACCGCCAACTGATAAATGCGTTTTTTGCAGTAAGTATCCAAACCCTGTAGCAATCTCACCATATGCGGGGTTTCGAGACTGGCATACTCATAATCTGCGACCACTTGCTCACCAAGGGCGGTGACGCCATAGCTGATCGATAGATGGGCGCAAAAATAGCAACTGAATAAATACCCAACCACATGACCGATATAATAACCACGATCATAGGTAAAGCTACTCACGCCAAAGTGACCGAGCACATAGCTGTTTAGACTACCTTGATCGCGAATGGGTTTGCCATTTTTTAGCTTACCGACAGTGGCAAAGCAAAGCGGATTGCGGCCATCTTGAGTGGTAAGCTGCCAACCTGCTGGTTGCTGTGCGGGCATATGGCGGACAATATCTGCAATGATGTCATCAACCACATGCAGCTGCTGCCATAACCGTTCAAGCCCATCCGTATCCATCAAGCCGCGCTTATCAAGCTGCTGGGCCAGTAAATACTGTTGATGTTCTACAAACTGAGACTTTAGGGTTTGCACCAAATAGGTGGGCCGAATATCCGCAGAGGCCACATACAGTAGCCGAGTACGCTCGTGCTGCGCGTGATAAAGCGCCACTCGCTGTTTGGCAATACTGCTCTCACTCAAGGCCGCAGATGAGGTATCAGATGCCGTGAGTTTCTCACTTTCTTTAGATCCATCTTTAGACGCCGCCTCTTCGCTATCTGGCAACACAAACAACGCCAATAACGCCGCTTTGTTAGGACTTTCAGGCACAGCCTCTTTTTGTGACTTATCTAAAAGTCGTTGGCTGTCCTTATTTTCCGCGTTGGCAGTATTATCAGTGGTATTGCTTTGGTTTTTGGCAGACGACGTAGAGCCCTTTTGGTTATTGGGGTTGGCAGTTGTCTTTGCAGTCGGTTCAGTCATAACATATCATCAGCAGCAGAAATAAACATCTTCTAGGCCATACTATACAACTATCACATCAGAAGATATAGGGCGCTAAAAAACGCGCGCGCCTAGACGACTCAGTCCTCCATAGTACCTGAACACAAGCCCATTGTCAGCCGTACCTCATCAAAATACCCTTTACCAGACCAGATAAAAACCGTTCTCAAATCGTCATATTACGCCGTTAAAAAAAGCGCTAAGACACAGCTGACTTAACGCTTTTGATAATAATGACCGCTTTTGACACACGAGGCTTGTAGATAATATGTTTCAACAGGATTTTTAGCCAATACCTTTAACCAACACCTTCAGATCATGACTTTAGACCATAAGTTTCACCAACAAGCTGATGGCATTAAGCAATGTTTTGTTTTTGATATTGTTGACGATACGCTTTTGGCGATACACCATAAACACGCTTGAATGCCTGACTAAAGGTGGAGTCTGAGGCATAACCGACCAGCTCACTAATACGGCTAATGCTGTTTTGTTGCAAGCGCAAATAGCGCGCTGCCAGTCGCAACCGGTAATCAATCAAATAGGTCAAGGGCGGCATACCAACCGTATCTTTGAAACGCTGGGCAAAGCTTGAGCGTGACATGCCGGCCGTTTCAGCGAGCTTATGAATGGTCCAACTTTGATTTGGTGCTTCGTGCATCGCTGCCAGCGCTTTGGTCAAAAAAGGATCTTTCATGGCTTTTAGCCAATTTTCTGTGGCCTCAGGCAAGCTTTCGATATACACGCGCAAGCATTCAATCATCATAATACTTGCCCAATGATTGATAATGGCGGTTTTGCCCATGCGCTCACGCTCGGCCTCTAGGGTCAACAGCTTAATTTCAACATCAATGACTTCAAACCTACCCGACTTGTCATTAACTTCAGGTAAGATCGACGGCAACATAGACAATAAAGGCCGGATCATCTCTTTGTCATACCGACACTCAATCAATATCAAAGACGAATTGGATTTGCCATCATCATGACCATCAACAGCAAGCGTGTGATCTTTACAATTGGTCAGTAACTCATCGAGCGGTTTGGCATCGTCGCCATGATGATTCAGTGCATAGCTGACATGCTTATAAGCATTGGGTATCATAATGATATCACCAGCATGCGTTTGACGCAGACCATTACCGACATCAATACAAAAACTACCACTCATGACTAAATAAAATAAAAGCGTGTCTTTTCTGGCGATGGAATAAGACCAATTTCCAGCACAATTCAAACGGTAATACTTGGTATCAAACAAATGCACGTTTTGCAACAATACACTTAATGCGTCCATCCATCACTTCCTCAGTTGTAAAAAGGTCGCTTGCAGCTCGTTACAAAAAATCAAACCTCTACCTGCTACGACTTCAAACTTACTTCATAGATTCAATATTTTTTTAAACTGACTCAATCAAACTGGCTTTAGTAATAATTGTGCCAAAACAAATCACTACTGCCTTAATTTAACGGCGCTTCTCATTTATATACCCGTTAATATTAACACTCTATAACAATTTTTATACTTAATACTCTATGTATTCTCGCTTATAGCAGCGTAATTATCAAACGATAAGGTAATACAATAGCTTTAGGCTTTTAAAAAAGGCATATGATAAGAATAAACCACGCAAAAGACTAGCAAACTTATAGAGCAATAAATGCCCAATAAGTTCATATTTATGAATATACTTAATGCAAAGAAATGAATCGTGCAGACACGCAAAAGTGCCAAAATTGGCAAAGGATTTTTATGGATAGTATGTTTTTATAATCAGATAGGGTGTACAGAAATTAACAACATTTACTGTAGAATAAAATGGGGCGACTGATGGGACTCGAACCCACGACAACCGAGATCACAACCCGGGGCTCTACCAACTGAGCTACAACCGCCATAACTACTGCCAAGGACTGGCAAAATATGCAGGCTAAATGGTGCGCCTGGCAGGATTCGAACCTGCGGCCACCTCCTTAGAAGGGAGATGCTCTATCCAGCTGAGCTACAGGCGCTCTTAGAGGACTTTATATATTCAATTCAGTTTAAAATATAATATATAAAAAACTAAACTATTATACATAAAAAAAAGCCTGTAAGGCTCTTTAAATAGATGGTCGGAGTGATAGGATTCGAACCTACGACCCTCTGGTCCCAAACCAGATGCGCTACCAAACTGCGCCACACTCCGAAATTCTCTATTATCACGATAGTTTGTTAATCAACTGGTTGTTGGCAATGCCGCTAACTGGTTAATGTTCCTCGCTATCGAGGTGCACATATTAAGGGGAAAAGCCAATTGTGTCAACACCTATTTTTGATTAATTTAAAATAATTGCCAAATTATTCTAAAAACACCTATCGCGTGTAAAAAACATGGTGCCAACAAGTCTGACCAACCTTGATACCTGATAACCGTGGGCGAATTATACTATCATAAGATCACTATAAAAAGCGTCAGCGTGGCTGCAACAAATTTTTTGCCGCCTCTGTCAGTGTCATGGTTGAATATTCAACACGCCCTAATGTCTTGTATCGACTTTATATTCTATGTGGGAAGCAAGCCACTATTGATGGTGCCAGTTAAAACATTGAACGGCATCAACCACAACTGTGCCTGACTCGGCTCATCGTCGACATTTTCACTATCGCGGCTGTTTTTATTGTGGCTGTTTTCCTTATGACTGTCATTATGACTTTTATGATAAATGGCTTGCTTAAGCGCCACAGGCTGGCGCTCCTCATCTTGCACCGGATAAACGAGCCAAACCTGCCCTGCTTGGTAAGCCTGCGCGTAACTTGTCAATTGATAGGCATCGCTGGCACTGATGGCGGCCGCGTGAGACAGATGCTTCCATTTAATATCGATGACATGGCTGTAGCTACCTGAGGCTCTAGCGCTAGAGGTATCACGGATACAGGCTTGATACTCAGTGTCACTACTCGCCTTATATATGAGTAAATCTGGACGTATGGACAAGCACGCCTGCCCTGCCTCATCACTGAGCCACACTCGCTGCGTTTGATATAACGGTCGATACTGGCAACTCATTTGAGTAAATGTCGCCGCTATACGCTGACTTGCCCATTGCTCAAATGCCTGATTCATATCAATCAATAGACATAGCCGCAGCTGGCTTACCGTTTTTTTGCAACCATCTTGCGGATCGATACCATGACCTGTCGGTATCTTTGTCTGCTGCAATAGCCAATAACTCAAGTCTAATAGTTGCTGCGCGGCTTGTAATTGCTGGGTGCTAAGGGGTTGAATCATAAGTTCGCGCTTTGCGCGCTGATAGATGGATGTTAGTTGCTGCTTTTCATGAGCTGTCAGCGTAGGTATTTGCTGCCACGCCTGCATAAACTTGGGATAAAGCACTTGAGCGAATAGAGGCGTTAATAACAGCAAGGCACTTTTTATCAATCGATTGCCGAGCATGTTTTGATTTAACACACTGCTCTCACACACAAACTTGTGCGGCTGCATACTGTTGCAACGCAGCTGTTCTTTGATAAGCAAACGGCCTTGTAACGATGACTGGTTGCGAATTTGCGATTGATAATTTTTAATCGGTTGATAATGCGTCAGGCGCTGCACAAACTGCTCGATAAGCCACTCGGACAGTGGCAATGCGGCGATTGATGAAGGCGCAAGTTGATGACTCATTTGGCCCAATTGCTTTGTATTGGGCAACTTACCATGAGATGTGTCATTGCTATTGGTCAAATCGGACAGCATCTGTTGTACCCATTGGCGGGTTCTTCCAATAGTGACCGTTTGCGTGGCCGTATAAGACTGTAGCTGATGCTGCGAGTGACGGTTTTCATTGCTAATAAGTAGCTTTGGCAGTATCTCAAGCGTCATACCGCTGGGCAATAAAATAACGCCGATATAATGTCCGACCTTTAACTGCCATCTCTTTTGTTTGCGCTTGATGGTAAATACCGAAAACTCTTGCGCCATCAACCAGTGAAAGTCAGAGACGCGCGCAAAATCGTGAACAGTTAGACGTTGGTGTTCAAAGACAGTAATAAGGTCAGTACGAGACGCATTGACCTGAGTATGAGGCGTATGACTATTTACATGGCTAGTCTGCCTGTCTGCACGGCTAATTTGCATGGTGGTAAGGACGGCTTTGATAGGATGCCTTGTTATTGATAATCACCAAGTCTCCTTATAAATACAAACGTTGATAGACAGCAAGATTGGCAAATTCACCGGTCTTATTGAGAAGATCCTCATTTATTTTATAGCCTGCTGTGCCCATCGCCTGACCGATAAAGGCGCTTGGTGCTGAATAATTGTGTCCTGAAAAATGCTGTGTGGAAAAATGCGCTTGTTGTCCTGCGTCATAACTATAAGGGTCTGTTTGATTGTCCACACCCTCTACGCTCGCCAATAACATTTGATTGTCTTGAACAAATTGCGCACTCATCGGCTGCTGCTCGTCCTTAAAAATATATTGCAAGGCGGCAACTTGTCCACTTGCGGCTTGCGCCAATTGTGGAATGATTTGTTCAATCAGTGCCACCTGCAATTGCTCAAGCGTATTAATTGACCACAAAAACGCATGACCCAGCTGCGCCTCTGTACCCAACGCTTGGGCAATACGCGTGTTTAAACCCGTTAGTAATTTGGCCAAACTTAGGATTTCTGCTGTACTAGTGGAATTAGCATCTGCACCAAAATAGATACTAGATAATAATTCAGGCTGCGGCGGACAGTCAATAAAACGAAAACGGCGACGCATCGCCATATCTAACGGCGCTAAAGAATGGTCTTGGGTATTCATGGTGGCATAAATATCAACATTGGCAGGCATACTAAAGGCGCGTCCAGAATACGCCAGATTGACCGTCATAGCGTTTGCCATCCCTGCCCGTTTGTCCGTCTCAATAAGGCTTAGCAGCTCGCCAAAGACACGCGAGACATTGGCACGATTGATCTCATCAATCAGTATGGCATAACGCTGATTGGGGTCATTGGCCGCGCGTTGACAGAGTTTTAAAAACGCGCCCTCTTGAATGGCATAGCTCATTTGAGACGGCGCGTTATTTGTCTGTCCATGGTTGCCGTTGTTTGCTTGGTTTGCGGGTGTCATAACGGGACGAATGCCCTCGACAAACTCTTCATAGCCATACGCTTGATGAAAACTGACCATACTAAAACGCTGCTGGCTAAAGCGTTGCTCTTGGTTTTTATGCTGATCTCGCTGCGCCTGCTGCCACTCTGTCAGCTGCTGCGCTAAATCCTCTAATAGCGCGAGGCTTTGGGGCAATAAATGCCATGCGCCGCTAGGGTCTTTATCAAAATACGCTTGGCTGGCTCGATTCTTATGTATCACCGTTTTTGAATCCGTTGGGCTGTGCATTTGTAGTACAGACCACGCGGTATTGCTCAAATGGTTCTCACGCGCTTTTTGCGCCGCTTTTGCGATAAAAAACTCATGATTGACAATTTCGGGTACTTTGACCAAATCCTGCTTATTGGATTGAAAGTCCAATAATATTAAGCACACCACTTCACGCCAGCTAAGCGATTGCAACAGCTGCGTAAGCAAATCCTCATGACTTGCTTTTGGCAGATACTCGGTGTAGTTTTGCGCGATTTGTAGCAGTTTATAGGTTTTACCCGTTCCAGCAACGCCTGTATAAATGATATTGATCGGCTTATGATACGGCATGTCAGGCATAGCATTATCCAGCAGTAAACAAAGAGGTGAAAAATAGATGACGTACGCTAAAATCGATTCATTATAACGTGGCTCATCGCCCAGTATCTAGCAATGCCGAATCTCATCATGATAAGCCTAACGATGATAAATCTAGCCATAGCTGATCTTTGACAAATCCGTAGGTGTTAGTAAGGTAGATCAGTCACATAATTACGTTATGGGGTTTCATGGGCGCAGCAGTTCATGGTAATAATGGTCGATGCGCAGCCGTTGAGGTAACATAGAAGCTGAGGCAAACAGCGACAGTAGCCTCTTGGATAAAGCTTGCGAGATCGTGGCTATGCTAAATTATTAGCATTGATCATGCCCTATTAGATAAAGCTATCGGCTAAAGGCGCTAGGCACCTTATTAGTCAACGCTGCTAGTGAAAGTTAGTAGTAACAGTTATTAGTTAACGTCTAAGCCTCGGCTATCTATCTACTCCGCCATGTACTCACTACTGAATCACCAAAATAGTCAAACCATGTCAACTTAAGGATTTTTGTATGTCAGGATTACTTAAAAAACTGCCCAGCAAACTGACCGATAAACTACCAGCCAAAGTCTCTGACAATACAAGATTGCCAGTCGAAAAACCAAGCACCACCCTCAAGCCCATCAACAACCAATTCACCAAGCTGTTATCTGTCACTAAGTACTTACCTGCCAGCGCGCGCTCAAGCATCTTATCCAAGGCATTTGGCAAAGTGGTGCCATACGTGGGCACCACTGGCGTTTATTATGAAACCGTCGAACCCAACCAAGTGGTCGTGAGCTTAAATAACAATAAATCTGTACAAAACCATATCGGTTCTGTCCATGCGGTTGCCATCACTTTGCTTGCTGAAACAGCGACGGGTTTTATTTTGGGGCTAAATCTGCCGTCTGATCGTGTGCTACTGATCAAGTCTTATTCGGTCAATTTTTATCGTCCGATTAAAAAAGGACAGATAGCGGCCATCTCAAGCTTATCTGATGAGCAGCGCTTAGATATTTTAAACACGCCAAAAGGTGAGATGGTGATACCTTGCGTCATTCATGACCGTGAATCTGATAGTGAACGCGATCCTATCGTGGTTGAGATGACATGGGCGTGGATACCCAAATCGGAACTAGAGGCACGCCGTCAAGGTAAAACAGAAGACAAGTCTACGGGTATCAAAACTGATACTGATACTGATACTGACATCGACACTGACGATAAAGCGAATAATGACCAATAATAAAACGAGTCGCGAAACTGAGCAAATCGTTAGACCCATAAATTCCGCTGCAAACTCGTAGCGGATTTGGCATAATCAAAAACACTGTACGACTTGCTTTATCGCACGTTTCGGGCAGCGATACCCAAAACACTTATAATAAGGAGACAATGATGTCCAAAACTGCTCATATCTTTGGCAACCAATTATCTAAAGCATTGCTTATAAGTGCCTGTGCGCTAAGCTTGTCAATCAGTGCCAATGCGGCGCCAGCGATGAGTACAACGAATACGGCTACGACCGCCAAATCCAGCCCTGTATTTTTGGGTGATGGCGGTGATTATCCTTTGTCAGAAGCGGTGCGCGTCGGCAATACCTTATACCTGTCTGGTCAGATTGGCTTTAAAAATGGCAAGCTTGCCAAGGGCGGCATCAAAGCCGAAACCAAACAAGCGCTAGATAACATCAATGCCATCTTATTAAAATACGGCTACCAAAAGACAGATATCGTTAAATGCATGGCAATGCTCACTGATATGGATGATTTTGACGACTTCAATAAAGTCTATACGGCTGAAATGGCGAAGCCCTACCCTATACGTTCTGCCTTTGGCGTTTCAGAGTTGGCCGCTGGCGCGAGTGTGGAAGTTGAATGCATGGCGGTAAAATAGCTTATAGTCAATCCTAAATAAAAAAAGGTCGTTTATTATCACGCGCTACTGAAACAAATTTTTCTTGCTTGCTGTGCCTTCGCAGACAGAGGCTGCGCAAAATTTATCTCAGCAGCGCTGTATTTATTTTATAGTGGATCAACGATATCTATTAAAAGCTGCCCATAAAAAAGTCGTCCTTAAAAACCATTATTAGCTAAAGACAGCTAGCCAGTAATGGTTGGCCAATGAGGGTTAGCTAATGATTTCTTCATCCGTAAGCACGCTCTCTTTCGTCACTCGTAATACTTCCTCGAGCGTCGTCCGTCCTTCTATCACCTTACGTAACCCATCGGCACGAATCGATGGGGTTTGCTCGCGCGCGTATGTTTCTAACTCATACTCCGCGATATTGCTGTGAATCATCCGGCGCAAGGTATCATCAATAGGCACGACCTCATAGATCGCGGTCCGTCCTCTAAACCCTGATTGATTGCATTTATCACAGCCGACTGGCTTGGGTAGGTTAATCGTTTGACCTCTCGATGCCTCAACACCTAATCCAATACCAATTTCGGTAAACAGTTTGGCTTGCTCTGGGTCTGCCGTTTTCCAGCCATGACAATGGGTACAAAGGGTACGAACCAGACGCTGCGCCACCACGCCAATGAGTGAGGATGATAATAAAAACGGCTCAACACCCATATCTTGCAAACGCGTGACCGCACCAATGGCGGTATTGGTATGTAGCGTTGATAGCACCAAATGCCCTGTCAAAGACGCTTGTACCGCGATTTCGGCTGTCTCCAAATCACGAATCTCACCCACCATCACCACATCGGGATCTTGACGCAGCATCGCGCGCAAACTCTTGGCAAAGGTCATATCAACCTTGTTGTTAACTTGCGTTTGCCCAATACCATCGAGCTGAAACTCAATCGGATCTTCAGCCGTCAAAATATTGCGGGTCTGATCGTTTAAGTCCGTCAATGCCGAATACAGCGTGGTGGTTTTACCTGAACCCGTCGGTCCTGTCACCAAAATAATACCATGTGGACGATGGATCAAGCGCTTAAGCTCACTATAATCACTATCAGACAAGCCCAAATAAGTCATGTTTAATCGACCAGCTTGTTTGTCTAACAAGCGCATCACGACGCGCTCGCCAAAGCTTGAGGGCAATGTCGATACCCGCACATCGACCTCACGGCCTGCCAATCTCAGGCTGATACGGCCATCTTGCGGTACCCGCTTTTCGGCGATATCTAGCTTTGCCATGACCTTAATACGCGATACCAATAATGGTGCCAATTGGCGTTTCGGGGTGATAATTTCTTTCAATTCACCATCGACACGAAAGCGCACGACCAATCGCTTCTCAAAGGTTTCGATATGAATGTCTGACGCACTCAGACGTATCGCCTCCGACAACAGCGCGTTAATCAGACGGATGATAGGCGCATCATCTTGTTGATCCATCAAATCTTCGGTTTCAGGCACACTGTCTGCCAAACTATCCAGATCTGGATGATCCTCAAGGCCAGCGGCAATATGCTGCGACTCGCCCGTATTACCCGCATAAGCAGCATTCATGCGCCTTTCAAAGTCGTCCGAGCTGATGCTTTCATAGGTTGGCACAGCGCGCACGCCCTGCTGCTGTAAAAAGCGCACCGCTTCGTTGATCGCGGATAAAGGCGTGGCTTTGGTCAGTACTAACGTTGGGGGCAGCTCAGGATCGATCGCAAGTATGACCAAAATCTGATGGCGTTTCGCAAAACTGTACGGCAGTTGCAGCATAAAGACGACCTGATAGATAAGAGTGATGTCAAAAAGAAAATCGTGCCACAGCACCGTAAATGCACGTCGCCGGACTGACTAAACCAAAAAGTTGCAAGTAAGATTGCATGAGTTTGTTATAATAGCATTTTGTGTGAAACGCGTCGTATTTTATGTGGAGAGTGTGGCTTGTCTGTCATTTTCCATAAGATTTATGGTAGCAGTGCCAGAACAACAAAGCGTGAGACCAACACGCGATTGTTTATTTTACTGACAGTGCGTTACTATTATCGATGATGCTCGTTTTATACCATTAAGACAATTTATTGTCGCTTGTCTTTCATTTTGCTCGCTATTAGGATGTTCCGTTATGTCAGAGAATATTAGCACCACTACCAACCCGGCACCACTTTTACAAGATACATTTACTGTCGGTAGTCGCACCTTTTCCTCTAGGCTATTAGTAGGAACTGGCAAGTATAAGGATATGACTGAGACTGGGAACGCCATTGCTGCATCAGCCGCGGAAATTGTAACCGTCGCCATTCGTCGTACCAATATTGGTCAAAATAGTGATGAGCCCAATCTGCTCGATGTCATCTCTCCTGACAAATACACCATATTGCCCAACACAGCAGGTTGTTTTGATGCAGAAACGGCGATTCGTACCTGCAAACTGGCACGCGAGCTATTGGGCGGCCATAATCTAGTAAAACTCGAAGTATTGGGAGATGAAAAAACCCTTTATCCTAACGTGACCGAAACGTTAAAAGCGGCCAAAGTATTGATAGACGATGGTTTTGAAGTCATGGTTTATACATCGGATGACCCGATTGTCGCCCAAGAGCTAGAAAGCATGGGCTGTGTGGCAATCATGCCACTGGGGAGCTTGATTGGTTCAGGTCTCGGTCTGCTCAATCGCCACACCTTAAGCCTCATTATTGAAAACGCCAAAGTACCTGTATTGGTCGATGCTGGTGTGGGTACAGCTTCTGATGCAGCGATGGCGATGGAGCTTGGTTGTGATGGTGTCTTGATGAATTCAGCCATTGCCAACGCCCAAAACCCTGTAATGATGGCACACGCGATGAAGCATGCGATCTGGGCAGGTCGTGCTGCGTTTTTGGCAGGTCGTATGCCGATGCGCAAGATGGCGACAGCAAGCTCACCGCAGACAGGGTACTTTTTTCAATAAATTTGTATCCAATCTCTGTTCATAAAAACCCGGTTATACCATAACAATAAAAAAAAGAGACTGCGCGGATTTATATCAAGCGTCTCTTTTTAATAACCATTTGATAATTGAGTAATGAATAGCGATGAGTGAATGGCGATGAATGACGTTTTCTTGTTCAATTTATCATTGTAAAAGGATTTATTATGCGACTTCTCACAGCAGTCGATCAGTTGTTCTTATTTCTTGAGTCGCGTAAACAGCCCATGCATGTGGGCGGCTTGTTTTTATTTGAATTGCCTGAGGCGGCGGACAGCGATTTTGTCTATCAATTGGTCAAGCAAATGCAAGACTCGGATGTGCCGCCAAGCTTTCCTTTTAATCAGGTGTTAGAGCACTTATTATTTTGGAAAAAAGACAAGAATTTTGATGTTGAGCATCACTTTCATCACGTCGCACTGCCAAGTCCTGCCCGCGTCCGTGAGCTGTTGATGTATATCTCAAGAGAACACGGGCGTCTGTTAGATCGCGCGATGCCATTGTGGGAATGTCACATCATTGAAGGCATTCAACCAGAAACTGAGCACAGTCCTGAGCGTTTTGCCTTATATTTTAAGATTCATCACTCTTTGGTCGATGGCATCGCGGCCATGCGTTTGGTACAAAAATCGCTGTCACAGTCATCAACTGAGCCGGTCACGCTGCCGGTATGGTCACTGATGACGCGTCATCGTAATCAAGTCAACGCCATGCTTCCTGTTCAAAAGTCTGTCAGACACATTCTCAAAGAGCAGATATCGACCATCAAACCCGTCTTCACAGAACTATTAGACAATTTTAAAAATTATGGCGATGATGGCTACGTGGGTACGTTTGATGCGCCCATGAGCATTTTGAACACGCGTATTTCAGCCTCACGGCGCATAGCTGCCCAGTCGTATAATATACAACGCTTTTACGATATTGCCGACAGATTAAACATCAGCAAAAACGATGTGGTACTGGCCGTATGTTCAGGCGCTATTCGTCAATACCTAATCTCGATGGGTGCGCTACCAAGCAAACCCTTAATTGCTTTTGTGCCAATGTCGCTGCGTACCGATCAGAGTATCGCAGGCAACCAGCTGTCATTTGTTTTGGCCAATTTGGGTACTCATCTGGACAATCCATTGCAAAGGATTAAGCTGATTCATCGCAGTATGAACAACGGCAAACGTCGATTCCGCCGCATGAATCAGGCGCAAGTCATCAACTACAGCATCATTGCTTATGCGTGGGAAGGGATCAATTTGGCAACGAGCTTGTTTCCTAAAAAACAAGCTTTTAACCTTATTATCTCTAACGTTCCTGGCTCTGAAAAGCCGTTGTATTGGAACGGTGCGCGCTTGCAGTCTTTATATCCTGCCTCGATCGTATTCAACGGCCAAGCCATGAACATTACCTTTGCCAGTTATTTGGACAAGATTGAGTTTTGTATCACCGCTTGCAGCAAAACCTTACCGCATGTGCAAGACATGCTGACGCTGATAGACAAAGAGTTGACGCTGTTAGAAACTGTCAGTAAAGAGCTGGCGCTTCAAGGCATCACAGTTGAAGACAAATTTGACCACTCAACAAAAAAGCTGGCTCCATAACGGAACCAGCTTTTTACACCTATCATTTTTTGATAACAGCGCTTGCTAATCTAACGATTCAGATAAAAAACACCATGTGACTGGTATAAATTTTGCGTCGCCTCTGTATCAGCCGCACGCAAGAAAAATTGATATCAGTCGCACACGCTTATTAACGTAACGATTTTATTTTAAGCGGCTTATAGCGCATCGCCCCATGAAGGCACAACGATTTGCATCAAAGGTTTGAGCAGTTTGACATTACAAGCAAAGATAGAGCCTGAGGTCATAGAGTTGTGAGCGCCTGTGTGATCGACCACCACACCGCGGGCTTCGGTCACGATAAGCTCACCCGCTGCGATATCCCAAGGCTTGATAGACATCTCAAAATAACCGTCAAAACGACCAGCCGCCACGTAGCATAAGTCTAGCGCTGCTGAACCCAAACGGCGCACTTGACCGCCTGCTTCAGATATCTTTTGTAAGCTTTCAAAATGCTCTTTAGCATAAGAAATCACTTCACCGTTGCGCTTACGCTCAAGCGGATGACCCGTGGTAAATAGACCACCATCGAGCGTTTTGCGTTCGCTTACATTGATGCGGCGCTGATTTAGACGCGCGCCTTTACCGCGGCTGGCAGAGAACATCTCATCACGAACTGGATCATAGATAACGCCGTGTTGCGTTACCCCTTTGTGCTGCACCGCGATCGACACACAAAATTGCGGCACGCCATGAACGAAGTTTTTGGTGCCATCTAGCGGATCGATAATCCAGCACCAGTCCGCATCTTCACCGCGGCCTTCTTGCATACCAAACTCTTCACCCAAAAATGAATGGTTTGGGTAGCTGGCTTTTAGCGTCTCAATAGTTAGCTCTTCGCTAAAGCGATCAATACGCGTAACCAAACCATCAAGACCTTTAGATTCAATATCTAACTCGATTTTGTGACGGTTTTGATGAGCATATAAAATCTCTTTACCAACTTTTTCAGCAGTACGCGCTGCGATGACGACCATGGGTTCCATAAATAACCTATTTGTTTGAGGAATGAATAAAAATAATAAGACCAACTCTGTGCCCACAACATGCCAATCAGCCGCCGCATCACACCGTACCTAAACACTGTACCTAACACACACTGTATTTATGCGATTTAAAAAACGTACCTTTTAAAACGTTCTTCTTAAAATGACAATCGCATTATACTAAAATTGTTCGACAAAAACGAAAAAACCATGACGCGCATCAAACCAATGATGGTTAAACCAACCATATGTTGATGGTCATCGCACTACGTAAGTTGTAAAAAAGTCAGCACCTACGGCTAGTAGGCGTTTGCTCTATCATCCGTTCTAAATACAGTAAATACAAATGCACAAACATGATAACGTGTGATGAAGATAAATTCTTCTTGCTTGCGGCGCCATTACAGACGGAGGCTGCAGCAAATTTATCTTAGTCGCTCTGTATTTATTTTATAGCGGATCGAGCTTTTATTTATTAAAACCCATGCTCAATAATAATAATGAGCGTGGCAAATCTTATGTTATTTACGACAGCAGCTTTTTTAGCTGCGCGGTGACGCCATCAACGTCTAAACCACTATCAGCCCATTGCTCCACTTGTGATCCATGAGCGATAAAACGATCAGGAATGCCTATATTGCAAATCGCGGGGCGACTGTGCTGAAAGGCCACCGACTCGTTGAGCAAGTATTCGTTCACCGCACTACCCGCGCCGCCCATAATCATATGCTCTTCTAACGTTGCAATATGAGTGATGCCTTGCGTCAAGAGTGTCTCTAATAGTGCCGAATCTAAAGGCTTCACCCAGCGCATATTGACCACCTGCACCTGACAGTCCCATTCGCGCTCAGTGATAAGGCTTTCGGCTGCCTGCTGAGCAGTTGCAACCATGGTGCCAAAGGCCAATAGTGCCAGTTTTTTGGGTGCCGCATCGCTGCCAAGCACAGACTCTACCACTGCCTCACCTATATTATATGTCTGAGCGGGCTGCTCAATGACAGCGCCAGTGCCCGCGCCGCGCGGATAACGTACCGCCGTACAACCTTCGTACTCATAGCAGGTATTGAGCAAATGGTAGCACTCGTTCTCATTTTTTGGCGCGGCAATCAACATGTTGGGCACGCAGCGTAAGAACGCAAAGTCAAACACGCCTGCATGAGTGGCGCCATCTTCGCCGACCAACCCTGCGCGGTCAATGGCAAACATCACATCTAGATTCTGTAACGCCACATCGTGAATCAGCTGATCGTAACCACGCTGCAAGAACGTCGAGTAAATCGCCACAATAGGCTTAACCCCTTGCGTTGCCATACCAGCCGCTAGTGTGACCGCATGTTGCTCTGCAATGGCCACATCAAAAAAACGCTCTGGAAACTGACGCGCAAAGTCGATCATTCCTGAGCCTTCTTCCATAGCAGGCGTGATGGCAAGCAGTTTATCGTCTGTATTCGCTTTGTCGCACAAAAACTGTCCAAACACCTGGGAGTATTTTAGAGCAGGTTTTTTATCGGTGGCTGTTTTTTTAGCAGCGCTTTGATTGCTATCGCTTTGCATCTCTTCAGGCAATTTACTGATTGCATGATAGCCAACCGGATCCAATTCGGCGGGTGCAAAGCCTTTGCCTTTGGTCGTATAAATGTGGACCAAAACGGGCCCTTTTAACTGCTTGGCAATTGATAAAACCCGCAACAGTTCAGGAATATCGTGACCATCAAAAGGGCCAAAATAAGTAAACCCAATGGCCTTAAATAAATTGTCTTCTAGCTGAGGAACATCACGCATCTCTTTGTGACGTTTACGGCGATCAAACGTTTGCATATCAGGGCGGCGACATAAAATAGGCGCGCCTGTATCAGAGATATCAACCTGATAGCCTGATTCCCAAAGCGTGGCCAAATGGCGTGAAAAACCGCCAATAGAACACGAAATCGACATGTCGTTGTCGTTTAAAATCACCAAAAGATCGGCATTTTGCTGTACTGCATCATTCATGGCTTCAAACGCCATGCCACCAGTCATCGCGCCATCACCAATAATACAAGCAACGGTTTGCGTGCGTCCTTGATAACGTAGCGCTAGGCTCATGCCCAACCCTGCCGAAATAGAGGTAGAAGAATGCCCGACACCGAAAGTATCGTATTCAGATTCTGCACGCTCAGGAAAAGCAGTCAGACCATCTTTTGAGCGGATAGTGCCGATCTGATCACGGCGACCCGTCAATACCTTGTGAGCATAAGCCTGATGGCCCACGTCCCAAACGATTTGATCAGCGGGTGCTTCTAACAAATAATGTAAGGCAATGGTCAATTCAACCACGCCTAGATTGGCGCCAAAATGGCCGCCACTTTGTCCCGCCGAATACAACAAAAAAAGACGCAGCTCATCAGCCAACGTCATCAGTTGCGTGGTCGTTAAACCATTAAGATCAGAGGGGCTGGCGATACCATCAAGCAGTGGCGTCTGAGGACGCACGCGCGGTATCACCGTATAAGTTTGCTGTAAATTCGACAGCTGGGCAGCAGAATCAATGGCTGACTCAGATACGGAATGAGACTGTGGGGAAGAAGGTGACTGCTGCATAAACCGTACGATACCTACCAATCTGCTGACAAGACGTTGTCTTAGCGCATGACGCTAACCAAGCGACGTCAATAATATCTACACCATTATTGATGTAATTGACCATATAATTATTTAGGCAACTTTATAGATGCCTGTGGCTGCTAGCTGAGATGTTTATAAAAACAAATGCACTGTCACCACGGACAGCGATAGATCATAGCTATAACGCTTCAATGCCGGGGGTTGATATTATGCCTTATTCTTTGGCATCAATATCGGATGTTAGTGACGACATAGTTTAGTGACGACATAGTAATGTAAGGACAAAGACTTGTCACTGTATCCGTCAAAATAGTATGGCATAATAGCATTTTTTTTTAATTGTCGCTTTAATCATCGTGCGCCGTTTGTGAACTTTGTGTGTTTTTATCATAACGACAATGAACCCGTGGCCTCTACGAACAGGTTATACTGTTCACTCTAACGTATCTAAAAAATAATGTGTCTAGGATCACATCGCTGTTTAATGTGGTTATAACCCATCTGCTACCGACACAATTATCGGCTTATGTAGGACATTAATGTCATATCAATTTATCACCAGTGCCAAACTACCCACTCGTCATGGCGAGTTTGATATTCACATCTTTGAAAACGATGAGGGTCAAGAGCATGTCATGCTGACCGTCGGTTTGTCGGCGGTCGATCAAAATACAGACGATGTTGCCTTGTCTCATCACTTGCCTAATAGCTTGTCTAGTAGCTTGTCTCATAAAGATGCGGCATCAAATCAAAACGATGAGGCACTAGCAAAGCGGCCGATTCCGTTGATTCGTATTCATTCTGAGTGCCTAACGGGCGACGCCTTCAGCTCTTTAAAATGTGACTGTGGCCCGCAGCTCAATACCGCAATGCAGGCAATTCAAGAGACGGGATGCGGGGCGATTTTGTATTTGCGTCAAGAAGGTCGCGGTATTGGGCTTACCAATAAGATTCGCGCTTACGCCCTTCAAGACCAAGGCCATGATACGTTGGACGCCAATCTCATGTTAGGCTTACCTGCTGACGCGCGCATCTATGATATGTGCGGGCCGATGCTTGCGCACGTTGGCGTTCAGGCCGTCCGACTCATCACCAACAATCCAGATAAAGTTGCGTATTTGACAGAGCACGGTATTGACGTCATCGAACGCGTGCCATTAGTGGTCGGCGTGAATGATATGAATGCTGAATATCTAGCGACCAAACGTGATCGCATGGGACACTTACTGGATAAAGACTTCAATACCGCCATACACCTCAATAAATAAACGGATATTTTATGAATATTCCAAAGATAGACGATACCCAAAACTCCACCGCGGACTCAGCAGTGACCCCGACCCATCTTGATATCATGCGTGTGCGTGAATTTTTAGTCGATTTGCAAGCGCGTATCTGCCAAGCGTTAGAAGCGCAAGAACGCGCGGGCGGTGGCGATGCAACCTTTGTTCCTGATGACTGGGAGCGCCCTGAAGGCGGCGGTGGTCGATCAAACGTGTTGGCGAATGGCACAGTGATTGAAAAAGCAGGCGTGATGTTCAGTCATATTCACGTTCATAACTTGCCTGCCTCAGCAACAGCACGTCACCCCGATATCGCTGGTCGAAAAGCTCAGGCCATGGGCGTCTCTTTGGTGGTTCATCCCACCAATCCAAACGTTCCAACCAGCCATGCCAATGTACGCCTTTTTGTGGCTGAAGCGGCGGGCGAAGATCCTATTTGGTGGTTTGGTGGCGGTTTTGATTTGACGCCGTTTTATCCGGTGCTTAGCGATTGTGTGCATTGGCATCAAGTCTGCCATGATCTGTGCGCCCCTTTTGGTGATACTGTCTATCCTGATTTCAAACAGTGGTGCGATGAGTATTTTCACTTGCGTCACCGTGATGAGCAGCGCGGTATCGGCGGTTTATTCTACGATGATGTCAATATAGAGAGCCGCGGCTGGGACTTTGCAACCTGCTTTGACTTTATGAAAGCCGTCGGCAACGGCTACCTTGAGGGCATCTTGCCAATTTTTGAGGCACGTAAAGACACGCCTTATACCGAAGAGCAGCGGGCGTTTCAACTTTATCGTCGCGGACGCTATGTGGAGTACAATCTTGTCTACGATCGCGGTACGTTATTTGGTCTGCAAAGCAATGGACGAATTGAATCTATCTTGGTCAGTATGCCACCGCTTGCCAGCTGGCATTATCGCTTAGAACCAGCCGAAGGAACGCCTGAATTTGAGTTGACTGATTATTATCTAAAGCCGCGTGATTGGCTGGCGCTTTAACACGTTGATGCTTTAAACATTATTGATAAAGTCAGCTATGTTAGCTGGCTTTATTTTTATGCGCTTAATAGCACATATAGTTGGTTATGCCCCTATTACGATGCTATAACAACTATCTTAACTATTGTTGCTTCAATAACGGTTACAATACCCATTATTCTTTGAAAAAGCACTTTAGAAGTGACAGTCCTTCTAAAGGATGCGGCAGTAATTCTATTCATAATAATATTTTAATATCAGGCTAGCATTTGCAAGCCAGCCTATTATTAGCCATCGTTAAAGGAGTAATTTTTATGGCACAGGTTCGTACCCAAAAATCATTGAAGTCGGTCTTTGGCATCAGTTTGATGGCAGCGGCTTTGACGCTATCTGCCTGTAGCAGTCCAGCAACCGATACTGATGTAAAAACCCGTCAAGACAGTATGAAAAGCTGGGGTGATGCTGTGGGTGTCATGGGCGATATGATCAAAACACCTGACATGTTTGATGCAGCGGTGTTCAAAGAGCAAGCGGCTTTTTTGGCGGATGACGCCGCCACGCCGTGGAGTCATTTTGCAAACCAAGACGCCGCTGGTAATGCCACTGAAGCCGTTTGGTCAAATGCTGATGGTTTTAGTAGCGAGGCTGACAACTTTCAAAAAGTCACGGCTGAATTAAATGCGGCGGCACAAACAGCAACCAGCGCCGCTGATGTGGCACCTGCCTTTGGTCAAGTAGGTGAAAGCTGCAAATCCTGTCACACAGAGTTTAGAGTCAAAAACAATTAATAGTGTTGATGATATGATATAAAAAACCGCCGCATCATTTGATGGGGCGGTTTTTTTTGGTGTCTGAGTAAAGGTTTAAAAACTCGAATAAGCAAAGCTACTCAACCGTTGCCTTCTTAGTATCAACAGCTTGCTGCTCATTGATTTTATTGACAATGGCGGTCACTGACGGATCGCTCAAATCAATGGTTCTGATTGGGAATGGAATATTCACACCTGCCCCATCCAGCGCCGTCTTAATTTCTACAATAACTTGATGGATCGAGGCGACTTTGTTGGCTTGAGTGCCATCTTCAATAAACCAGCGCACCATCAAATCAATCGTTGAGTCACCAAAACCGGTGGCAATCACGCTTGGTTCGGCTTGTTTTGAGACCGTATCGGCTTTATTTAATGCTTGTATAATTTCAGCTTTCGCCGCTTCAATATCATCTTCATAACCAATCCCAACGGCCACTTGCAAACGGCGCTGCTTATACGCAGTATTAACTGTTAAAGCAGAAGTATACAAATCAGAGTTTGGAATCACCACTTGCCGACCATCATAAGTCCGAATGGTCGTGGCGCGGATTTTGATGTCCTCAACCGTGCCCTCATAATCCCCTGAGACAATCTGATCACCGATACGAAACGGCTCTGAGATGAGCAGCAAAATACCGGACAATAGGTTTTGAAAAATATCCTTAAAAGCAAAACCAATAGCGACCGAACCAATACCGAGCGCTCCAATCAGCTTAGCCGGCGTAAATCCTGGTAAGGCGATCACCATGGCTATCATAAACCCAATGAATAAAATCAATGAGCCGCCAACGCGCTGGAACACCTTAACCAAATTCTGATGCCGAATACGGCTCCCCAAAAGTTTATACACCACTTTTTTGAAGACGATAGACAAAAACCAAAAAATCAGGATAACAATGAGCGCCGCCACAAAATAGGGAATGCGCTCCATGAAGCCGACGACTATTTCATTGGCCGAATCAATAATGCTTTGGTATGTCAACGCCTCCATTGGCATCGTTTCGGCAGTTGTCGCTGCATTTACTGTCGTGTCTGCCTCAGATGTCGGCATCTTGGTGTCGCTCCCTTGATTAATTGGTTTCGTTGCTATCTATTCCATTGACTGAGTTTGCTCATACAAATCAGTCTGACTTGCTTATTTGGCTTACTTGTCTGACCTCTAAAACTAACTCATCAGCTCAGCTTGTACAATTTCAATCCAGTAGCCATCGACGTCTTTAATAAAGGCAATGCCTTTCATCTTGCCTTCTTCTGGACGTTTTTTGAATTCGACGTTGTTTTGATCAAACCAAGCGACTGCTTCTTCTAAATTTGGTACGCTAAAGCAAATATGACCAAAGCCTTGTGGCTCTTGATTGCCGTCATGATAACTAAAGTCCGCTTTTGTTTCGGTGCCATAGTTATGCGTCAATTCTAAAATGCCGCGCTGACGAAAGGCAAAGATTTCTAAGTCATCGCCCGTCGGTAAATTGTCGCGCTCGCTTTCAGTGAGCTTAGCCAAAAAGTACAAATCAAATCCCATATCAGGGAATTTTTTGCGCGCCAGCAAAGTCATACCCAGCACACCTGTATAAAATGCCAATGATTTGGCCGGGTCTTTTACGCGTAGCATGGTGTGATTGAAGGTAAAACCAGTCGTTTGAGTAGAGATGGCTTGAACCCCTTCTGCCTTGATGCTGCTGGCAGGCTGGACGATGTGGGCTGTGTTATCGGTGGTTGAGTCGGTATTTGAAGTAGACATAGTAAAAGTTGTCCCATGGTTTACAGAATATAAAAGTGAAAAACAAGCGAGTAACGGCGATGGTGCCTCGCTAGACCTCCTCATCATAATAAAAAAATGCTAAAAGATTGAGGAGGTTTTGTAAGAAAAAGTACTAAATAAACCGCATTTGATAAAATAAATTAACCTCAAACTAGCTGTCAGAATTAGCTATCTAGGAATCTTACTATTCCTGTCTCTAAATCATACTCTGCCCCGACGACAAGTAATTGACCGCTGTTGGTTAAGTCCTCTAACGCGCGCGACCCATGTTTAAGCTGGCTCACCGACATACGCACATTGGCGCGGATAGCGCGATCGACCAACTCATCAGCATCGACGTCTTGACCGTTGGCGGTCGCCAATTCGTGCAAGTTATAGACACTCGGACGGATACGGTCAACGATCGACTGTAAATTGGGCGAGTAGTTTTGCTCAGGGTTGATTAGCGTCTCAACGCACGCTGTGACCGCGCCGCAATGAGAATGTCCAAGCACGACCACCAGCTTGGTGCCGAAGGTTTCGGCGGCAAACTCAACCGAGCCAATCTGCGATGGCGCAACCACATTGCCTGCGACCCGAATGACGAACAAATCACCCAACCCTTGATCAAATACAATCTCAACGGGGACGCGCGCATCCGAGCAGCCCAAAATAATAGCCAGTGGGTCTTGTTTACTGACCAACTCGGGGCGTTTTTGCATGAGCGGATCAGCATTGGTTAAGCTGTCCACATAGCGCGCGTTACCTTCTTTTAGCAGAGCTAGCGCTTCTTGACCGGTGGTTGGACGTGCACTGTTAGGCATAAAAAATCCTTTATTCTCTAACGATTAAAATTATGGTTTTCAACTTACCAATAGGTATTGACTAAATGGTTTGCAAGCCTTGATAGCGCAAGCTTGCCTCTCACATCATTCAGCCACAAAGTGATTGTATAGCAACAAGCGTCAAAAAATGACAAAAAGATTCATTTTAATGTCGTTATATAAGTGGATCGCAGAACTTTAACGAACTTGCACTGATTTATATTCGCGGTTTGTTATAATACGCAGCAACCAGACGACCACGCATATGCCCATACCACTCACCTGTATGACAGCGATCTATTTTTACCACTGCACAGCATAGCCGCTGCTGAGGAACCAATGCCATGACCAACGCAACTTTGAACACGCATAAAGCTCCTGCGTCCTCCGATACAAATCCTGTATTATTGCAGCTGACTGGTCTCAAAAAAATCTATGAGCAAACCGAAGTCTTAACCGATATCAACCTTGATATCAGGCACGGCGAGTTTTTGACGTTGCTTGGACCATCGGGCTGCGGTAAGACAACTTTACTGCGCTTGATTGCAGGTTTTGAGCAACCAAACGCTGGGGCCATCTATTTAGATGGTAGTCAGATGGCAGGATTATCCGCCGATAAGCGTCCCGTCAATACAGTCTTTCAGCAGTATGCATTGTTTCCGCACATGACCGTTGCCCAAAACGTGGCGTATGGACTTAAGCTCAAAAAAGTCCCTAAAGATGAAATTCAGACCCGCGTGCGCGAGATGCTGGCCATGGTACAGCTAGAGCATTTGGCCAATCGTAAGCCGCAAGACCTATCAGGTGGCCAGCAGCAACGTGTGGCGATTGCACGCGCGGTGATCAATCGTCCCAAATTACTCCTGCTCGATGAGCCACTCTCGGCCCTCGATCACAAACTGCGCTTACAAATGCAATCTGAGTTAAAACGTCTACAACGCGAGCTTGGCATTACCTTTGTTTTTGTGACCCACGATCAAGAAGAAGCGCTGTCGATGTCAGACCGTATTGCGGTGATGAAAGACGGCAGGTTTCAACAGATTGGCACACCCATTGAGATTTATGAAACCCCTGCCAACTTATTTACCGCCAAGTTTATTGGTGAGACCAATTTATTTAGAGCTGAAGTTAAAGGCGTTTATCCAGACCAGCCAGATCGTGATGGCAAAGTGACCAACGGACGCATCGAGGTCGAAGTCTGTGAGGCACAAGCACAAGAAGGCCCAACCACCTTACGTAATCTGCGCCGTCCTAATTTTGCCAGCGACGTACAGGTGGGCGATATGGTCAACCTATTGCTCCGTCCGGAAGATTTACGGATTTACGATCCAAAAGATTCCAATCATACGGGGCTACTGGGCCGCGTTATCGAAAGTAACTATAAAGGCAGCACATTAGATTCCATCATTGAGCTTGCAAACGGTCACATTATTAAAGCGTCCGAGTTCTTTGATGAGGACGATCCAAGCTTTGATTATAAGTTAAATGAGGGCGTAAAAGTCTCTTGGGTAGATGGCTGGGAATGGGTACTGCCGGACGACTCTGAGGCTTTAGAACACGGCTTAGAGCAACACTCGCCTGACCTAAAGGATGACAGCTAATGGCGCGTAACAGCTTAGGCAATAAGAGTGCTTTTCGTACCGCAACCCTTTGGCTGATTTGGGGTTGGCTGCTGATATTTGCGCTACTGCCCAATATCTTGGTCATCGCGGTCAGCTTTTTGACCCGTGATAGCGGCTCGTTTATCAGTTTGCCCGTTAGCATTGATAGCTATGTACGCATGATAGACCCGCTTTACTTTGAGGTGTTCGTGCATTCCTTATGGATGGCCAGCATCACCACCGTGATTTGCTTATTACTGGGCTATCCTTTTGCTTGGCTGGTCTCTAAGGTGAAAGTGCGCTGGCAGCCACTGCTGATGATGCTATTGATCCTGCCATTTTGGACCAATTCCTTAGTACGGACTTATGCTCTCAAGTTGCTGTTTGCCAATAATGGGCTGATTAATAAGGCACTATTAGCAATCGGCGTCATCGACACGCCTATTGATATTTTATACACACAAGGCGCGGTAATTGCTGGCCTTACGTATTTGTTATTCCCTTTTATGGTATTGCCGCTATACGCTGTTTTTACCGATTTGCGCAATGACATGCTGCTTGCGTCACAAGATTTGGGCGCGTCGAAAACGCAGACGTTTTGGCATGTGGTACTGCCTTTGACCACACCGGGTATCATATCAGGCGTGCTATTGGTGTTATTACCAGCCATGGGCATGTTCTATGTGGCGGATATTTTGGGTGGATCACGCAATTTATTGGTGGGAAATATTATTAAGAATCAGTTTTTGGATGCGCGCGATTGGCCGTTTGGGGCAGCCGCCAGCGTATTATTGACCGTGGCGATGGCGGTGCTATTATTGGCTTACCGCGCCAGTAGTCGCCGTATTGGCAAGACTGACTTCAATGAGGTGGCCTAATGTCCAATCGCTCACTCACTCATGCAACCATTAAAAACAAACCTTCTATTAAGATGGGTAGCATCGTAGCCAAAGGCTATCTTGGGCTTATTTATACTCTGTTATATCTACCTATCATCGTCTTGGTAGTGATGTCATTCAACCAGTCAAAAATTGGCTACAACTGGGGCGGCTTTAGCCTAAAGTGGTACGAATCTCTCTTTAATAATCAAGCCATGCTCGATGCGTTTTGGCATTCCATTGTGCTCGGATTGGTCGCGGCAACGGTTTCCACTTTAATCGGTACGCTGACTGCGCTTGCTCTGCATCGCTATAACTTTCGTGGTAAAGGCTTGCTGAATGGGCTGCTCTTTGTGCTGATGATGTCCCCTGAGATTGTGCTTGCCATCTCATTGTTGGCGCTGTTTTTGCTGATTGGTTTACAACTGGGTTTTATCTCGTTGCTCTTAGCGCATATAACCTTTTGCCTGCCTTTCGTGGTCATCACTGTTTTTGCCCGTTTGAGCAGTTTGGATGAGCGTTTGATGGAAGCGGCACGCGACTTGGGTGCCAGCGAATCAACGATGGTGCGTACAGTACTGATTCCTGTGATCTTGCCAGCGGTCATGGCAGGTTGGTTGCTCGCCTTTACCTTATCGTTAGATGACGTGGTGGTATCGACCTTTGTCACAGGCCCAAGCTATGAGATTTTGCCGCTACGTATTTACTCTATGGTAAGAGTCGGTCTCAAACCCGAGGTCAATGCCATCGGTACATTGCTACTGGTTGCCTCCTTAATACTGGTCATCATCTCGCAGCTCTTGTTACGTCGTCGTTAATCGACACGTCGCCACGTTGACAAATTACCGCAAACATTTGTATGTTAATGACGCAGTTTGAGTGAAAATCATTACTGTATCGATTATAATGAATTTTTCTCATTTCTACCGTTAGGTTATATTATGCTTGAGCTTCGTCATCTGAATACGTTAACGGCGCTGCGCGCGCATGGCTCACTGGCTGCCGCAGCCGATGAGTTACATGTCACCGCTTCCGCAGTCTCTCATCAGCTAAAAGAGCTGGAGAATTATTACGACATAAGCTTGGTGAATCGCCGCACGCGGCCGCTTACTTTTACGCCAGCGGGCAAAACGGTATTGGCATTGGCGGACAGCATCATGCCGCAAGTGACTCGTACGAAAGCCAATCTAAAGCGTCTGGCTCATGGGCAAGCAGGCAGACTGCGCCTCGCCTCTGAGTGTCACAGTTGCTTTGATTGGCTCATGCCGATACTCAATCAGTATCGCCGCGAATGGTCAGATGTGGAGCTGGACTTTGCTACCGGATTCGAGCCTGAACCGCATCATTTATTGATGGAAGGGGATATTGATCTGCTGATTACCACCAGTGATTTGCCCATAGAAGGGATCAGCTATCAGGCATTGTTTGAGTACGAAAGCCGTTTGGTGCTCTCGCCCACCCATGATTTGGCGGCAAAGACTGTCATTGACCCAGAAGATTTGACGAATGAGACCTTGATTGCTTATCCAGTAGAAGCGAAGCGTCTTGATATTATTGCCAACTTTATGACGCCAGCACACGTAAGCTTCGATAGTATTCGTACGACCGAGCTGACAGCAATGCTCATACAATTGGTCGCCAGTGAGCGCGGTGTGGCAGCCCTACCCGATTGGGTGGTGGCGGAATATGAGAGAAAAGGCTGGGTCGTCTCGCGCCCATTGGGGAGCGGTGTACGTTGTCAGTTATATGCGGCGACTCGTACCGCCAGTCAGGAGATGGCTTATATGCAAGGGTTTGCCAATTTATTGGACGGGATCGTCAAGCCGCTTTAATACTCCACTGCTTATTACATTTTTTTGTTATAAAATATCGTTTGCTTTCTTATGTTATGGACGTTGGGGGAAAAAGATGGTTCCCTAGTGAGGGCTTGAATACTCAGCTATAATCTATGTCCTATTCTCAATTGAGTTTTTATGTCTAGTAAATTAAATAATGAACCTATAATACAATACGAGCCGCAGAGCCTACGTCCAATAGTAGCTACCATTGGAGTACTTTTTAAAGATGGAAAGGTGCTTTTAGTACGCCGTGCTAACCCACCCGATGCAGGTCGATGGGGTTTTCCTGGTGGTAAAATTGAACGTGGGGAAACTGTTACAGATGCTGCTGTTCGTGAACTTTATGAAGAGACAAGCATTGTATCAAATGCCTTCAAAACATTTAACGCTATAGACGCGTTTGATTTTGATAGTAGTGGTAAGCTTCGTCACCATTTTGTTCTTGTAGCCGTACTTTGTATTTGGTTTTCTGGTGATCCTCTAGCAGGTGATGACGCCCTAGAAGCTAGATTTTTCGATATTGAAGATTTGATCAATACAGATTTAGCCCTTAGCTTAGATGTTAAAGAGATAGCATTACAAGCAGCTGAGTTACTCTAAAAAGTAAGAATATTCGATATCCTATACCCCAGCGGAACCAGTCATTTTGCCTTTTAAACTCATTTCAAACCTATTAATAGCCCCTTAAAATAGACTGTATTTCGGTAACTACTTAAATCAGACCGCCAATTAAGCAGGAGATATCGATAAAAGCTCAAAGTACGCACTTAAAGCAGTAAAAGCCAATGGCGGTTGCTAATAATGTCAGTCCAACGTGTAGACCGATTAATATCAAACCCGATAGTAAACGACCATCATTAATGAGTGTAAAAGTCTCCGCACTAAAGGTACTAAACGTCGTCAGTCCACCTAAAAAACCTGTGACCACGAACAGTCTGACGTTGGGAGACAGGCCACTCCCCATACGCTCAAACCATACCAGTGCCAGTCCTATCAGCAGTCCGCCCAAGATATTGGCGCCGAGCGTGCCTAAAGGAATCCAGCTGTGATGCGGATTAAAACGCCCAAGCCATGCTCGCAAGCAAGCCCCAAACGCGGCTCCTAAACCAATGGCAAGCCATTGCATAGACCATTCCTAATATTGACAAACGTTAATAGGCACAACACAAAATAAAGCAGTCTTTATACCGCTGGCAGCTCAGTCATCGGCCAACGCGGCACACAGCTAACTGCCAAATCATCAGACTGCCCAGCTTGCAAGCGCTCATAACCAGCATAAGCAATCATCGCGCCATTATCCGTACACAAAGCTGGCGGCGCGTAATGAACCGTGGCATTTATTTTCGCCAGCTCGGCTTCTAATGTCTCACGCAAATGGGTGTTGGCACTGACGCCGCCTGCGATAACCAATCGGCTCATATCTACTTGCTTAAGGGCTTTGACGCATTTTTTCACCAAGGTGTCGACCACCGCATGCTGGAAACTGGCGGCAATATCAGCTCGAACTTTTGGATCGCTATCAGAGCCATTGCCTGAACCTGCCGTATCCTTGATAAGATTATGCACCGCTGTTTTCATGCCACTGAAAGAAAAGTCCAAACCGCGATGGAGCATTGGACGTGGCAAATCATAGGCATTCGGGTTGCCAGTTTCGGCCAATTTGGCAATGTTCGGGCCACCCGGATATGGTAAGTTGAGCATTTTGGCCGCTTTATCAAAGCACTCACCTGCCGCATCATCTATCGACTCACCCAGTATTTCGTATTGCCCTACCCCATGTGCCGCAATCAGCAACGTATGACCGCCCGACACCAAAAGCGAGACAAAGGGAAATGCGGGTGGATTGGCTCCCATTAGGGGTGCCAACAGATGCCCTTCCATATGATGAACACCAATGGCTGGGATATCCAAGCCATAAGCCAAGCTGCGTCCAAATAATGCCCCTGTCATCAAAGCACCAATAAGCCCCGGCCCTTTGGTATAAGCAATAGCATCGATCTCATTTTTTTCGATAGCGCACTGCTCGAGCAGCTCATTGAGCAGAGGCACAAGCTTACGTATATGGTCACGACTGGCAAGCTCAGGCACCACACCGCCATAAAGGGCGTGCAGCTCTATTTGTGAATACAATACTTGTCCAAGCAAGCCTTGGTTGTCACTATCTATCTGCTCGCTATCAAAAATTGCCAGCCCTGTTTCATCACAGGAGGTCTCTAATCCCAATACCTTCATACTTTTGCCTTCATACTTTTGCCTTCGTGCTATTTTTTGCGGCGTTTTTGGTTTGCGACTATGTTTAAAATGTCAGTGGCAAGAAAAACGACCATAAAAAACCGTCATTGTCAGTCACAATGACGGTCAGTTTAACAAATTTCAATGGCTGATATACTCTATATATACCGTATCAGCTTACTGATGCAGTCAGATAATCAACAGCCGCTTTTACTTGTGCTTCGGTGACGCCATCTACCGCTTGTGCAGGCATTTTATTAAAGCCTTTGGCTGAATGCATATAGAGCGTTTCTTTATCTTTGGTCAAACGCGCCGACCATGCCGCTTTATCACCATATTTTGGCGCGTTAAGCAAACCTGCTTCGTGGCATACCTTGCAGTTGGATTCATACAGTTTGACGCCTGCATCCGCTGCTAAAACCTCAGGCTCGGCGGTAACTGCGGACGCTGCTTCTGGTTCAGTAACAACAGGTGTGTCAGTAGTCTCTGCCTCAGCACTAGCGTCAGATGCCACAACCTCAGGCTCAGCAACTGGCGCGTCTTCTACTACTGCCGTTGTCTCAGTTGACTCATTAACAGCAGTCGATTCTTCAGCGGCATTATCGCCACTACAGGCGCTGAGTGCCAATAACGCGCTCACGCCAATAGCCGATAAAGTGAGTTTATTGTTACGCTGTTTTTTTATCATGATGCCCCTCTACTCGATATTCATAGTGACTGTTTGCCCTATTGCTTGCCATATTGCAAATTGACGACAATGCAGGTTTACGCCATTGCAAAGCTATGACAGTGCAAAACTACGACAGTACAAAGCAGTCACTACAGTTATCGCGCTTATTTTTTAATGATATTATAAGCTCAGTTGACTGACCATTTTTATCGTCAAGCAAATACTTATTGCGCAGTCGTCGTCGCGTCGGTCGCTGCCGTATCAGTACTGTCCGTACCAGCCACACCGGCATCGGTAGTATCAGTCGCTGCGGTTGCTGAAGTATCGTCACCCGTGGTTACGGCCTCAGTCGCTGACCCACCCGCTGTTGTATCAGTCGTTGCATCCGTTGCTGCCGCCCCATCTACAGCCGCCGCGTCTTCACCTTCCGCCGCTGGCATTGGCGCTGTTTCTGGAAAATCCATTTGCTCAGCTTCAGGCGCGTTTGCACGAGCAAGCTCAGCCGCTTCATTCACACGATCTACTGCCATGACTTCGTGTGACTCATGTTCGCCTTCTGGTTCACCACTACAAGCACTAATCCCAAAGCCAAGTGCGACAATAAATGCGGTGCTTAGCGCCGTATTTAGTACTGATTTTTTCATTGCAACATCCTCAATAAAAGACCTATAAAACGGTTGATATACTCACTACTTTATGAAAATTATCATAGCACAAACTCGAATCAAACCGTTATAGACAGTAGGGGTTTTTTATTTACGCCCTTGTCTATTGCGCCATCTAGAAACAAGTTAAACACTCTAGGAATCCGCTTATCCCAGTAGCCCTGCTCTGGTTTTAATGGTTGCCAGTATCGCATGATCGTATGCGTAGCCTTTTTATTTAGGGCTGACTATATAATCATTACTCTACGCTACCCCCTGCAACTTAATGATAAATAGGGATTAATCCATTAAAATCATTGACTTTGTTGGTATTTTTTATTAAAATACCTGCCCTTACGCCAATGCGTAGGATTATCCTAGTTTGAGCTGATGCCTGTAATCTTGAGATATTACGGCTAAATACTAATACACAGCCAAACTAATGCCCTTATATCTCATCCTAATCAAGGAGTCTTCATGCCTGCAGTTAAGGTTAAAGAAAACGAACCAGTTGACATCGCTATCCGTCGTTTCAAACGTGCTTGTGAAAAAGCTGGTGTATTATCAGACGTTCGTAAGCGTGAGTTCTATGAAAAACCAACGCAAGTACGTAAGCGTAAAAAAGCAGCTGCTGTAAAGCGTTATAAGAAAAAGTTACAACGCGAAACTATTCGTACCACTCGTATGTACTAATTACTAGTCTGATTAGTTAAGTACCAGTGCTACACTAACGCCACTGTTATCCATCGATATCAGTGGCGTTTTTTATGCTACAATTTTTGTTATTATTACCGATAGAATATTTATTAAAGGCCGTCACGCTAGGCCTTTATGTAAAAATTTTACGACTAGCATTTAACAAATAAATTTCAATGTATAAGGATAATAACAGTGAGCCAACTTAAACAGACGTTGTCAGATACGATTAAAATCGCTATGAAAGCTCGTGAGCTTGAGCGTGTGAAAGTCTTGCGCAATGTGCAATCGGTCGTCAAACAAATTGAGATCGATCGTCAAACAGAACTTGATGATGCCCAAGTATTAGAAGTACTACAAAAGCAGCTAAAACAGCGTCAAGAGTCACTCACTATTTTTACAGAAAATGGCCGCGATGACTTAGCGACCAAAGAGCAGTTTGAGATTGATATCATTAATGAGTTTATGCCACAACAAATGAGTGATGATGAGATTAGTGCGTTAGTCAACGCTGAGATTGCTGAACAAAACGCCACATCTATGCGTGACATGGGTAGCGTGATGGGTGTGCTAAAGACCAAAACCGCTGGTCGTGCCGATCCGGCTCTAATCTCTAAGCTCGTAAAAGACGCACTACAAGGTTAATCCTTCCCTATTTAAAAGCACGTTTTGTAGTGGTCTTAAAAGATTAAATCAGAGACAAGATAAAACCATCGACTAAAATATATTCAGCGCAAAACAGAACCGCCTAAGGCTCAAAGTCTTGGGCGGTTTTTACGGCTTTGATTTCGGCATTGATGTTGGCCAAAAGCGGACGAGCGCTGCTGGCTTGCGCAGTATTTTGCATTTTTTCCGCCAGTTGCTTGGCTTGCGTCAAAGACGTGAGTGCACGCTCGTAGCGACCACTCCATAGCTGATCTTGACCGCGATAACGTAGCGCATTGATGGTTGCAATACTGGCCAGCTGCGGTGAGGTTGTGGTTTTAGCAAGTTTTTCATTGGCCAGTTGTAGACTTTGCCACGCATAGCGGTCACTTGGCTGCTGCTCAGTCAAGGGTTTGAGCAATGCTTGCGCGCGTGTTGGCTGATCGCTGTTGGTGAGCGCCTCTGCCAGATAAAGCCGCAAATCACGACGCTCAGGATACACGCGCTGCTGCGCCTCTAAAAGTTCAGCGGCTTGCGACCACTTGCCTTGTTCACTTAAAACCTCGCTGTGGGTAATGCTCAGTAACGGCTCTAAAGCTTGCCGCTGAGCCGCTGGTAATGCGGTCAGCTCAGTCAATAGATCAGTGGCATCCTCAAAGCGCTGCTGCTCGCTATACCAGTGTATCAAGGCAAGCTTTGCGCCAAGGCTATTTTTAGCCGCTGTCGTTAATACCGTCTCCGACGCACGCTTGCCCGCACTTTGTACGCGCCAATAAAGCAAATCAAACAGCGTTTGATAGCGTTGCTGCTGATTCAACGATAAGGACGGATAATGCTGCGCGCGGCTTTGCGCCTCACTCAAACGCTCAGCGCTCAGCGGATGCGAGCGCACAAAGCTTGGCAAAAACCGATTTTCGACTTGATTCAACTGACTTTGTTGATTCATCGTTGCAAAGAAACGCGGCATGGCTCTTGGATCATAGCCTGCTTGCGTCATGATTTGCATACCAACTCGATCGGCTTCGCGCTCATTGCTGCGACTAAACGCCATACTGCTGTTCATCGACGCCGTTTGGCTACCCATCATTACAGCGGCGGCGGCATCACCATCGACGGCTGATGCCGCAATGGCAGCCAACATCCCACCGAGCTGCATCAGCAAGGCTTTTTTGCGCTCATCAGCACCGTTTTCATAATGATGTTGACTCAAGTGAGCGACCTCGTGCGCCACTACGCTTGCCAGCTCATCCATACTATCGGCCGCCAATATCGTTCCTGTATTCAGGCCGATGATGCCGCCCGGCGCGGCAAAAGCATTAATACTTGGACTATCGATAATGACCAACCCCATGGGCGCTTGTTGCCGTGCTTGCGCATTGAGACGCCACGTCATGTCTTTTAAGACTTCTTGTATCCAAGGATCATGTTCCATCTTGATGCTAGCATTGGCGCTGCGCAATGACCATTCGCCAAGCAGTTTATTTTGGTACTGCTCATCAAAACTCAAACCCTGCCCGCGTAGGCTGGGTAAACTCAAGGATTCCAAATCTTTTGATTGCCACGAATTATCCGAAAATGGCGCTGCTTGGCTATTGTTATTACTGGTATTGATAGTGTCAATACTATTTGCCGCGGTGGTCATGAACAATAATGCCGCTGAAACCCCAAACTTAATCGCATTCGATAAAAAAGGGGTCGCCACTGACGAGCGTTTGATGGTCACGTCCATATTTAGCGGATGCATAGATGCCTCATTGAGCATTGGTCGTCTGTGGTAACGGGACAATTTATAGCGTGGCGATTGATAGTATGACGATTGATAGTGTGGCAAGGGCGTATCCTATTTAAGTAATGACACTCTTTTTAATAAAACCTTTTAATAACACCATTTTTTAATAACAGTCTCTGCAATATTTTCTTTAATAACATTTTCTACAATAGCATGGTCTTTTCGACTATACGGGCTTGCTGATACAAGGTCAATTCACATAAGCAGCCGACTACCAATCCAATAGCCGCGCGTCACTTTCGTGAAACATAGCTGTGTAATTCTAATGAGCCAAACATTACGTTGATAATATTCAACTGCAATTACCTACTAACGGTTTGGTATAATAATAAGCTGCGGCAATATACTCAGATCGTTATGGAGATGTCGTGATGTCACCGTTACTACCTATTAAGCGATGTTTTATAATTGCTATCCAAAAGCAGATATTGCCTAATGTCATCTTAAACCGGATGACCAATAAAGAAAATAATAACACATTAACAGATTGATATTTATAAGGTTTATTTTATGGCTGCTGTTTCCTCATCCATGGTAAGTGCACCTTCTTCTATAAATCTGTCATTAGCTTTGTCAGATGCTGAGCAGCGAGTGGCTGAACCGCTTTTATCATTATTGCTTGCAGATAATGAGCATTTAACTTACTTCTCAGATAGAGATCAGTCGTCAATCATGATCAAGCGTTTTATCGACGGTCGAGGACTTGCGTGTCCAATGCCCCTATTAAAAACCAAAGTGGCACTACGCGATGTAGCAAACGAAGAGTCACTATACGTGGTTGCAACAGATGCTAACTCGCAAGCCGATATTGCCGCTTTTTGTCGCCAAAGCCAGCAAACAGACGCAACAGATACTTTATTATTGACGGTCAACCAAGTCACTACCCGCAAGGTGGCGACTGGTTCTTCAGTACAGCATTCCGATACAATATATCACTTCATCATTACCAAAACTGATAGCAACTAAACGCTGCTATCCTTTACAATTAGAACTATAAAGATTTTTATCTGACTATTTGTGTCACTATTTAACCAAGGTCAAGAATATGGCTAATACTTCTACTGATGCTGCGAATACCAGTAAAAAAGATGACGCAGCACCTATAAAAAATGAAGCACGCGATGCCGCATTGAAAGCGGCCGCCGAGCGACCACCTTACGATGCCAATGCGCTTGGCGATACCCGTACCCGCGATTTGGTGCCTGCGATGCCCACGCATTTGTCAGCGCCTGGCGTTAATTTGGGTGCTTATATTAATACGGTCCATCAGATTCCAATTTTGACGCCTGTACAAGAGCAAGAGCTGGCTCATCGTTATTATGATGAAGGCGATGTTGAGGCGGCGCGTCTGCTGGTGATGTCACATCTGCGTTTTGTGATTCATATTGCCCGCAGTTATTCCGGTTATGGCTTACCGCAAGCGGATTTGATTCAAGAAGGCAATTTGGGACTGATGAAAGCGGTCAAACGGTTTGATCCCAATAAAGGCGTCAGATTGGTGTCTTTTGCGGTGCATTGGATTAAAGCTGAGATCCATGAGTTTGTCATCCGCAACTGGCGTATTGTCAAAGTGGCCACCACCAAGGCGCATCGCAAACTGTTCTTCAACCTGCGTAGTCTTAAAAAGACCAACAATCAGCTGACACTAGAAGAAGCCGATGCCATTGCCGCAGACTTAAATGTCACACGCAAGCAAGTGTTAGAGATGGAGTCGCGCCTGACGTCTTATGATGCCTCATTTGAAGCGCAGTCGAGTGACGACGATGATGGGCGTTATGCCCCGCAGCTATTTTTAGAAGATGGTATTGATCCTGCTGAGCAATTAGAAGAAGAAGATTGGGAAGAAAATAACTCTTCCGCGCTACTGGCTGCTATGGGTACACTAGATGATCGCTCACGCGATATCGTTGAGCAGCGCTGGCTCTCTGAGCAAAAATCTACCTTGCATGAACTGGCAGCGGTTTACTCCATTTCGGCAGAGCGCGTACGCCAAATTGAAAAAAATGCCATGGATAAAATCCGTGACGCCATGACCATCGATAGTGTGATTTTGCCAGAAGACGTTCAGTAGCCAGTGATGTTCATTAGGGCGTGTTGAATGCTTACGCTACCCATTGCTTTTAGATAATATGAGTGTTGCCATGATAAATTGGATAGGGATCGCCGCCATCAATATGGCTGTGGCCGTAGCTTTGGGCGCTTTTGGTGCCCACGGTCTTAAAAATCTGGTCAGTGTTCAGCAGCTTGAATGGTGGCACACGGCAACCCTATATTTGTTTGTCCATGCGCTTGGCTTATTGCTGGTTGGCTTACTAATGCAACTCAAATACACCACTCAAACCACCGCTTGGCTATTGCAAATCGGCATTGTCATCTTTGCGGGTAGTTTGTATGCCATGGCGCTGGGAGCACCGCGCTGGTTTGGCGCGATAACGCCTATTGGCGGTGTATTGATGATTGGTGGCTGGTTGTGGCTGGCATTCTCGGCTTTCCGTTTGGGTCATTCCATTCGCTAGTTCTTATGATCCGTACTATTTGATTGCTTATTGCCTTGTTCTTGCTTATTGTCTTGCTCTTCAAGCCACTATCTTTAAATCTCTATCTTTGAGCCCTTGGGTCAATAAAAAGATCGGTCAAGCTCTATGAAACCTTTACAATAGTCAATTGAAGACAAGGATTATTCCCTTATTAAGGAGCAATTTTATGAGTAACATTAGTGTGAATGGCAAACACTTACAAACTACCCACCAGACCGTACAGCTGGTTATCAATGAGCTTGGGCTGAGCCAAGGTCGTTATGCGGTTGAAGTAGACGGTGAGCTTATCCCGAAGAGCGAGCTTGCTCAGTTACGTATCGATGAAGGTATGAATATCGAGGTGGTACAAGCCGTTGGCGGTGGCTAATACTTATGTTAGCCTGAAATACCCTACTGGTTTGAATGACGGTATTGGTTTAATAGCTTTGGGTTGATGCAGTCATTAACTGTTATTAGACAGGCAGAACTGACAGCATTTACAATAAAAAAGACCTCAACGTATTATACGTTCGAGGTCTTTTTTCTTTTCTCATAGTAACTGATAGAAGTGTCAAAACTGAATAAAATGATTGCTTACATACTTGTTATTTTACCAATCGATATTCACCCAATCTTGCTATCACTAAACCGCAATAATATTAAACCGCTGGCGCCACTTCGGCAGTATCAAGGTCTTCATAGCGATTATCACGTCCGGCACCTTGAGTCTTCTTACGCTCTTGACGCGTCTTGTATTTACGCACTTGTCTATCAAGCTTGTCAGCCATCTCATTAATGGCTTTATACATATCATCTTCGCAGGATTGGACAAACATCTCTTGACCTGAGACTCGCAAAATCGCTTCAGCTTTGTGGCACTTTTGACCGCCATCACTTGCGCCGCTATTATCTCGCGATAGGATGACTTGAATACTTTGTATCTGATCAAAATGTCGCTCTACTTTTACAAGCTTTTCACGAACTGCTGTGTCCATAGCTTCGGTAACACTGATATGGTGACCACTGATAGAAACATTCATATTATCGTCCTTTTATTGTTACTTATATTATTACTTACCATCAACGGATGAGTGAGCATACTTGCTCATGTCATCCTGCCTTACCAACAACGATCCGACCATTTTTAACATAAGACGACCCATCCTTTTTTTGCCGTCACTCTATTGATCTATACCAATGATCGGGTTTTCGTTCTTGGTATGACTCTAATTTGTCATGAAAGTTGAATAGTAGCAAGACAGTTAATTGTAATTAAATGTAATAAAACATGTTGTTTCCTTAATGTTTCTATATAATCAAAAAATTTTATTTTTTATATTTGTAAGTCGCCATATTGATATGGCAAAAGCTGCTCATACTTTATGGTATTAAGGCCATCAATATTTTTGTTTGCGCTGAGTAGATGAGCCAATATTCATGGCCTCACGGTACTTGGCCACCGTTCTTCTGGCGATATCAATGCCCTCTGCTAATAAGTAATCTTTTATCCGACTGTCCGACAAAGGCTTTTTGGGATCTTCATCAGTAATCAGCTGTTTAATCATGGCGCTGATCGCTGTCGATGAGATGTCACCCTCTGAGCTACTGACGTGAGATGAAAAGAAATGCTTGAGCGAGAATAATCCTTGCGGCGTCAAAATGGTTTTACTGGTGGTCAAACGCGACACTGTGGACTCGTGTAAGTCCACTTCTTCTGCAATGGCTTTTAAGATGAGCGGTTGCATGGCAGTCGCTCCATACTGTAAAAAGTCTTGCTGATAGCGCACGATACTGGTCGCCACTTTTAGTAGGTTTTGATTGCGCTCCTCAATACTGCGAATAAACAGGCGCGCATCGGTCAGGTTTTCGCGTAGATATTGATTATCAGGGCTGTCATCCCCGCGTTTGACTAAGTTGGCATATTCTTGATTGACGCGCAGCTTTGGCAGGGTCTCAGGATTGAGACGGACGTGCCAGCCCTCATTTTGTGTCTCTGAGTCATTATTACTTTTTTGGCGACGCACAGGCGTGACCAGTACATCGGGGATATCATAGCTTGGCGTTGGCTGAGTATAGTCTGGTTGATTGCTTTGAAACAACAGTCCTGGTGATGGGTTTAAAGTCCGCAATAGTGTAAGGGCTGGTGTAATGTCGGAAGCAGCAAGGCCTGTACGCTCAGTCAACGCTTTGATATTGTTGCTGACCAAATGCTCACTGGCTGACAACAACGCCTGCGCCTCTTTTAGATATTTGGTGCCCGTATCGAGCTTGGACAACTGAATGGCAAGGCATTCGCTCAAACTACGCGCGCCCACACCCAATGGATCGCAAGATTGAATGATGCGAAGTACCGCCATGATTTCGTCGTGCTCAACCCGCTCATCCCACTGATAAAAGCTTGCCATCGTATCAAAGCTTTGTAACAGCTCATCGATATCAAGCTGAATAAACCCCATGTCATCCATCGCGTCTATCAAATAAGTGGCAATGACCATGTCCGCCTCTGATAGCCGTTTAAAGTTTAGCTGCCAGCGCACGTGATCTTGAATGGTGGCAGAAGTGCCACCTTGATAAACATCAAAATCCTCATCGCCTTTGTTGCCAGCGGAGCTGGTGGCGGCAGAAGCAGGATGATTGTTGCTCTCAAATCCATCAGTATCAAAATAACTGTCATCACTATAGTCGCTTGCATAGCTGTCTATCGCATCTCCATCGATACTGGCCTGCTGCAACTTATCCAAACTGTCACTAAACCCCTCATCGTACTCAGAAATAGAGTCAGATAGCGACTCTGTACTGGTCGCCTGATTCCAACTATCGAGCGTCAAGGATTCATTTAACCCCTCTGCTCTGTCCGCGCTATCATACTCGTACTCATCTTCCTCTTCGATACGTTCAAGCAACGGGTTACTGTCCAGCTTGGCTTGCACCTCTTGTGCAAGCTCAAGACTAGAGAGCTGCAGCAATTTGATGGCTTGCTGCATCTGCGGTGTCAGTTTTTGTGAGGTACTTAGCGTGGTCGCCAATCCGAACGACATACTCATAAGTGAATTATTACACTCCGGTGATGATTTGACATATAGAAGCCAGTTAAAGTGTTGCTTTAACCTTACTAAGACATGACGATAGCATTTTTTGCCGCAATTTTGCTATGATAATTTATATTCGCCTTAGATATACCTCTGGTACATCGCTTACCAATTGCTATCAGCTTGTCTGTTTTGACCTCGATAACGCCCGTATTTATAAACAACTTACTTGTAACGTCACGTCAGACAATTTATCTCAATCGCGCTGTATTGGTTGTAAAGTAAGTCGGCGATGCATCAGATACGCGCTACAAGATAGTGAAAAATAAAAGACGACCAAGGATGTAAACCTACTGAGCCTGTCTTAATCATAAAGGAGAAGCATACGATGCATGACAAACATGACAAAATAGAAACGTCTCAATTGACCACGGCTGCGGTACAAATGAACAGCCAGCAAGACATCGCAAAAAACTTAACTGATATACAGGCAGCCATCATCGATGCGCAAGCAAAAGGCGCCGAGCTGGTTGTCTTACCTGAGAACTGTTGTAGCATGGGCGCTCAGTTTGCCACCGCCGAACGCTTTGATGATTTATCGGCAACAATCGCAGGCTATGCCAGCACTCATGGCATTCATGTCCTTGTCGGCTCTCTACCTTGCCTGTATCGTCCTGATGGCACCAGCGTTCCTAATAACAGATTACGACAAGTCAGTCAGCTGTTTGCGCCGGATGGCACACGGGTTGCGCGTTACGACAAAATTCACCTATTCACAGCGACGGTCGCAGACAAGCAAGGTAATTATAATGAAGCGGCTACCTTTGAGCCGGGTACGCAAACCGTGGTCGCGCCGATTGAAACAGCCGATGCGGTGTATCAGCTGGGTATGATGGTGTGTTTCGATCTGCGCTTTCCTGCATTGGCGCAGCGTTTGCGTCAAGCGGGTGCAGATATCTTGAGCGCGCCTTCGGCCTTTACCTACTTGACGGGGCAAGCACACTGGTCGCTTTTATTACAGGCACGGGCTTTAGACAGTCAGTGCATGGTGATTGGCGCTGCGCAAGGAGGCGATCATGTTTATAAAGATGGCAATATCCGTCAAACGTGGGGACACACGGCGATTACCGCTTATGATGGAACGATGCTGAGTAGCTATGATGATAGCGCCTTGAATAAGGCTGACAGTAATGCCGCAGAGCAAGACTACGCGCTTGTCATGGCGTCATTGGATAGAGACGCTCAAAAGCAAGGCCGTCAAAAACTGCCTATCTTTGATTGTCACCGTTTGGCGTAAGATTAGTTAAATGCGTCAATTTAAGGAACGTCATTTTCTTAAGGAACGCTACTTTCTTAAGAAATGTCACTCTCATTTTGAGCGTGAGTGGCGCGCGGATGGGCGCGGTCATAGACTTGTGTTAATTTGGCAAAGTCTACATGAGTGTAGATTTGGGTGGTACTGATATCACTATGTCCAAGCATCTCTTGTACGGCGCGTAAATCCCCACTACCTGATAGCATGTGTGAGGCAAAACAATGACGCAATAAATGTGGATACATGTTTTGCGCAATACCAGCGCGGGTCGCCGCCACTTTTAAGCGCTGCTGAACCGCACGCGTAGACAGGCGCGTTCCCAGCTTTTCGCTGATAAACAATGCTCGATCTTGCTGCTCTACCCACAAATCACGATGCGGCAGATAACGTCTAATCGACTCTGCTGCTTTTGCGCCCAGCGGCACTAGGCGCGTTTTGTTGCCTTTACCCGTCACGCGTACGCGCAAATCTGACAAGTCCACATCTGCCATATCGAGCGCCACCAGCTCACCCACACGTAAACCGCTGCTATAAAGCAATTCGAACATGGCTTTATCACGTAACCATAGGCGGGCTTGTTCGGGTGTATCGGGCATGTCTTGGTCAAGGAGTTGTGTTAACAAATCCACATCAGCAATCGACGGCAAGGGTCTGGGACTGCGTTTTAATTGATAGCCAGTCGTCGGATTAATGCGCGCCAAGCCCTCTTCAATCAACCAGCCATAAAAATGGCGAATGGCCGACAGCTCTTGCTGGACACTGGCTAAAGCAAGCTTATCTTCATCCAAGCGCTGGCTAATATGCTGTGCCAATTGACGCTTATCACAGCGCGTCCACGTCAAGCGTTTGCCGCGTAAAAACAGCGCCAATTGATTTAGTCCCGCAAAATAGGCCGTCAGTGTATGCGCTGAGTGATTGCGCACGGACAAAGTATGTAACCAACGATGGACAGGTGATAACAATGCTTGTAGCGCGTCATCCGATTCGATTGTGGCCGCAAGCTTAGCCGATAGCCATGAGTCTGACTCGGTAGACTGACTGCCACTACTGGGCATCATTTTATTAGCCACACTTTTATTAGACGCACTCATACTCACCTTAATATCCGCCCTTAGCCTTCTGGACCAGACTTGATACCCGCCTGCGCCATCAAACCATCCGGACTAAATACGCCTTCATAAACAAAAGCGGTTGGCCCCGTCATCATGACCGCATAGCCTGGCTGCCATTTAATAATCATGCTACCGCCATAAAGCTGCGCGCGTATGTCCTCACCCTCATCGAGCCAGCCTTCTCGTATGCCGACGGCGACGGCGGCACAAGCGCCGGTACCGCAAGCTTGGGTCTCACCAACACCGCGCTCATAAACACGCAAGCGAATATGGCGCTGGTTCATGACTTGCATAAACCCAACATTGACCCGAGCCGGAAACGCAGGATGCGACTCGATGGCTTTGCCCAATTGTTCGACATCTGCCTCCAATACATCGTCAACTTTGATGACCGCATGCGGATTGCCCATATTGGCAACGTACAATTGCACGGGCGTACCGTTGACATCTAAGTGATAGGCGTTTTGAATCTTGGTCGTGGCTCGCGGCGTAAATGGAATCTCGTTTGGCTCAAACTTTGGCTTACCCATATCCACTTCAACCCAGCCATAACGATCAGTGGTCAGTGAAATCACACCGCTTGCGGTTTCGACACGGAGGCGCTGCTTGAACGACAATTTACGTGCCTGCACAAAACGGGCAAAACAACGCGCGCCATTACCGCACTGCTCAACCTCTGTGCCATCCGTATTGAAAATACGATAACTAAAATCAACGTCAGGGCGCATTGGTGGTTCAACCACCAGCAGTTGATCAAAGCCAATGCCCAAATGACGATCTCCTAATAATTCTACCAACTCCTTGGTTAGCTCTAAGCGTTGCGTCACCAAGTCAATGACCATAAAATCATTGCCCAAACCATGCATCTTAGTAAATTCTATTAGCATACCCTTGATATCCTATCCTATTTTTATGTATGTCTTATATTAGCACGCTGTCAGATACAATCATAATGGTCACTGCTATCAAATACCTTGTAGTATGAGCCACCACGTTCTGCAAAATCTGCAAAAATTATCAGTTGGCATGGTCATTAACACTGGCACCAATGATGCGATTTTATGACCTTGCTGATGCTGGTTTTCTTAGGATTTGGTGTTGATTGATCAAATTACCTCGCCCAGACGCACCCACTCTCACCATAAAAAAACCCATTGTCATGATGACAATGGGCAATTACTAACCATCAAATACGTTGACGATTTTAACGCGGTGGTTTGGAGGTCTCTTTAGTCCTGCCACAACACTTCATTTTCATACAACGATTCGATGGTTTCGCGCTTACGAATCAGTTGATGACTCTCATCTGACACCATCACTTCACAGGCACGTGGACGCGAGTTGTAATTGCTACTCATGACAAATCCGTAAGCGCCCGCGCCTGTAATTGCTAGTGTGTCGCCTTGATTTAAAGACAACAAACGGTCTTTTGCCAAAAAGTCACCCGTCTCACAAATCGCGCCGACGATATCCCATGCTTTTGTGCCGTCGGTATCGATACCAGCGTTTGGCAACACGCTAGGGATGACCGCCATTTCTGCTTGATATAAAGCCGGGCGAATCAAGTCATTCATGGCAGCATCGACGATGGCAAAATTTTTGTGTGCCGTCGGTTTTAATACATCCACTTGCGTCAGCAAAATACCCGCATTGGCCACAATACTACGACCCGGCTCAAAGAACACGGTCAAGCCAAGCTTGCTGAGGGTGGGCAACAACGCCGCGGCAAACGTCTCGATCGACACAGGCGTCTCATCGATATAACGCACGCCCACGCCGCCGCCCAAATCGATATGACGCAGCTGAATGCCTTTGTCGCGTAGACCTTGTATTAATTCAACGACTTTGTCCAATGCCGCAACAAAGGGCGCAACCTCTGTCAACTGTGAACCAATATGACAATCAATGCCAACGATCTCGATATGAGATAATGCGGCCGCTTGCTCATAGACGGCAATCGCCTCTTCATGCGTGATGCCAAACTTATTATCTTTTAAGCCCGTCGAGATGTAGGGATGGGTCTTGGCATCGACATTTGGGTTGACGCGTAATGAGATGGGTGCAGACTTATCAAGCGTCTTTGCCACCTCGTTGATCAATGCCAGCTCACTGATAGATTCCACGTTAAAGCAGCCGATGCCTTGGGTGAGCGCATACTCAATATCGCGATAGGTTTTGCCAACGCCTGAAAATACGACGCGTGATCCTTCAACACCAACGGCTAAGACTCGCATCAGCTCACCGCGTGAGACGATATCAAACCCTGCTCCAGCTTGCGCCAATACGCTAAGCACGGCCAAATTTGAATTGGCCTTGACGGCATAACATATCTGGTGATCCAAACTGGCAAAACTATCGGTATAAGATCGATACTCCTCCAATATTGCTTGTTTTGAGTAGACATAGCATGGCGTACCATATTGCTTGGTCAACGACTCAATACTGACCTGCTCCATATACAGCGCATCCCCTTGATAATGCAAGGCGGACAAGTGGGTCGTTAAGGCTTTGGGATCGACGTACAATCCTTGCTCAGTTTGAGTGGTGACGGATTCGCCAGTTTGTAACTCAGAATGACTCATAAAAACATCTCTAATTTAATCAGGACACAAAGGTTGTAAGCGTAAAGTTAGTAAGCGTAAAGGTTGACAGCGTGAAATTTAAAAGTATGTAGCAAATAAAGCGTGGGAGAGCATCGTTATGCTAATGACCATTAATAGTCGTTGGGATCATCACTGGGTTTTGGCAGCGCCATGTCAGGTGTCTGTTGGCGGTTATCCTCATCAATCCCAGCAAAAGCGGCATCTTGCGGATGACTGGTGCTCTCTAACATCTCGGTACTGCTTTGACCTGTTTGGCTATTAGACTCCTCCAGATACAAAGCGCCCTTTTGACCACAGCCCGTCATCCCTAGCATCACGGCCCCACTGATAAGTAGCGTAGAGACGACTCGGCGACTGGCGCTAGAGGTATTGGCGACAGTAATACAATCGAGTTTTGAAGCGCGCTGGATAGTAAGCATAAAGTGGGTAACCTATGATCTGACAACGAAGGCAGTGTAAGAGAACGTATAATGTAGAGGCTTTGAATAATAGCATTATTACATAAAGCGGTGCGCATACTGAATACGACAGGGTAATAAATTTAGCAAAGACACATAATAACCATCAACTACGGCCATCGATTATAGCCATCAATTATACCCATCGGTTAAGTAGCTGATTTGGGCAGCACACTCAAATAACGTTTTTAAAGTGATTAGATAACACTCATTAAACAAGATGGATTAGATAAAAGTAATTTGATAGAAATGGTTCGATAAAAACAATAATATTTAACATGATTGAGCCGCCATTCTCGCCGGTAATATTCGTTTATATTTGTTTAGAAAAATTTTCTTACAATTTTTATTGGCGGTATTTTTGTGCCAAATTGCCTGATAATCCCTAGGAACAATCGGTGTACAATTGTATTCAATGTATAGCACGCTTGCCTGTTAATCCTTATGGTTATCGTGGTATGGTCATAAAAATGTGTTACATTATGCTCAGCCTTGTGTCTATTACGATAGAAGGATGGTGGAAGCTAGTATGCCCTTTCGCCCGCACTAATCGGTAGTGCCCTGTCAGACCAAGCGCCACCAAAATCAGCAATATACTTTGCTCCATGTATATCAGCAGGGATGTGGCTGGTTTTTGTTTATTTAACCGGTATTCATCGCGGATGAAACCATTTATAAAATATAATCTAAGGATAGAGTATGAGCGCCAGCCCAACCACCACTTTTGATGACAAAAATACAGAAACATCGTCCCTTACCAACCCTACCTTAGTGCTCAACTGTGGTTCTTCTTCCATTAAATACGCGCTGATTAGCGATGACAATGCGACTCGTATCACAGGTCTGGCCGAAAACTTAGGACTCGATACTGCCCGTATCAAACACACCACCTTAAATGGCGAAAAGCTTGAGATTTCTATCTCAGGTGGCCGTCATGAGTTGGCGTTACAAAAGATTCTTGAGCTGCTAGAGCAGTATCAATTTATCGCCGTTGGTCATCGTGTGGTTCATGGCGGCCGTGAATACTCAGAAGCGGTACGGGTCGACGATCATGTGCTTGACGAAGTTAAGCGTCTAAAAGTACTGGCACCGCTGCATAACCCTGCAAATGCCTTGGGTATCGAGGCGGTTAAAGCCATTTATCCTGATATCCCGCAAGTGGTCGTTTTTGATACCGCCTTTCACCAAACCATGCCGCCTGTGGCTTTTCGCTATGCCATACCCAAAGACCTATACGAAGAACATAAAATCCGTCGTTACGGCTTTCATGGCACGTCACACGCTTACGTTTCAGAGCGCGCCAGTGAAATCACAGAGGCGAGCGCTACTCATGGCTGGCTAACCGCGCATTTGGGTAATGGCTGTTCAGCGGCTGCGGTCTACGATGGCAAGAGTCTCGACACCAGCATGGGTTTGACGCCACTAGAAGGCCTGATGATGGGTACACGCAGCGGCGATGTTGATCCAAGCTTACATATCCATCTCAAGCGCCAACTTGGTATGAGCTTAGAAGATATCGATACCATGCTCAACAAAGAAAGCGGCTTACTGGGTATTTCAGGGTTATCAAATGACTTGCGTACCATCGAACAAGCAGCGAGCGAAGGTCATCAAGAGGCGAAGCTTGCCATTGAGATGTTCTGTTACCGCGTGGGTAAGTACCTTGCCAGCTTGAGCTGTGCGCTACCTGAATTGACAGGTATTATCTTTACGGGCGGTATTGGTGAAAACTCTGTCAGCACACGCGCCCGCATTTTGGATGTGATGCGTCATTTTGGCATCAAAGTAGACGCGGACAAAAACGCAAAACTGGTTGGCGGTAATGAAGGCAGCTTCCATAACAGTGACAGTAGCCTTGAGCTGTGGGTCATCCCAACCGATGAAGAAGGCCGCATTGCTCAAGAAACGCGTGAGGCATTGAATCTGGTTTAAGCGCAACTGGCTTTAGGGGTTGTTAAAGCGTTGAAGCCCCGCACTTCTTATTAGCAAATAACTTGTCTGCAAATAAGCAAAGGATAAGAAGTGCACCGCGTTACTCATTGTTTTACTCATTTCAGCAAGGATGAAATGAGCCTTAAAAATATAATAAACCGTAGGATACATTATGCAAACCATTTTACTTGTTCCCATTAGCCGTGGCATCGGTGTTACCTCAGCGGCGCTCGGACTGATTCGTGCTTTTGATTATAATGGTATCAAAGCAGGCTTTATGAAGCCGTTTTTGCAAGATGACACATTGGATAAACAGCGCAGCTTAGACAGCTCTAGCGCCTTGACCATGCACGCGTTTGGTTTAAACCCACCAAAATCCATCAGCCGTCAACACGTCGAGCGTATGATTGGTGATGGCAATCTTGACGACTTGATGGAAGAAGTGGTCGTCAATTATCACACCATCGGTGACGATCATGACGTGGTTATCTGTGAAGGTCTGGTGCCAACTACCGAAACCTCTTACGCGTCGCAAATCAACCGCGCCATTGCTCATGCACTAGATGCCAAAATCATCTTTGTCAGCACTGCGGATACTCGCAAACCTGCCTATCTAGCGGATAAGCTCGACGTCCACGCGCGTGAGTTCGGTGGTATCTCAAGCTCTCGTACGCTGGGTGTGATTTTGATGCGGGTACAAGATGTGCCCAATACGTTTGAGACACAGCCTGTAGCACCGGGTGAAGCAGTCGTCCACCTAGACGACACCTTTATGCAAGAAGTGAAACGTTTGTCACCGCATTTTGATACGGATGCCTTTCGTCTGATCGGCGTGGTGCCGTTTAGCGACTCCTTATCCGTGCCTCGCACTTGGGATATCGCCACTGAGCTGGACGCCAAATGGCTAAACGTGGGAGAAGCAAAAACTCGCCGCATCAATCATATTAGTCTAACGGCGCGAGCTGTGGCACGGGTCGATGAAGTGTTCAAACGTGGCACACTGATTGTGGTGCCGGGCGACCGTGACGATTTGCTACTGGCGGCAGGATTGGCCTGTATCAATGGCATTCCGCTTGCTGGTTTGGTCTTGACGGGCGGCGTTGAGCCAAATGAAACGGTTGCTGAGCTGTGGCAGTCCGCTCTCAAAACAGGTATCCCTGTGATGAGCGTCGAAAGTGACAGCTATGAGACTGTACAGAGCTTGGTACACATGAGCTCTGAGATTCCAAGCGATGATACAGAGCGCGCTGAAGAAGTGGCGCGTTATGTGGCAGCTCACTTAAACTTGGAATGGATTAAAGACTATTTTAGCCGCGATTATGAGCGTCGTTTGTCGCCATCAGCCTTTCGTCATCAAGTGGTCAAAAAAGCGCAGAACGCCAAAAAACGCATCGTGTTGCCAGAAGGTTCTGAACCTCGTACAGTCGAAGCGGCTTGTATCTGTCAAAGCCGTGGTATCGCCAATTGCGTGCTACTGGCTAAGCGTAGCGAAGTTGAGCAGGTCGCCAAAAACCGTGACCTCATTATTCCAGACGGTTTAGAGATTATCGATCCTGATGATCTCGACATGAGCAAATATATCGCCGCCGTAGTGGCACGACGTAACGGCAAAACCAGCGAAGATGTCGCGGCTGAATACCTAAAAGACACGGTGTATCTCGGCACCACCATGCTACAGATGGACGAGGTCGATGGTCTGGTTTCTGGTGCGATTCATACCACTGCCAACACCGTACGCCCAGCGTTCCAGTTGATTAAAACCGCGCCGCAGTACTCTCTGGTTTCATCCGTCTTCTTTATGCTATTGCCTGAGCAAGTGGTCGTCTACGGTGACTGTGCCATCAATCCTGATCCAACAGCAGAAGAGTTGGCTGAGATTGCTATTCAATCAGCACAATCTGCGGCCGCCTTCGGTATCGATCCAAAAGTTGCCATGATCAGCTACTCTACTGGCTCATCAGGTGCAGGTGCAGATGTCGAAAAAGTCACGCGTGCGACCCAAATCGTTCGCGAGCGCGCACCAGACCTAAAAGTCGATGGCCCGCTACAGTATGATGCCGCCTCAGTCATGAGCGTTGGTAAGCAAAAAGCGCCAGACTCGCCAGTTGCAGGACAAGCCAACGTCTTTATCTTCCCAGACCTCAACACGGGCAACACCACTTATAAAGCGGTACAACGCAGTGCCAATGTCGTCAGTGTCGGGCCGATGCTACAGGGCTTGAACAAGCCTGTGAACGATTTGTCACGCGGTGCCTTGGTCGATGACATTATTTATACCATCGCGCTTACTGCCATTCAGGCATATAGCGATGCGATCTAATTGCTGTCTGGTTAATTATAAATAAGAGTGATGCATAGAGTAACGCTGTTCTACTGAGATGAATTTTTCTCGCTGGCTGTTCGCAAGCGTGACAGAGGCTTTGAAAAATCCATCTCCGTGACGTCGTGTCACTTTTAAGCTTGTAATGATGGTTAAAATTATATTTCACATTACCGACTGTCACCCTGATGGTCGGTTTTTTATTGGCAAATATAGTCGAGCTACTTTAAAACCACCATCGTGCGACTGCTAGGGATTTTTTGCCGCCTCTGTTTAGAAGCCAGCAAGGAAAATTCATAACAGTCGCACATAACTATTAACGCATCGATTTTATACTGAACGTCGTAGAAACAAGCAGCTAATAAAAACATGATTAATGACAGCTGATCACTCACCCTCTACAATAGCGCTTCTCTCTTGCGCTTTTTTCCTTCTTTATGCCAAATACTGCTGATACGTTCTCTAAAAAAACCCCTAGACCCGCCATTCGCGCTTATCTTGGCGGCTCCTTTGATCCGGTGCATAAAGGTCATGTGCAAATGGCGATGATCGTTTATCAGCATTTATTGCCCATAGCAGAGGAGGAGCAGCGCGACCTGCATGTGTCACTATTACCAAACGCACGTTCGCCTTTTAAAACCCACAGTACCGATCCGGCACATCGATTGGCAATGCTCAAGCTGGCAACACAAGAGACACCGATTCAAATCAATGAGCTTGAACTCTGGCAAGCGCCGCCTGTCTATACCATCGACAGTGTGCGCACACTGCGCCAGCGCTATCCCAACGACAGCCTGATATTTATCATGGGAATGGACAGCGCCCGTAGTTTAGATCAATGGAAAGAAGGACTGCGGCTGACGGATTCTGTCAATCTTTGGATTTTTAGTCGTGTGGGTATGTCTGACATGCAAGGCGGCCCTGATGAAACGAACAATGGCCTGACTGCTAACAATGTCATCGCGCAAGAAACAATGGCGCTACCCGACCCGCTCAAATCCCTTATTATTGGTGACCCCACTGAGTTGATCATATCGTCTACGCAAAACCTGACGGCCAGCAATCACTTGAAAAATGTTCATCAAGGCCATATTTATATAGACTCACGCTCGGTGGTCGCGGTATCGAGTACGCAGATACGTGAGCAGCTACAGTCGATGGGTAGACAAGCAGATATAATATCTCACGCCGACACGCAAATTACCGCTGCTATGCCAATAAATGCTATCATGAGCCATACTATTCCCAATCCATTCGCTAAATGGCTAAATCCTGCTGTTTATCACTATATTATCGCCCATCAGCTATATTCTGGGGCTTAATTCCGTTAAAATCGCCTTATCCTTGTTATTTTGCCTTTTTGTCTTTATACGTGACTGGCGATATCCAATCAGTTGGACAAACTCATTAAAGCTTTACCTTTTTATTTTATATATTGACGATTCAAGAGATTAAAATTTATGATCAACACCATGACTGAAGAACGCTTAACCGTGTGCTTAAACCTTGTCCAAAGCGCGCTAGACGATATGAAAGCGAAGAACATCACTGTATTGAATGTGGAAGAATTGACGGACGTTACCGAACGCATCGTCATCGCGGATGGTACCTCAAAACGCCATGTACGCGCGATGGCTGACACCGTTGGCGCAGAAGCCAAGCAAGGCGGCTTTATGCCACTTGGCCGTGAAGGCGGTATCGACTCTGACTGGACATTGATTGATTTGGGCGCGGTTGTCGTGCATATGATGACGCCACAAGCCCGTGAGTTCTATGACTTAGAAGGCCTATGGTCATCACCTGAGCAGTTGGCTGAGCTGGTTGCTACGCCGCGTGAAAAGAAAACCGCCGGTCGTCGCAACAAGTAAGTTTGACTGTTAAGCGCTGTTTATAGAAAAGACCAGAAATTTATTCTGGTCTTTTTTTTGTTCTGATATTTGGGCGTACTTGTCATGATAAACAACTACGATGCGCTGTAATCTGTGAATTTTTGAATATAAGCTTAAATGAATGGGCTTATAAAAGTTGTATAACAGGATAAAAAGTCGCTTTTTTCCAATTATTCTTATCTATTGGAAAATATACTTAATGACAGTTATTTATCCATTAGGAACGATTATGAAAAGAGCAAATTACTACAATATCGAGCCTGAGCTAGTTAACTACTTGGTGGATCAAGAAGCACTGATCAAAAAAAAGGTAGAGGCGAGCTTTGGGTTAACAATTTGGGAACTGGTGAAGTTAAGAGTGTCACAGTTGAATAAATGTGCTTATTGCTTGGCTATGCATAGTGCGCAAGCCCTGGAATACGGCGAAACCATGAACCGAATTATTGCCCTTAGTGCATGGCAAGATGTGCCTCTTTATAATGATAAAGAACGTACAGCATTAGCACTTTGTGAAAAATTAACACTATCACAAAGCATTGATGATGACTTTTATCTCGCTCTTACTGAGGTGTTTGATCAGCACAGTTTAGTAACGCTAACCGTGGCCATCAATGCCATAAATAGTTGGAATCGTATAGTCAAAATGTTTAAACCTGCAGTCGAGTTTAATGAACAATAACCTATTACTTGAGCTTTATAGTCCAACAGGCGATATTGCTCATTATATCCAAGCAATTTGGTTTGCTAGCGCTCCGTTTTCAGGGGAGAGCTGGCTTCCCTGTGACGGTGCGAATGGTGTTATATTTCTAATTTCTGGTCAGCTTGAATTATCAGGAATAAGATTGCAGCCGCCCTACTTTATGCAAACTATATCAACACAATCAAAAAAAGTAACGTTTACAAGTGGCACCGTTTTTTGCGGGATCAGATTTAAGCCTGCAGGTCTTGCACATCTACAAAAGATTAAACACGCCCTAGTTGCTCCTGCAACCCTTACAAAAATCGCGCAAGGACTTGATCAAGACGCTAATTTAGATTCGTTTATTGACTTGCTGTCAACGTATCTCAATGCGCCAAAAACCCCTCACCATACTATTGAGCAAACACAACAGTTCATTCATAAAATAATTAACCTTACCCCACTCAATACAGCCTACGACAATAGTCCTAAAGGTAAACGTCAGTTAGAGCGTTACGTAAAAGACACCTGTGGAATCACTGCAAAACACCTTGCCCGCATTTACAGAGTCAGACAAGCCAGACAACTCATAAAAGATAACCCACAGTTGAGTTTGGCGCAACTAGCGCTTGAGTGCGGGTTTACTGATCAATCTCATTTAAACAACGAGTTCAACACCATTTTACAAATAACCCCTGCTAAATATAAAAAGCTCATTCATAAATGAGAGACTGCGTTTTTTATCAATCATCCTATCTATATACTCGGTATAAAAAAGCTGAAAGCTGCTAATGATTGCGCTAAGATGATAGCAATCATCCAATCGTATTTGCTAAAAAATGATCAGCCATTAGGGAACGCAATGCACACAGAATCAGCCGACACCAGCGCACAAAAACAGACCAACTCCGACTTTAACACGACTCTGCCGCTCCATATTGCCAATCTAGTATGCGTACGCGCGGGCAAAGCCATGCCGTTCTCCCGTGAGCAAATGAGTGCGATTGATAAAGCACCTATCAAAGCGCCCGTCGCCGTCAACTTTATGGGCTTGAGCACGGATGAGCAAGCTGATCGTAAGCACCACGGCGGCCCCTTAAAAGCGGTGCACCAATTACCAACCGCAACGTACGACAAGATTAACGCAGAGTTTGGGCTAAAAGTGCGTGTCGGTACATTGGGCGAAAATCTCACGACTGAAGCTGTCGATGGTTTACCTGAGATGGATGAGTCTACTGTCTGTATTGGCGATGTTTATCAGTATGGCGACGACAAAATAAACGGTGAGGATAGCGTGCAACTGCGTATCGTCCAACCGCGCCGCCCGTGCTACAAAATCAATGATCAAATTGGCCAATTTACCAAGGTGCCTAATATCGCGGCGTGGGTCAGCAAGCAAGGCATCGCTGGTTGGTACTTTGAAGTCGTACGCGATGGACTAATCAATGCTGATCTACCTGTCTATTTAATCGACCGCCCCTATCCGTTCGCCACGCTTGAGACACTCTGGCAATTAGCGAATAGCAAAGAGAAGTTCGACGCAAATGTCATTGAGCCATGGCTTGAGATTGAGTGTTTAGAGGACAGTTGGAAAAAGGTGTTGGCTAAGAAGGTTGTGAAGGATTAGATATGTTTTATGAATCTAATTTCATCATCAGGGATGATTTAAACTAAGATGCCATTTTCATGTATAAAAGACAGCATAGAAATTTTTAGTTTTTCTTTTTCTACAGATGAATGGACTGATTTAAAGAAAAACTATCATCAAATAGAAATATGTATGTCTTGTTGCGGCGCTAAAGCGTTACCTAAAACCAGTCAGTATGGGACACAGTTCTTTGCTCATAAAAAACGTGGTGAATGTCCTATCACTGATGAATCTAATGAGCATATGTACGCTAAGTACTTATGTGCCCGAGCAGCCTTAGAAATTGGCTGGCAAGTTGAATTTGAAAGGCGTTCAGACGATAAGAAACCGAATGTCTGGATTTCTGATTTAATAATTTACAATGATAAGGTTGCCATACCTGTAGAAATACAATGGTCATCCCAAACATTCAGTCGAACTAGAGAAAGGCAGGCAAAGTATAATTCAAGAGTATTCCAATCTTTACCTATAAGAACGTTATGGCTTCAAAACGTTGGAAAAAGAAAGCTAAAAAGTTTAGAGTTTCATCAGAAAAGATGGTTACCTCTTTTTGATCTGCAGCTTATGGACTCAAATACTCTACAGGGTAGAGGAACAAAAGAGTTCATAGTTTCAGGTATAAAACCTTTATCCATGTTATTGAATCCTAGAACCATAATTTGGCAACACCTCAAAAGTTCAAACTCTAAAACTGATGACTCACTTAAGTTTGAGTTAACAGTTTTTATCAAACATTTGTTATCTGGTGATATTCAGTGGTTTCCAAGTAAAAAACTTCCTATACATGCCTATCCTGATATTAGTTCTACTAAGTGTCCAACATGTAGAAAAATGACTAGCTTGATTCAAGGTATAGATTTTTACTTGCCTGAAGCTCATAATTCATCTTATTACTTATTGAATAGTTTACCTTTATCAAAAATTACTAACTTCGAGTACCAGAGTATTTTAGAACAATTAAATAGTAATAAATGGCAGACTAAGTTTGGTCATGGTGAAATACTTTTATCAACTGACAATAGTTATTTATCAAACCATTGTCGTTATTGTGCATCTGAAATAAGCCCATACATTAGTGAGAAACTAGCTTCTTCAAGACGTAAACATAGTTTCGAAAAAAACTTCTATATCGAGCTTTATAAAGAGGACAGATTGCTTAATTACGTTATCAGAGACTCATTGAGGTTAGTTCACGGATGGTATTTCATAAAATAGTGTAATCAAAATTAATTGAGTAACTACTCATTGATACAATGTCCGTAACTATAAGTCAATATTGATTATTACACCCTCCCAAACCGAGCATTTCATGGTAAAAAACATCTTCTTAGCACTTGGCTTAACCTTGCCTTTGATTGGCTGCGTGACCACAGCGCCGCACGTAGCAACCACCAAAAACTACAGCGTCGACAGCGACACCTATCAATCGACTGGCAAAAGCCAGCGCATCAAAACCATCGTCTTGCATTACACCGTCTCAGACAATGAGCGCTCAATCAAAACCTTGACCACGGGCAATGTGAGCGCGCACTATCTGGTCTTGGACAAAGACGACGATAAAATTTATAACCTTGTGCCAGAATCTGAACGCGCATGGCATGCAGGCGATGGCGGATTTTCAGGTAGAACCATCCTCAACGATACCTCTATCGGTATCGAAATCGTCAACGCAGGGATTAAGCCTGAATATCGAGACGCCCTTAAAAATGGCGAACTCGATTATCATCCATACGACCATTATATCGAATTTGATGAATTGCAGATTAAGAAAGTCGCAGAGCTGGTACAAGATATCGCCACGCGTTATGACATCGCGCCAAAAAACATCATCGGTCACTCGGATATGGCACCCTCGCGCAAGATAGACCCTGGTGCAAAATTCCCTTGGGAGCGACTGTATAAGGAATACGGGATCGGCGCTTGGTATGATGAGGCAGACAAGCAAGAAATCATGAGTCGACGTACCTTGGTCGCGCCAAGCGTGCATGAAATCAAGCAAGCCTTTCGCAAATATGGTTATCAAATCAACGATAGCGATGAGTGGGACAAACCCAGCCGTGATGTCATTTATGCGTTTCAATTGCATTTCAGACCACAACAGCCAACGGGTATGATGGACGCAGAAACCTACGCGATATTGCAGGCGCTCAATCAGAAATATGCGGGTCGAGATGATTTTTATTAACCTATACAAAGTATTAGGAGACATAAACCATGAGCAATTCTCAAAAAGATGAGCAAGACGAGCTACAAAAATACCTAGAAGAAAAAGCCAAGCAAGCATAGGAACAGCAAGAGAAAAAAGCATCGCAACCGCTCTCTGCCTATGATGCCTGTGTACTCAAAGAAAGTGCTAAGATTCATGAATTGGTGGCTAAGGCGCAAAGCAAGACTCTGGATAGCTCGATAGACGAATAGACATCTACCCGTCAACACCTTCTACCATTAGCATAATAATTGGCATCCTTATTTATATTGTGTTCTATGCTTTAGTTGATATAGTGAATCCACTATAAATTAGCTACAGCACTACTGAGATAAATTTTGCGTAACCTCTGTCTGCGAAGGCACAGCAAGCAAGAAAAATTTTTTCCAGTAGTGCGTGATAATAGGTGCGCCTTTTTTATTTAGGACTAATTATAAAAAGTTGCTTGCACCTCATCTCCTTCAGTCACCTCATACTTTACGCAAAAGTGTCTATATCAAAGCAAAACGATAGATTCTCAACATAGGATTGTTGTCTGGGCTACTTATTACGATGGGCTAATGATAAAATTATTGCTTCTGCATTACTAATGCAGACTCTAATAATAGTAAAAAAGGAATACTCATGTATCAAGCCTTTCAAAAACATCTACAGCAAGAAATCAGCGATATCCGCGAAGCAGGATTGTATAAAAACGAGCGTATTATCACCTCGCCGCAAAATGCCCTCATTAAGATCACCGATGGCCGTGAGATGCTTAACTTCTGTGCCAATAACTACCTTGGATTGTCTGACCATCCTGAGATTAAAAAAGCGGCTACCCAAGCCATTGAAAACTCAGGTTATGGCATGTCATCGGTACGTTTTATTTGTGGTACGCAGGATTTGCATAAGCAATTAGAGGCGGCGATCTCTCAATTTTTTAATACCGAAGATACGATTCTGTATGCAGCCTGTTTCGATGCCAATGGCGGTGCCTTTGAGCCACTTCTGACCAGCGAAGACGCCATTATTTCTGATTCGTTAAACCATGCCTCTATCATCGATGGTGTGCGCTTGTGTAAAGCCGCACGTTATCGCTATGCCAATGCGGATATGCAAGATTTAGAGACTCAGCTGCAAGCCGCGCAAGCACAGCGTTTTCGTTTGATTGTGACCGATGGTGTGTTTTCAATGGATGGTAACGTGGCGCCGATGGATGAGATTTATGCGTTGGCACAAAAATATGATGCCATGGTGATGATTGATGAGTCGCATTCAGCAGGCGTCGTCGGTCACACGGGTGGCGGCGTGACTGAATTGTTTAATCTACGCGGTGATATTGAGCTGATCACGGGTACTTTGGGCAAGGCGTTTGGCGGTGCGATTGGCGGCTTTACGACAGGTAAAAAAGAAATCATTGAGATGCTGCGTCAACGCTCACGTCCGTATCTGTTTTCAAACTCCATTCCGCCTATGGTGGCTGCCGCTGGGGTAAAAGCGTTTGAGATGCTGTCGCAAGACAATACGCTACAAGACAAACTGCATGAAAATACCGCCTATTTTGTGAAGCAAATGCAAGATGCAGGCTTCGATATCAAGCCCACCGAATCAGCCATTTGTGCAGTGATGCTCTATGACGCCAATGTCTCGCAACAAATGGCAGATGCACTGCTTGAAGAAGGCATTTATGTGATTGGCTTCTTCTACCCTGTCGTACCCAAAGACGAGGCTCGCATTCGTGTCCAGCTCTCTGCTGCCCATACGCGCGAGCAGCTCGACCAGTGTATCGCCGCCTTTATCAAAGTCGCCAAGCAAATGAAAGTGATTGATTAAGACGTGTTTGATACACGCTAAGAGTCGTTCGGTATTTATTTTTTAGACACAGCTAAATAAGAGAACAATATGAAAGCACTGGTGAAAGCCCATGACAAAAAAGGTATCTGGATGCAAGACATGCCAGAACCGACGGTCGGCATCAATGACGTAAAAATTAAAATTAAAAAAACCGCCATTTGTGGGACAGATTTGCACATTTATAAGTGGGATGAGTGGTCACAAAACACCATCAAGACGCCGATGATTATCGGACATGAATACGTCGGTGTCATTAGTGAAATGGGCGATGGCGTCAAGCATCTTGAAGTGGGTGACCGAGTCACAGGCGAAGGCCATATCGCTTGCGGACATTGCCGTAACTGCCGCCGTGGTAAGCTACATGTGTGCGAAAACACCATCGGCGTGGGCGTTGACCGCGATGGCGCGTTTGCCGAATATTTGGTGATACCTGCCGATAATGTCATCAAACTCGATGAGCGTATCAGCGATGAGATGGCAGCCATTATGGACCCCTTTGGCAACGCCACTCATACCGCCTTATCCTTTCCGGTACTTGGCGAGGATGTGCTGATTACGGGTGCAGGGCTGATTGGCTCAATGGCAACCGCGATTTGCCGATTTGCCGGGGCGCGTAATATTGTGGTCAGCGATATCAGTGATTATCGTCTGGAGCTTGCCAAAAAAATGGGCGCGACGATGACCATCAACCCAGCTAAAGGGGAAACTATCGAAGGCGCTATCGATCAGTTAAAAATGCACGGCTTTGACATTGGGCTTGAGATGTCAGGCTCGCCTCAGGCCTTTGATTCCATGATTAGCAACATGTATAACGGCTCTAAAATTGCGCTCTTGGGTATTTTGCCTAACACCACCACGGTGGATTGGAGCAAGATTATCTTCAAGGCGTTAACCCTAAAAGGTATTTATGGGCGTGAGATGTGGGAGACATGGTATCAGATGGAGCAAATGCTGATTAGCGGTATTGATCTGTCGCCTATCATTACCCATCGCATGCACATCGATGACTTTCAAGAAGGCTTCGACATCATGGAAAGTGGACAATGCGGTAAGGTGATTTTAAGCTGGGATTGATTTTGATGATTCAGCATTTCAGGAGTCGTGGTTAGCTTTTACGTTGTCACGACTTATAAAACGGCGCTGGTTTCAGTGCCGTTTTTTTTAGTTATTAAAAAGTGATAAGATTTATGAGTTGATTGCTGAGGCTCAGGAGGGCGAATAGTTTAAAAATACTTAAATGAAAACAACAAATCGCTATTGGTCAAATGTTTGCTATTATACAATAACTCTATTTATCTAAGCTAACTTCGAACAATAAAGCAAGGAGTTTTTCTAAGTGCAAAAAACAATAAAATATTTTATGTGGGGATATCAAGAGCATTTTAGATTTTCACTAAAATATGATACAGAAAAAGTCTTAGAGAAAATTGGCTTGTATGGCGTAGATTTTGAGGTACTTCTTGTTGGTGTGCCTTCATCAGATTTTGAGAGTATTTATCCAATCTGTATAGAGCCAGAAGATGGGAAATGGGACTTAAAGATTTTTGGTAGTTTAATAGAAGATATTAAAAAGGAAATAGAAAATCATCCATTAAAAAACATGTTCTATTCTAATGATAAACAGGCAATGAAAGACAAGCCAGAAAATATAAGAAAGGACTCTGTTTCAATAGCTGTGAAAAAATCTTTATTGCAGTATGATGAAGATAATGATTTAGAGTCGTATGTTGGATTGAGTACTTTGGTTGAAGGTTATTATGTAGTTCCAATCATACAGATTCCCAAAGAGGTTTTCCAAAAATATCCTAAGTTAGACAAAAAAACTTTTCGAGATAGGAATTTACCTCAAGGCTCTTTAAGTCTTATTGAGGCAGTTTTAAAAACATTGTTAGGAAATGCCAGCAAATTATTGAAGACAGAAAATCCGGGGCGAGGACGCAGTGGTATTGAGGTTAGAGAAGTAGTACGAAGTGCTGCCGACAACTTTATGTATACGCCATCGATAGCGATTTATGAAAAATATGCTTTTACTAACCTTTTTGAAACACTTAATTTAATCTCTTCACTATTTTATGAGGGAGTGCATAGCTTAGGTAAAATGATTATCAGCAGCCCTGAGCATGCTTCGATAATACTTTCTTTAGAATTTCAAGACCCAGTACCTATAAGTAAAACACGTTGGGTACGAAAAGTTTTGGAAATGTCGTCAGAAAAATTCTCTTTAATAGCTGATAACGAATTTATTTATGGTTTAGGAAATTTAGCAGCTGATTACGACTTCTCTGACCAAAATATATTCATTGTTGAATTTCTAGATCACTATTACTGGCAGATTTCTTGTGGTGATATGATTTTATTACAAAGTCATTATAACGAGCCTCGCCTTTATGCTGATACTGGCCAAGAGGAATTACTTCTTGATAACTTGAATAGACTTTATCCCTATACAACTCATAATGAAAAACAGAATATTTTAAATTTGGTACTCATACTCACTAATTTAAATCGTGGCAGTATGCTAGTAATTTCTGAGGATGCTGAAACCGAAGTGAAGAGACTAGCTAAGCTGGGAACGCCTATTAAACCTGTATTGTTAACTCCTGATCTTTTAGAGCAAGTGAGCGGGATAGATGGTACGGTTATGATCGATCCTAAAGGGGTGTGTTTCGGTATTGGTATAATTTTAGATGGAGATGCAATGCCAGAGTGTACACCGTCAAGAGGATCAAGGTATAACTCTGGCGTACGTTATGTCTATCCAACTGAAAATAAAAAGCGCTTAGCAGTTATTGTATCTGATGATAAAACGGTAGATATCGTTCCAAGGCTTAGACCAATGATAAGTCTCAGTGCAATTGAGCATAATATTAGTCTCTTAGAAAATGCCACATTAGAAAATTATCACCAACCTAGGAATTGGATTGATGATAATCGGTTTTATTTCAATGAAAAACAATGTGTTAGAGTGAATGACGCGTTGGGTAGAATAGAGAGCTCAAAATCTGAAGTCGGACAAATACGTTTCATAACTCAAAGATTAAGTCCAAATAAAGATATGAATAGTAGTTACTTGATAGAATAGCTTATTTCTTGTTCCAAGTAATTTTTCCAGATGTTTTGCGGCCACTCACATTATAGTAATTCCCAGAGGCTGAGTTATTTTCAGCACTTATGTTTAAATCAACAAAGCCTATATGTGTTCTTAAACTTGTATCATCTAAACTATTTGGTTTATTTTCATAATTATAAACTAGCTTATAACCACGAATATCGTCATAAGTAATTGCAGCCAAAATGCTTTCTGAACTAGACTGTTCTGTAGTTAAAACTATTCTTATTTTGTCCCAGCTTTGAGTAATTTGAACGTTTCCATGCCAATTAAAATTCTCATGATCACTTTTACCATAACATGACCAAGCGCCTGATATATTTGGAAGCTTTAACAATTTTGAGATTGGTTTCAGCTTCCAAACCCAATTATTAAAAGAATAATAAATAATATAGAACAATATTATAGTTAATATAACTGTAGAAATTAACGTAGGAACACTCTCAAACCATGTTAAATATCTAATGAGTTGTGAAACAATAAGTGCTGTCAAAATAGTGGATAAAGAGTATAAGGTTTTTCCAACTTTGGATCTATTCATTCCATTTTGAACAGTGTATTCATGACCTTTAATAGACACTTATCCTCCAGTCTAGTTATTACGAATGTTTAAGCACATCCATTGCAGATTAGATTATTTTTACTCTATCTTCATATTAAATTATGATAAAACATAACCCATCACTTAGATTTTGCCATACCGACAGTGAGTTATGCTATCACTAATTTGACCTACCAACTTTTCAAGCTGTAAATTTGAACCACTGTAGATATCTACAAAAACAAAATGCTGCCGCTAGCCCTGATTGCAGCGGATATACTTGGTTGGTCACTGGGCTGCGGTGGCTTGGCTAGAGGTGGTCGCTCGAATGTTGGAACGCCTCTAGCCTTAGCCACCGCCCCAGTAGACGACCAAGATAGCAGCGAAAAGCAGGATCAGCTCCCCTACTTTAAACACCCAAATCCCAAACACAAAAAAGGTGAGCATTACGCCCACCTTTTTTTATGCCTAAAACAATACTCTAGACGAACTTAGCTTATCTTAACCAAGCGCGAGCGTTACGGAACATACGCATCCACGCGCCGTCCTCGTCCCATTCTTCTGGTTTCCAGCTGTGGTTATGAGCGCTCAAGTTACGCTCAGGGTGCGGCATCATGATAGTGACGCGACCGTCGGTGCTACACAGACCCGTGACCCCGCCGAGCGAGCCGTTTGGATTGAGCGGATACGTCTCGGTTGGATGACCGTGGCTATCAACATAACGCATCGCAAGCTGACCGTGGTTTGCCATACCGTCGATCTCGTTGTTATCCAGCGTGGCATAGCCTTCACCATGCGCCACAGCGATTGGCAAGATACTGTCTTGCATGCCTTTGAATAGGATCGACTTGGTACGCTCGATTTTTACGTTGACCGTACGCGCTTCAAATCGAGCTGATTTGTTAGCGACGAAACGTGGGAAGTTTTCCGCGCCTGGGATCAGATCTTTGAGCTGCGCCATCATCTGACAACCGTTACAGACGCCAAGGCTAAAGGTGTCCGGACGGGCAAAGAAGCGTACAAACTGCATACGTAGCTCGTCATGGAACAAGATAGAGTTCGCCCAGCCAGAGCCTGCACCCAGTACGTCACCATAACTAAAGCCACCACAAGCGACCAGACCATCGAAGTCACGTAGATTGATGCGACCATTTAATAAGTCACTCATGTGGACGTCGACTGCTTCAAAGCCGGCTCGGGTGAAACCTGCTGCCATTTCCGTCTGACCGTTGACGCCTTGCTCACGCAAGATGGCGACTCTTGGTTGGCTGTTATTAGCATCAGCACGGCTGTTTACATAAGGCTCTTCGACTTTTTGATTGAGATCGTAGTTTGGCGCAGCGATAAGACCTTGATGGCTAGCATCGCTGATTAAGTCATACTCTTGCTGTACGCAGGCTGGGTTATCACGGCGGCGCGCGATCTGGTAGCTGACCTGAGTCCACGCTTGCTGTAACTCAGAACGCTTAAAGCGTAAGGTGTCATCGCCCATCATCGTTGGCGTTTGGATGAGTAGGCTGTCTTCTTCCGAGCTTTGACCGACGAGGCTGAGCATATCACTGACGTTAAACTCTTCTGCCAACTGCATGAGAGCGGCGACGTTTTCTGGCAATACTTGAATGACTGCACCCAGCTCTTCACTGAACAGCTGACCAAGTAAGTTATCATCGGTCAATGCCAGCTTGATGCCTTGACGACTGGTGAACTGCATCTCTGCGATGGTCGCAAGCAAACCACCATCACCGATATCATGATAGGCGCTGATGACGCCTTGCGCGTTACCTGCCTGCACAAAGTTAAAGAAGTCGACCAAGTCGCTTGGTTGTCCCAAATCTGGACAGTCGTTGCCGAGCTGGCTCAGCGTTTGCGCTAGGATTGAACCGCCTAGACGCAATTGACCTTTGGACAAGTCAATACGGTAAAACGCGCTGTCACCATTGATCAGCTCAGGCGTTAGCGTTTTTGCCACATCGACGACTGGGGCAAATGCCGTCACAACCAAGCTCATTGGCGAAACGACTGATTTGTCTTGATTTTTATTATCAGCATCTTCGTCAGTCCAGTTGGCGCGCATCGATAGCGAATCTTTACCAACAGGAATGGCGATACCCAATGCTGGGCACAGCTCTTCACCAATGGCGTGTACGGCATCGAAGAGTGCCGCATCTTCCGCATCATCACCGCACGCTGCCATCCAGTTCGCTGACATGGTGATATCAGACAATTGAGCGATACGAGCGCCCGCAATGTTAGTAATCGCTTCGCCCACTGCCAAACGCGCAGAGGCTTTTGGATTGATCAGTGCCACAGGCGTACGCTCACCGATACTCATCGCTTCACCGGTCATTGGCTGACCGTCAATAGCGATTAAGCCAGAGGCGGTCACCGCGCAATCTGACACAGGCACTTGATAACGACCCACATACTGATCGCGCACGACCATACCAGTGATAGAACGGTCACCAATACTAATCAAGAATGATTTGCTAGCCACGGTTGGGTGACGCAAGACATCGGTGATTGATTCTGCTAAGTTGACGCTATTCAGCTCCAATGCTGGCAATGATGTCTCTTGACGGCTAAAGCCTCGCTCCATCTTAGGCGTACCACCAAGCAATACTTGCATCGGCATATCAACGGGTTGCTCTGGTAGCAACTCATCATCGACGATAAGCTGGCGCACATCAGTCGCTGTCCCCAAAATAGCGTACGGGCAACGCTCACGCGCACAGATGGCATCGAACTGATCTTTGCTCTCTGGGCGAATTGCAAGGACATAACGCTCTTGCGCTTCATTTGACCAGATAGCCATTGGCGACATGCCCGCTTCTAGCGATGGAATCTTGCGTAAGTTTAAATGCGCGCCCATCTCATGATCGTTGACCAATTCTGGCATGGCATTTGATAAACCACCTGCGCCCACATCATGTAGTGAAACGATTGGGTTACCATCTTTACTGTTGTTGCTTGCGTCTACATCGTTGCCTGCAAGTGCCCAGCAGCGATCAATCACTTCTTGGCAACGACGCTCCATCTCAGCGTTATCACGCTGCACAGAAGCGAAGTCCAAACCTTCATCCAATGAGCCACTATCGACAGAAGACGCCGCACCGCCGCCCAAGCCAATTTGCATCGCAGGGCCGCCAAGGACGATCAATAAATCGCCTTGTTGAATGGTGTTCTTTTCGATGAGGTTGCGTTTGATATTACCGTAACCACCTGCCAGCATAATTGGCTTATGATAGCCGCGCATCTCGCTACCGTCTTTGGCCGCTGAGGTATCAAGCTGGAAGCTGCGGAAATAACCACACAGATTGGGACGACCAAACTCATTAGAGAAGTTGGCGCTACCTAGTGGGGCATCAAGCATAATCTCAAGGCTGGTTGCCATACGATCAGGCGTGCCATAGGCTTGCGTGCTTAGTTGACCGGACTGCTCCCACTTCTCAGACAGCTCTGGAATGTGTAGATGCGATACATGAAAGCCTGTCAAACCACCTTTTGGCTTACCGCCGCGACCCGTTGCGCCTTCATCACGAATCTCACCGCCCGCGCCTGTTGCCGCGCCTGCATAAGGGGCAATCGCGGTCGGGTGGTTGTGTGTTTCGACCTTCATCAAGATATCGATGTCTTCTTGATAGAAGCCATACGGATGAGTGGAGTTGGCATCCATAGCATCGGTTGGTACAGGATAAAAGCGCCAGCCTTCAGACCCTGCCATGACCGCTGCGTTGTCTTTATACGCAGACAAGATACCTTGTGGATTCGACTGATAGGTATTCTTAATCATCTGGAACAATGACTTTGGTTGTACCTCACCATCAATCGTCCATGAGGCGTTAAATATCTTATGACGGCAATGCTCTGAGTTGGCTTGCGCAAACATCATCAGCTCAACGTCCGTCGGATTGCGATCCAACTCATTGACATAGGCATTCATCAAATAATCGATGTCTTCAACAGATAATGCAAAGCCAAATTCGGTATTGGCTGACTCTAGCGCCGCGCGCCCTTCGCCAATCACATCAATACGGTTCAACGACTCAGGCGCATGATCGTCAAACAGTTTGTTCGTCTCGCTTAGGTCGTAAACCAAGCTTTGGGTCATGCGATCATACAATAACTGCTCAGCGGCAGTCGGTAGCTTGTTATCGTCTGCTTTACTGTCAAGCGTTAGCGTATAAACAATGACACGCTCAACGCGATTGATCTTGATTTCACAGTTATTAAAGATGTCGGTCGCTTTACTTGCCCACGGTGAGATCGTGCCAAAACGCGGGCTAACGATTGCTTGTAGTTGGTTGTTTTGCGGCGCTTCTAGCGTAGTGGCACTATCAACTGCCAGTAAATCGAGCGCTTTTTTGTGCTCATCGCCCGATAATTCTCGCGATAGCACATATACCTGCTGCGTGCTTATTTGGGTAACATTTAGTTCGGTCTTTTGCTGAAATTGACTGATGAGTTGCTGCGTCTGAAAATCGGTGAGAAACGGTTGTCCGGCGATGGTCATCATAAAGGCATAATCCGTAAGATCAAGGCATCTCTGCCATGCAAAGTAAATGGTCCGCATATTATAACAAGAAGCCTTATAAGAAGCAGGTCTAAACCGAGATAAATTGTCCACACAATCCATAAATTGAATGTCGGACGCCTTTTTTATCTATTTTTTCTAGCTCACTGCTTTTTTGCCGCGCGCATGACCATTTTTACTTAACCCTTCTATAGCTTACAAACACTAACATCACATTACGGGCACACCATATAACTCTAAGGGTCTCTATCGTTACTCTTTAGCTAGGCAATAATCAAAACAATTAACACGCTTTTAACCCTAATTTCACTAACTATAATTTTGAATCTATAAGGATTTACTATGAATAAGCAAGACCAACTCGACAAAATCCAAGACGTCATCAAAGATGTAAAATTCGCTATGATGAGCACCGTCAACAGCGAAGGTGATCTTCATGCTTGGCCGATGACGACCAGTGAAACCAGCATCGGTGGTAAAGAAATTTGGTTCATCGGTGATAAAACATCAGACGTGGTAAAAGACATTCAAAACAACCCAAAAGTGGGTCTGTCTTATGCGTCACAAGACGAAAAAAACTATGTGTCTGTTAGTGCCAATGCTGAGCTATCAACTGATAAAGATAAATTGGACGATCTATGGACGCCAGTTTATGATGCGTTCTTTGAACATGGTAAAGAAGATCCAAATGTACAATTAATCAAAGTTGTACCGCATGGCGTCGAATGTTGGTTAAGTGGTAGCTCAACTATTAATATGTTTAAGATGGCAGCCGCAGCGCTACAAGACGGCAAGACCGCTGAAGACATTGGCGAGCAGTTCTCAGTATCGCTATAAGATTTGATTGGCTTTTATAACCGCTTATTCTCTTTGTAATATAAAAAATTATAAAATAAACCACTATAAAAATTTATGAAGTGATAAGCCAAAAGATAATAAACTATAAAAGTCGTCTAATTATTTTAAGCGCCAATAAGCAGCAGTTTATTGGCGTTTTTTATGAAGTGTTATTTTGATTTCGGTATAAAAACGATACAGCGGGACGTATATGAATTTTTTGCAGTCCTTGCCTGCGAAGGCACAGCAAGCCAAAAAAATTTATATTAGTTTCGCGTCACAAAATAACGTATTTGCTTTATTTAGAATCGACTATGTTAGCCGTTAGTATGAAACAGCAGAACTGGATATGAGAACTGTCTGATACGGATGACAAAGACAGCATTACAAACCGTCACAGCCTATTACAGACAACCTCTATAGTTTGGTTACATGAATTCGCTATATTGAGAACTGAATTGACAGCTGTTTTGATCACATCAAAACCCCAAAATTTTAATAGTAAAGGATAACTATAATGAGTAAGCAAGCGCAAATGGACAAACTCCAAGCAATGGTCAATGACATCAAATACACGATGATGACCACGATTACGGACAAAAACCGTCTTCATTCTTGCCCGATGAACACCACTGAGACCAGCATTGGGGCCAAAGAGATTTGGTTCATCGGTCATAAACCTTCTGAAACGGTCGATAACATCAAGACAAATCCAGAAGTGAACTTGGCATACGCCAGTCAAGATGATAAGAGCTATTTGTCTATCGCGGGTAGAGCGGAGCTGGTAGAGGACAAAGACAAGCTTGATGAGCTATGGTCAGTTATGTATAACGCCTACTTTGAAAAAGGCAAAGAAGATCCAAGCGTGCAACTTATCAAAGTTGTCCCGCATGGCGCTGAATATTGGGCGAATGGCAATGCCATTGCAAGCGCTGTCAAAATGACCGCTGCTGCCGTGACTGATACAGCGATTGAAAAAAGTTTGGGCGATAATTTTTCAATAGAACTGTAATTCAATAGAGCTGTAATGTCTTAAACGTTTAAATACATTAAGCATTTAAATGTTAAAAGCAGACAACAAAAAACGCCAGTCGCTTTAAGCCACTGGCGTTTTTTATGGCTTGTATTCACGATCACCATTTATGGTAGTAAAGGGTGATATGAATGACTACTGTGGTGGCTTAGCATAGCCGTTATTGGTGTCGGCTGGATACGCTTGAGGCGGTTCAGATCTTGGCTCAGAAGGATCATAAAGCTCATAAATAGCCGACCCAATCACCCCTGTATTACTGATCGAACCATTGTCATTGTTGGCTGCATAAGCGTCATCTGGTTTGCTAAATATAAACGACGCTACAGCATTTTGGCTTTTGCGAAACCCTTCAATCACCAAATTTGAATTCGGATACAAAACATAGCCGTTATCATAGCGACTGGCAGCGCTGCCGTTAAGTACATTGATACCATCGACACTTGCGACAATCTCATATGTGTTGGCGCTATTATTATGATATACCAAACGGTAAGCCTGACCTGCTTGACCATGAACGTAATAATTGCCAGTATCACGATAAATTGACAACGTACCAGAATCATCCTCCATCGAAAATTCAGCTTTGCCAGCCAATAACGACATGCTATTTACTGCTCGTCCCTTATAAGCCTTGTCTACATAACGAATTTGTATTTGTTCGATAGGCTCACTACTGGTACGCCGCAAATCAACCGTAGTCATCTTTGAGTCAACATCATCGCCCCACTTGGTACCCAAACGTTCTGATTCACTAGCATCTTGAACGGCTTTCGCTTGAACATTCGGTGCAGACTCTCTTTGTGCACTTGGCGCAGGAGAGCAGCCTGTGAGTAGTGCTAATAGTAAAATGGTAGCGACCGACTTTCTTTTATGTAATGTCATACCTACTTCCCTATTTCAATGACGGTTCATCATACTGTATTATATTTTATAGAATTTTGTTTGCTATTTTTGAGAGTATATACGAACTGTTTGAATAATTAAAGTAAAGTAGAATGCTTGCCTTACTCCTTTATAGCAGACAACAAAAAACGCCAGAAGCAATGTGCGACTGACGTTTTTTATAAGATAGATATTTGTCTTTTAAGCTTACGACTGCATGGACTTAACCGCTTTGCTTCAGATACGGCCAAGCCGCTTTTAGATAGATCATCATCGACCATAGGGTCAAGATGACCGCTCCCACCATCAGCACGTAACCAATGGTTTCAAGCGATTGCCAATTAAGCAGCAGCACCGTAATCGCTACCATCTGGAATGTGGTTTTAAGCTTACCGACATAGGACACCGCAACGCTAGTGCTTTTGCCAAGCTCTGCCATCCATTCGCGCAGCGCTGATACAGCGATTTCACGTGAGATAATCACGATCGCAGCGATTGCCATGATAATATTGGGATGCCATTGTACTAAAATAATGAGCGCTACTGCCACCATCAGCTTATCAGCGACAGGATCTAAAAAGCGTCCAAAAGCGGAAACGACATTGAGCTTGCGAGCAAAATATCCATCGAGCCAATCCGTAATCGCAGCGATGACAAATACGCTTGTTAATAACAAATGGCGCAATAAGCTGTCGCTAAACTCGCTCATACCCACTCGTGCAATCGCGTTATCCGATATGGCAGGCAGGCCGATGCCCATGGCAGGCGGCCAGTAAGCAATCGCTACAAACAATGGAATCATCAAGATACGCGCAATCGTCAGATTGTTGGGCAAATTAAAAATACTTTTTTCACTTTGCACGGACAATGGCTCCTGCTCTGGGGTATGCAGCGGGTTACGCTCGGTCATGAAAAACCCAGTCTATGGTGGACGTAAGAATATTGGCTGCTAGCTTAGCACTTTTCACCCATGTCGTCATGCCATCTCTGTATCTTCCTTGATACTGAGCATGTCTTGCCATCCTTACCCTGTACTGATCTTTATAATTTGATAATTTTATGCACTAACAACAGCATAAAAACCTTCAAAATAAAGCAATTTACCACTAAATGATAAGAGAAACAAAACGTCAATGATGAGACGCTAATCACATCGATACAGCTGTACACTAGAAGTTGTAAGCAGATGTAAGAATTTCTTGATATATGGCATTTTGGCGTTATCTTAATGGTAAGAACAATAAGAGCTCAATCGCTTATTTGCTGCATTATCGCATGGTAAGTTTTCCTCAGCCCACAGTCTCCTCCTCTGTGGGCCTTTTTTTGTCTAAATTTATCCCCTAACCCTTTATTTATAAAATACGGTTTGAAAATTTAATGATTCAATAACCTAGTTTTTTAGACCAACGAACGGCTTATTCCATCACTTTAGTGATTGCCTCAACCGTCTCTTGCGCCATTTGAAAACAGCTCTCGATATTGCCCTGCCCGCACCAATCACCGCTGACAATCCAGCGATGCGATTGATCAACCAAAATGCCTATTGCCTCGTCCCTGCCTTTGTTTTGCGTATTTACCTTCGTTGCCGCATAACGCCAGCGATGACAGTCAATTTGGCTGGGCGCGCTGTCCGTGTTCCATTTTAACAATTGCTGCGCTGCTCTTGATAGCTCTGCTTTTACGGTTTCGATATCCTCATCGACATGCGCCTCTGACCAGTCGTTACGGGCGTGAATCGTGATACTTGGTAGAAGTGTGTCGTAAGCGGGTTTTTGATGCTCGATGAACAATCTGTCAAGCGGCGAGTCATTTACATACGCCACATCCCAGTTAAGTATTTTCTGACTGCGTAACGTCTCAGGCAATGGCTGTTCATTATCCCAGCCGAGCATCAAGGTATAACACGCCAGCATATTTGGTTTAAGAATGTCTGCTTGTCGTGCAAATCCACTGTCTGCCATCAGCTCTGCCGCTTGACCGTTCGGCGCGGTACAAATCACCCAATCAAACTGGCCAAGACTGTCGCCCGTCTCATCAAATAGTTCTGTTTTTTCATCGATTGGGTTTTGTACGTATTGAGCCAATGGTGCCACGCGCGTTTGGAATTGAATGCTCGTCCGCGTCAATTCATCAGCCAGCGCTCGTCCCCAACTCGTCATCTTTGGCGTACTGATATAACGCGGCTGCTCGTCACCCCATTGGTCTTTATACTGCACATGAGGCAATTGCGCTTCTTCAGCCGCTGGCGTTATAGTGACCACTGACGCATGCCACGGCTGTAGCAAACCCGTCTTGAGCCATGGACTGATGAACTGCTGGAAGCTTGGCGTCTTGGCCGTGAAGAACTGCGCGCCAAATGCCCATTGCCAGTTTTGCTGATTACTGCCAGCGGTCTGGCTATCGCTATGATAACGCGTGGCCAGTCGCCCAACACTGCGCGACTTTTCAAAAATAGTAATGTTCAGGTTGCCTGACTTTTTTTGATTCCGGTCTGTATTGAAGGCACGCTCAAGTAAGGTCGCGGTCAATAGTCCCGTGAGACCACCGCCGATGATAGCGATTTTTGGTGCTGCGTTGTCAGTGGCGTGCAAAGAATGGTTGGTCATAATGACAGTCGGCCTTATAGCATTGAATAAAATTGGGTTTATATAATCGAGCCACTATAAAATAAATACAGTACTACTAAGATATAGTCAAAATAATATAAAAACGCTACGGTACTGCTGATATCAATTTTTTGCAGCCTCTGTCTGCGTAGGCACAGCAAGCAAGAAAAATTAATATCAGCAGAGCCTGATGTATCGATATTGCTTTTCACTGACTATAGTATTCTGCTGAGTAAATAATATTGAACCCCTAAAATCTTTTGATAGCAATATCCCCTAGGTAAAAAGCCATGCTATCTTTCATAACATGGCTTTTCTGTGGTTTTTCTATGATTCTTTTATGGCTTTCTTTTTAAGCTATCTTTGATTTTTTACCCCTATTGATGGCTTATTTTTTACGGTCAGTTTTGACCGTTTCAATCAGCTCATCCACCACAGAGCTGTCTGCCAATGTGGACAAGTCGCCCAAACCTTCGTATTTTCCTGCTGCAAGATTACGCAGGATACGGCGCATGATTTTACCGGAACGGGTTTTTGGTAGCGCATTGACAATATAAATAGCATCCAGATTGGCAATCGGGCCAATTTCAGAGCGCACATGACGATTCAGCTCAGTTTTTAGAGATTCCGTTTCTTCTTCGCCAGATTTTAGAATGATAAAAGCACAAATTCCTGTACCACGGATTTCATGCGGCATACCGACGATTGCGGCTTCAGCCGTGGCAGGGTGAGCCACGACAGAGCTTTCAATCTCTGCGGTGCCCAATCGGTGGCCTGAAACGTTGAGAACATCGTCGACACGGCCTGTGATCCAGTAATGTCCTTCCTCATCTCGCTGCGCGCCGTCACCAGTAAAATAATAGCCCGGATACTGACTAAAATAGGTCTCTAAAAAACGCTCGTGGTCGTTATAAATCGTCCGCATTTGTCCCGGCCAACTACTGCTAATCGCCAAGTTTCCTTCAGCCGATCCTTCTAGTATGTCACCGTCACCGTCGACAATCTCGGGCTTGATACCATATAGAGGATTCATCGCCGCCCCCGGCTTGAGAGCGACCGCGCCTGGCAACGGAGCCATTAGGATACCACCCGTTTCTGTTTGCCACCACGTATCGACAATCGGGCAACGGCTGTCACCGACCACATGATAGTACCAGTCCCAAGCTTCTGGATTAATCGGCTCACCAACCGAGCCAAGCAGACGCAAGCTTGAGCGATCAGACTCACGTACGAAGGCGTCACCTTCTTTCATCATCGCTCGAATCGCTGTCGGGGCGGTGTATAAAACCGTCACATCATGTTTGTCGATGATATGACCAATGCGCGCCCATGTTGGATACTCTGGCACGCCCTCAAACATCAAGGTTGTTGTCCCATTGGCAAGCGGCGCGTAGGTGGAATAAGTATGACCTGTGATCCAGCCCACATCGGCGGTACACCAGTAGACGTCATCGTCTTTGATATCAAACACATCGCGGAAGGTCGACAAGGCGTAAGTGATATAGCCGCCCGTCGTGTGCACCACGCCTTTGGGCTTACCTGTCGAGCCTGAGGTGTATAATAAAAACAGCGGGTCTTCGGCGTTCATCACCTCAGGCTCGCAGCGTATTGACTCGCCATCTACCAAACTGTGATACCAAGCATCACGGCGGCCACTCATCGGTACAGAGTTGCCTGTACGATGGACAACGATAACGTTGGTCACACTGTCAGTGCCATCCATGTCTAAGGCGCGATCGACATTGGCTTTGAGCGGCGTACGCTTGCTGCCTCGCACGCCTTCATCGGCAGTAATAACGAGCTTTGACTGACTGTCTATTAGGCGGTTACCCAAGCTCTCAGCAGAGAAGCCACCAAATACTACGGAATGCACAGCGCCAATACGGGCACAAGCCAGCATAGCAATCATCGCCTCAGGTATCATCGGTAGATATAAGGTTACGCGATCACCCTTCTTCACCCCAAGCTTACGCATGGCATTACCCAATCGGCAAACCGCAGCGTGTAGTTCTTTAAATGAGATGATTTTATGTAGTGACGGATGGTCGCCTTCCCAAATGATGGCGGGCTTGTAAGGGTTGTTTTTAAGGTGACGATCGAGACAATTGACGGAGATGTTCAGCTCCCCGTCTTCGAACCATTTGATACGAAAATCGTCTAAGTTATAACTAACATCGCTGATCTTGGTGGGTTTTTTTATCCAATCAATCAGCTCAGCGCGCTGTCGCCAAAACTCTGCATTGGCCTTGGGCGATTCGATTGATTGCTGATAATCTTTGGTGTATTGTTCAGCTGAAGTGTTGGCAGCGGCGATGAATTTGGCGGCAATAGGGAATGATTTCTGTGTCATAGTGTTCATCCTTTTCAGTGATTATGCGTTGTATGACTAGTCGTTGATCACGACTGGCCATACAAGCCATAAGAGTCATCTTCCATAACGTTTAACGCCTTCTATAGCGTTTTACACTTAACATCAGTTTGCCAAATAAGCCAAAGGGTTGCAAGGCATCTACCACCAATCATAACAATTTCACCGTATATAGTAGGGTCATTGCATCATAGATTTTCTGTTATGTTGCGACCGTCATTGTGCAAAGTGACAGTTAAACCTTGTAACCTCATATAAAATATGGACAATGGCTTCTTTGAATTCTCGCTTCATACGACAAAATTACTCTGATTTTCGATGAAAGACGATTAGCTGTGCTAGTATTTTCTTATACTGAGGTAAGTTTTTTGCAACCTTTGTCACGCCCTAGTACCGATCTATCGTTACCATGCTATCGTTACCATCTTTTTACCTTTATCCTTTTATGAGACTACCATGAGCCATCAGCACAACGCCCACTCCTCTACTCACTATGATGTCATTATCGTCGGTGCTGGCGCATCAGGATTGTACTGTGCGCTGACTGCCGGTCGCCGTGGTCGCCGCGTACTGGTGCTAGACCACGCCAATAAAGCGGGCAAAAAAATCCTCATGTCAGGCGGCGGACGTTGTAATTTTACCAATTACTTCGTCGAGCCTGAGCATTTTATCGGTAGCAATCCGCATTTTTGTAAGTCCGCCCTCAGTCGTTATCCCAGTTGGGAGTTTATCGGTATGGTGGCGGCGCACCAGATTCCTTATCATGAGCGCGAGCACGGTCAGCTGTTTTGTGATGATTCTGCCCAAGACATTTTGACCATGCTATTAGATGAATGTGCAGCCGTCGGGGTGCAAGTACGACTAAATACGCAAATTGACAGCGTTCAAGCGCTTGAGAGTCTTCAAATAAGTGACAAAGAGGATAAAACCCGTTTTCAATTAATAACCAGTAAAAAGCTCAATAAAAAAGACATTACGACTGATGCTAAACCATCGCAAACACGCTATAGCTGCACCTCATTAGTGGTTGCAACGGGCGGCTTGTCTATCCCCACCATGGGCGCAAGTGGCTTGGGTTATGAGCTGGCTCAGCAATTTAGGCACACGCTGATCGCCACCGATGCAAGCTTGGTGCCTTTTACCTTTACCGATAAGACAGGCGAGCTGATTCGCTCGCTTGCGGGGATCAGTCTGCCCGTGATTGCCAGTAACGAGCGCATTGCTTTTAAGCTGCCTGTGTTATTTACCCATCGCGGACTCTCAGGCCCTGCCATACTTCAACTATCGAACTACTGGCAGACGGGTGAAACCATTTCGATCAATTTACTGCCAGATACCGATGTTACGGCCCTGCTACTTGCTCATAAAAAATCGCACCCAAAGCAGCTGATTCGTACCGTACTCACCGACAACACGGACGGCGCGCTACCCAAAAAGCTGCTGGCCGCCTTACAAGCGCATCTGTGGGATGATATCAAAGACACCGAACTTGCCAATATTAAGGATGAGCGGCTGGTCGAGCTGGGTGCTACGCTAAATGGTTGGCAACTAAAACCCTCTGGCACCGAAGGCTATCGTACCGCTGAAGTCACACGCGGCGGTGTCAAAACCGATGAGGTATCCTCAAAAACTATGCAAAGCAATTTGCAAGAAGGCTTGTACTTTATTGGTGAAGTACTCGATGTCACAGGCTGGCTTGGCGGTTATAATTTTCAATGGGCTTGGGCAAGTGGCTTCGTTTGCGGTGAGATTGTTTAATAAATACAGTAGAATGCTTACACCGCCCTTTTTATGAATGGCCATTTAGCTATTTATTGTTAATTATTCATCGTTAAGAATAACCCGTTTCGTTTATGAGGTAATCAATGCGTCCAATTAAACAGATTCATGGTGAAAAAGCACCGCACTGGGTTGGAGATGGTTTTTTTGTCAAAACCCTCATCAATCATGTGGAAGGCAATCCAAGCTTTAATTATAGCCATACCGATCCTTTCTTATTGTTCGATTATGGCGAGCCGACTACCTTTGCGCCCAATCCTGAATATAACTCGCAGCCACATGGCATCGGAAAGCATCCGCACAAGGGCTTTGATATCGTGACCATCGCCTACTCTGGTGAGATCACGCACGGAGACTCAATGGGCGGTCGCCATGACATTTTGGCAGGGGATGTGCAGTGGATGACCACGGGGCGCGGGGTCTTGCACGAAGAATTCCACTCAGAAGCATTTGGGCAGCGCGGCGGCGTGTTTAGCATGGTGCAAATGTGGGTCAACCTGCCAAGCGCTCATAAGCTGACCGAGCCTAAATATCAGGCCGTTAAACGAGCTGACCTGCCAGTCGTTGCGCTGCTAGACGACAACGATACTGACAATCAGACACCGATGGGCAAAGCGGTGATTATCGCTGGCGACTGGGATGGTATAACGGGCGCTGTCAGTACCTTTACGCCCATCAATGTCTGGGATATTGAACTGCATACCACTGGAGCGGCAACCCTACACATTCCTAATTCGCACAATACCTTGCTGTTGGTACAAGAAGGCGAAGTGGTGGTGAACGGTACAACCGTCAGCGCAGGCAACCTGATTCAATTTGACGCACCGATCCAAAGCAGCCAACCCAATCCCAATGAACCATCTTCTGAACAATCCCTCACCTCTACTGATACGATTGAGTTGCGCTATGCTGCCAAAACAGTTGATGATCAGCCGCTACCTCCAGTTAAGGTGCTGCTGTTTAGCGGTGAGCCGATTGGAGAACCGGTCGCTGGTTATGGACCATTTGTGATGAACACGCAAGAAGAGCTACGCCAAACGTTTCGTGACTATCAAACGGGACGTTTTGGTCAGTAATTTTTAAATGGTAAGTTACGGTCAATAGGATTGAGTAAACAGCTCGTGATGCGACATAAAAAAGCCCCCTGACTGTTTCCAATTGGGACAGTCAGGGGGCTTTTTAAGATCGGTGATTTATCAGCCTGCCATAAAGGCCAGCTAATAAACGGTTACGCTTGGTTCAAAAACGGATAATCCGTGTAGCCTTCGCTACCACCGCCATAAAACGACTCTGGATGCTGCTCGTTGAGCGGTGCACCTGTCTGGATACGCTCAGCCAAATCTGGATTGGCAATATAGTCACGACCAAACGCCACGGCATCAATGTAGCCAGCTTTGACGTTTTTCTCTGCTTTTTCGGCATCATAACCGCCCGCTGCGATAATCAAGTTATCAAACGCATCGCGCACTTTTTGACGGAACCCATCATTATAAGGCGTGCCACCTGCCCAATCTGGCTCTGACAGATGTAGATACATCAGCCCGTGCTTATTGATTTGCTCGACCATCCAAACATTGTCATCTTCTTCGTAACCGGCTTCAACATTGTTAAACGTTCCAAGCGGCGAGATACGAATACCGACGTGATCGGCATCCCATGCGTCAACGCAAGCTTCGATAACGTCAAGCGTTAAACGTGCGCGGTTTTCACGGCTACCGCCATACTCATCATCACGCTGGTTGGTTTGCTCAACCCAAAATTGATGCAACAGATAGCCGTGCGCTCCATGAATCTCAACGCCATCAAAGCCTGCTTCTTGCGCACACTTGGTTGCGTGTGCGAAATCAGCAATCACTTGCTTGATTTCTTCAAGAGTGGCTGGACGCGGCGGCGTGGCATCAACGCGAATGGACTGATTGTCACTGTCACGCAGCGAGGTACGAATGCCAACATCGACGTCAGAGGCAGAAATTGGCGCTTTGCCATCAGGCTGTACGCTCTTATGCGACACTAGGCCTGTATGCCACAACTGTACAACGATTTTACTGCCTTTGGCATGGACATCATCAACGATGGTTTTCCACGCGGCGATCTGATCTTGGGTATGGATACCCGGCGCACCTGCATAGCCTTTTGCCTGAAAAGAGATCTGCGTGGCTTCTGTAATGACCAGTCCAGCACCAGCGCGCTGTGAGTAGTACTCGCCAGCAATAGCAGTTGGTACATCACCTGGTTCGACCGAACGCAAGCGCGTCAATGGTGCCATGATGATGCGATTTTTTAGAGTTTGGGTGCCCATTTTAACGGGTTCAAATAAGTTGTCATGTGCCATAAGGTATCCTACTTTTTATCAATTATAAAAATTATTTATAGTTAAAAAACGTGTTAAAAATGCTTATAAAGGCATAGGCAAATATGCTTTTATTGGTTTTCTTTATAGGGGATAGATGGGGTTATTCAAGGAAGATTTACAAACAAGAATACCAATATCGCATGATATCGGTATTGATAATACTCATTATTCAAGTCCTCTTATCAGCGTCTTAAGCGAATGACTTTAATAAGATTGATAGACTGTGTCATTAGCTCACACAGACACTGTATACTCACGCTATATAGTCGAACAATTGTTATTAATTTAATTATTTTTAGTATTTGTTTAAGAACGCATTTTTAGCAGCGATAGTAGAAGCAGTTATAGCTTTAGCATCTTCTTAAGCGATAATTCTAAAGACAAATACGTACCAAACAGTATCACCATCGAACCGATGATCGCTGGCGTGTCCAACGCTTCGCCCAGCAATAAGTAACCTAAGATAATCGCAAAAATCGGAATGACTAAAGTGATACTGGTGGCACGCATTGGCCCGATACTTTTAATCAATTGATTCATAAAGATTAAAGCGATGGCGGTCGAAAACACACCGATACAGATAACCGAAACCCATGCATTGAGGCTGATACTCTTGCCATACGGAAACTGATAGAACGCAACGGGTAGCATAATGACACTGCCAATAATAAGTGAGCCTGCGGTAATCGCAACTGGTGAGACGTCATCCAAATAGTTTCTAGTGATGTTTGCCCCCACTGCATAACCCACGCACGCCAACAAGGCGTAACCCATCGACAATAATCCTGAGCCTGACGTCGCTGCCTGCTCACCAAATAAGTTTTCGCTCATCAAAATGATGACCCCGATCACCCCAATGACCAACCCCAGAATTTGCTTTTTTGACAGCTTATCTTTAAAAAACGTGCTGGCGATAAAACCGCTCATCATGGGTACAGACGCATTGAGTACTGCCAATACGCCAGCATTCACCGAGCGCGCCGACAAAGAAAATAGCACAAAAGGAATGGCAGCAGAAAACAGCCCAACCAGCGTCAGCATTTTCCAGTTGTCACGGATGCCTTCTCTGTTTTTCTTTTTTAATAGTACAAAAACCAACATGGTTAAGCCCGCCAATATCACTCGCAGACTGGCAAAAGCGAGTGAGCCAAACTCCGGCACCCCTACGCGATAAAAGATAAACGATAGCGACCACATAAAAGATAGGGTTAAGAAAATAATGAGGTCACGGTTAGTCATGGGATTATCCTATCGAGCGTTGGACGGCACTGGCACTTTTCTAAAAATGCTCGGTCGTAAAAGGTGGCATATGGTAAAAAAACCACGATGATAACTTTTTACGCGCTCAATGGGTATGATATTTTTGGTATTTATGGTGGATTTTGCCTCACCACCCCTAGCACACCCATTGAATTCCAACCATGTATCGGTAAGAATGGCTTTATCTAATCTATAAAACCTAAAACGTAACGACCTTCTAAAAAGGACAAATAATGAACCTGCGTATCTTAAAGTCTGCTGTGACCAACCCTTGGTTTAATCTCGCCACCGAAGACTGGATATTTCAAGCGCTTGATGCCAACTCGCACACGCTCTTTTTATGGCGCAATTCTGAGACCGTGGTTATCGGGCGCTCGCAAAACCCATGGGTGGAATGCAAAATCGATAAAATGGAAGCAGACGATGTGTTTTTGGCGCGTCGTCAGAGCGGCGGCGGTGCCGTGTTTCATGATTTGGGTAATACCAATTTTACTTTTTTATCGCCCAAAGACAGCTATAACCAAGAGGCGAATTTCACCATTATTATCAATGCACTAAAAAAGCTGGGCATAGATGCTGAGCTCTCAGGTCGTAATGACATGCAGGTGGGAGATAAAAAAATATCAGGCAATGCCTTTAAACATGCAGCCGATCGCAGCTTTCATCACGGCACTTTACTCGTCAATGCCAACATGCAAAAGCTGGGCGATTACCTCAATCCGCATCCGCTCAAACTCAAAGCCAAAGGCATAAAATCAGTACGCGCCCGCGTCGCTAACCTTATTGAGTTTAATAAAAATATCAATCATGAAGTCTTGTCCAATGCAATTATTGAAGCATTCTGTGACTATTATGGAGAAACTGCGCCCGTAGAAGAATTAGATGAAGCCAGCCTTGCCAAGCAGCCAACACTCAATAAATATTATGAGCAAATGGCGGACTGGGATTGGCGCTTTGGCAAAACGCCTGAGTTTAGTCATCATATTGAAACGCGTTTTGATTGGGGCATCATTGATTTGCACCTCGATGTAAAGCAGGCGCTCATTACCGATGTGGTCATTTTCTCTGATGCGCTAAATGTCGAATTGATTGATCTGTTAAAAGAGACGTTGATTGGCATTAAGTACAATAAAGAAGCTATCAAAGCAACGTTTCATGAACTCGGCCAAGGGCATCTTGAAGTGGCAGCGCAAGTTAACGATGTTGCCAACTGGTTGATTGGTGAGATGGAAGGTTAGATTTTTGCTTATTTTTATTTTCCATTGAAAATATCCATTTCTTCACATAACCACTACTGCATAAGGCTTTATGCTTGCTATGAACCCATTTCCCTCTATAGGTTGTAATTTTAGACAAACTTAAGTTTGATATTTAATATGTTAGCCCTCTATAATGTCCTGCAAACCATAGATTTTCGATAAACGTCTAAACGTTGAACATTTTAAAGGTAGCATTATGGCAGCCTATATCACAGTTGGCGCAAAAACCTCTCACGGTGGGACGGTCATTACTGGCTCACCGCACACCACTCATAACGGTATTCCTGTCGCTCGTAAGGGCGATCAAGTCATGTGCAAAAAATGCAAAAAGATGACCGTCATCGTGAGTGGTGACGCTTCTTTTGTGGTCGATGGTGCGCCCATTGCACGCGGCGGTGATGTGACGAGCTGCGGTGCGAAACTGATTGCCAATCAACAAGCGTTTGCGGAGTCGGGTTTTAGTGTCGGTAGTATTGCGCAGGCAGAAGCAATTAAAAAAGAAACTCTAGAACACGCTAGTAAAGTATTGAGTAGATATGATACCGCCTTTCATTTTGTAGATCATGAAGATGTTCCTTATGCTGGTTTTCACTATACTGCTGAAAATAAACAAAGCGGCCAAATTTATAAAGGCATTACAGATGAGAGTGGGTGGACGGAGCGCTTTTACTCCGATACTGATGACCAGATTGAGGTTAAGCTAGATTTAGAGTGGCAAAAAGATTTAGGAGCATTTGAATGAGCAATAGCACAAGCGGAAATATGAAGGACGGAGATACCTCCACTAAAATAAAACCAAGACCTTTTATATCAAGGCAGCATCCTTTAAATGATCCAGAAGACCCATTTACCGCAGTGAAAGTAAAAAAAGAGCTTGAAGACAGACTGGCTCTTAAAACATTTCCACATCAACGTGTGTCCTCTTTATGTGGACCAGCAACTCTTTTTTATTGCTTACTTATTGACTACCCAGATATATATCAGAAAGCAGTAGCAGAACTCTGGAGAGATGGTAAGACTACAATAAATCAATTAAATATTAGGCCTTTTGATGCTAGAAAAGCGAGAGATTTATTTAATTCTAATAACACTCAGGTAATGAAAGCTATTGACTGGATGACCTTAGCAGGTTTGCGTGATTCATGGAATTCTGCTCTATGTTACGACTCTCCTTTAAAACAGGTTGCTGGAATTACAACGCCAGGAGAGATAAAAGACTGGTTTCGACTTGCAGGATATAGAATAAAAGATACGTACTATATGCCTTCAGTTAACAACTTTATAGAGATTAACGGCTACGTTAAAAACCCAAAGTATCACGTAATCTCTTTATTGGACTCAAGTATTATTTCAACACAAGCAAAAGGCTATTTTGTGTATCCAAATCATTGGATTGTATGGACAGATGTGTTGTGTACTAGCAATAAGCCTATTACTGAGAATCTTACCTTTTCTGATAATGTTAGCTTTAAGCTATTTTCATGGGGAGATCCTGGTATGAGGACTCATGCTGATTTATCTTATACAAAATTTAGCGCATACATTACGACCACTATTATCATAGAGAAGTAATATAATGAATAAGTACTTAGCTCTCTTTATGGCAACATTGCTATTTGGTTGTGCTCCCAGTGTTGAGGTAACGCCTAATAAACTGCCCGACGCTTACCTGAATCAACCTTATGAGACAAATATAAATATAATAAATTCAGCAGTTGACGACATGACGTTCTATTCAACGTTTTCAGACGCTAGTTTTAAGATTACTCCTGAACTCAGGGAGAGCGGTCAAGACGACTATAATAATTTAACGATTAGTGGCCTACCTACTACTCTTAAGCCTATAACGGTTTACATATCAGGCAATACCTATGGAACTAACTTTCCTGGTAAAGATTTTGAAAAAGAGTACACCATTGAGGTGAAGGTTACAGAATAGATAATCTATATTCTCGATGAACTTACTGATAGCAAGATTCAACTATTCTTTTAAGGTGAATAATCAAAGTATTGCCAGAGACTCTATGTTCTGAGAAATTAAGACAACACTAGGATTATTCTATTTTGGTATTGATAGACAATGATATTTAATGAGTATGAGAATTAACTATTCTTTCGACGCTGGTAAAGACTCTACAAATATGGAAGAAGCAACGGACATGAAATATAACTCTGCAAGAAATATAATTAAGTATGTAGGAAAATAATCAGTGAAAATAAGAGGTAAAGAATATAAGTTATCTGATATTTCACTTATTGCTTTCGTTATTATTTTATTTATATGGACTGTAGACTTAGAACCAAATAAAAAGCTTGAAATATATCAACAAGAATTGATTGAGAAAGAAAGCTGGCTTATATCCGAACTTGATAATATTGCTAAGTTTATGAACTTCAAAGTAAGCGATTATAGTCATTCTAATAGGGATGTGTGGTACACGTCCAGATATGCAAGCCCCGAGTTTGACAAGAATAAACTGTTACATTTACATAGCTTTCTTCTCAAAGAAGGCTGGGTAGATATGACTGATAAAATTAAAAAAAACGATTATATAGCTAATACCTCAAGTAGATCTGATAAAACAGCCAAACGTGTCCGTATTCTATGTAAAGATAAAGCTACCATTTTTATGTATATGACCGACATACAAAATGATTATCTTATTGATTTATTTAAAGCACGTACTTTGGTGGAGCTTAAGTACGATTATAGTCTTCCTTGCTACGATTTAAATGAGTAAAAAAACAGTATTTTTATTGACGAAAAATTAAAATTTAAAACTGCTATGTTAAAAATTAAGCACAGAAATAGATAACACAATGGGTTATCAAAAGGAAATTTAATGTATAAAAGAAAAACTACTACTCTAACTCAGTCTTTACTATTAGCTACCCTATTATCAAATGTATTCATTGTTTCTGCTTGTTCAGCTGAATCATCAAACGCACCAGTACTATCAAATCAAAGCACTCCTGCTGAGACCTATGATCTTGGCCTTGCCTACTATGAAGGCAACTCAGTTCCTGAAGATGATAACAAAGCTTTTGAACTATTTGAAAAAACTGCCAATCAAGGCTATGCCCCTGCTAAACATTATCTAGGTATTATGTATTATGAAGGTTTAGGCGTAGATCAAAATTATCAAAAAGCATTTGAATGGGTTAAGCAAGCCGCTAACCAAGGAGATTCTGATGCTCAATTTGATTTAGGTGTCATGTATCACGAAGGTATTGCTGTTAAGCAAGATGATTTCAAAAAATTTGAATGGTTTCAAAAATCTGCTAACCAAGGAGATTCTGATGCTCAATATCGTATAGGCATCATGTATTATGAAGGTAGTGGTGTTGAGCAAAATTACCAAAAAGCAATGGAGTGGTATGTATTAGCTGCTGACAATGGATCTTTTGATGCTGAAAACAATATTGGCAATCTTTATGAAAACGGCTACGGCGTGACGCAAAGCTATACCAAAGCATTGGAATGGTACAAAAAAGCTGCCGCTCAAGATCTAGATTTAGCACAGCTTAATATCGGCGGTCTCTACGAGAATGGTTATGGTGTACCACAGGACTATGACAAAGCTTTTGAGTGGTATCAAAAGGCAGCTGACCAAGGTAATCAAGAAGCTAGCAATCGCATTGGCAGATTGGTTATGAATGGTAAAATTGATGATAAAGGCATCGTTATATACAGCACTCAAGAAACTGGTCTCACATTGGGTGATTTAGAGGACAGTTCAGAGAATTAAGAAGATACTAATAACGATAGAAACGAGATTTTAGTAGACACTACCTATTAGAATCTGAATCAGCTATGTAATAAAAAACATAAAAGAGACTGGGTGAGTGATAGCTATAAGCACTAAACTACTTCTCTAAGATTTTTTAGACAAAGTTAACCTAAAGGCGTGATTATGAAATACTTACATGCAATGATCAGAACGAATAAATTAGAAGAAACTTTAAGATTTTATTGTGACCTGATGGGCTTGAAGCTTCTTAGAAAAAAGGATTCTGAATCAGGTAGATTCAGTTTGTACTTTTTAGCGACCCATGAAGGTGCCCCAGAAATTGAACTCACTCATAACTGGGACGAGGAAACATATCCAAACGGCAGAAATTTCGGTCACTTTGCTTTTAAAGTTGATGATATCTATGCGCAATGTGAGATTTTTATGGCAGCGGGTATCAGTATATTGAGACCGCCTAGAGATGGACATATGGCTTTCGTTAAAGACCCTAATAATATCTCAATTGAGCTACTACAAGATGGTGAACATTTGGCACCCGCTGAGCCATGGATTTCGATGGAAAATATAGGTAGTTGGTAAATTTGTCCCAAGCGATAGAATATTTAGCGCGGATAGTACGATTGTCAAAATCGACATAATCATCAATATTGGCGGTGGTCTCGCCTTTTAGATAAGTAAGTTGAACGCCTCTAAAAATATATTCATTGCCTGTCACTACTAATCCCAGACTGATGACGATCAGTATCACCACGATTGGCAGTACAATCTATTTAAACAACGTTCTTAACACTACCATGTCAAAATCCTTTTTTTATGGCGTGAGTGAGGAGTGCGATTGAATATCACTGGTGGGTTTGACGTAGCATGTATACGTGGTTTTGAAAGGAGGTTTTTTAAAATTGTAGGCTGGGCCAAAATCCCAAATTACACGTGCTAAAATCATAGTTTTTATAGAAAAGGACTTCATCCCATGAGTGCCACTAATGAAGACATTAAAGACCTCAATATTATTTTTGAAGAAATAAAAAATTTAAGAGATATTTTTAATCGATCTCATGAACTATATAAAAAGGAATTTGATAGCGATATTGAACTTATGACCGCTGTCTTACAATCACCTCAAAATGCTGGAGAAACAATTGAAAATCAAGTTCAGTTCTTTCTTTCCTCTAAAGCTCAAAGAAAACTACATGCAATTGCTAAAAGACAGTGTCTATCGCTAGAAAATATAACAGTCAATGAATGTATTTATGAAGTTAGATATGCACTGTATTTACATTTGAAAAATAACAGAAGCTTTGATGATTCTGGCTGCAAGAAACTGATGTCAAAGGTACATAAAAATATAGATAAAAAAGTGCAAGACATAACATACTTCTTTCCCTTTAATGCACCTAGTCTCAACCCTGAAAAAGAAATACAGATAGGTGGTACGAAAATAATTCACAAAGATAGTATTTATGCGAAAGTCAAAGATGATAGCTACTATGATCTTTTTATAAAAAACAACAACCCTGATAGTTTCAATTGTCTTCTTAGTATTACAATACCAAAATGCTCAGATAAAATGAGTGTAAGTAGAGCGCAAAATGTTGCAGCACTTATCTATGGCATTATTAAAGTTTTTACTACTTCTTATAGGATGAAAGCTAGTCAAGTAAATTTAATGAATAATCCCACTAAAAACAATATCAATCATTATATTGCAAGTACTCACGGTGAATATTGGATTGGTGGCTCATATTCATTTGGTGAAGATTTACAAGATTTCTGGAACTTTTTTGAAGAAGACCTAGAAACAGATTTAGGGCTCATTATTAAAAAACTTATATTACGAGCAGCATCTCCTACTAATAAAGAGTGTTTGGCTGACCGTCTAATTGATGCCTTTTATTGGTTCGGTGATGCTTCTAGAGACAATAATAGTAGTGCTCAAGTTGTTAAGCTAGTAACAGCAATGGAGAGACTAGTCACTATGAAAAATGAAGAAGAAAACAAAGGTATAACAGAAAATTTTTGTCGTAGAGTCTCCTGTCTGATTGCCATATATCGTGGTGAAATTGACAAGCGCTATAATGAAGCTAAAAAGTTATATAAGTTACGATCAAATTTTGTTCACGGATCACAAAGCATTTACAAAACTTATGATACAGAATTAGGTTTTGACCCTTTTGAGCTTGCATATCCAGCTATACTTTCTGCATGTATAGGATTTTATAAGCTAGGCCTAGATCTGAACTCTTATGAAAAAAAGCTAAAAAATATGTATTCTGAAATATGTGAAGATGAGCAATATAAAATAAATAAAGTTATGAATTCATAATAACTAAACTAAAAAAAACAGCAGAAAATTACTTCCCTGCCATTTTTTATTTTAAGCTACTATTGTAAATCTTGACTTCAAATCTAAATACTCGCAGCAACCTCAGCCCCATCACGAATCGCGCGTTTGGCATCCAGCTCGGCAGCAAGTTTGGCACCGCCAATCAAATGATATTGCGCGTCTGGTGCATCGCCCACATTTGGCATCAGCTCAACCACGGACTCTTGACCCGCGCAGACAACGACGCTATCGACACGCAATAGTTGCGTTTGTCCTTGGTTGTTGGTGATCCAAATGCCTTCATTGGTTATTTTATTGTACTGAGCGCCTGACACTTGAATGACACCGTGTGATTTAACATGGGCGCGATGTACCCAGCCTGTGGTTTTGTTGAGACCACCACCCAAACGACCTTTGGTACGCTGCATGAGATACACTTGGCGAATAGGTTTGATACCTTCAGGTTTCATCAGACCACCATCGCTCTGATAGTCCGTATCTTCCGTCACGCCCCATTCTTCACGCCACTCGCTCACTGACTGAGGTTTTGGACGATAGCTTGGGTCTTTTAGCAATTCAGGGCCTAGCTCATCAAGTGGCTGACCATGACGCGCGGTGAGGTACTCACTGACATCAAAACCGATGCCGCCCGCACCAATGACGGCAACGGTATCACCAACTGACTTTTCACCAGAGAGCAATTCAGCATAGCTCATCACTTGTGGCAAATCTGCCCCTTCAAGCTTACCTGCGAGGCTTCTCGGTACGACGCCTGTTGCGACGATAACGTGATGGAATTTTGCTTTCTCCAGCATGGCTTTATCGACTTTGGTATTGAGTTTGACTTCAACGCCTAAGTGCTCAAGCTCATTGATATAGTAGCGAATCGTCTCAAAGAACTCTTCTTTGCCCGGAATCACTTTGGCATAGTTAAACTGGCCACCTAGGATGTCTTTGGCTTCAAACAAGGTGACGTTATGACCACGTAATGCGGCCACATGCGCCGCTGACATACCCGCCACTCCGCCACCGATGACCGCTACCTTTTTAGGTTTCTTGGCTTTTTTATAGACCAATTCGGTCTCATAACACGCTTGTGGATTGACCAAACAGGTTGAGCGTTTGTGCTCAAAGGTATGATCGAGACAGGCTTGGTTGCAGGCGATACAGGTATTGATGCGATCCGTTTGACCATTTTTGGCCTTGTTTACCCAGTTTGGATCGGCTAGGAACGGGCGCGCCATTTGAATGACATCTGCTTGACCATTGGCGAGAATCTCTTCAGCAGTTTCTGGCATGTTGATACGGTTGGCTGCCATCATGGGAATGCTGATGTGCTTTTTGATTTCAGCGCTAAAATCAACAAAGGTGGCACGCGGTACGCTGGTCACAATCGTTGGTACGCGCGCTTCATGCCAGCCGATACCGGTGTTCATGATGGTCACGCCCGCTGCTTCTAGTGCCTTAGCGACCGTGATGACCTCATCCATAACGTTGCCGTCTTTGACCAAATCAATCACCGATAGACGGAATAAGATAATAAAATCTGTCCCCACGGCCTCGCGTACAGCTTTGACCACATCGATAGCAAACTTCATACGACCATGAATATCACCACCGTAAACGTCTTTGCGTTTATTGACGTGGCGCGACAAAAACTGGTTAAGCAAATAGCCTTCAGAGCCCATGATCTCGACGCCGTCATAGCCTGCTTGCTTAGCCAAACGTGCTGAGCGCGCATAGTCTTTGACCGTTTGTTCAATATTTTTGATGCTCATCTTACGCGGTTTAAAGGGGGAGATTGGCGATTTAATCGGACTGGCGGATACCACAAAAGGATGATAACCGTAGCGACCACTGTGCAAGATTTGCATGATAATTTTGCTGTCATACTTATGCGCGGCACGCGTGACGCGCTGATGATTCATCACGTCCGCTTTGGTGTTCATAGTGCCGCCAGCAGGTAATAGCCAGCCTTCACGGTTAGGTGATATACCACCTGTAATCATCATGGCCACGCCGCCTTTGGCACGCTCTGCAAAATAAGCGGCAAGCTTACCGTAGTTATAAAAACGGTCTTCAAGTCCTGTGTGCATAGAGCCCATGACCAAACGGTTTTTTAGCATGGTAAAGCCCAAATCCAGTGGCTCAAACAGATGCGGATAGTGTTCATTGGTGCTAGCAGTGTCAATCGTATTGGCGCTATTGGCATTGAGGCTGGCGGTCATATCATTTTCCTTATGAAGCATTTATGAGACCAAACATATTATAGGTCATATTACTGTCATCGTAACACACCGCTCTTATTGTCAGCTATGTAGACAAACGACTGATGAGTGAACACTATAGTCGATGCCCTTCAAAAGTATTATAGCGCTACTAGGATGAATTTTATGCGGCCTCTGTCAGCAACGGCACAGCAAGTGAGGAAAATTGGTTCCAGTCTCACTCTATCCTTTCTTGTTTCCATTTTATTTAGGATCAACTATATAAGACAAAAAAATACTGAACCTAGCATCGCGCTATGATTCAGTATTTTTATCTAAAGACTTGTCACTCTAATAAATTGATGAGTGACTCAAGTTATTTAGCCAGCACAGTCTCAAGCGCTGATTCAAAGCGCGTAACCGCACCGTCAATGTCCGTCAACTTATCCAAACCAAACAGACCCAGACGGAACGTTTTAAAATTGTCAGGCTCGCCCACTTTTAACGGTACGCCAGCGGCGATTTGCATGCCGGCTTCAGCGAAAGCACCGCCTTTATGCATATCATCACGCTCGGTATAAGAAACCACCACACCTGGCGCTTCAAATCCTTCAGCCGCAACGCTTTTAACGCCTTTGTCCACCAAGAGCTTACGGATACGACGCCCCAATTCCCACTGAGCATCGCGCAGTTTATCAAAGCCAATCTCTTTGGCTTCTAATAAGGTGTCGCGGAATTGACGTAAGCCATCGGTTGGCATGGTGGCATGATACGCATGACCGCCATTTTCATAAGCGCGCATAATATTTAGCCATTGCTTTAAATCTAAGCTAAAGCTGTCCGACTCTGTACTGTCTACTTTTTTGACGGCTGCATCGCTGAGCATGACAAGTCCAGCACACGGCGTACTGCTCCAACCTTTTTGCGGAGCACTGATGAGAACGTCAATACCTAAATCTTGCATGTCTAGCCAGACACAGCCAGAGGCGATACAATCGATAACCAATAAGCCACCCACACTATGAACCGCTTCGCTCAACGCTTTGATATAGTCATTTGATAAGATGATACCTGATGACGTTTCGACATGCGGGGCAAATACCACCGCTGGTTTTTCTGCTTTTATTTTGGCAACGGCTGTGTCGATATCTACTGGCGCAAACGGCTTTGGCGACTCGCTATCATCCGCACGCTCAGCCGTTAGAACAGTAGACGATTTAGCGATTTTGCCTTTTTCTAGAATTTGTGTCCAGCGATAACTGAACCAACCATTACGGATAATAAGACAATCTTCCTCTTGAGCCAACTGACGCGCAACCGCTTCCATACCATAAGTACCGGACCCTGGTACGATCACGACAGCATCCGCCTTATATACGGATTTTAGCTCGCGAGATAAGTCCCTCATCACTTCTTGAAAGACTGTAGACATGTGGTTGAGGGCGCGGTCAGTATAGACCACTGAATATTCTAATAAGCCGTTTGGATCAATATCTTGACGTAATGCAGTCATAGGACACTCCTGTTTATGATGAAATCATTGAATGGTTCTCTGAAATTGGCAACCACTAAACCAGATATCGACTGTAAATATCATATCTAATTTAGTGGTCTTAGCAAGCTTAGCCAAATCCTGTTAGCAAGCTTTGCCGACCATTAGTGTAGTTAAACGATCAGTCTTATTAAATAACACGATAATGAAATACTACTATAGATTGCTCAAGATAATGTAAAAGAATGACAACGACGCGTTCACGTAATGACAGCAGGTGTAACCATTAAAATGATCTGTTAAATGTTTTTATAAACGAGGTATGGTCAGGCTAATAGAGCGATTTGATGGTTATAGTCAGTCATAAATGAAAAAGATACGCATATGCTCATGCGATACTGGCAACCATTTTCCTTGCTTGCTGTGCCGTTGCTGACAGAGGCGGCGCAAAATGTACGCCCGTATTGCTGTATCTCTTTTATAGTGGATCGACTATAAAACGATAAATAAACATCAGGCTATTGCTAACGACCACGATGGGCATCTTTTAGCCCTGTTACCACAAAGTCGAGCAAGTCGCTGTCACCTTCGCGCGCCGCTTTACGCATGAGTTTCGATGGGGCGTGCGTTAGTGACTGGGTCAGACGACGCGATAGCTCAGTGATGATGTCTTCGGGACGGGCACTTCCATCCTGCAACTTAGCAATGGATTCGTGCAACAGTTTGTCTACCTGATCATGCGTGCGCGCGCGATATTGCTGAATGTCTTTACCCACTTGGCGCACCTGAAAACGGCGATCCATCTCGACGACCAATTGACTGACCAGCAGCTCAGCATCGACTGCCGCTTGGCGGCGCTGCTCAATATTGCCAGCGATGACGTGCTGTAGATCATCAACAGAATACAAGTAGATATCATCGATGCGGCTGATATTGGAGTCAATATCGCGCGGCACTGCCAAATCAATCATCAACATGGGCTGATAACGACGACGCTTAAGCGCTTGCACCGTCATGGTTTTATCAATTAACAAATCCATACTGCCACTACAGCTGCTGACAATGTCAGCCTCTGCCAGCACTTGCGGCAATTCTTGTAGGGTTCTGACTTCCACACGGCGATTGGGATGACGCAGCTCGGCCGCCAGTGCTTCTGCTCGCTCAGGGTTACGGTTACAGATAATAACGCGTCCCACGCCAAGGCCAGCAATGTGGGTGGCGACCAATCGATTCATCTCACCTGCTGCGACAATCAATAAGGTGCGGCTTTCTAGATTATCGAATATTTGCGTGACCAATTTTGCCGCAGCAAAGCTCAAAGAGACGGCTTGTGCGCCAACCTTGGTTTCATTACGTACCCGTTTTGCCGCTGCAAAAACTTGATCAACGATCCAGCCTAGCTGATTACTCAGCGCTTTTTGATCTTGGGCAAGATGTACTGAGCGCTTGATTTGACCCAATATTTGCGGCTCACCCAATATCATAGAATCAAGACCTGCCGCAACTCTGAGCCAGTGCGTAAGTGCATGAGTATCGCGGTGTACATAAAGATACGGATCAATCTCATCAACGGATAGCTGTTTGAAATCGGCCAACCACGTTTTAATTTTAACGATGTGAGCGCTCATGTCAGCGGCAGATACGTTAGCACTACTACCAACGCTATCATTAACAGATGTCTGTGCAGTGGTTTGCATCACTTGGGGGCCTGACGGCGACTCTGACCCATATACTGTTGTCGTCTGCGGCACGATCGCATAAATCTCAGTGCGATTGCAGGTCGATACGATCACACTACCATCGGTAAAGGTCTCTAATTGTTTGAGAGCGACCGCCACATCGTCACCCACCAACGCCAAGCGCTCTCGTAGAGCGACTGGTGCAGTTTTGTGATTGACCCCAATGACCACTAATCTCATTATTGATAGACCATAAACATGACACTCACCTGCCATCCAATTTGTCTTATGATAGTTAAAAAACGCACAGCTAAAAGACCGTTTTGGACGACAGCGTTGGTAGGAAGATTGTAAAAATCGCTTATTATATCATTATTGCCAGCTTTAATTAACACTCACCCCATGACGGGGCATATTTGCTTGTATTTGGGCGCAGATAGTACAAATCAACTACCCATATGATTGATAAAACCAATGGCTAGGTTTTAGTACATAGTCACAAAAGTAGCGATAAACTGGTCGCTTAGTACCTCGTAACTTGCTATATTTTAAAGCCTCGCAATTGACTTTTGTGAATAGACAAAGTCAAAACCAATTCTCTGCAAAACAGAAGTCAAAAAACGACAAACGGGGCAGATTAAAAAGGCGATGAATAACACAATGCTTGCCACTGTCACACTATAATGGGCAGTAACATGGGTACTATTGTTTATCGTCTCACTCTACTCGTATAATGCTTGTCATAAAAGCTTGTTAAAGATCCTGTTGTCAAGATTGAGCGGGCATGATTAAAATACAATTGCTTTATCACAATAGATAAGCAATGGGCGAATACGGCTATCTATGATGTTTTTTGGGTCATTACTCCAACCACAGTTTCGAACACACTTCGTGCACAACGACCAATCTAGCATCCGTGCTTTATTGAATGTCGTTATCGAACGGCTGTGCCAACGTTATAAGCTAACCCTGTCGTTGGCCGTTTGTTTGTGCCTTATGACGCCAGCTCATGCCAGCCACATTGATGCGGCGTCAGAGCCGAATGTCCTTGAGATATCCATTCCTCTCAAAAAAGACCCTGTGATAAATAGCAGTGCCGCGCTTGATACCCCTACTTATGCAGAGACTCAACTCGTCGAAAACGTTGAAAATGTCGATGGTCTAGCGCCATCCAGTCTTTGGCAACCAGCACTTAATGAGCCAAGTTTGTACGCACTGCTGGATGCGGAATTTGCCGCAGATCGTGATGATGATCAACGCGCCCTAACTATCTACAAACAGCAATCCTTTAAAGAAGATGCAACCGCCGTTTTTGAAAGGGCGTTGAATTTGTCTTTGCGTAACGAGAGAGTCGAGGACTCCTTGCAGTTTGCCAAGTCATGGCAAGACCAAAACCCAGACCATGTGCCCGCTTGGTTTTATGTGGCGCATTTGGCGCTGCGCGCTCACGATTATATTTTGGCAGGTGAGACCTTAAATCGTATCTTGCGTTATGACCCGCGTGCCGATTTGAGCGAAATTCTCATCGGTATTTACCCCAATAATGACGAGGACAAACGCGAGTTACTCGCCGCCCTACAGCCACTTGATAGTGAACAAAACGCCTCATTGTCAGTGTTAAAAGCTGGCCTGCTTTACCAGTTCAATGAGCCTGAAATTGCCATTGTCCATATCAATCGCGCTTTGGAACATCAACCCGATTATGTGCCTTTTATCACGTTAAAAGCGGACATACTGCGTAAAATCGTCACCTCTGAAACGGTGGTTAATTATCTTAGCCAAGCACGAATGCGCAATCCCGATAGCAAGAGCCTATACCTATATGAGATTCGCTACCTGCTTGACTTAAAACAAAGTCAAGACGCGTGGCAATTGCTGCTCGACGCGCACAATCGTTTTAGTGACGATGCCGAAATTACCCTGCTCGCCGCCTTGGTCAGTTTGGATAATGAGAAGTATGGCAGTGCTGATCAGCTTTTAAACGATCTTGCCAAAACACCCGCTTATCTCGACCGCGCTTATTACTATCTTGGCATCAGTGCCGAGCGTCAGCAGCACTTTACTCAAGCCAAATACTATCTCAATAGTGTGATGCAAGAAGATTTGGTATTGGAGGCACGTCGAAAAGTTGTTGCCTTTGAACTGTTGGACAATGATGTCGATGCCGCGATGGCGACCTTAGAACAACTGCGTAAAGACTTTAGCGTGTTCGCGCCGGATACCTTTGTGTTACAAGCCGATATTTTATGGCAGCAAAATGAACCCGACGAAGCCTTACGTCTATTAACCCGAGCGGCACGTAAATACCCTGACAATGAAGCGTTACTGTTTGCTCGCGCGCAGCTGCTTGATGACAAAAAAGATTATATTGTCAAACGCACGTTGCTCAATCATCTACAAGCGCTTGATCCAAGCAACTTATCTTATCAGCTAAGTTATGCCCAGCTCTTGCTTGCTAATGAGCGTAGCTCTGAGCAAGGGCTGGCACTAGCCACGAATATCATTCAGATTCGTTACGATGACCCGCGTTACGATAATGAGCTGCATCTGCAAGCCCTCAACGTCCTAGCCAGTAATGCCTTGGCTAATGAAAACTACCAGCAAGTCATCGATTATCTACAAACGCCTTACGATGTATTGCCGACCCTACGCTCAGGCACGCTATTGCTACGCGCCTATCAAGGCTTGGGTGAGAATGAAAAAGTAGAGACGTTATTGACAGATTTACAGCAGCGCTTTTCATTTGGTCAGCGCAATATCAATGACAGCATACAATTGTATTAGTGACGGATGTTGTATGAGATAAAACGTGTTGAATGGGCTTAAGTACTAAGCACGATGATTACAAGGCACTTATAAGAAGCGAACAACCACGTATAAGCGAGTAACAAATAAGAATTAAGCTAATATCTTTGTCAATTTGTCCATTTTTGAGGAAACATCATGTCAGCAACTGCCTTTTATAAAACCAATAAGTTAGCTTTATTCTCTGCCTTGACAGCCGCGATGGTTATTACCTCTGGCTGTCAGTCATTAAAAACGGGCAACGCTACCAATCAGCCCACAGCGCTACAAGGTCAAGATACCGCGCAACCGCAAAAGCTTGAGAGCTTCAATATCACGGGTAAAATCGGCGTTACCACTCCTGCCAATGACACTACCGGCACACAAGGTGGTAGCGCGTTTTATGCATGGGGACAAGAGAATGATCGCTTTGCTATTGAATTGATTGGTGCCCTTGGTATCGGTAAAACCAACATAGAATATAATGGTCAAACCGCCACTTTGGTCAGTGAAAAGACGGGAACCTTAACTGCTGATGATCCTGAGACACTATTGCAAAAAGCCACTGGTTGGCAAGCCCCTATCTCGCAGCTGCCGTACTGGATCTCTGGTCGCCCAGCGCCTTCGGACAGCGCACCGCAACTTGATGACCAAAACCGTTTGGTCAGCTCGGTCAATGGCGAATGGCGTGCCAGCTTTACCTATAAAGGCTCAGACAAATTGCCAAATAAAATCAGCGCTGTACAAGCGCAAGGCAATAAAGTGGTTATGACCATTAACCATTAACCATTAACCATTAAACTATTATTAATGAATTGGCTTTTTGTGTTTATTAAGATCGTTGTTTATGAATAGTTCCCTAACCTCTGATGCTACTATCAGCCGCTTATCCCCAGCAAAAATCAATCTATTTTTGCATATCACTGGTCAGCGAGCTGATGGCTATCATAATCTGCAAACCGTTTTTCGTCTGCTCGATTGGGGCGATTATCTGCATTTTTCGGTGACTGATGATACCGTGATACAGACGGCTGATACTGAACCAGATGCTCGTAAGCTCTGTCATCAGCTAATGATGTTGGCAGGTGCAGAAACGATAACGGCTGATATAGAAGATAATTTAATCTTTAAAGCAGCACGCGCATTGCTCACATCTGCCATACAGTCAGAGACTCTACCTAAGCAGTTGACACAAGTAGTTATTACTTTAGATAAGCATTTGCCAATGGGCGCAGGACTAGGTGGCGGCTCGTCCAATGCCGCAACGACTTTATTGGCATTAAATGAGATTTGGCAACTTAACTTTACTCGTGATGAGCTTGTAAAAATCGGTGCAACGGTGGGCGCGGACGTGCCTATTTTTATTTTTGGACAAGATGCCATTGGGATGGGCATTGGTGAAGAGCTGACCGCCATTGATCTGCCCGAGCAGCAGTATCTCGTGTTGACGCCTAATGCGCACATCAATACGGCCAAGTTATTTGCGCATCCCAAACTACAGCGAGATATCACTCCTCTGTCGATTGATACCATTCAAAGTCAAACCAGTCATTACGCCCTAAATCTCACCGCCCCTTATCAAAATGTCTTTACATCCGTGGTAACGAGCCTTGCTCCTGCTGTTGCAGACGCTTTGAATTACTTGCAAGGGTTAGAGCAGCAAGCACTCGGTACAGCACGAATGACGGGTTCAGGTAGCGCGGTATTTTTGCCATTAGATGCGAGTGTCACAACTGATAAAAAGCGGTTGGCAAAGTGGGTTAAAGACGCGCCTTGTGCAGGGTATGTTGTGGGAAGTTTTTAGAACAGTATTTTGTAGAGCAGTATTTAAGCCATAGAAAGAGGCATATATTTTAGAAATTATCTACGCGATGCCCGTAGCTACCAAAATTATGTCTTCATCCACTGAATATGAATAAATCCCAGAAAAAAGCGCAAATGACTTGCAAAATCTGAAAATTTACTTATAATAGGTCGCCACAATAGGGGTATAGCCAAGTTGGTAAGGCATCAGGTTTTGATCCTGACATCCGTTGGTTCGAGTCCAGCTACCCCTGCCATTTTTTAGTACGAAGCGTTTGATATGGATATATTATAAGCGGCTTATAAACAGCCTCTTATCTTATTGTCATTGACAACGTTATCCCAGTTTCGGTATAGTTCGCAATGGACACCGCTAGGGAAAAGTTATGTTTTAAACGGTTTATTCGTTTTTTAGATAACTGACAGGTCATGACCCCATTCTAAGTGTGACGATTATTAAAAGTCACTATTAGTATCGGCGTTCATAGCCTAGACATTACAGGGGTATAGCCAAGTTGGTAAGGCATCAGGTTTTGATCCTGACATCCGTTGGTTCGAGTCCAGCTACCCCTGCCATTTTTTACTGTAATAGTAGTCTTCAACCCTTTTCACCACTCTTTTCTTAATTTGAGCAGTTTGACACTGCTTAGCGGTCGCTGCTTGAGTCAATCAATAGGACTTCTGTCATGCCTTATTTGGCGATTTTTACGGGCAATGCCCACCCAGAATTAGCAAAAACCGTAGCCGATCATCTTCACATACCTCTTGGTAAAGCTGACATCACGCGTTTTTCTGATGGCGAAATTGCCGTGGAAATCAAAGAACACGTACGCGGTAAAGACGTGTTTATCATGCAGCCTACTTGCGCACCAACCAACGACAATTTGATGGAAATCATGATGATGGCCGATGCTTTGCGTCGTTCTAGTGCTGGTCGTATCACAGCCGTCATGCCCTATTTTGGCTATGCCCGCCAAGATCGTCGCCCGCGTTCAGCTCGTGTGCCTATTTCTGCCAAAGTCGTCGCTGATATGCTTAACATCGTCAGTATCGATCGCGTCATGACCGTTGATTTGCATTCAGATCAGATTCAGGGCTTCTTTGATATTCCTGTAGACAACATCTACGGCACGCCAGTATTGCTAAACGACCTACAAAAACAAGATTATGACAACATCATGGTGGTTTCACCTGACGTTGGCGGCGTGGTTCGTGCTCGTGCAATGGCCAAGCAATTGGGTGATACTGATTTGGCAATCATCGATAAGCGCCGTGCCCGTGCTAATGAATCACAAGTGATGCACATCATCGGTGATGTTCGTGACCGTGATTGTGTGATTGTTGATGATATGGTTGATACCGCAGGCACGCTATGTAAAGCGGCTGAAGCTCTGAAAGAACATGGCGCGCGCCGCGTTCTAGCTTACATCACGCACCCTGTCCTATCGGGTAATGCACTAAAAAACATCAGCGAATCAGCACTAGACGAAGTCGTTGTTACCGATACGATTCCATTGTCGCCGGCCGCTCAAGCTTGTAGCAAAATTCGCCAAGTGAGCATTGCACCGATGCTGGCTGAAAGCTTACGCCGTATCAATAACGAAGAATCTATTAGTGCCATGTTTGATGCCTAGAGGTTCGCTGTCTAGTTTTCCACCATTATTGCCATAATTTTTGATAGCAATGACAGTACTGATAAATGCTTAGTAATAAAAATAGAGCGCCAAGTGTCTTCACTTGGCGCTTTTTTGCTTCCTAGTTCGTCTGCTTAGTTTGCCTTCAGTTTGAATAGTCATTTTGCGTAGGTCTTTATTATTATTAGAAAACCACGTATAATGCGCGCCTGTGCTGACCGTTTCTTGATTTTATCCGTCAGCACTATCAAAAGTGCTGATCAAGCTCACTCCTAACATCGGTCAATGACTATCATACCCATCGTTATGACGAGCAAATGGCTAAGTTTTGACATCGTGATTTTTATCAATAACGCCAAATCTTAGCTATCATCACGTATTAGTGGATTGGTCGCAAATCCACTTTTTTATGACCAGACACTTCATCATTCTTTTTATAGGATTATATCCATGAGCATTAATCATTTTGAACTAAACGCCGTTGATCGTTCTGCTGAACTACAAGGTAAAGGTGCGAGCCGCCGCCTACGTAAGCAGAATCTAGTTCCTGCTATCATCTATGGTGGTAACGAAGAACCAACAGCGATTTCTATCAAGCTAAACGAATTGGTAAAAGCCCTTGAATTCGAAGCGTTTTTCTCGCACATCTTGACGATCACTGTTGATGGTGAAGAGCATCAAGCTGTTATCAAAGACTTGCAGCGTCATCCGGCAAAAGGCTTCCCAATGCATGCTGATTTCCAGCGCGTTGTAAAAGGTCAAAAAATCCACATGAATGTTCCTGTGCATTTTGTTGGTCGTGAAGAAGCGCCAGGTACAGCAGCTGCTGGTGTACTATCTACCCTAGTATCTGATATCGAAGTTATTTGCTTGCCATCACAATTACCAGAATATCTAGAAGTAGATGTATCTGGTATGGAAATCGGTGACTTGTTCCGTCTGTCAGACATCAAATTGCCTGAAGGTGTTGTGATTCATGAGCTTGAGCTAGAAGACGGCCATGACCGCACTATCGTTAACATGCAGCCACCAACGGTTGAAGAAGTTGACGAAGAAGAAGCTGACGACGTTGATGCTGATGAAGTACCAGCGACTGAGCAAGCTGATAAAGCTGAAGAAAACAAAGACGAAGAATAATCACACTGCCATCTCGCTACTTATATAGTAGTATGTATGGTCATTGAATTATTCAGTCAAAAAACAGCAGGTGATTCAATTCTCCTGCTGTTTTTGTAAGTAAAGTTTGAAAACACATTATCAATTATTGTTTTGACTTTATCCTTATTTATCACATTCAAGCAGGGTGTTTTTATGGCCATAAAGCTTATTGTCGGTCTTGGTAATCCTGGTCAGCAGTATATGTTTACGCGTCATAATGCCGGATTTTGGTTTGTCCATCATTTGGCTCAGCAATTTAACATTACCCTCGCCCCTGACAAAAAGTTTCACGGGGTGACTGGACGTGGGCAAATTTATGGGTCTGATGTGCGTTTATTGATGCCGCTTACCTTTATGAATAAGTCTGGTCAGTCAGTCATACCTATGGTCAATTTTTATGGGATCGATAACAATGAGCTACTGATCGCTCATGATGAGCTGGATATTCCTGCTGGCAGTATCAAGCTCAAAACCAATGGCGGACATGGTGGCCACAATGGACTGCGTGATATCACGCCTCATATTGGCAATGATTTTCATCGTCTGCGTATTGGTATCGGACATCCCGGTCACAAGTCAAAAGTGAGCGGGCATGTTCTCTCGAAGGCGGCGCCCGATGAGCAGATTGCCATTGATAGTGCTTTAACGGCATCTTTTGAGGCGTTACCCTTGCTATTGGACGGTGATATTGAAAAAGCACGCTCGCAAATTAACGGTTTTAAATTGCCTGAATAAGCCCTTATGTAAAGGCAGTCGTTTTTTATTTTAGTAAGTTAATCCCTATTAACCTTTTGATTTAATTAATATCAGCTACGCTAAGGAAGTAACCTATGCTACTTAATATGCTTAAATGCAAATTGCACCGTGCTCGCGTCACTCACGCCGAACTGCACTATGAAGGTTCGTGCGGTATCGACGGTGATTTATTAGATTTGGCGGGACTACGCGAAAATGAGTCCATCGATATCTACAACGTCACCAATGGCAAGCGCTTTCGCACTTACGTTATCCGCGCTGAAGCAGGTTCTGGGATTATCTCACTGAATGGTGCCGCCGCTCATATGGCAGACTTAGGTGATATCGTCATTATCTGTGCTTATGCCCATTTCGATGAAGTCGAAGCATCGACGTATCAGCCAAAACTGGTCTATTGTAATGAAGACAATACGGTCAAAGACACGGCAAATATCATTCCGGTGCAAGTGGCTTAAACGAAAAAATCTGCGAGCATAATCAACTAAACCGTTGACATTATTATCATTATTTTAAAAAACCCTTTATACTATTGTAAAAGCTGGATCTACGCTTAGATTCAGCTTTTTTTATGCCATTAGATATGGCTGACTCATAACTTTTATGACCAATGTTTGACAACAGATAAGGAACAAGACACATGTGGCTGGCGGCGATTGCAATACTGATTGGATTGGCAATTTTGGTTTGGAGTGCCGATGTTTTTATTGACGGGGCGACCACACTGGCAAAAAAGTTTCGTGTGCCTAGCTTTTTGATCGGTGTGTTGATACTAGGTATAGGGACATCAGCGCCTGAGATGGTGGTGTCGGTACTGGCAGCGATAGAAGGCAGCCCTGAGCTGGCGCTAGGCAATGCTTATGGCTCTAATATTATCAATATTGCCTTAGTATTAGGCGCAACGGTGCTGATTAGCCCTATTATCATTCGTAAGGCCATCGTAAAGCGCGACCTGCCCCTGCTGGTCATGATTACAGCCATCGCTGCATGGCAGCTACGTGATGGCGCACTAAGCTTAGTCGATGGCATTATCCTATTGGTATTACTCGTCGCGGTATTGGGCATGCAAATCGTACTCAGTTTACGTGAAGGCTATCACGAGCATGAAGAAGATATGGTAGCAGAAGGGCATGACACAGATCATCCCGAACAAAGTGTCGCAAAAGGCCTTGCTGGCCTGTTTATCGGTATGCTGATGTTGATCGCAAGCTCGCGTGCCATTGTTTGGGGTGCCGTAGAGCTGGCTACGTTTTGGGGACTGAGTGAGCTTATCATTGGCCTTACGATTGTCGCTGTCGGCACGTCACTGCCTGAGCTGGTATCAAGCTTGTCAGCGGCACGCAAAGGCGAGCACGATATGGCGCTTGGTAATATTATCGGCTCTAATATCTTCAATACCTTGGGCGTCGTCGGTCTTGCCGCTCTAATCGCGCCAATCACGGTTAACCCCATTATTTTGTCGCGTGACGTACTAACCATGGGGTTAATCACGTTATTGCTTGTGGCTTTGTGCCTTTTTGCTTTTATGACCAAACGTCAATTCGGCCGTCTTTCTGGTAGCACGCTGGTACTCTTTTTTGTGGGTTATACCGGCTGGTTGATCCAAACCGTCAATATGTAAATAATCATTTTTGGATAGCAATGGCTGAATGCAAGGCGGTAAATTTAGATCGCCTGTGCATTCAAGTTATTACAGGTTTTTCTTACGATTTTTAAAGCCGCTCCATAACCCTTCATGCGCCACTTTTGGCATTTTTAGGGTAATGGTGTTGGATAGCATGTCCTGTACTGCAAGTCCGCGACGATTAAACAAGCAAAACATATAATTAAATATCAAACCCAAAAAAGCACTGGTCAAGAGTAACGCACGCGACCCACCGACCAGACTACCAATAATGCCAAACAGTAATGGCATCAAACAAGCCGCCAAAATCCGTTTAAAAGACTGTCCCCACGTGAGCAGATGACCTGAATTATTTACCGTTTTTAATCGCCAGGTTTGCATTCCTAACGTCTGCCCACCGCGGCGCCAAAAAATGCCATAAAAGCCCACCAGCGTCAGTACAAAAGAAGGCGTCATAATGGCGTTTTGGTACCAAGTTGGTAGCGACTGTGCTTGTGAGGATTGCGAGCCGGTCTCCATAGTCAGCAGCGTGCCCACCACGGTAAGCACGGCCCCTACCAAAAACAGCAACGCCAAAATCAACATGCCATCATAAATAATCGCCACGACACGTGTCATGGGCTTTGCTATCGTCGGTTCTTCGTCAGGTAGTTGCTGCGCAGGAGGTGTACGCTTAGGCGTTGACTTATTGGTCGCTTTTGAGGGGCGTTTGGATAAACTCTTTGACATGGTACAAGCTCGTAGCAAGCAGTGAATAGTGGCTCTATTGTACCGTAATTCGCGGTCTTATCGTACCTTATCCTATGCTGTCATCCAACCATCTGAGCACGTCATAAAACAAAAACGACAGACATAAAAAAATCGCCAAATTGTCATAAGACAGGCGATTAATTTAATATTTTAGCTTAAAAAGCTAATATGCAAATGGTGCGCTTGGAGAGATTCGAACTCCCGACCCCTTAGTTCGTAGCCAAGTGCTCTATCCAACTGAGCTACAAGCGCGTATTTTGCATCTTATCCACTGCGTTGTTAAAAACATTTGCAGCAAATTAGGTTGGTCATTATATAGATAATATCGCTTGTGTCAATACTTTTTTTAACTAAAACAAAATATTTTTTGCTTTTAAAGTTAAAGAATATTTAACGACAATATACGGCGCTACTACTCTAATAACAACTGAATAAATGGCGGTGAAGGAGGGATTCGAACCCTCGATACGCTTACACGTATGGTTCCTTAGCAGGGAACTGGTTTCAGCCACTCACCCACTTCACCTAACGAGTTAAGACATTTATAAAAAATCTATAAACATAGTATTGATGCTAACAATACGTCTTATGTCGTGGGCGAGTATTATAACAAAGCCGAAACGAATTGCAAGCCTTGTCTACGGTTTTAATAAAGGTTTTATGATAATTATTTATTCGTTCCCTTTTTTACGCTTATAAAAAATCAAAATACTGATAAAAATCAGACCTATGCTCCATTCAGCTCCTTCAAAAAAAGCTTTGCAAAATTTACCTCTATTAGCCCCGCACTCTTTTTAAAATGAATCAATGATAAAGTCAGAGTCATTGGGCGCTCAATTATTTAAGCACGTGGTCTGAGCGGCTATGGCTTTTTTAGTGAGGGCTAGCTATAGTATTCGTTACTAATTTTGAACCGTAAAGGGATGTGTTATGCGACCAGTGGTACTGTGTTTCTCAGGATTGGACCCATCAGGGGGTGCTGGACTACAGGCGGACATTGAAGCCATCGGCCAAGCAGGGGCGTACGCGACTGTTGCTTGTACGGCAATTACCATCCAAAGCTCGCAGCAAGTGCTCGGCTTTGAGGCATGTGCAGCAGATTTGGTAGAAGCACAAGCGACGACTGTGCTCGACGATTTGCCCGTAGCGGTTATCAAATCCGGTATGCTTGGCACCACGGATAACATTGCGATGTTGACCCGCTTGTTTGCTGAGGGCGTTATTACTGAGGGAACGCCTTTTGTCTTAGACCCTGTATTGGTGGCCAATAGTGGCGGCAGTTTGGGTGACGAGCAAACCTTGGTGACCGCTTTTCGAAAGCTTTTGCCGTATGCGACCCTGCTTACCCCAAACACCCATGAGCTTCGCGCGCTGAGCGGCGAGCAAGATTTGCACATCGGGGCGCAGACGTTATGTACTCAAGGGGCTGATGCGGTATTGGTTAAAACATCGCATGATTTTGATAGCGGTGATATCAACCAATACTTGTATACAGAAGGCAAGATGGTGCATCAGAGCACGTTGCCGCGTCTCACAGGAGAGTTCCATGGTTCAGGCTGCTCACTGGCAAGCTTTATCGCGGGACGATTGGCGATGGGAGACGCGCTGATCGATGCTATTAAAGCAGCCGATAGCTGGATTACCCAAACCTTGCAGGCAGCAGACGTACCCCACCCTGACGACGCTAGCGCCCAATTGATTCCCAATCGCTTTGTCCGCGTTTAATCTCTGTATGGTTCTATCCATAAAAACGATTGCAAACAAGCCATACTATCATTCGTTCAATATGAAAGAGATACAATGAACATGGTGCTCTGCTGATATGAATTTTACTCGCTTGCTGTGCGCTCTGCATTCAAAAGGCATCGAAAAATTCTTACCAGCATCGCTGTATTTTTTAAAGTGAATCAGCGATAAGGGTGATTGACTGAAACGATAAACATAAAAAAAAGCGCTTTATATGAATAGAGCGCTTTTTTTATGTTTATCGTTTGATAGGTTTTTATGAGCGATGGCTTTTCTTTTACCTAACCCAGCATCGGCATAAAGTTGGCAGTCAGACCACCAATGAATATCTCAAGTAAGTAAAAAGCAAGAAAAGCAACCATTGGTGACAAATCAAGCATGCCTAAGTTTGGCGTGATACGACGAAACGGTGCCAAAATAGGCTCAGCCAGTTGCATGATGATACCGATAATGGGATGCTGAGATTGAGTAAACACCACAATCCAGCTGACGATAATAGACCCTATCACCAAATAACGACACAGACGCAAAAAGTCTAAGATGAGACTGGTTGTACCCGTAAAAAACAAGGGGACAGGAGCAATGCCTTTATGCATAAGCGCCGCTTTACCTGAGATATCAATCAGGCGAATCAAAAACATCAATACAATGGCGGCAATACTGATGCGACCTTGGCCAACGGTTGGGAAAATACGGCCAAAAACATCGACAATATGAGTCGCTTTATAAGCAGGAGCAACCATCGGATTTCGGGCGTCCATGCCTGCAAACTGTAGCATAAAGCGGATGAACACCAACATCATGGCGAAGGTGGTGACCAAATCAAAGATTTGAAATAACATGTTGTTCATGAAGTGCTACTCAATGTGACATTATTAACAGGTTCTAGAATGACAAATGTCATTATCAGAGGCTTAGTATGGCAACTCAAGTGCCTCATTAATAAAAATGACGCACATGACAACATTATAAATTATAAGAATCGTGCAGTTACTGGCTCATCTCTTTGCTCAAGGCTCCACTACGATCATAGCACGCTTGCATGGCTTCACCGATTTGGCGACCGATGTCATTCGCTTGCATTGATTCAATCGCCGCTTGGGTCGTGCCATTGGGTGACGTGACTTTACGGCGCAGCTCAGCAGGGGCCTCATCACTATTCAATGCCATTTTTGCGGCGCCTATCATCGTTTGTAGTGCCAGTGCCGATGCCTGCTCTGTATCTAATCCTAAAGCGATGCCTTTATCGACCATCGATTCAATAAAGTAAAACATATAAGCAGGCGCCGAACCGGACACAGCGGTCACTGCATGCATGTGCGCTTCATTTTCAACCCACATCACCAGTCCTGACGCTTCCATCACAGCGGTTGCCAACTGCTTTTGTTCCGTAGAGATATCATCCGTACCATACAGACCAGTTGCGCCCATCTGAATCATAGCAGGTGTATTAGGCATCGCACGCACGATGTTGCTATAACCATTCAACATATCCGATAGCATCTGCGTTGATAGGCCTGCTGCGACCGAAATCACCAACTGAGTGTTTAACGCATCAGCAAAAGCGCCAATGACCGCTTTCATTACTTGCGGCTTTACTGCCAGCACGATGATGTCCGCATCAACCACAGCGGCGGTGGCATCAGCGGTTGGATCGACGGTATTTAGTCCTTTGGCAGCGAGTTGTTCACGTATATCACTACTAGGATCAGCCACAGTGATTAAACTTGGCTCAGTGCCACAGCTCACAAGCCCGCTAATTAAAGCTTGCGCCATGTTGCCGCCACCGATAAAGCTGATTTTTTTGTTATCTAATACGGACATACTTGTCTCCTACTCAAAAAATTCAAAGGCCATCAAACTAACATAATGCCAGATAAAATGACACTCAGTTTATCATACTGCTACTGTTACCGTTTGATAAATTGATCACATCCAGCGCCGCTATCAGTTTCGTTAACGAGTAAATAAATATCGACTTTTAATTAACTTACCTGTTAAATTAAAACAATCTTTGCATAACTAGAGCGTTGGAAGAAGTATGTTTTTTATTCGTAAAGCCACACAAAAAGACGCCTCAGATATTGCAAACGTTCACTTTTACAGTTGGCAAGACGCTTATCGAGACCTCTTGCCAGCGTCTTATATAAATAAAGAAAACCAGCTCACCAAAAAAATTGCTCTGTGGGAGCAGATACTGCCTCAGTCTACTGTCGATGTTTGGGTCGCACATGATGAAGGCAACAAAATAATAGGTTTCATAGGCTATTATTCTCATAACAATTTTTATGAAATCACTACTCTATATGTTTTGTCTGATTATCAAGGCCAAGGTGTGGGCACAAACCTTATAAAAAGGTCGTTAGAGACACTATCAAAATTCAATACGAATGCCAGTTTTTACTTATGGGTCTTACGTAATAATAGTTTAGCTATTCGCTTTTATAGAAAAAACGGCTTTGAGTACAGCGGGGAAAGTCGTGAAGAACAATACGAAGATACCAAAATAATAGATATTAAAATGATAAAAAATACCAATACTCTAGTAGAGTAAACATAGTTGAACCACTATAAAATAAATAAAGCGCTACTGAGATAAATTTTGCGCCGCCTCTGTCTGCGAAGGCACAGCAAGCAAGAAAAATTTGTTTCAGTGACGCGTGATAATAGGTGATCCTTTTTTATTTAGGACTGACTATAATACTGATTGATCTACTCAACTGTTTGTACGCTACTTTTCAAAGCATCATCTCTATCACTATCGAGTCTTTTTATATTTGGTGATAGATGACTTTCCACTATCCAATGATTAAATGGCGATAGCAATAGTATCGGTGTACTTACTGACTCATTTTCAGCGTTTTCGCTATTTGCAGCATCCCCTGAATCTATACTCACCACAACCAAACTTCCGCGTAACCAAAATGGAATGCCTAAAGTCTGAAATAATTTCTTGCCAGCTTGTGGACGAGTAGACAGTGACGTTTTGAGGCGCTGTTTACGGTCTAATGGTGTTACCTTTAAAAAGGTTTGGCGTGGTTCGTCTTTGTCTATCGTCAAAAGCGACGCCAACATTTGCGGTTTAATATGTAATTGCCAAATAAAGTCCTTACTCATACGTAAGGGCATTGGCACAACCTCCGCATCATTCGCTTTATTATCATTCGCTTTATTATCATTCGCTTTAGTAACATTTATTGTAGAAGCAAGCGCGGTAGGAGCAAGTAACAGCTGTGTTTGGTCAATTAGTGGTGCTTTGAACCATGCCAGCCATGCCGCGCTCAAACGATAAAGCTGCTGGCGGTAGCGGCAAATGGTATAAGCTCGCTGACGACCCTGCCAAAATAACGCCGTCTGATGGTCATGATCGCTGCGTTGACTGAGGCGTAATACATCGTCTATCAGCTGCTTAGCAGGTGGCAGCGGCTCATCTTGTACCAGCCAATGATGCAATAGCTGGCGTTGCCGATACTCAGGTAGAGCGACTAACGCGTCAATATTGAGTACTCGCTGTGCCGGTGGCAATTGTAAGCATTGAACAGCCACTTGCTGCATGTCTTGTGCGGCTTGGGCTCGTACCGTTGCTTCTGCATCGCTTAAGAGCTGCGCACTACGAGCCATATTACTGACCACATTTGGATTAAATTTTGCTAATGCAGGCATAATGTCACGTCGCAGTCCACTGCGCACATTGTCGCCTGCCTCATTGGTCGGATCATCGATGTACGGCAGCTTTAACTGCTTGGCATAGGCGCTAATGTTAGCACGCTGAATGGTGAGCCAAGGCCGCCACAATACGACACGATGCGCGGCCTGCTTTTGTACTCGCCAAGGCTGCATACCCGATAAACCATTGACACCCGCGCCTTGCATCAGCCGCATTAATACCGTTTCCGCTTGGTCATCAGCGTGATGCGCCAATAGCAATACATCATCTTGGTTCATATGTTTGCGCATCACGCCATAGCGCGCTTGACGGGCGGCCTGCTCGTCATGACCGTCCACTTGCGCGTGCAGAATATGACAGGGTATTTGCTGCCTCTGCGCCCACAGCGCGATATGCGTGGCCCAATGGTGACTGTCCACTTGTAAGCCGTGATCGACATGCAAAAGCTGCGGCAAAAACGGCAAACGGCCTTGATGATAGAGCTGTACACACATCGCCGCGAGCGCCAACGAATCACGACCCCCACTACAAGCCAGCCAAACACGGCGACCGTGTAACTGCTTGCCATAGGCAGATAGACTACTCAATAATGCGTCTGCCAATGTTTCATCAGTCGGCAAATCGGCAGTTGGTCTAATAGGGTGCGTAAGGATGGCACTGCTGGTCATAATCAGCCTTATGTATTTAATGCTTTTGTTATTTTACGATAAAATAAATACAGTGCTACTGACATAAATTTTGCGTCGCCTCTGTCTGCGAAGGCACAGCTAGCAAGAAAAATTCAGGTCAGTAGCACGTAATAATAGATGTGGCTTCTTTATGTAGAGCTCTATGTAGAAATAAACATATACGAATGAATAGACATAAAAAAACGCGCCATCAGATGACACGTTTTTATTTTAGCATTAAGACTCAGTTTCTAATAAGAAAAGCTTGAACTCGGAAACTTTACATTAACTTATTAGCAAGGCAACATCACTTCTGAATTAAAAGACTTTAGCTTCTCGTAGCGTAGCTCGCAACGCGATTGTGCATCCAAATCTTTAATCTCATCCAGTTGCTCAGCGATTAGCGCTTTTAATGCATTCATAACTGGCTGCGGCTGGATATGAGCGCCTTCGCCTTCTTCGATGACAGCATCAATCAATCCCATCTGATATAGATTGATTGCATTGAGTTTTAACGCTTCACTGGCATCTTGCGCTTTTTCAGCGGTCTTCCACAAAATAGAGGCACAGCCTTCAGGCGAGATGACCGAATAAATACTGTTTTGTAGCATATTTACTTTGTCACCGACCCCGATCGCCAGCGCGCCGCCTGAGCCACCTTCTCCAATAATGGTGACGATGACAGGCACTTTCAGACTTGAAAACACCGCGATGCTTTCTGCGATGGCCTGTGCTTGGCCGCGCTCTTCGGCCCCAATACCAGGATAGGCACCTTGAGTGTCCACAAAGGTCATCACCGGAATATCAAAGCGCTCGGCCATTTTGACCAAACGAATGACTTTGCGGTAGCCTTCAGGATTCGCCATTCCAAAATTATGAGCAATACGCTCACGCGTACTACGACCACGATGCTGACCGATGACCATCACAGGCTTGCCGTTAAAGCGCGCCAGCCCGCCAAGAATGGCTTTATCATCGGCATAAGCACGGTCACCGTGCAACTCATCAAATTCGGTAAATAGCTGATTAACATAGTCCATAAATAACGGACGCTTGGCATGTCGTGCAAGCTGCACACTATCCCAGACAGTGCTCATAGACGCTTCCCTTTAATAGTTATACTCAATAATGTCATGGTTATCATTTTTTAAATAACATCGTTTTTTAAATAACATCGATTTTCAAATGATTCGGTTTTCAGATGATGTTGACTTTCATAAATAAAAGTACAGTTGTAAACTCAATAGAAGCTATAGTAGCACATCTTATATGCCATGACATTATCGACAAAGCCGCTTTTGTTACGCAGCTTTTAAACGCATTTATCACCGCCTGATTTTTAAGCGCTGATCACGTTTAGCGTTACGCCCCATTTGGCGAACTGATCGACTTCAGTATGAAGATCGGGCAGTAAGAAAGCATAATGCTCACTACTGTCGGCCACGGTGATTTGCCAATGACTGTCACCCAAGATTTCTAGTTTTAATGCTGGCAACTCTTGATCGCTACGGCTGTGGTGCGCCAGTACAGAAAGACGTAGCAGCAAGCATAAATGCACGAGCTGATCGCCGCCAATACTACACGTCTGCTCTAACATATCCGGCTTGAGCTTGCGACGATGATTGAGCATCAGCTGCGCCATACGTTTTTGATCGACTTGCGAGAATCCTGGAATATCTGAGTATTCAAGCAAATAAGCGCTGTGCTTATGATAGCTGCTATGACTGATTGCCAGCCCTATCTCGTGCAAAAACGCTGCCCGTCTGAGCAAATCGCCATCTTCATTACTAAGTAGCAGTCTGGACTTTACTTGCTCGAACAAATTGCGACTGGTCTTGACCACTTGTTTGGCTTGTTTTTTATCACCCGAATAACGCTTAATTAAGGCCAATACACTGCGATCTCGCACATCTTCGCTGGCAAAACGGCCAAGCATGTCATACATGACGCCTTCGCGTAATGCGCCGTCTGAATAACTGATGGTATCAATACCCAATACTTGCATCACCGCCCGTAGCACGGCCACGCCCGCTGGAAATATCGCTTTACGATGCTCTTTAACGCCTTCTAGATTAATATCGTTTACATTGCCAGTTTTGATCAGTAGTTTTTCAAGGTTTTTGACGCCTTTATAAGTGATACATTCTTGCTCATCGGCCCAGCCTTTTGAGACGAGCACATTGCGCACCGCCTTAATCGTACCACTAGAGCCGACCACACTACTCCAGCCCGTTTTTTGATAACGACCATTGATCGCCAGCACCTCTTTGCGCGCCCCTGAAATAGCACTGTTGAAAGCCTCTTTGGTGATCAGACCATCAGCAAAATACTTTTGGGTAAAGGCGACACAGCCCATTTGCAAACTTTCCGTCAATAATGGATCGAACTCTTGACCAATAATGAATTCAGTCGAACCGCCGCCAATATCAATAACCAAGCGCTTGTCGCTACTGGCATTGGTGTGAGAGACACCTAAATAAATCAGTCGAGCCTCTTCGCGTCCAGCAATAATCTCAATAGGCTTTGGCAAAATCTTATTGGCTTGCGCGATGAAGTCATTGGCATTTTTGGCTTGTCGTAATGCGTTCGTCGCCACCACACGCAAGCGTTCAGGCGGCACTGAATCCAAGCGAGCAATAAAACGGCTCAAGCATTCAAGACCACGCTTCTCAGCCGCTGCACTCAAAATATTGTTTTCATCCAAGCCCGCGGCAAGCTGAACCTTTTCGGACATAGAGACGACTTTTCTTACCTCGCCATGATCAAGACGGGCAATGGCTAAATGAAAACTGTTCGAACCGATATCAATGGCTGCCATCAACTCATCATCGGTGAGTGTTGGATTTTTCAGGTGGTCAGTAGGCATAAGAGAGGTCGTTACCATGTCAGATAAATAGGAAAGATAGGAGTAAAAATTCGGCAATGGATAGGTAGAAAAACCACAGAAATGCAAAAAACAGACACACACCAAAATATCTGTGCAAGCCTGTGCAGTGGTCACCATTAAAGCATTAATGCCAAAAACTGGCAAGTGACTCAAGCGCCTAGCCGCAACCTAAACACACCATTAATAAAATCACAAACGTGTGCTCAATATCAGGTACTTGTATTCAGCATATTGCTTTGCTACATTAAAAGCCTTCTATTTTATAATAAATAACAGTGACTTACTGGTTTTTAACCCTATAACGCACTCATAAAAATCGTTATTATAACTATTAAAAGAGGTACATAAATAAAAGATGCACACAAACTTTTTCTGCTTTTAACATGACAAGCAATCAGCAAGGACGCTAGATATGAACGCCACCGACACACAGAACCCGACCAAAACGGCGAATGAGACAGCAGATACTCATTCTACCGCGAACCCCAACCCTATTAGAGACGTCACCAAAACCAATCCCGCAACCGAACAAAAATTTTATGATTTTTATTTGGATGAGCATCAAAACATGGCTTGTCGCCGCTTACACTTCGCTGGCAGTAGTTTTGGCTTATTGGGACTGGCAAAATCGATCAAAAACCGCTCGCCTGCCCCTTTGCTCAAAGGTATTGCTGCTGGCTATGCTTGCGCTTGGATCGGTCATTTTTTCTTTGAAAAAAATAAGCCTGCCTCTTTTAAATCGCCTATCAAAAGCTTTGCCAGCGATTTTCGTATGTATGGCGATGTGCTACGCGGCAATCTAAGTTTAAAAGACCGCAAATACGACAAAGCCAGAAAAACCCATTAAGTCCTTACCTTTATTCCAGACACCAAAAAGCCAGCACCGTAATAGATTGACTGGTGCTGGCTTTTTTTCACAGTCACAACGTTAAATGATTACTTATTTGCCATTTCTGCAAAAATCTCATCGGCGGCTTTAATCGACGCATCAATGTCTTGTTCGCTGTGTTTGATAGACATAAAACCTGCTTCATAAGCAGAGGGTGCCAGATAAATACCGCGATCGAGCATACCGTGGAAGAACGTATTAAACACATCCATGTCACACTCGGTGACTTCATCAAAGTTCTTTGGCGCATCGGTGTTAGCGTCTTTAACAAAGAACATCCCAAACATACCGCCCAATCTATTGGTGCGAAGGTTGATGCCATGCTTGTCAGCAGCGGCTTGAAAACCCTCGATCAGTTTGTCTACTTTTGCAGAAAGCTCATCATAAAAACCATCAACGGTTAAGTCTTCAAACATGGCGATACCAGCACGCATTGCCAGTGGATTGCCGGATAACGTACCCGCTTGGTAAACGCCGCCAAGGGGTGCAATGCACGACATGACTTCTTTTTTACCACCAAATGCCCCGACTGGTAGACCTGCGCCAATGATTTTACCAAAGCACGTCAAATCCGGTGTGATACCGAAATGGGCTTGTGCGCCGCCCAATCCAACCCGAAAACCTGTCATAACCTCATCAAAGATAAGCACTGCGTCATTGGCGGTGCATTCTGCGCGCAAGGTATCGTGAAACTCTTGCGTTGGAATAACCATGTTCATGTTGCCCGCGATAGGCTCCAAAATCACACAAGCAATCTCTTCGCCCCATTTGGCAAAACAATCTTTGATCGCTTGTGGATCATTATAAGGAATGGTGATGGTGTGCTTGGCAAAATCGGCGGGCACACCTTTTGACGTCGGCTCACCGATATCGAGCATGCCTGAGCCTGCTTTTACCAACAAACTGTCTGAATGCCCGTGATAACAACCTTCGAATTTGACAATTTTATCACGCTGAGTATAGCCACGTGCCAGACGAATCGCGCTCATGGTCGCCTCTGTACCGGAGCTGGTCATACGTACCATCTCAACGCTAGGCACGATCTCGCAAATCTTATCAGCAACGGTCGTTTCAAACGGCGTTGGCGTCCCAAAGCTCAAACCATCGTCAGCCGCCTTTTTAACGGCATCAATCACCTTTGGATGGGCATGACCCAAAATCATGGGCCCCCAAGAGCCGACATAATCGATGTACGCATTGTCTTCAGTGTCATAGATTTTGCTGCCATTGGCACGGTGCATAAAGATAGGTGTACCGCCAACGCCAGCAAAAGCGCGGACTGGTGAGTTAACGCCGCCTGGAATGTGTTTGCGAGCTTGCGCAAAGAGCTGTTCGTTTTTTGTGCTCATAGTTATTCTCTGATTGTGGGTCTTTGTTATTTTATATAGTTAGCCCTAAATAAAAAAAGACATACCCATTACCACGCGCTACTTAAACACATTTTTCTTGTTAGCTGTACTGTCGCAGACAAAAGCTAAGCAATATTTATCTCAGTAGCGCTGTACTTATTTTTAAAATGGATTAACTATATCGATACGTCTTATTTACTGGTGATAAAATCTTGGGCTTCAATACCATTGCAACTGAATGGTTTACGTTTGCTTTTTTCTATCAGTGAGGGTCATCTTCATTAGGCTTTTTTGACCACAGAGGATTTGAGTTTCATTGGGCCATAGCCATCAAGCTTACAATCGATATCGTGACCATCAGACGCGTCTGGCAACAAACGAATGCTTTTTGCTTTGGTGCCGACTTTGATGACGATTGAGGAGCCTTTGACTTTTAAATCTTTTATCACCGTTACCGCGTCACCGTCTTGTAACTCGTTGCCCACCGCGTCACGAATGACAGCATCTTGGTCTTCAGCTTGCGCCGCATCCGTTTCAGCCGCCGTCCACTCATGAGCGCACATAGGACATACCAGTAACGCACCGTCTTCATACGTATATTCAGCATCACATTTTGGGCAATTGGGTAAGCTCATCATAACCTCGGCAGCATCATAGTTAAGTTAGTTATACAGCCAACATTGTACCGTAACTCGCCATCTTTAACCAATGTGTAAGGTTGAAAACTGGCGGACCTCCCCAAGTTATGTCATAGCGATGACATTTTTTAAGACTGGGGGTTTTGTGGTACGCTTCTTAGCGGCACTCAGAGCTATTTTCACTGGTTTTTATCATGGAATTGAAGACGCATCGACCGTTTGAAATAAAATCGATACGTTAATAATCGCGTGCGATTGGAATGAATTTTTGCCACCTCTGCATTAGCAGCACGCAAAAACTTATATCAGTCGCATTGTATGTTTTTGATAAGTCATCTCCGTTATAAGGATAATAATAATGACACCTGCTTCGAATACACCAGCACTGCCGCAGTTCGCCCAATTAACCATCCAAGGTGAAGACGCCGAAAAATTCCTCCAAGGTCAGTTAACGTGCGATGTCACCAAGCTCGGACTCAGCTATCAAGCCGCTGCTATCTGCAACTTAAAAGGTCGGATTGAATTTGGTATTTGGATTAAAAAACAAGCCGAAAAACAATATGACGTGGTCATTAGCGCCGATTGTGCGGATGCCTTACAAGCGCATTTAAAAAAGTTTGGCGCCTTCTCCAAATTTGATACCAGTGAATCGATCACCATTTATCCTTGCGTGCTAGCAGATGAGCCGACTTTCAGTCATAAAGCGGATCATAATACGCCCGACGACACCAAGGCTTGGATGCAATGCAGTATCGCCACTGGTAATTACTGGATCGTCGCGGCGACCCAAGGCGAATTTCAGCCACAAGAACTACGTCTGCATCAGCGCGGCGGTATGGACTATGATAAAGGCTGCTATCTGGGTCAAGAAGTCATTGCCCGTATCTACTTTAAGTCAGCACCCAAAGCGTTTTTGCACTATGTAAAAGGCTCGGATGTAAAAAACGCAGATGTAAAAGACTCAGCTACAACGCCGACAGCAGGGGAGAAACTCGATAAAGCCCAAGTGGTCAATACGGTAGCGACGGCTGATGGCTTTGAGGCACTCGTGGTGGCTCGTCCAGAACATCTTGCCGAAAGTGAGCTGACGGTATTGGATCTACCACCAGCCTTGCAAGCCGACGTCGCTCGCGCAAAATAAAGCCCGATGATAAGCAACTTTCTTATGTATTTTACTAACACGCAGCAGAGCGGTCTATGACACATATTGCGGTACTCGGAGCAGGCGTGGTGGGCGTCACCACCGCCTGGTATCTACGTCAAGCGGGTTATGATGTGACCGTGATCGAGCGTGAGTCAGCCGCTGGTATGCAGACCTCCTTTGCCAACGGTGGTCAAATATCGGTCTCACATGCCACCCCTTGGGCCAATCCCGCCGCTCCAATGAAGGCGATTAAGTGGCTGTTTAAAGAGGACGCGCCGCTGCTGTATCGTTTGCGGGCGGATAAGGCGCAGCTCAAATGGGCCATGCAGTTTTTGCAAGAGTGCCGTGCTGACAGAGCCGATGCCAATCTGGTACAGATGGTACGCTTGGGGTTATATTCGCGCGATACGTTGCAGCAATTGCGTGCCGATATCGGTATCAATTATGAGCAGCAAACGCGCGGTATCATGCATTTTTATACCAATCAGGCGGAATTTGAGGCAGCAATTGCCCCCACGCAGCGTATGCAAGAGCTTGGCTGCGAGCGTCATGTGATTGATATCAACAACGCGGTCAGCTTAGAGCCCGCCCTTTATCCCATTGCCCATAAACTGACGGGCGCGACTTATACCAGCCGTGACGAATCAGGTAACGCCAACCTGTTCACCCAGCGTTTGGCGGAACGCTGCATCGAATCGGGCGTACGGTTTTTATATAATACCGAGATTTTGACCATCAATACGGACACGCAAGCCAGTCGTCCGCATGTACACAGTATCACCATTCGACCCAAGGGTGAAAACGCGCAAACCTTTAGCGCTGATAGCCACGTATTGGCGCTTGGCAGTTACAGTGTGGCGCTGATGAAGCCGCTTGATGTGCATCTGCCTATTTTTCCGGCAAAAGGCTATTCAGCCACCTATCAAGTCAATCCTCGCGCCCCGCACCATGCCCCTTTTATCAGTCTCATCGATGATGAATTTAAACTGGTCACCTCACGCCTAGGCGATAAACTACGAGTGGCTGGGACGGCGGAATTTAATGGCTACAATATGGATTTAAATCGCGTTCGCTGCGAAGCCATTACCCAGCGTGTCCAGCAATTGTTTCCCAAAGGCATTGTGGCAAGCTCCGTACAGTATTGGACTGGACTGCGTCCCATGACCCCGTCTAATGTCCCTTTAATCGGACGCGCTCATCTGGGTCAAGTCCGGCACGGCAGTCACAATGCAAGTGCCACTTTTGATAACTTGTGGCTCAATACGGGTCACGGCACGCTTGGCTGGACACATGCTTGCGGTTCAGCGAAAGCCATTAGCTTATTGATACAGGGCGAGACGCCACCAGTCGATTTTGATTTTGTGGGAATATAAACCTAAAAAAAGATAAACATAAAAAAAGGCACTGTTGTTAAGCACCTTTTTTATGAAATAGAAAAGTATAAAACTCGGCAGATTTAACCTATGTTATGCAGCGCTGCTGGCTTGTGTTTCAGATGCGTCCAAACCCGCTGTTTCTGACGTGATTGCCTCTAGCGTTACAGGGACGCCATTAACTGCAGCGTTGCCACTTAAGGTATCGATGAGCGTATCGTCCGTCAGATCATTGACACTCACGCCTGCATGCGCTTGTGCAATCTTTTGTTTGACGCCACTGCGGCCGTGACCCCAGCCATGCGGGATACTCACCACGCCTGGCATCAGCTCATCTGTCACTTCTGCTGCCACAACGACGCTACCCACGCGTGATGTGACTTTTACGTCTTGACCATCCTCAATACCGTAGGCTTGCGCCGTATCTGGATGCAGCATCAACGTACAGCGCGGTTTGCCTTTGACCAACCGATGGCTGTTGTGCAACCATGAATTGTTACTGCGTACATGACGACGCCCTATTAATAAGATCTGCTGGTCATCATAGTTTTGCATCATCTCGCGTACGCGATCCAAGTCCGCTTGATAAAAACCAACGTTAAGATGGATTTGTTTATCTGCATGCTTAATAGCCTCTGGCAACATACGATGTAATGGCCCTAAATCTATACCATGCGGGTTATCTTTCAATGCAGCCAAGGTTACTTCTCGATAAGGCCCATATTTAAGACCTTGCTCCAATAACACAGTGGGACCAAAGGAATGGATGAGTGAGCGTTCTTTTTGGATGGCTTCTGGCGCATCCTTGTCAAGACGATCAGCCAGACCTAGATAGATCTCCCAATCGTGCTTTTCGTTATCATTTTTGCTAAATAAGGCAGGCGAGTACTTGGCGACGTTGTGTACAGCAAAGCCGTTAAACGTAATGTCGTAATGATCGCGCTCGAGTGGCGATACAGGCGGCAAAATAATATTGGCATGGCGGCTGGTCTCTGTCACGAAGTAATCGAGCGACACCATAAACTCCAATTGCGACAAGGCTTCATCCAACTTTTCGCCATTGGGCGTACTCAGCACCGGATTACCAGCCACACTGACAAATGCTTTTAACTGACCCTCGCCTTCTACCAACATCTCTTCTGCCATGGCAACGACTGGATACTCACCATTAAAATCAGGAAGATGACTCACGCGGCTGTGGCGTTTTCCCAAGTAACCGGGACCTGAGGTGTTCACCACATCGACGGCAGGATTGGGGAACATAAGCCCGCCTTCTTCATCCAAGCGCCCTGTCACGATATTGATGACCATCGACAGATACTGACTGAGCAAGCCAAATTCCTGCACCGATATACCCATGCGACCATAACAGACCGAGCTTTCAGCTTCGCAGAACTCTTTAACAATGCGTTTGATTTCGACAGCGGTAATACCTGTAATATTGGCAACCGATTCAGGCGTGTATTCTTCAGAAAACGCAGCCATACGCTCAATCTCTGGTGCCAAAGCTGCCGCGCGGCTGTCCACCTTGGCATAGCCTTGCGCATAAATCTCATTGAGCATAGCCAGTAATAGCAATACGTCGGTCGCCGGACGAATAAAATGATGCTCGCTTGCAATGTCGGCGGTTTCTGTCCGCCTTGGATCAATCACCACCACTTTACCATCGCGTGCTTTGATGTCTTTTAGCTTTTGGCGCATGTTTGGTGCGGTCATGATACTGCCATTGGACGCCAGTGGGTTGCCTCCAATAATGAGCATATACTGGGTACGATTGACATCCGGCACAGGAATACGCAGCATGTGGCCGAATAAATGCAGACTGACGATGTGGTGTGGTAATTGATCGATTGAGGTGGCAGAAAAGCGACTGCGCGTTTTTATACTGTTTAATAGATGTCTGATGGTGAGCATGCCACCCATGTTATGAACATTTGGATTGCCAAGATAGACACCAACGGCATTTTGTCCGTGTTTTTGCTGTACCGCTTCGATACCAGCAGCCACTTTATCTAATGCTTCAGGCCAGCTGATTGCTTTCCAACCATTGGCTGTTCTTTCGATAGGCTGGCGCAGACGATCAGGATCCTCGTGCAAATCTTGTAAAGCGGTGGCTTTTGGGCAAATGTAACCTTGCGAAAACGGGTCGTCTTTATCCCCTTTAATCGATAAGACTTTGCCGTTCTCATGTTTGATGACGATACCGCACATCGCTTCACATAAGTTACAAGTTCGAAAATGGGTTTGTTCCTTAACCTCATCCTTGGTCTCAATTTGTTCACTGCTCATGATGGCACTCCCTGTGACTGTTTTTGACAATCGCTACGATTGCCACAGTATAAATTCCGTTTTACGATTCTATTCGCTGTAGTGGCACAAATGGCTGACCGCTTCTTGTTATCTTTATAGCTCCCTTATATTTGACAGCTTCCTTAAAAAACTGGCAAACAGGACATCAAGACGCTTACATAGCGTGTTTGGCAACATCCCAATATCCATTTATGAAACGATAAGACATGATTTCAACCATAACGCTATAGCTGAGTCTATCAGAAAATTTTTGCTAAAGATGATGCGCCGAAGTATAGAACGCGACTCTATCGTCATTTATGTAACCGTCCTTTCTACTGACTGACGTCTTTCTGAGCGGATTATTGTTTTTGGTGCATGTGAATATAGTGAGTTCGGTATAAAAACGATATAGCGGGACGGATATGAATTTTTTTCAGCCTCTGTCGGTATAGGCACAGCAAGCCAGAAAAATTTATATTAGAGCATATCCTCAATTCAATCGATGGTTATCTATCAAATTTGAAACGTACCACAGTCTAAACACAAAAAATCTTCATTGTTTATTACACAAATGTGCAGCTCATAACACAACCGCGTAGTTTCCTATAATGGAGTAACACTCTAAACATTGGCTATACAGACAAGGCAATGGTGAATGCTTATATTAGATATCAACAGCTGGTTTATAGCTGTCAATTAAAAGAAATAGTAAAGACAGACGGAACAATTGTCCTAACAATCAATTCGATAACAAAAGAAGGAATATAATAATGAACGAACATACGATGAAAGGCGAATGGAACCAAATGAAAGGCTCTGTTAAGCAAAAATGGGCAGAGTTAACTGATGACGATATGACCCATATCGACGGTAGCCGTGATAAATTGGTAGGCCGTGTACAAGAGCGTTATGGTCATGCTAAAGAAGATGCAGAGCGCGAAGTAGATGATTGGCGCCGCGAAAACAAATATTAATTAGTAATAAGCATAAACTATCGTAGATATAGCTAGTGATAAAACATAGCTGATGATAGGCAAGAATAAAAACCGTATGACAGCTCATGCGGTTTTTTTATGTTTTTATGATACGTACTGTTTTTTGGGTTGACCATAGGTTAAATGGTTCTAGCAGCTTGCTTTATGATTTCTCAATGTCCAGACACGATAAAACCGCATAACACTCTTGTTATGCGGTTTTATTGTTAACCATCCATGTTACCTATCACGACTGCTTCCCATACATCCTTGCATGATATTCAGTATATTGTGATACTGGGCATCCTGCCCTATTTACTACACTTAACAACATTCAATGTTGTTACTGGCAAAGGTCATGTGGCCTTACTTTACTTGCTAATATCATCCTGATGTAAGCAAGTAACTCATTATCCTTAATGCGGTCAACTCAATCCTTGAGTCACATTCCCTAATGCCGTGTAACTATAATGCCTTGTTAGTCACCCAATGTTAAGTCGCGTAGGCGTCATTTCTTGTAAGCATATGCTTACACGCATTTTACTATGAAAAAATTACAACTTATTAACGTATAAGACATATGCTATCAAGCTTCGATGCTTACTATAGAGAATGTAAGCAAACATTTCCAAATAGATGGTAGTACGTTTTATTATCTGATCACATTATAGGATTGCGGATTATGACCATTCCAAAGCTTTTCTCATTCAAAAGTGTCATCTCTGGTGGCCTTGTGGCAGCATTACTTGCCACGACAGTGGGTTGTACTGCTGTCAGTTCAGGTTATGACAATCAGCCCGTCTACCGTGGCAGTAACAGTAACGGCCATAGCAATGTCAACTATAACAAAGCCAGCCAACAACTACGTAAAGATCTACGCCGTCAAGGCTATCAGGTCATGGACATCAAATCTAACAACTACCGTGGTCAACGCGCACTCACTGCTCATGCTAGAAAAAATAATCAAAACTACGAGCTCATATATGCTTATCCGAGTCTCAGATTTATTGGCTCAAACAGAACCGCTTGGTCTAATAACGGCCACGATAATAAATACAAAGATAATCGTTCCCACAACAACAAGTATAAAAACAATGGCAACTACAAAAACAAGGGCAAGCATAGAAACAATCAGCACCCTAATAGATATGAACGCTAAGACCGCTTTGAGATGTCAGCCTTTGTAATCTATTCTTTATTGTCTTTATCCTGTTGAAGTGCTTGGTCAAGCGTATCGTTTTGATAGGTTTGACCTTTTTTATTGCTTGCGAGTACGGACGCTTGTTAAAAATAAGCACTCTTAGGACATGAAAACTTCTAAAAGTCTAAAACCTTTATCACATCATAAGCGGGCGTTTCATAGGGATGAGCCCCTTTTAATGCTGCAACAACAGCTTCAATGGCTTTTTCATCGACTACCATTTCAACTCGCCACTCATCCACTTTTTCAAGGCGATCATGCGCGCCAATATGTGGATTGCTACCTGACAATGGCATGAATTGTCCTACTCCCTGCACTTGCCAGCAACACTGCTCATAATCACCAATCGTGCCAGCACCTGCCGCAAACAAAGCGGACTTTACGGTTTCTAAAGCGTCATTGGGAATAAATACGGTCAATTTATACATCATCTTTACCTCAAAAAATAACGTTAAAATAAAAATGGCTACTCATAAAACTTATTTTTTGGACAGAGACGGATGATCGGTCCATATATAGCGTAGCAACCAATCTTTGGCATTACCCGCATAATCGATACCGATACGTGGTCGCAATGAGATGGGCGGGATACAACCGTCGTCCTCTACCCAAACGTCTGAGGCAGGACTGATGGGTTTGCCGTAGAGCTCACGATCGATGTGTAAGCGCTTCGTTAATTTGCCCGGACCTGCAAACTGCTTGGAATGCGTGAGCTGTTTGTCTGGCGTTTGTTGCTCCTCATCCAGCAGACGATCACTGTCTTCTGTCAAAAATCCGGCTCGTATCAACACCGACTCCGGCGATTCGGCAGCCGCTGTGATCATATTAAGTAGATGATGGATGCCATAGGTTAGATAGACATAAAACACGCCGCCCTCTTCATACATAATCTCAGTACGCGCCGTTCGTGTGCCTGCATGCGAGTGACAAGCTGGGTCTTCCTTACCAATATAAGCCTCGGTTTCTGAGATACGCATACGCAATATTTTGGATGTGCCGTCTGTATCTATGAGTTTTCTGCACAGCACCTTACCCACCAAATCAGCGGCGACCACACAAGTGGGACGAGTGAACCAAGTGGGTTCTAAAACGGTACTGGTAGATTTTGCCATTAAAGATGCCTTCTCTAATTTTTAATATAAATAAGTATTGATAAATTAGCATAAAAATCAGATAAGATATTTAGGACAAGATTTACGCTATGTTTGATTTTTTATGCAAGTTAAGCGACAAGCCTGTGCTTAAAAGGATGATATGGATAGTGTGTAGTAAACATCGATAGTTATTGTTGTAGAGGATTTTATCACTGAGCGTTATTGGTCGATGAGCAAAAATTGCAGTCTGTTTTGAGTGGTTCCATTGTAACGATCTATTTTGAGTGGTCTATCAATGGGGTTGAATAGTGAAATGACTGGTTCCGTTGGGGGTTACTTTAAACGAAATCAAATAGCTAGGAATGATAAGTGGACTTCTTTCATATTTCTTATTTACTATCGAAAGCATGTTTGGGCGAGCTAAACCAAAATTTTAGAAGAATTTATTTTTCTATCAACCATGAAAAAATAAAAATATATTTCATATTAGAAGAGAAAAATCAAGATGATGGTGAAAGTATAGAAGAAATTATGTCTGAGTTTTCAATGTTAATTGAAAATTTCTTGGAAGCCAGTGAATTAGAGGACAACTATATGATTAATAGCGAAACCATCTTCAACCCTGAAGATGCTTTTTTTCTTAAAAAACCTGAGTACTGTCAATTTTTTGAAGAGTTTTATAGAAGAAAGGAGTAATTGTAGTAAGCTAAAAAATAACTACAGATCAAAGTTATTGATAACAGCATGTAAATTAAATTAAGGGCACAAAGAAAGGACGATAAGTAACGTTATAAAACCTAAGCTCGACTCATATATAGCTCACCGATCATGATTTAATACTATTTTCAGGCTTGCAAAGCTTATTAATAAATATAAGGTTAATTAAATAAATGGCTCATTTGGATATATATGCTAAAGCAGAGATTGGTAAATCCTTGGCAGGGTTCACACTAGGTGAAAAATTGGAAAGCTTTCTTCATTTTATCGATAAGACAGTTGATGGAAATGTTAAAGAATGGACGGTTGATTTAGCCTTAGACAATACAGGCGTCTTACTTTTTGAGATACCAAATAATAACGGATATATAATATATTTTTTAAAACCTAAACTAGAGTTAGGCTTTACTGAAAAAGGAACTCTATGCCATATTAGCGCTGGCGCTGGTTATAAAGGTAATATTTTTGAAAGTAACATTAAAATTGGTAGCCGTATTGGAGATATAGATCATGCCTTAGTTCTGGACGATGCTGAAGATATACATTATCTTGCTGATAACGAAGGAAAGTTTATTGAAGGAATTTACTTTGTAGCTGATGGTTTAGAAGTTGAAGAAGATCCTGAGTCTATCATCGAAGAGGTTAGCGTTTATAATTACAACTTAATATAGTAACTATTCTGGTCTAGATACCATCTTATTCAAGTAACCTTGCATGGCCTAACAAGTACACTGTGAATTACACTACAATAGATAAATAATCAAAGCCTTTAGTACCATTAGCCCACAGCCAAAGATTCAAGTCCTCACTAGGGAACCATTATTAATATAATGCCATAAAAAAACTGAGCGCATGGCTCAGTTTTTTGTTTAACGCTTCAGATTGAACATTTAGCTAAGTGGCACACCAATACGATTAGCCACTTCTTCATAAGCTTCGATCACATCGCCCAATGACTGACGGAAACGATCCTTATCTAATTTTTTCTTGGTGGTCTTATCCCAGATACGGCAGCCATCTGGTGAGAACTCGTCACCTAGAACGATACGGTCATGGAATACGCCAAACTCTAATTTGAAATCGACCAGTATTAAATCGCCTGCATCAAACAAGGCTTTTAACACGTCATTCACTTGATGGGTCAGCTCTTTCATTCTAGCCAATTGTGCTTCGGTTGCCCAACCAAGTGATATAGAAAGTGAGTCATTAACCATCGGATCACCGAGTGCATCATCTTTATAAAACAACTCATAAGTCGGCGGCGTCAACGCTTGGCCTTCTTCTAAGCCCAAACGACGTACCAAGCTGCCAGCTGCAAAGTTACGAACCACGCACTCAACTGGAATCATATCCAAACGCTTGACCAACACTTCGTCTTCAGACAACTGTTTTTCGAAATGGGTTTCAATGCCAGCGTCAGCCAACTTTTGCATAATAAAGGCATTAAAGCGATTATTGACGACACCTTTACGTGCCAATTGTTCGATGCGCTTACCATCAAGCGCTGAGGTATCATCACGAAAGTGTAGAATCAAAAGATCATTGTCTTCTGTTTCATAGACAGATTTGGCTTTGCCTTTATAGAGCAGTTGTTGCTTTTGCATAAGGAGATTTCCTGTTCGTTCAAGCTTATGTGGTAAAAACGCGCAGCGACCGCTGAGTTTTATATTATCGTATGAATCATAGTTACATGAATGACAATAAAAAACCCGCGGTATGAAATAGAAAGATAGATTTAATTCGAAGGATTGCTGATCGTACGCTGAGGTTTAGGCAACTGATACTGACTACCTGACTCGTTCTGTAGCGTCAGCGTGTTTGCGCCAGCATTAGGCGTCGGATACAAAGGCACAAAAGGTGCCGTTTCTTGGTTGGCTGGTAGCTCTATTGGCGCAAGCTTTTTGCTCTGCTGATACTCTAAGCTGCCGTTGTCACGTTTGCCAAGTAAGTTCTTAGTCGCTTGGCAGCCGCTCAACACTAAAGTACTGCCTAAAATCACGGTCAGCATGGCAGGGAATAGTTTTGCAGTCGGTGATGATACTGTATTTGATGATATTGTCATCATGTTGTCTCTCTGAGTTAGCAATGATTGCTTATTTGGCAATTGACGTATCGTCTTACAAGATCTTAGCTATTTTGCTAAACCTATAGCTATTACCCACAGGTTTAGCCGTTAATTGCTCAATTTATAGTAAGTTGGCGCGCACCAAGGCGTCATCAATGGTCGCATGATGTTGTTCAGCCAGCCACACCAAAGGCAGGCGAATGCCTTTATCTATCATACCCATTTTGTACAGCGCATATTTTGCTGGAATAGGACTGGATTCGATAAACAAGTCGCGGTGTAAGTGCTTGACCACATCATGTACTTTATGAGCCGTCTCAAAATCACCACGCAAACCTGCGGCAAATGCCTCACTCATGGCTTTTGGGGCAACGTTGGCAGTCACTGAGATATTGCCTTTACCACCAAACTTCATGAGCTCAAGTGCGGTTCCATCATCGCCTGATAGTACAACGATTCTATCACCAACAGCCTTGATGAGCTGCTCACCGCGAACCGCAGAGCCAGTCGCATCTTTAATGGCAACGATATTTTCAATATCGGCCAAGCGTTCAACCGTTTCTTGGGCGATATCAACAACCGTACGACCCGGTACATTGTAGAGCATCTGAGGAATATTGACGGCTTTGGCGATGGCTTGATAATGCTGAAACAAGCCTTCTTGCGGCGGCTTATTATAATAAGGAGCAACCAATAGCGCGCAGTCTGCGCCCGCATCTGCTGCATCTTGCGTCAATTTGATCGCCTCAGCAGTATTATTAGCGCCTGTTCCTGCGATCACAGGTACGCGACTATTCACATGCTTGACAAAGTAGCGGATGACGTCGCTATGCTCTTGCATAGACAATGTCGCTGACTCGCCAGTGGTACCAACAGCCACAAGGCAATGGGTGCCTTGCTCAATCTGCCAATCTATGAGGTCCGCCAGACGTTTATAATCAACCGTGCCGTCAGGATGCATGGGCGTTACCAAAGCTACCATTGAGCCTTGTAGTCGGGTTTTGATCTCGTCGTATGCTGTGCTCATAACCGTGCCTTACTGTATTATCCTAGCTTTTGTCAAAGCTGTCACATGATAGGTCGTTTGCAAGTATTTACATTGGCAATTACTTGCTTGATATTAACGCTAAAGGTTTGTCTTATCTATTATGAAACGCTTATCGCCGCGTTTTTAAACACGCAATATCGCTCATTAAAACCTGTCTATTAAAAACACTATCAACCATACTTTTACCGATTGACCGATACTGCTCATAACATCACAAACTTATAATAATAAAAACGCCTGCTAGTGTAGCATATTTTGATTTGACCGCTATCAATCAATTGATGCTGAGTGCCACTGAGCACACTACGCATTATATTACTTTTTTATCAAAAATCATCGTCATAGGATTCGAGGCTATCGTAAATGATTTGAGCATTGTCATTTCACCGCTTGCGCATTGAACAATGAATGATCAATCAGCGCCTTACTTAATAAGCAATACCTTAATAAGCGTTAAGCAAACGCCTAAGCCCTATCAACGAATGGTCAACACATCGATAGTAGGACGATATAATCGAAAAGGCAAGCCACGTGTCCCAATACCACTGCTCACAAATATCTGCGCACTGCTGTATTGGTATAGACCGCGCTGCTTACTCATGCGGTTATTGTTCAACAAGGTTGAGCGCTTATTATGGCGCTGAATGTCTTTTTGTTTCTGTGCCAAGTGTATGTTTCTTTGGGTCGCTTTCGCCGCACCAGTAATCAATAAGGGACGCGGTTGTGACGTTTTTGGCAAATGGTTGATGCTATCAAATCGCGAGGCAAGAATAATAACGGGCTTCGTGGCATGAGCCATTTGTTCGCTCAGCACCGCTTTATTATCGATATGAAGCGGTTCCACTCCAGCGACCTGCTTGGGTGTGGCCTGCCAGCCGCAGAGCAATGCGACCATTTGACGGTCATTCACCCTTTGTTGACTGACAAGGTTTTGATCGTTCTTTTGAAGAATTGATGGTTTCGCCATTGACCGATCATTTGCCGTTGGGGCACATTTGAGCGGTAATGAGGTACACTGCTGCCCAATATAACTGATGTCAAGCACGTCAAAAGCGCTGGCCAACGTGTCCTCTAATAAAGGCTGGCCTTGCTTGGTGGTGTTGATCGACTGGTAGCGCAAATCTGAGGTACTCATCACGGTATAAACGGGCTTATTAATCCCTTTAAACAACATAAGTTGCCCAACCAAATCAGCACTTGGATAGTACAACCAATCGCCAGTAATAAGCACCGCATCTGCTGATAACGCATTGAGCGTAGTAACAAGCTTGCGGATATGACGCGGTTTGCCACTGTATAGACCAATGCGCAAATCAGCCAATACCGCTATCGTTAGCGGTGTTGATAGGTTTAAATCAACGGAATGCTGCTCTAAACGCAAGCGATTGGGCTGGACAATGACAGTATAAAAATACAATCCCATTGCCAATAATGCCGCAAGCACAACTGGCGTGGATGCTAGTATCGGTAACGCGTCTTGCCACCAGCTTAGACTCAATAGCAGCATCCAAACTGGCATGGTATAAGCCGCATAATACAGTATCAGCTTAACCCAAATACGCAAAAAACGTTTGGTAGGATTGGCATTGAACGTCTGTAGTCCTGACCACAGCACTATATACGCGAGCAGTGCTGCTGCTGTAAACGTAATTAGCGTATAAAAAACGTGGTCAGTCATAATTACCTGAAAGTTGAAGTTGGATAAGAATAAGCGCCTATCAAGTGGCTTATCCTATGTTAAAACGTATTGAGCAATAAATACATCACTCACCGAATACATCAATGACGATTTTGGATCATCTTTTGGATCATCTGAAGTCATCTGATAAAAAAATCAGCCATTATAGAGGTCAAGCTCTGCGATAGACAAGTATAATTATCAGCACGCTCATCAACACTCTTATCGACATGGGCAGCTTTGCGATCTCTAATGGTTCGATGACTAATGGTTTAGTGACTGCCCCAACCACCCTATCGGTATTTATTCTATACGTAAACCAATAATAGCAGGAATACCTTGGCGAATAACCTCAATAGTCACCACACCTTTTTCGGGTAGTGATGAGATGGCACTTGAAAAATCGTCCACGGTTCTAATGGGTTTTTGATGAAAATTGGTAATCACATCGCCTGCCAAAATTCCCGAACGCGCCGCTAGACCCGTCGGATCAACCATGGTCACTAAGATACCAGACTTCTTGTCTGTACTGACTTCTGCTTGTTCATCAGCGGTTAGGTTACGCAGACGTAGACCCAACTGTACTTCGTTATCATTCTGCTGATCACCGCCTTGAACATTGACGTCATCAGGCGCATTCGTCAGTTTGCCAGTCACTATCATCTGCTTACCAGCACGCTGAATCTGGGCACGGAACGAGTCACTGGGTTTTGCACGGTTGAGTAAGTTCAATAAATCTGAAGCGCGCATAATTTGCACGTTATTAAATTGCAAAATGATATCGCCCGATTTTAGCCCTGCTTTTTGCGCGGGTGAGTCTGGCGAAACACGAGTCAACAAAGCGCCTTGCGGACGCGCTAAGTTGTAAGCTTCGGCCAGATTGCGGTCGATGTCTTGTGGATAAATACCCAAATAAGCACGCGCCACCTCGCCATCGGTTTTTAATTGCTCATAGATATCCATAGCAGCATCGATTGGAATCGAGAACGACAGTCCCATATACCCGCCTGTACCACTAAAGATACGCGAGTTAATACCGATAACCTCGCCGCGTTGATTAAACAAAGGGCCGCCTGAGTTGCCAGGATTTAACGCCACATCCGTCTGTATAAAAGGCACGCTAATCTCACGTGAAAAACTGCGTGATTTGGCACTCACAATACCTGCAGATGCCGAATAATCAAAACCAAATGGTGAGCCAATCGCCAGCACCGGCTCCCCTACTTTTAACGCGTTTGAATCGCCAATGGGCAACGCTGGGAACTGGCTGCCTTTGACTTTTAGCACCGCCACATCTGAGCGCTCATCACTACCGATCAATGTAGCATCAAGCTCTGTTCTATCATTGAGCGTGACGGTAATTTTATCAGCGCCTTCTACCACGTGATGATTGGTCAGCATATAGCCGTCGGATGTCACAAAAAAGGCGGTTCCATAAGCATGCTCAATGGCTGGTGTGGCGGCTTGGTCGGGAATACGCAGACGGTCACCAAAGAACTGACGCAGCAGCTCAGCGGTCTGCGCCTTTGCAAGCTCAGCCTCGCTGATGGTTTTTGTGACGTTCACACGAGCGACGGCGGGCGTCACTTGCTGAACCAAGCCAGAAAAGTCAGCGGTTGTTACGGCCGCGTGCGCCGAGTTGGTGGTCGTGACTGTCACGCCAGCGACCATCGCTGTACTAATAGCGAGCGCAAGCGCACCGCGATGTAACCAGTGCGGCATACCAAATGTAGCGGGCGTCTTAAACGTATTGATAGGCATATCGTCCTCTATATGAGTGGTCAATTATTATTAGAAATTATGTAAAGTGTCATGTTGGGTCTGTATATTCGTTTACTGTTTCTATAGTCAATCCAATATAAAAAAGGCACAGCGAGAATGGGACTCATTTTTTGAAGCCTCTGTCTGCGTAGGCACAGCAAGCAAGAAAAATTGGTTCCAGTCTCGCGCTATCATGTCTTGTATCCATTTTATTTAGGATCAACTCTATGCTAGTGTCAGGCTTTTTAACTTGCAGCTTTATCGACATCTTACCCCCTATTTAACGCTAAATAATGCGGTTATATACTGTCATAGCGGTTAATAATAGGGCTTCGTTTCTGGCTATGATAGGTAAGAAATAAAATCATGGTATGATAGCAGGCCAAATAATATCTTAATAAAACAAACGTTAAATTTACTAACGGTAAGTTTATCAAATTGGCAATCATCACCCTTATTTTTCATCTTTTGCATTTCTAACGTGACTGTCTATATCTGGCTATGTCTGGAAATGCGTTTGTCTTTACTACTTTATAGTATATATATCATATTTAGCGCATGTTGTGATTCATGATGGCTATCATTATTGTTGTAGCTCAGCCTTTATAGAGACGTGCCACTATCGATCGTGGCGTCTATTTATCACCGTTATTTATCATAGTGCTTGTGATGGCTTTTTTAAAAAGCGATCAATAGATATAAAATATGACAAGATTATAAAAGGATCAACTTATGGATACCGCCCTATTACTATCCGGCGTGGTTGGGATTGGCATTGCCGCCCAATGGTTGGCTTGGTATTTGAAGCAACCGTCCATTTTATTTTTATTACTGATTGGCATTATTGTAGGACCTGTACTGGGCGTTTTTGACCCTGATTTGGTGCTTGGGGAGCTGATGTTTCCTTTCATCTCATTGGGTGTGGCCATTATTTTATTTGAAGGCTCGCTAACGTTAGAGTTCGATGAGATCAAGCAACACGGTACGGTTGTACAGATGCTGGTCTCGGTTGGCGTCCTGATTACCATTGCCATCGTTGCCCTATCGACGTATTTATTATTCGATGTCGATCCGCTGGTGGCGTTATTGTTTGGCGCGCTGGTGTGCGTCACAGGCCCGACCGTTATCATGCCGCTACTGCGTAGTGTGCGCCCTAATAAGACGATTTCCAATATCTTAAAATGGGAAGGCATCATTATTGACCCTATCGGCGCAATCGCGGTGGTATTGGTCTATGAATACATCATCTCAGGCGGTGAAGCCAGCAGTATCTTATTGTTTGCCAAAATCGTGGTATTAGCGACTGCACTCGGTATGGCAGGTGCTTGGCTACTGGCGTTTCTAATGCGCCGCCACATGATTCCTGAGTTTTTGCGCAACGTTTTTACCCTCGCTTTTGTGTTGGTATTGTTTTCGGTATCAAACCATTTAGAGCACGAATCTGGGCTGTTGACGGTCACGGTATTGGGGGTGGCTTTGGCAAACTGGCCAAAATTCCCGCGTGAGACCATTCTGGAGTTCAACGAGTCATTGACCATCCTGTTGATCTCGGTACTCTTTATCATTCTGGCAGCGCGCGTGGAGCTATCAAGCTTACTCAGCGTTGGGTTTGCAGGGCTTGTACTACTCGCTATCGTTATGTTTGTGGCGCGGCCATTATCGGTATGGGCCTCGTCAATCGGCTCCAATCTTAAAACCAGTGAAAAGTTCATGATCAGCTGGATTGGGCCACGCGGTATTGTCGCGGCTGCTATCTCGTCGCTGTTTGCGATTCGTTTGCAAGAGTACGATATTCAAGGGGTTGAATTACTGGTACCACTGGTGTTTATGGTCATCATCGGCACCGTCATGATTCAGGGTCTAGGCGCAAAAGTGGTGGGTAACTTGTTGGGCGTACGTGAGCCTGAAACCAATGGCATTCTGATCGTCGGTTCAAACCCAATCGCGCTTTTGATCGCCACCTCTTTAAAAGAGCAAGGCTTTGATGTCATTGTTGCACACAACAACTATACCAATATCGCCCGCGCGCGTATGAGTGGCCTACGCACCTACTTTGGTAATCCCATCTCTGACCATGCGGATCGTCATCTTGACCTTATCGGTATTGGCCGCTTATTTGCCATGAGTATGGACAAAGAGATGAACACCTTGTCTGAGATTCATTACCGTCATGAATTTGGCGAGCGTAAACTCTATCGTCTCAAATTCAGTGATGAAAAAGTGAAAAGTGAGCGTGATGACAAGCAGTCAAACTTCCATTCGCAGTGGCTATTTGGCAAAGATGTGACTTATACCAAGCTTGCCAGTATGCTATCGAAAAAAGCCCGTATTAAAATCACCAACATTACCGATAGCTATAGCTTTGAGCAGTATAAGGCGGACAATAAGCAATTTGTCCCGCTCTATACCATCGACAAAGAAGGCAAGTTGCATGTCATTACAGACAAGTTTGATGGCATCGTACCGCGTGATCGTAAGCTTATCTCCTTGGTAGTAGAGGATGAAGTACAGCCAAAGCCCGTCGATGTGACGCCCAAGCAAGAGCAAGCGCGCATGGCTGCCGATGCAAGCTTTGAGTCCAAATCAAAAGCCCCTGAAAAACGCAAAGAAAAAGAGCTGAGCGAAGAACGTGTTCAGGCGGGGACGCAGGAGTCTGTCACGGGTGCAGATAAGGACAGTGAGCAAACCGCCGCCAGTGCCTTATCGGTTAAGTCAAACAACGGCGCAGAGTCTTCATCGAAAACTGGCAATGAAAAAGCTGCTGAGCCAAAAGACACTCCTACTGATAACGTTAATAGAGGGGTAATGTCCGCCAACTCGACAGCCACCTCAAAAACCAAAGCCTCCAGTAGCAGCAACGGTAATGGCAATGCGCCTAAAAACAAAAAGGGTGCGCTTGATCCCAATCGTTTTCCTGACTCCGGTCAAGATAATACTGCCAATGCGGCGGTCGATATCAAAAAAAAGACTGAGCAAAAAGGATCAGAGGACAGCGCAGATAAATCATAAGCCCTCTGTATAAGATTGTCATAAACACAAAAGCCCCAACATCATGTTGGGGCTTTTTATTGTACGGCTATAAATGCTGATGCGGTTTATAACGGCTTCCACTAAACATTAATACCGTGCTTCTATAATCAATCCATTTTAAAAAGAATAGGGTTCTACTGAGGTGAATTTTTCGGAGCATTTATCATGTCCCCGAACAGCAAGCGAGGGAAATTTATACCCGTAAAAGAGTCAACTCATTATTTGACGGTCAAGGTATCCTGTACGGCTTGCCATATGCGTGCACCAACCTCATCCATAGTGCCAGAGGCATCGATACGTTGTATCCGCGTAGGATGTTCTATCGCAAGCGTACTAAAGCCTTGGTGTACCCAAGTAAAAAACTCGGTGGCCTGCTGCTCGAAGCGATCGGCGGCACTACGTTTATTAGCGCGCGCCATTCCTTCTAATACTGGCAAATCCAACCACAAGGTCAAATCTGGCAATTGCTGCACAAATTGACTGATAAGCCCATCAATCTTGGCACGCATTGCCGCATCGCCATGCGCACGGCCAAAGCCTTGATAAGCAATGGTTGAGTCGGTAAATCGGTCACATATCACCCAAATACCGCACTCTAGGGCTGGCAAAATCACCTGCTGCATATGATCGCAGCGCGCCGCAAATAGCAGCAATAGCTCCGTGTCGTCCGCAATATCAGTAGCAGGGTCGAGTAATATCTCGCGCAAACGCTCCGCAAACGGACTGCCGCCCGGCTCACGAGTTCGCAAATACTCGATACCGCTGGCGTGTAGACGCGCGCATAACTGCTCAATGGCGGTCGTTTTGCCCACGCCTTCGGTGCCTTCAAAACTGATAAAGCGACCTTGGTTCAAGGTTGTAGACGTTTGGGCATCGTTGATCTGCGATTGATTCGGTTGTAACTGATTGGATAATGAGGCGCGGGTTTGTAAAGGTGCTGACATGATATGACCTTGTGTCACTTATGCGCGTTGTCTGCTCTTTACAACACGCATTAAGTGATAGGTTGCTTGATAAGGGACGGCGTAAAAATTAACTTACTGCGCTGGCGGCGTTTGCGTTTTCTTTTGACGCATGACGCTTAGATATTCTTGTACTGCTTGATTGTGTGCCGCCAAGCTATTGGTGAATTTGTGCCCGCCTGTGCCTGTTGCCACAAAGTATAGAGCGTCGCTGTCTGCTGGATGCAGGGTCGCTTCTATAGAAGAGGCCGACGGCAGGGCGATTGGTGTTGGCGGCAGACCATCGATTTGGTAGGTATTATACGACGTTTTTTCATCGATGTCGCGGCGACGGATATTGCCCTCATAACGACTGCCCATACCATAAATAATGGTAGGATCCGTTTGCATCCGCATGCCTATGTTCATGCGATTATTAAACACGGCTGACACGAGTGGACGCTCTTCAGGCACACTGGTTTCTTTTTCGATGATGGAGGCCATGACTAGTGCTTCATAAGGACTGGTATAAGGCAAATCTGGCGCGCGGTTTTCCCAAGCTTCTGTCAAGGCTTGTTGCTGGCGTTTGTATAAATCCGTCAATACCTGCTTATCGCTGGTGCCTTCCCCATAATAGTAAGTGTCCGGCGCAAACCAGCCTTCCAGATTGTGATTAACAATGGGATCATTACTATTGACCACATCGTCAGGCAAGATACCCGCCAAATCAAGGGCTTGAGCGATACTGCCATTGTCGCTATCAGCAGTCAGCACTTCTTTTTTGATGCCCGGATTGTCACGTAGTGCTTGATACAAGTCTTTTGAGGTTTTGCCTTCAATGATCTGCACCTTGACCATGGCCGCTTTTGCGCCTTGTTCGAGCACCTGCAATGCTTCAGCGATGGTTGGGTTCTCTGGCAGTTGGTAAATACCTGCATGCAGCGGCGCGTTGACTTGCGACTTGATATAGAGCTTGGCCACGCTAGCAGAAAACAGCGGTATTTGTTGCTGCCACTGCGGCAGCAAGCCATAGTAGGTCTGACCTTTCTCGATGGTGACCATCTGCTGCGGCTGATCAATGCGCCCAAACAAGGTCTGATACACCATCACTAAGAAAAACGCCGCAATAAGCCCCAACACGAGCAATATTTGATAACCGCGCTGCATAAAGAACGACTGATTGTCTGTTTTATATTTACGGGGCTTGGTGTCGCCACTGATGAGCGAGACATCGGTCGCTGGTTTGTCTTTTACCTCACCCTCTACAGATAAATCACTCTCTACAGACTGTGAATCCGGCGGTATGGTATCAGCATGTCGATCCACCCTACCCTCTTGCGTATTCGATGGCGTATCATTAGGACGTTCAGGAGGCGTTTCAGGTGTGGACTTACTCATGGCAACTCGCAAGGCAGATGTTTGCTAGAATTTAGCACTGAACTGTGTGATTTTCAATGGTATTTACTTAGCTTATGGATTAACTTGCTATTGATGCTGTGCAGTTTACCTAAAAATACTGGCCTTATATTGGTATTTTTATACCTATCTATAAATAATGAAAACGTATTATGAATCTACATTTCAATCAAAGTCTTGCCAAAAACTACCACTCTCAAGCTCAAAGCATTCGAGTATTAAGTGAAGCATGGGTAAAAGAAAACAGCTATTGTCCTAATTGTAGCGAACAGCCCTTAACTGAATTTGCAAATGGCAAACCAGTGGCTGATTTTTATTGTGCGCATTGTCGCGAGCAGTATGAATTAAAAAGTAAAAAAGCAAAATTAAGCAACATTGTAAACGATGGTGCCTATAAGACCATGATTGAGCGCATCAATAGTGATGACAATCCCAGCTTTTTCTTTTTGACCTATTCAAAAGAGTGCCGCGTTAATAACTTTTTGATTATTCCCAAGCAGTTCTTTACACCAGACATTATTATTAAGCGTAAACCCTTATCAGCCACTGCCAAACGTGCAGGCTGGATCGGCTGCAAGATTGACTTACGCCACGTACCGGAATCAGGGAAAATCTTTTTAATCAAAAATCAGCAAGTCATAGCGCGCGACAATGTCACACAGCAGTTTCAAAAAACCTTATTTTTACGTGGGCAGTCGCTAGTCACGCGTGGCTGGACATTGGATATATTGCAATGTATTGACAGACTGGATGTGAATTTTTCTCTAAACCAAGCTTATGCTTTTGCAGATGAGTTGCAGCTTAAATATCCTGACAATAACCACATTCATGACAAAATACGCCAGCAGCTACAAGTTTTGCGTGACAAAGGTATTATTGAATTTGTAAGCCGTGGTCACTATCGAAAATTATGTTAGTCGCTTTTTTTATAACAAAAGACGATCATTTATATTAGCCCTTTTGCTACGATCACAGGCACGATCAGACACGATAACGCTAGCAAAAGTGAGAATGCTGAATGACGAACGGAACAAGTTTAACCACCTATCAAATAGAAATTGTCGAAACACTGAGCAATATCGTGGAGATTGTGGCGACGGATGAGCAAGACGCGCTATTAAAGGCGCAAGACATGTACAGAAATGAAGATGTTGTTTTGTACCCAGATGACTTTATCGATACCAAGTTTACTCTTTTTAAATAAACTAAAAATTTACAATATCCCCAGTCAGCAACGTCAAATGAGTCATCGGCATGATACCGCGCAAGGCATTGCAAAAGAACAATCGCTTAATCTTCGGCAAATCCTCATCTTGTAACGACCTGATTACGACTGGGTTTTCTGTGCGGGACAAGGCATCGATAATCACTTGCCGCATGACGCCAGCGACGCCCGATTGTGCCAGAGACGGTGTGTACCATTGACCGGTGGTTAAATAATTAGAATCCTTTTGGGTGGTATCAATGATGCTTTTCGACGCTGAGGACGGCAGGGCTGTTGCTTGCCTATCCGCTAATTGATAAAACACATTACTCATGGTGCCCTCAACCCAGCACCCACTCATGTCGCGCACCAGCCCTTCCCCAATCGCTAAAGCGCCATTGGCATACGCTGGGTCTGAGTCAACTAAACAAGTTTTAATCCGTTGCAGCTCAGCACTTGCCAGCACCGTATCGAGCCGATTGAGACTTTTGAGACCAGCAAGCGGCGACGGCAAGCAAGCAATCTGTGCTGACAAGCAAACAGCGGCACTAGCAGGCTGTATAGGAACCGAACGCCCACCTGCTAAGCGTAGCTGTTTGTCAGTACTGACGGTCATCACGGTGGGTTTTAGCCAAATATCGCAAGCACTGCCCGAAGTGCTTGGTGCATAGCCATAGCCGCGGACATCTTGTGCGGCGCGATTGACAATTAACTTGAGCATACCTTGCTGTAAGTGCGCGGCATGGCGCTGTAAAGTAGTTATAAGAGAGTGGCTGTCCAACGCAAGCTGCAAGGCTTTGGCATGGGATAGGAGACGCTGATGATGATAGTCAAGCCATAATATCTCACCAGCGATGACGCCCATGGTGGTAAAAAAACCATCCCCATAGACCAATCCACGATTGTCTAATGATAAGGAGCCATGAGAGGCCTCAACGCCATCATCTGTTGGCTGTAGACGCAACCAATGATTAGCCTCAGGTAACGACGCTTTCACTGGCACCGCTTAGCTATTATCTGCTTGTGGCGCGGTCTTATTGATGACCAGCATACAGCTATAAAACTCACATTTTGCCAGCTCTACCTTTTGCTCGCCGACGACTTTGTTTTTAGTCATTTGGCTGGTCAGCATATCCGCGACCATTTTGCCGCCCTCATCACCCATCAATTGACGCGCAAGTTTGTACGCTTTTTTGGCATGGTTTTGGCTCAGCTCTTTTTCTTTATCAGAGTCAGTAGGATTGGCATAGTACCAGCCAAGCTCAAGATATTTTTCGGAGTCAATAATATCCAAATAAGGCGCATCGGCCTTCATAAAGCGATATTTGGTCGCCGCATTACTGGCATAATCTAGGCTATTTTCATCTGTGCTGACCACTTTGCCAAATGTGGATTTGATACCCTCTAAATTATCAAGCTCAAGCGCTGTCACTTCATTGGCACTCCATGCCGATATATCGTATCTCACTGGAGTAGATTGTTGAGTCGTTGCGCCATCTAAGTCAGCATTGGCCGGCGTGCTACCCTTTACAGCGTCATTAGCGGTTGTCTGTTCGTTTGCGCTCTCATTAACGTCTTGTTCTGGATTTTGGGCATCACCTTGGCTACTATCACAGCCACTTAGCGACACACCAATGGCCATTATTGCACTGACCAGAAGGGTCTGTATGTTCTTATTCCGCATGGACAATTTACTCACACTTTTAGATTGGTCTCAAAATAGTATTAACGAGCGCCGAGGTGCCGCTGATAATGAACCATGTTTTTTATTAATAAGCTCAATGAGTCCTTAGCTTTTTATAACTGAACCATTGCTAGAGCAGACCCGTCTTATTTTCTCATTTTGTTTTTTCTCACTCTATAGTTTACCCAACTGCTTAACACTTGACTACCTTTTACGTTACGGATAACACTCCTAGAGAGTACAGATTTGTTAAAGACCTTATTGATTAAAACTGTGTTGTTATTCAAATGGTTATTGGCTCAGTCTTAGATTTGTCAAATATCATGGTATCCCTTATGATGAGTCAGCTTTTAGGATAAGCGAGCCATCGACACGCTTACCGCTGAAGCTGACTTTTTATTTATCATCAATCCCATCCAGTTTATTACCAATTAAGGCCAGCGGAGCATCTATGACGCAGCATTTCATTGTAATCGGCAATCCGATTGCTCACAGTAAATCTCCCAAGATTCATACGCTCTTTGCTGAGCAGGCGGGAATTGACATCAGCTATCACCGTCAGTACTGTCCTGATGATGAAGCCAGCTTTACCGCCGTCGTTGAAGCCTTTTTTTGTGGTGGCGGTATGGGTGCCAATGTCACTGTCCCGTTTAAACAAGTGGCTTATGATTGCTGTTTGTCGCGTGGTGGTCTATCAGAGCACGCCAATGTTGCCGGCGCCGTCAATACGCTGTTATTAGACAAATCACTATTAGATAAGGGTGTGCCAGTAACACAAGCACTTTATGGCGACAATACCGATGGTCAAGGCTTGGTCAATCACATGAGCAGCTTGGGATGGCCACTAGCAGGCGCACGCGTTGCATTGATTGGCGCAGGCGGGGCGGCTCGCGGAGTTATACTGCCATTGATTGAGGCTGGTGTTACAAGACTCACCCTTGCTAATCGTACCTTGAGCAAGGCGACAGCGTTGGTCACGGAGTTGAGTTCGGCCAGCGCCACGATTGACAAGCATCAGATTGAAACATGCCGCACAGCGGACTTGAGTGGGTCGTTTGATATGATTATCAATGCCACCTCTATTGGTCTGTCCGATGACAAATTGCCGCTTCATGACGACCTAAGCTGCCAACACGCTTATGATCTCATGTATGGACGAGCGCTTCCGTTTTTACAGCATTTTGCAGCTCGCGGCGCGCAGATATCGGATGGGTATGGCATGCTCATTGGACAAGCGGCGTTAAGTTTTGAGCGCTGGACGGGTCACTGTATTGATGTGGAAAAAGCCACTGCGATGTTAACTGAAAGCACTGAAAAGTAACGTATAAAAAAGGCATATATTCCCACCTTATACGCCTCTATCGTTAATCCTAAATAAAAAAGAATCACCTCTTATCACGCGCTACTGAAACAAATTTTTCTTGCTTGCTGTGCCTTTGCAGACAGTGACTTCGCAAACAGAGGCGACGTAAAATTTATCTCAGTAGCGCTGTCTTTATTTTATAGTGGATCAACTATACCTTTTCCGGCTTTTATAAGCTCAAGATTTTTAATTTAAGACAAAAGCAGCCTACTCAAAACGTGCCAGTAGCCAATTTTCCATACGTCGTATTGGTACGCGCAAATTGGTTGAGTGCATCACTACCGCACCTGCTAAGCCCACCAAGCACCCAATTGCCGTATCAAACAAACGCGCCTGAATGACGGTCTGGTACGCTTGCTGAGAGATAGGCAAACCGCTGCCGTATTCCGCAATAAAGATCGTCAACGGTGTAATAAATATCACCGCCAGCCCATAATGTCGATCCACTAACATCTCAATACAAATCATCATTATCAAGATGGTAAATGCCACGCCCCATATCGATAGGCCCAATGCCAACATCCAGCTTGCCAGCCCCAGACCCAAAACAGTGCCTAGCAAACGATGTATCTGTTTGATCCAAACCGTGCGCAGATGAATACCTTGAATAATAAGAAAGCAGCTGATGGCCGCCCAATAAGGGTTGGGCAAATCCAACACCAAGGTGATAAGCAACGCCAAACTGACAAAGCCCGCCACAATCACGCTCTCCCCTAGCGTATCTGGTTCATATTGATAAGTCGGCGTGGGTGTGGTGGGCCGCGTCGCCAATAAAAACAGCGAATACAGCAGTGCCATGACGACGGCAAAACCGCTACCGAGCATCACCAACCCCATGGCAGGCATGATGGCCTCTAATGGCAGTGGTATAAATAACGCGATCGCACCCGCCATCATAATAAACAAGCCGGCGGGCGGCGGTTGACGGTAATAACGACCAAAAATGACGATGCCAAACGCCATTACGGCAAACATCGGCAGCTTTAGAATAGGGACTTGTTGCACAATCAAACCTAAGGCAAAGCACAGAGACATGGCAAAGCCCCACGCCATCACAGTCACCATCCGATAAGGCAGCTTACCAGCCAGCGGCGTGTTTAAAACCACCATCGCGCCTAGAGAAGCTTTAATACCCGATGATAAATCACCGAAATACGCGCCTACAAAAACCGGAAAGCTAATGGTAATGGCGGCAATAAGCGGCATGTGCCAAGGTCGCTTACTGCGATTGACAGTCAGTAAATGAGACAGCTCGCCACTGGCTAAAATCTTTAGGCGAACAAGCAATGCCGTTAGCCAAAAGGTTGGTTTTGTCTCATGTGTGGGTTCACTCATAATTGCGGTTCCTTATGTGATAAACGCACTTGTTAGTCGTTTTTTATAAAAGATAATAAGAATAGAAGCGTAATGACTAGGACATGCCCTAATAGACTGTCCTAAAAATAGACTGTCCTATAAATAGACAGACCTCAAAAATAAAACTGGTTATTTATAACTTATTTTTTACTTTTTACATTAATGCTATGAATATTAGTTATTTATTATATATTTGTGCTCATAGAAGACTTATACTGATACAAATAGTATTACAGCCACTTCTCATTAATTAAGCCTTAATCTCTATCAAAATAAATCCTCTATTTTTAATAAATTCAAGTAATTACTATTGGTATTGTCTATCTTCGTCCCAAACAATTAAACAATCGTTTATATAAAATCGGCTTAATGATTAAGTGTAATAGCAACGTGTAATAGCAACGTGTAATAGCAAGGTTTAATAATTAAGCTAAGTGATTGAGTTAAGTGATTAAGTGAAATGACTAAGTTAAGTGAGCAAGTTAAATAACTCAGTTTAAGACTAAGCCGATTACCTGTCCGGCACCTATGATAACGAATAACTAAAGAGAGCGACTATGTTAACTTACAAAGCACCTTTACGTGATATCAAGTTTTTGATTAATGATGTTTTTGACTTTCAGACCCATTATAAAGATTTGGACAACGGTGAAAATGCAGATACTGAAACCGTTGATATGATCTTACAAGGCATGGCTGATTTTGCCGAAAATGTCCTTGCCCCTATCTATCAATCTGGTGATGAAGAAGGCTGCCATTTTGAAGATGGCGTGGTAACAACGCCTAAAGGCTTCAAAGAAGCGTACGATCAGTTTGTAGAAGGCGGCTGGCAAGGCATCTCCTACCCTGAAGAGTACGGCGGTATGAACCTGCCTATGTCCATCAACCTTATCAAAGGTGAGATGATCGGTACGGCTAACTGGCCGTGGGCGATGTACTCTGGTCTATCGACGGGTTGTATCAACACCTTATTGCAGTATGGTACAGACGAGCAAAAAGCGGCCTACTTGCCTAAATTGGTTGAAGGCACGTGGGCGGGTACGATGTGCTTAACTGAGCCACAGTGCGGTACTGACTTGGGCCAAGTGAAATCAAAAGCGATTCCGCAGGAAGATGGCACTTATAAAATCAGTGGTACCAAGATTTTCATCTCAAGCGGTGAGCACGATCTAACAGATAATATCATTCATATTGTCTTGGCACGTCTACCAAATGCACCAGAAGGCACACGCGGTATCTCGTTATTTATCGTACCAAAATTCACGCCAAATGCAGAAGGTGAATCTGGGGAGCGCAATGCCGTTGTCTGTGGTTCAATCGAACACAAAATGGGCATCAGCTCTTCATCTACCTGTGTATTGAACTTTGATGGTGCGACCGGTTATCTGATTGGCGAGCCGCACAAAGGCCTAAAAGCCATGTTTACCTTTATGAATACTGCTCGTATTGGTACTGGTATCCAAGGTCTGGCGCATACTGAATTGTCTTTCCAAAACGCACTACCGTATGCTAAAGAGCGTCGTTCTATGCGTACTTTGTCAGGTACTAAAGATCCTGAAAAAGTCGCAGATGCGATCATTCATCATGCTGATGTACGCCGTATGCTATTGACCCAAAAAGCCTTTGCCGAAGGTGGACGCTCAATGATTTATCATTCAGCGCGCTATGCGGACAAAATGGCTCAAGGCATCGCCAATGGTAATGATGAAGAGTTCGAAAAGTGGGATGACAAATTGGGCTTCTACACCCCTATTCTAAAAGGCTTCTTAACTGAGCTTGGTATTGAAGCGGCCAAACACGGTCAGCAAGTCTACGGTGGTCACGGCTATATCAAAGAATGGGGCATGGAGCTGATCGCTCGTGACGCCCGTATCGCAACCATGTACGAAGGTACGACTGGCGTACAAGCACTAGATTTACTTGGTCGTAAAGTTATCTTGCAGTCTAAAGGGAAAATCATTCGTGATTATACCTCAAGCATCATGAAATGGTGCGGTGAGTATGCCCTTGATAAAGACATGCGTAAATTTGTTTGGGCATTGACCAAACTGTGCGCTGAGTGGAATACCTTAACCGTACGCTTGATGCTAATGGCTCGTAAAGACCGTGAAATCATCTCAGCAGCATCAGATGACTTCTTAATGTACTCAGGTTATGTAATGATGGGCTATCACTGGGCACGTATGGCCGCCGTCGCTTACGAAAAGCTTGAAAATGGTGGCGCAGAAGCACCAGAATTCTACAAAGCAAAAATCCAAACCGCAGAATTCTACTTTGATAAGTTACTACCACGTACCTCAGGTCACGCGGAAGCCATGGTCGCACCAAGCGAAAGCATGACGTCAATGGAAATCGAAAACTTTGCTTTCCTAGACTAACAATGAATGACTAAGTAATTGAAAACAGTAACTGAAAACATGTATTAGTAATTAATAAAAAAGCGTCTAATTGTTAGGCGCTTTTTTTGTGTTTAACGGATGCTCAATTAAAAATCCCCGTACGCTTACGCCCTTATTCTTTTACGCACTGACCCTTTACGTAGTAACTAAAGACAAGTGCTCGGTATCAGCGCATCATGGTTTTATTATTTTTTAATGATGTTTTTACGACCTTTTTTAATCTGAATACAGTCGATCCACTTTAAAGAAAACGGGGTTCTACTGGGATAAATTTTGCGACGCCTCTGTCACGCTTCGAACAGCCAGCAAGGAAAATTTATACCAGTAGAACGTGATGGCCATAGGTACCACTTTTATGTTGGATGAACTATAGTCAGATCGCCATATCAGGAGTCAATCATGTTATCCATTAACCATCAAACAGTCTCGCTAGCATCAAAAGGCGTACGAGCGCTACTCCTCAGTGCGGCGCTTGTCGTCATTACTGCCAATAGCGCCCTTGCCAAAAATAGCGACCTTCCTATTCGCTTTGCCAAAGGTGCGATCAGTAGCACGACGACTGGCAAACTTAGTCCCAATGAAGATGAGCGCTGGTACCATTTTCAGGCAGAAGGCTCGCAATATGCTGTGATTAATATTTTGCCATTAGCAGGTACTGCTGAGACTGCCAATGCAGGCATTTTGCACATGCCGAACGGCACACAAGATGGCAGCAAAGGCGGTATCGTTTATCAAGGCTGCTTACCTGAAACAGGAGAATATCGTTTTCGCATCGCGCGCAATCTGATGGCAACCCGCGGCAAAATTGCCGGTTATCAAATAGAATCTGTCATATTACCTAAATACGCCAGCGAGTCGTTGTGTAAATAGTCATCGCGTTATAATCAGTTCGAAACGGAAGAAATACACCTTAAATAGTCTGTTGCTGAGATAAGTTTTCCTCACTTGCTGGGCGCTTCGCACTCCAGAGGCTTCGAAAAACTCAACTCAGCCGCACTGTATCGATTAAAGCGAATCAACTGTAGATATTGTAGATTAAGATATTAGACCGTACAAACGCTTTAGCTGCCCAATATTTTCTTATGATAAACCGCACTGATTTCCTCAACTTCCACACATATCTGTAAGTCGGCGCGGCCTGATTGTTTTGGGCTCAGTTCTGTTTCTAGCGTGGTCACCAACAATTCCGCTAGCTGATTACGAGTCGCCAAATCACGCCCAGCCATTATTTTTAGACTTGCATAAATGAAACCGTTGGTTTGTTCATCATCTTCAACGCCCACCAAAAATGTCTCAAGCGGTATGATCCGAGTCTTGATTTCCTCAGGTTTACCAAAATGACCGCTGTCCCATAGGACTTTATTCAACGATTTGAGTAGAGACTCTTCGTGCAAAATAGTCACGTTGGGCGTGGCTTGGAGGGTCAAATGCGGCATGGTTATATCCTTATAAAACAAGAGTAAAAGATGACAGACGATAAAGTAGCGATTATACCGCTGTCTTTATCAATAATGAATGAAAACGTTGTTTACTCATCCGTAATCGCGACAAAACGAGCCGCAAGCGTGCCAGCCAACTGGTCAGGGGGCAATTCAATCTCTAACCCGCGGCGACCACCACTTACGTACATAGTGGACTGATTCTGAGCCGAGTTATCGATGATCGTCGTCAGGCGCTTTTTTTGTCCCAATGGACTGACCCCGCCCAGTACATAGCCAGTACTACGCTCTACTTGTTTGCGATCAGCCATTTGCGTCTTTTTACAGCCGACAGCTTTAGCCATTTTTTTAAAATTTAATGTCTTATCGACAGGTAAAATCGCTACTGCCAGCGCGCCTGTCTCTGTCGCCACCACCAATGTCTTAAATACTTGGCCGACTTCAACCCCAAGCTTTTCAGCGGCTTCTAACCCAAAAGAGGCAGCCTGACTGTCGTGAGTGTATTCGTGTATTTGGTAATCAAGGCCACGTTTTTTGGCAAGATCAATGGCGGGCGTCATAATAGGTTACCTTTTTTAATGGATGTATTACGCTTTGTGTTTTCAGTCATATCTTATTGCCTTATTATCACGCCAAACCGTTTGCTTTTCAAATAATGGTGCCCGTTTGCTGATCGTTTGGACAGCTTGGATAACAGTCGCTTTGAACAGATTAAACAGCATTGCATCGTGAAATAATTGGCCTAAATGAATAATAGTAGTATATACAGACACGATATATCGCTTTGATGGCTTTTATGGCATTATAAGCGCAACCTATTTGACTACTTTTGATACTGATTATGATACCGAAGTTTTTGAAAAAACGGATTTTTACAGCGCCCGTCGCAACCGACAACCCTGCTACAGCGGACGTCAATCCAATCGCCTCGACTCCTTACGCCAATGCGCCGATTAACGAGTTGTATCGTAAGCTGTCGGGTCAATTGCTCGATGTCGCTGTCAAACCCAAACTATTAGGTGAGTTGCCTGAGTTTGATGCAGACGATCAGACCTTAAGGTTTTATGTGTTGCAAGACTATTCGCGCTCTAATAGTATTTTGATTGACTTGCAAACCAAAGAGCACGGTTTACCGCCTGCGTTGGTTGGTGTCAATGATGCCGCTCATAATATAAAAGAAAATGCCGCCATCATCTTTTTGAAGCATCCCCATGCCAAAGAAAATCAGTTGTCGCCGCGTCTGTCACGCTTGGTGTCTGCGGTATTGCAATATCCAGAGCTAAAAGTGCGCTTGGTGCCGGTATCTATCCTATGGGGACGGGCGCCAGAAAAAGAAGATTCACTGTTTAAGCTGTTGACCGCTGATAACTGGGAAGACCCAAGCATCACCAAACAGCTATTCAATATTGGCGTGATGGGCCGAGATACCTTTGTCCAGTTTCATCCGCCGCAAGATTTACGCGCTCTTATCAATGATACTCTCAAAGAGGACACAGAAGAGTCCGATATCGCTGACTCAGTAAGTGCTGATTTGGCAAGTAAGGTGTCAGACAACACGTCGAACCATACAGACAATAGCAGCAAGCGCACCGCCAATGAGATCACAAACTATGCGTTGGTAGCATCGGCTGATGGCAACCGTGAGCTGATCCGTTCACTACAGCAGCAGCTCACCGTTTATTTGGATAAGCAGCGCGCGAGTATGCTCGGCCCCGATTTATCAGACAGACGCAACTTAGTAGACAAGCTGGTTTACTCACCAGCCATCAAGCATGCGATAGAAGCGGAAGCTGAGAAGACTGGCACCAGCACTCGTGATGCCCGCTTATTAGCAAAAGGCTATGCCAATGAGATGGTCAATGACTATTCGCACTCAATCGTGCGCGGATTTTATAAGTTCTTAACTTGGTTATGGACGCAGTTGTATGATGGCGTAGAGGTTCATCACTTCGAGCGCGTACGTGAGCTTGCCGCCGACTACGAGCTGGTTTATGTGCCTTGTCACCGCAGTCATGTTGACTATCTATTATTGTCTTATGTTATCTATAAGCGCGGTCTTAGCATTCCTTATGTCGCCGCAGGTGATAACTTAGATGTGCCAGTGTTGGGGCCTTTACTGCGCGGCGCGGTGGCTTTCTTTATCCGTCGTAGCTTCCGCGGCAACGCGCTGTATACCGCGGTATTACGTGAATACATGCACACGCTTATCACTCGTAACACCCCGATTGAATACTTTATCGAAGGCGGTCGCTCACGTTCAGGGCGCTTATTACCGCCGAAAATGGGTATGCTGGCAATGACGGTACACAGTCAGTTGCGCCAGACCAATAAACCAGTGGTCTTTATTCCAACCTACATCGGTTATGAGCGCATTATGGAAGGCGGTACTTATGTGGGTGAGCTAAAAGGTAAACCCAAAGAGTCTGAATCCTTAATTGGTCTACTCAAGGTTGGACGTAAAATTGAGCGTATCTTTGGTAATGTGCATCTGAGCTTTGGTAAGCCTTTATACCTGAGCGAGTTTATGCAAAAGTTCGATGTACCTGCTAACAGTCTACCCACAGATCGCACTGACACCCCGCTGGATGAAAAAACCAGCGCGATGGTTGATAATATTGGCGTCAAAGTCATGCAGCACATTAATAAAGCAGCGGTGGTCACGCCTGTATCGCTACTATCATTGGTACTGCTATCGGCCCCCAAAGCAGCATTGGATGAAAACAGTTGCCGTGAGCAAATCGCACTTTATCAAGGGCTTGCTCAGCAGTTGGCGTATTCAGATGATACGGTCATCACCGACATGACCCCGCAGCAAATCATTGATTATGGTATCAAGCTCAAACTTATCGAGCGCACGCCGCATATTTTGGGCGATATTATTCAGATTGCAGGTAAGCAAGCGGCACTGCTTAGCTACTTCCGTAACAACATTTTGCACGTCTTTATTTTATTGTCGTTCTTAGCCGCTTTGGTCGCGCGTAATGGTCGCATGGAACGCAGTCGCCTCAATAGTATCACTGAGCAGTTATATCCGTTTTTACAAAGCGAGCTGTTTTTATACTACCCTGCGCATGGCTTAACCGATACCCTCAATAAAAAAGTCGATAGCCTACTCTCGCACGGATTGATTGTAGAGCTGGGCGATGGCAAACTCAGTGTCCCTGAGTCAAATAGCAAGTGCTATCAGCAGCTACAAGTGCTGGCGACCCCAGTTGGACAAAGTCTCGAGCGTTACTTTATGACGCTTGCTCTCCTTGCGCAACAAGGCTCAGGCAACTTGACCGAAAACGAGGTCGTTGATTTGTGTCATCTGCTCGGACAGCGTTTGTCTGTGCTCTATGCCGATGACATTCCTGATTTCTTTGATCGGGCTTTATTTACCAGCTTCCTCAGTGCGTTGATTCGACTTGATTATTTACAAAAGGATGAAGAAACTGGCGTCTTGACCTTTGATCATCGCATCAATGACATTGCGCATCATGCCAAGTATGTTCTCACGCCTGATATGATGCAGATATTGCATCAAGTGGCCAGCTTGGATGAAAGCGAGATCACTCACGCGATTACTGAAATCAGCAATAAAAAACAGCGTAAATTTGGGCGTAAGCGTTAGAGAGTGGCTTAGGGTCTGTTGAACATTATCGGATTAGACTTCTTGCAAAAGTCATAGACTAGGCTAGAAAATAACTAGACCTACGAATAGCTTGATGCTGATGTTAAAAGACTAAAAAGAGAAATATAGCAAAAGAGTAGAAAAAATTGGATTGCTTTAAATAAAAAGGATTTTTATGTTTTTTAGAGAGATAAATGATGATTTGTTCTTAGCTTTGGTACAGCCTAGCTTTGCTAAAGACTATTTACGAATAATTAAACCAAACCAAACGGATTTTTCAAGATTTCTACCGTGGGCGGCATCAGAACTTAACGAGGATTTTTTCTTGAAGTACGTCAATAAGTCGTTGCATAGTTATGCTGATGGCGTAGCACTACCCTGTTCTATTATCTACCACGATAAACTAGTCGGCAATATTGATTTTCATCAAATAGACTATTCTGTTAAGAAAGCAAATATTGGCTATTGGCTTGACCCTAAATATAGAGGTCGTGGTATCGTAGCTAACAGCGTGCAAGCATTTGTTAATATTGGTTTTAACGAGATGGATTTGACTAAGATTGAAATTTGGACGTCTATTGAAAATAAAGATAGCTGTGCTGTAGCTGAGAGAGCTGGCTTCACGCAAGAGAGTATTAGAACAAAAAATGCTAGCGAGCTATGTGATAAGGTAGGCTATGGATTATCTAAATAATAACGTAAGTATAATCAATCCTAAATAAAATGAGGTCAAATATTATCACGCGGGACTGGGATAAGTTTTCGTTGCTTGCTGTGCCTGCGCAGACAGAGGCTGCGAAAAATTTATATCAACCCTGCTGTATCTTTTTTATATTGACCTGCCTATATTTGCTAAAGCTGATAACTTGGTTTTTTCTGGGGTGGATAAGCATTAAGCTGGATCTTTTTTATAATCATCCCTATCAACTTAAAAAACATGATCAATATAGACATATAACCAACTGCAAATATTACACCTGTAGTCGGAGCTAAGGCTCTGCCTGTATCTGCTACAACTTTGTTAAAAGATACAGCTTGAGCTTCCGAGTATTCTTCACTAGTGAAGACATCATTACCGTCTAAGTCAAAGACATCAAGCTCAGCCTGTAAATACATATTAGTGAAATAAACGCTGAGCTGAATCAGTATCCAAATCATCAAAATACCCAGTAGATACAGTGCTAAAGCTGGAATATGGAGCTTTTGTCGCTGACGATAGTATGGTTTACGGTTCTTCCAGACTATTAGTATGGGCAAAATAAACATTAAAATTTGGCAACCATAAGCCAATACTTTCATTGTCATTATAATCATAACAAGCAATCCAAAAATTAATCAATAAAAAAAGGCATAACCTAGGTTATACCTTTCATTTGAACTTTCGGTAGGATATCAGTGGATTATCAATGAATCAAAATTAAACCCTAGCTGGTGATTTTTTTATACTTCATACGCTTAGGACTGGCATCATCACCCATGGTTTTCTTGCGATAGGCTTCAAACTCAGTGTAGTTACCATCAAACCATACTGGGCCTTCATCTTCGAACGCCAAGATATGCGTGGCAATACGGTCAAGGAACCAGCGATCATGCGAGACCACCATGACGGTACCTGGGAACACTTGAACGGCATCTTCTAGTGCACGTAAGGTTTCGATGTCCAAATCGTTTGATGGCTCATCGAGTAGCAATACGTTCGCACCTTGCTTTAGCGTCTTCGCCAGTTGCAAGCGGTTACGCTCACCACCTGATAATTGACCAACATGCTTTTGCTGATCTGAACCTTTAAAGTTAAAGCGACCAATGTAAGCACGACTTGGCGTTGTATAATCACCAACAGTAATGATATCAAGGCCGTCAGAGACTTCTTCCCAAACCGTTTTTTTGTCGTCTAAATTGTCACGTACCTGACCAACATAGGCAACTTTCACACTTTCACCCAAATCGACTGAGCCAGTATCGGGCGTGTCGCGTTCGGTAATCATGTTAAATAGCGTGGTTTTACCAGCACCATTTGGACCGATAATACCCACGATAGCACCCGCTGGCACGTTAAAACTTAGGTCTTTATAAAGCAGACGATCGCCGAATGATTTGGAGATATCGTTCACTTCAATGACTTTGTTACCTAAACGTGGACCAGGTGGAATATAAATCTCAGAAGTCTCATTACGTTTTTGGAACTCGGTTGAGTTCAACTCTTCAAAACGCTGGACACGAGATTTGGACTTTGCTTGTTGGCCTTTTTGGTTTTTACGGATCCACTCAAGCTCTTTTTTCAAGGCTTTGGCGAATGACTCTTCTTGCTTGTTTTGCTGCTCAAGACGCGTGTTCTTTTGCTCTAGCCATTCAGTATAGTTGCCTTCATACGGATAGCCATGGCCACGGTCAAGCTCCAAAATCCACTGAGCAACGTTGTCTAAGAAATAGCGATCATGGGTAATGGCCACAATGGTACCGCTGTAGTTCTGCAAGAACTGCTCAAGCCACGCGACAGATTCAGCGTCCAAATGGTTGGTCGGTTCGTCAAGTAGTAGCATATCAGGGCGCGACAATAACAAACGGCACAATGCCACACGGCGTTTTTCACCACCAGACAGCTTGCTGACATCGGCATCCCATGGTGGCAGACGTAAGGCATCAGCGGCTTTTTCTAGCTGATTGTTTAAGTTATGCGCGTCCCACGACTGAATGATGTCTTCCATCTTGCCTTGTTCTTCAGCAAGTTTGTCAAAATCAGCATCCGGCTCTGCGTATTCAGCATAGATAGCGTCTAGACGTGCGAGTGCATCTAATGCTTCGCGCATACCGTCTTCAACGTTACCACGGACATCTTTACTGTCATCAAGCTGCGGTTCCTGCGGCAAATAGCCCACTTTCGTACCAGCTTGAGCGCGTGCTTCCCCACTAAACTCAGTGTCAACGCCTGCCATTATACGTAGCAAGGTCGATTTACCAGAACCGTTGATACCCAAAACACCAATTTTGGCACCAGGGAAAAACGATAGGTTGATATTTTTGAGGATTTCACGCTTAGGGGGAACAAGTTTTGACACGTTGTTCATCGTGTAGATATATTGAGCCATTAACACTCCGATAGACTGCATAGAAGAGGCAAGCGAATCATACTTAGCCATAGTGCTAAGGGTGCTCCACCTCAAAATCAGGGTTACAAATTATAGGTCATTATCGCATTGTGGCGCATACCCTGCAAGCTGAGAGGTTGTTTTAGCACGTGTTTTGCGCCTTTTGTCGCAAAGCGCTGTCATTTCTATCGAGACGTTGCTATAAAAATAGAGATAAGCTAGCTCAAGTGCACGATGTGAGCCACTAGGATGTTGTAAGCGGCTTTCTCTACTGCACAAAAAAAATCATTAAACCTTTCGATAGTTTATCCAATAATCGTTAAGATATTAGAATCTCTTAATAAATCCCAACCATAATAAAGCTAGCTTAAAAAATTTTGCTTACTTTAACCCCATTCCATAAGACGCCCAAAAGCGTTTATACCACTGAAAATCTCATTCACCAACTTCGAAAATATCACTCACTAGCCCTAAAAAGGTAATGATTCTATGTCTACTGGCTATCGCCCTGAATGGGTACAAGGTGCGTTTGTTGATCTCATTGGGTCGCGTCTGAACCCCTTTTGGTCATTGACTGTACCTAAAATACGTCTGTTAGCACGGCATCGACTGAGCGATGACTTAATTGCGCTACAATTTGAGACCAATCGCGCTTTTAGACAACAAGCGCTCGATATACAGGGTGGGCAATATCTTAATTTAAGCGTTGTCATTGACGGGATTTTTTATCAGCGTCGTTACTCGTTAGTGGGTTTGCCACAGCAATCGCTCTGGTGGCAGGATGACAGCGCCAATATGAAAGCCAGCAAACATAAATTGCGTCATACTGTGACGATTGCTATTAAACCGCAAGGCAAGGTGTCAAATTATTTAATCAAACGTATGCCGCTTGGCAGCACCATTCATAGCAGTGTGCCAACAGGCTCTTTTACCTTGGCACAAGCAGCATTGGCACAAGCAGAATTGGTAAAAAAACCAGAGCACAATCCGTCAGCACCAGTACTGTTTATCGCTGGTGGCAGCGGCATCACGCCAATGCTGGGTCTTATCACAGAAGCACTGCAATATGGCTATCAAGTCACGCTATTGCACTATAACCGCACCCTCCTACTTGAAAGCCAATGGCAACAATTGGCGAGCGACTACCCAGACTTTACTTATCATTTGATTGATACTGCAGATTCCAGTACCTACTTAGCAGGCACGCGGCATTTAAGTAGCGATAGTTTATTGACACTCAACCTTCCGCTGGCAGAAACGATCATATTCGCTTGTGGTTCACATGCCTTGTTGACAGGTCTATATGCGGCGGCGGATCAGATAACCTTGCCAGATGGCAAATCGCTGCGTGACAACATCATCGTAGAAAGCTTTGGCAGCGCCTTTGTCGATTCAACCAATGAACAAAGCCATGATAAAGAGATGACACAGACCGTCTATTTACGAGCGCGGCAACGCCAGTTTAGTAGTGACACAACCCTATTGACTGGGGCAGAAAAAGCGGGCCTCCGCCTAACTTACGGCTGTCGTCAAGGTATCTGTCAGTTGTGCCGCTGCCAAAAAGTCAGTGGCGTGGTCAAAAACGTCCAAACAGGCAAACTTAGCAGCGATGGCAATGAGTTTATCCAGACTTGCATCAATGTGGCGATGACGGATGTGGTATTAGATGTGTAGCAGCACAATCAAAGGCTTGCGATTTATCACTATCTATCGATAAAAACCAGCCTGATTTTTTATTGACCTGCTTTTATGTTGTCTACCGTTTTTTAGGCGACTCACCAAATTGAACCAAACCCAGTACCAACGCGTTGGCTGGTTTTGGTTAAGGATTATTTATGCGTTTATTCCCAAGCACCAAGGCTCAATCAGCTCTAACCTATTCTGCGCCATCAAATGCGACGCAATTGGGCGAGCACGCAAACGTGCACTCTCCAACTGGACGCTATCCAATATTGACCGGAACGCCCTTAACAAAGGCCCAGACCGAAGCGCTCGGCCGAGAGCTTGATGACATTTACCAGCGTGTCATGGCGTCGCTAGGCGGTGATGAAGCACGCTATATACAGCGGATTTATGCCACAGTGGCTTATAGTGAGGTGGCGGGACGCGGATTACTTGCCTTAGCGGGACGACTGTCATCCAAACGCTTCCAAGGAAGTACTTGGTTACTGGGGACAGCTCTACTGAGCTTTAGCAAAATATTGAACAATATGGAGCTTGGCCACAACGTGATGCACGGTCAATATGACTGGATGCAGCATCCGCACCTCAACAGCCAAAAGTACGATTGGGACAATGTTTGTCCGGCGCCGCTTTGGCAACATTCACACAACTACTTGCATCATACCTTTACCAATATCCTTGGTCTGGATCATGACGTAGGTTATCACCTCATTCGCATTACCGAAGAGCAAACTTGGACGCCAAGTGATCGTTACAATCTGCTAAAAACTGCCGTACTGGCACTGGGTTTTGAATGGGCAGTCGCTTTTCATGATATTCAGATCAGTGTTCAAGAATATGCTGACTCCCCTGAACTACATCAAACGATGCAACAAAAAACGCGTGCACTGCTTGCCAAGATCGCCCGCCAATTGGTAAAAGACTACGCTGTTTTGCCAGCCGCAGCGGGCGTCACGCTCGGACGTCGTAGCGCCCTAACCACTCTGACTGGTAATGCTACTGCGAATGTTGCTCGCAATCTGTGGACTTGGGCGGTGATTTTTTGCGGACACTTCACTGAACAGGCGCACATTTATACGCATCTTGATGTCAATGAGAGTAAAGGCGATTGGTACGTACGCCAAATCCTTGGTTCTAGCAATATCGAGGGCAGCAAATGGTTCCACATTTTGACAGGTAACTTGTCGCATCAGATTGAACACCATATCTTTCCTGATATGCCCGCCAGTCGCTACGCTGATATTGCCCCGCAAGTACGGGCCATCTGTCGCAAGTATCATTTGGAATACAATACAGGTCGCTTCAGTACACAGTTCTCGCAAGTACTAAAACGCATTCATCATTTTAGTAAACCCACGACTGAAGAGCGGCGCGCTTATAAGCAATCGTTATCTGAAGCCAGCAAGGCTGCTGCCGATCGCACCGATTCCAACAAAGAGCCATCAAGCGGTTGGAGTCGCTTCCTTCCACCCATCCTTCGTCACACCTTATCGTATGCCAAGTAATGAGGTAAAAGATGAGATATAGTCAATCTACGTCAAAAGAGCACGGCTCCATTAAGATAATTTTTTCGGAGTCTTTGTCACGCTTGCGGACAGCCAATAAACGAATTGTTGCCAGTAGAACATTATGACTGTATTTAGCATTAAAATCTTAACAGTCACACTATCTACTTTTACGGTAAATCCATATATTGTTGAATCTTATTGAGCCATACTAGAAGCTAATATCTACTTATTTTCTGCTACGGTCTTTATTTTATAACAGTCTGAGAGTAAGAAGACTCTAAATAAAATCAATAATATTCCACTGAGGAGTGACACTATGAGCGACCAAACTTCTAAACAAGATTTAGAGATCACCCACAATCAAGCAGCAAACCGTTTTGAGACTTCTATTGACAATCAAACGGGTTATATCAGCTATCAAGAACGCGATGGCAAACTGGTTTACGATCATACTATCGTACCCCAAGCGTTAGGTGGGCGCGGTGTGGGATCAGCATTGGTTAAGCACGCGCTCGACTATGCCCGTGAACAGGACAAAAAGGTCGTATCGCAATGCTCGTTTGTCTCGTCATATATCAGTAAACACCCTGAGTACAAAGACTTGCTATAGTTTGAACCTGGTATAGTTTGATAGCAGTTATATCGCTCGTTATCGCCGTCACTCAGGCTGTTTTTTATAGTGACCTGACTATAGATGATTAGACAGAAAACAATAAGCACTCAAAACAACTGTCCCTTATTGCGTCATTATTGACATCTCACCTAATTTAATAAACCACTGCAACATAACAATAAAGGTTATTAATATGAGTAGTTTATCCGACAAACAAATTAATTTGCAGCTAGAAGATTTAGCTGGCTGGGAGCGTGATGGTAATAGTATCGTCAAAAGCTATCACTTTAATGACTTCATTGAAGCCATGAGTTTTATGAATCAAGCGGCTTTTCATGCAGAAGCGCTTGAGCATCATCCTGAATGGCACAACATTTATAATGTGGTGAAAGTACGTTTGACCACGCATGATACAGGTAGCATCTCAAGTTTGGATATTCGTCTGGCAAAACGAATGGAGCATATCATCCAGCCAAAACGCTTTTAGCTAAGTTCTTTAGCTAAGCCCTATAGTCGATTCTAAATAAGACAGATACGTTATTTTATGACGCGGAATTAATATAAATTTTTTTAGCTTGCTGTGTCTACGCAGGCAAAGGCTACAAAAAATCATACACGTGCCGTTGTATCGTTTTTATACTGAACTCACTATCATATAGTTATGTTTTTTAATATTTACTTATTTTACTTATACAAAAACAAAAAAAAGTCCTCAATTGAGGACTTTTTTTATACTTAAAATCTATGACGTTACATCTTGCGGCTTACAAATGCGACGATAAATAAGATTACCGCAACTGCTAGGAAGATATATGCCAAGTTAGCAGATAGGCCAGCGACGCCGCCAAAACCCAGTAAACTTGCCAACAATGCGATTACAGCAAAAATAATAGCCCAGCGAAACATAACATTCTCCTTAAATAATTGTTTAAAAACTAAATCAATAGGTAAATACCGTCAGATGAAACTAAGTAACTCTAAATTAAGTAACTTTAATTAGATAATTTCACCAGCATTTCCTCTTATCTCTCTAACTTTCCTTTAACTTACTTCTTGTTTTTTTAATACTTGCTATAACTGCTTACGGTTGTAGATTAGCAATGTTTGTCTTTAAAAAACGTTCAGTTTGGTAATGATAGCGATAAGTTATGTAATCTTTGTAGCAAATCTTATTATTATCGAGTTTTTGCCTGCTTTATAGTAGTTCTGTGTAGAGATAGTGAGTCACTAATGAATAGAGATTATTTTCACTCTATACTCTATTATAAATATTAAGAGAAAATGACGAACGCGCTTTATTGGTTACTTATTACAGAATAATGCTATTTAATAATGGCTATTCAAAGAAGATACGTCAAAAATCTGAATAGTAAATAGTAAATAGTAAATAGTAATAGACACAAACGCTAATAGTCAGCCTAAGCGAGTAACCCTATGGCTTAAAAAGATAACTTGGCTAAGTGTTTACTCATTGAGATGTTTACTAACTCAGTCATTTATCGATCTTTTATTTACCAAAATCTACAAGGATAAAGAATATGAATACAACGGATAATTCAAACAACAAACCAAACACCGATAACGAGAAGCGCCCCTATGCGGTTGTATTGTATGGTGCAACCAGCTTTGTTGGCAAAATTACCGCGCACTATTTGACAAAGTTTTTGTCAAATGCAAAAGATAAGCACGGAAACAACGTCACTTGGGCGATAGCAGGTCGTGATGAAGACAAGCTTAATAAGTTACAGTCTGATCTTGAGAGTCAAGTAGACATCATTATTGCCAATAGCAAAGATGCAGCAAGCTTAGATAAGATGACCAAACAAACCCAAGTTATCATCTCAACAGTGGGTCCTTATCTTAAATTTGGTGAGCCTTTGATTAAATCTTGCACCGAAAACGGCACAGACTATGTCGATCTAACAGGTGAAGCCATCTTTATCAAAGACATGATGGATAAGTACCAAGATACCGCCAAGCAAAGCGGCGCTCGTATCGTCAACTCATGTGGTTTTGACTCTATTCCATCGGATTTAGGTACTTATTTCACCCAAACCAAAGCCGAAGAAAAATTTGGTGAGGCTTGCGAAGTGGTACACATGCGCGTGAAAGCGGCAAAAGGTGGTCTCTCGGGTGGTACGATCGCTTCAATGGCGACTATTTTTGAAGAAGTCGGACAAGACAAATCACGCCGTAAGCAAGTGGCAAACCCTTATTTGCTCAATGATGATAAAAACGCACCGAACGTCCGCCAGACCAACATTAGCAAACCAGAATATGACAGCGAGCATAACCGCTGGTTGGCACCTTTTGTCATGGCCAGTATCAATACCCGCGTTGTTCATCGTACCAACCAACTGCTAGATTATGACTATGGTCGTGAGTTTAAATACGATGAAGCCATGTGGATGAAAGATGGGATGAAGGGTAAAGCGTCGAGCTATGCGATGAGTGCGGGCTTGTTTGGGTTTGCGACCGCTATGATGATCAAACCAAGCCGTGAGTTTTTGTCTAAACATGTGCTACCCAAATCAGGTTCGGGTCCTTCTAAAGACGAGCAAGAAAATGGTTATTTTGACATTCGCTTCTTTGGTCAAACCGCCAAAAAAGAAGCGCTGACCACCAAAGTAACAGGTGATAAAGATCCTGGTTATGGCAGTACCTCACAAATGCTGTCACAAGCTGCCCTATGTTTGGCGCAAGACGTCAGCAAAGAAGAAATCGGTGGTGGTTTTTGGACACCCGCTTCTGCGATGGGCGATAAGCTTATCACGCGTTTAGAAGCGCATGCTGGTCTTCATTTTGAGGTGGTAGAGAGCTAAGATAGTTAAAATAATCTTCTAATGTGTCGTTAAATTTCTACTGAGTTTTTAATAACCGCGTCTCAAATCTGAGGCGTGGTTTTTTATTGTTTAAAATTCTAGCTTACTGACAGCCAATGTTATTAAATAATAATAACGTCCTTTTTTGGTAAACAATCTTACCGATTTCTCCTTATTTAATACATTGTGATACATATTCCTAGCGTAATGTCACAGCCATATTGCAGCGAGTATCGTAGGATTGAATAAGTTCTGGCATCAAGCTTAACAAATGATATTTAGCTCTTTGTATTTTATCGATGACTCGATTTTTAAAATATATTGTATAAGACTGATTAATTTGCTTTTAAGAAATAGATGCTAAGAAGAGGTATGTAGTAATAAATATGCACTAACAAGTTAGATCTATTATAAAAATACTTTAAGAACCAACTGCGCTGTTTAATCTGCGCCGTTTTTACTTTTAAAACTATGTTATTCAACAATCCATGTACTATTAAGAGGAAACTATTATGAAATTAAATGTATTAACAGTCGCTATAATGACCACAGGTCTTGCTATGTATGCAAGCTCTGCTAATGCTGCCATGACAACTGACGGGCACGGCAACGTCGGCTATGACAGCTATGATGAGTGCGTGACCGCCGTCAAGAACGGCTCAGCCAAATTTTATACGCCTTACACTTACCAAAACCCAAAACGTCAAGCTGGCGAAGCTTCAGTCGAAAAGATGCGCTTATCAGAAGTGATGATTCCTCAAAACGTAGTGGACAGCAATAGTTTACGTACCAGTGATTACTCTGCTGGTGCTTGTGACTTGGGTGTTGGTCAATCAAATGGGCGTTACGGTGTTTCAGGTGCCTTAGTCGGTAAATACGTACCTATTGCCCCTGATATGCCAGTCAACGTTTATATGGATGCTGCTGGTAATCCTGTGCGCCTGACCATGCAACAGTGCGACAACCACTTCGGTAGCCGCTTCCCAACCCCTGTTATCAGTGAAGCCAAAGCACCAGAAGCGCAAGTTGCCATCAGCGAAGCACGTACCATGGAGCCTGTGATTGTGGAAACCAAGCGTGTCATTCGTCCTTCTAAGTACAGTGTTAAAGAGGTTATCGTCGCCCCATCAGATCAAGTGAAACGTGTGAATACCAATCAAGGCACAGCTGTTGCCGTAGAAGGGATGAACCGTACCGTAGTGGTTGGTGAGCAAGTCGATAACGATGTACTTGATAATACCGAAATCAACCAAACCTTCCCTATCACTCGTGTACCAGACAATAATACTCAGCAACGTGTCGTCGATCCCAATACTGGTGAATACGTTATTGTTGAATAAACTTTTTTTAAATAAGATATTGATGCTTGGTAGGTGATTGTTATTCGTTAAAGTCTCAAAATTGATCTTAAAAAAGTAATATAACTAAGTTTTTTGACATGACGATAACCATACAGTGATTGCACAAAATCACCTACCCACATTAATCTGTTAGATTATTAATCTATGAACTACTGAATCATTCATCACTTAGTTGCTATTCTCCTATCTAGAGTTTTTAATCGATTTAATTTAGCTTTTAAAACTCTTTTTCCAAACCGATCATGATAATCGTTTAATGGTTATCATGATTTTATTTTTTCTATTGCATCAATATTAGAAATAGTAAATATATATATTTAAGATACTGAATAATTTTATTTATATAAAAGAGAAGAATACCAACTAAGCGTCACGTTTAGAAATACATTGAACTGACATGATAAGATCATAAATTAAGGAATCCATTAATGAAAAAACGTATGTTACCTTTGTCACTAGTTATTGGCGCTACGCTTGCTATTCCAAGTTTGGCCATGGCTGCACCTGCTGATACTGCTCCAATGGATATGCAAACTGCACCCAATGAAGCCGCCACTACCATGAATAATAATGAGACAAGCGCAGACCAATCCAATCCGTTTGTAGTTAATGAAACCCAAACCATCTCAAGAGCCAGCATGAATAGCGTCAACAATAATGCGGCTGCTACCCAACGCGCAATGCCTACTGAATTACAGGCTCAACAACCAGAACAAAACATGCAAAACCCACAAGATGTAGAAGCGGCAAGAGACCTACAAGCACAAGCTGCGATGATGCAAGAAGGTTCCATGTCACAAGAAGAAGTAATGCCAGAAGATTCTATGTTGCAAGAAGATCCTATGCTAGAAGAAGACATGGCTGACTAACGTGTATTACGCAATTTAAGAGATGTTCTAGAATATATAAATACAAAAAAAGGCAGCCATTAGGCTGCCTTTTTTTGTATTTATGACCACTGATATTATACTTATAACCATTGATATATAGGCGATTTACTTCAAAAGCGAGTCAGAACGACTGGAATGAATTTTACGCAGCCTCTGTATGAGCAGCACGCAAGGGAAATTTATACCAGTCACCTATGTTTATTGATTTCTCGGTTTTATTTTGAACTGCCTATACATTCCTACTACTTTTTATTTTTAGTCACGCCCGCTTCTTTCAATAAGGCGCCAAGCGTGCCCATTTTACTAGGTGCTTCAGTGCTCTCAGATCTAGATGCTTTACCACGATTGTTGGTACTATTTTTGTCCTGACGACTGGCTTGAGGCTTATCTTGACGGCCGTCTTGACGTTGCGCACGCGGCTTGGTTTGGCGTTTGTCAGCAGCAGGACGATTGCTGCGTGGACGATTGGCATTGTCCTCATTACCGGTATTTGGCTCAGAAGATTTCGCCGCTGGACGGGCTGTTTTTTCGGTTTCAGGTTTCATACTAAAACCGATACGACCACGTTTTTCATCAATGGAGATCACGCGTACTGAGACGATATCGCCGGGCTTAACGCGGTTCATTGGGTCTGCGACAAAATCGTTTGCCATCTGTGAGATGTGTACCAAACCATCTTGGTGAACACCTACATCGACGAAACAACCAAAGGCGGTGACATTCGTTACCACGCCTTCTAACGTCATCCCTTCTGTCAAATCTTTGATACTATTAACATCATCACGGAAGTTGGCCGTCTTAAACTCAGGACGTGGATCACGGGCAGGTTTGGCAAGCTCATCTAAAATTGATTTTACGCTGATATTCTCATCGTTAGCGGCCAGCGACGTCGTATCGATTGTGTTTAGTACCCCTTCATTACCGATGATTTCTGGCAATGATTTGCCCGTTTGCGTCAATAAGCTATCGACCAAATCGTAGCTTTCTGGATGGACGCCTGTGGCATCTAACGGGTTACTGCCGCCGTGGACACGTAAGAATCCGGCCGCTTGTTCAAAAGTTTTCACACCCAAACGAGGGACGTTTTTTAGCGCCTCGCGACTGTCAAACGCACCGTGCTCTTTACGATAGCTGACGATTTGCTGCGCCACATTGCGGTTCAAACCAGCGATATGGGCCAAGATAGCAGGACTTGCGGTGTTCACATCAACACCAACGGCATTTACGCTGTCTTGAGTCACTTTGTCCAAGCTATCTGCCAATTGATTTTGGTTGACGTCGTGCTGATACTGACCCACGCCAATGGCTTTTGGATCGACTTTGACGAGCTCTGACAATGGATCTTGCAAACGACGAGCGATAGACACCGCGCCGCGCACTGAAACATCGAGATTGGCCAATTCATCACTGGCAAGCTCACTGGCTGAATAGACAGAGGCACCAGATTCGTTGACGATGACCACATTGGCTTTTAGTGCGTCATTGGCCGCCAAAATCTCTTTGATCATTGCATCGGTTTCACGACTGGCTGTGCCATTACCGATAGCTACCAAATCAACTTGATACGTACTTAGCAGCTCATCGATAACCGCTTTGGCTTCGTCTATTTTATTGTCAGGGGCAAATGGATAAACGGTGGCGACAACAGGCTTATCGTTGCTGTCTAACATCACATGGCCTTGCGCATCGACGATGGCCATTTTTACGCCATGGCGAATGCCAGGATCCACGCCCAAGATCACTTTACGACCCGCAGGTGCTGACATTAATAAGTGTTGTAAATTATTAGCGAAGACTTCGATCGCATCTGCTTCAGCGGTCAAACGCTTTTCTGTCAATAGACGATGCTCAATGTGCGGACGCCATTTGTCTTTCCACAAACTGCTGGCAGCTTCTGTTAAAAATTCACGACGCGCAGCAGGCGCTTTGGCATCTACCTCAAAATGCGAGACGATTTTTTCGATAAAAGGCGTATCTTCACCTTCTACCTTTAGCCCCAATACATTTTCTTGGCGACCACGTAGCATCGCTAGCAGGCGATGATTGGGCAAGCGCGCAAGGCTTTCACTATGCTCGAAGTAATCTTTGAACTTCTCACCAACTTCACGCTTTTCTTCGCTGGCAACGGTAGAAACAATGCTCGCCGTTTTGGCAAAACCATTACGTAAGTTGTCCAGCAGATCCAGCGCTTGCGTCCATTCATCAACGATGATGGCTTGTAGGCCCGCCAACTGCTTGTCGATATCACTGAAGTCGACCTCAATCTCATTGCCACTGTCGTCCGTCACACTTGCCTGAACCTGATAGTCCACCAAGGCATCGGTTGGTGTAATCTCTTGCGTGAGAATTGCTTGGGCAGCAACATCGAGACCGGCGGCACGAGCTTTGGCCGCTGGAGAACGGCGACGCGGACGGTAGGGCAAGTAGATGTCTTCAAGTTCAAGCTTGGACGTCGCATTGTCAATTCGCGTCTGTAGCTCATCGGTCAAATTGCCCTGCGTGCTCAGTAGCTCCGTAATTTTGAGGCGACGAGTGGCCATGTCGCGCTCATAATTGAGAGACTTCTCTAACGCTCGCAGCTGCGCATCGTCAAGATTCTGAGTCTTCTCTTTGCGGTAACGGGCAATAAAGGGAACAGTCGCGCCTTCATCGTAAAGTTTGACAAACGCATTGACTTGAGCAGTCTTAATGCCAAGCGCGCGAGCAAGCTTGTCGTGAATATTCGCGTGTGTGGTTGCATCCAAAACCTGTGCATTTGTCGAGGTTTGAGATGGCGTTAAGGTATCAGTGCTACTCATATACGTATCAATCGTTGAGAAATGTAGTTTTGCATTATAGCAAAAGCTGCATGAATAAAAATCCTTTTTATCTTTTCGTTATTTATCGTGTGTTTTGGCGCAAAAATCGTCTGGTATCATCAATCTTGTCGCCTTGTTAAACAAACGCATACAGCATTTTTCTTGATGAGTGATGCAATTGTGACTGCAATCTTATACACTAAAGTGTCAATAGCACAAAAAATACCAAGTGCGACCCGATTGAACAAATGTAGTTATTTTTATAGGATTTTCAATAATCAACGGATTGACCATCAAATAATCACCCTATTTTATGAACAATCATATTTTACTAAGCGTTAACCGTTTCTGCTAATAATAATTTTTATAAGAGGATGCCCGTATGACTGATAATAACAGCCATGATACTTTGACTCAGCGTATCTTAGTGGTCGATGATGATGCGCGTTTGCGCTCTTTGCTGCAACGTTTTCTAGAAGACGATGGGTTTGTCGTCCGTACCGCCCATGACGGTAGCCAAATGGACAAGCTTATGCAGCGTGAGCTTTTCTCGCTTGTGGTACTAGATTTGATGTTACCGGGCGAAGATGGCATCAATATTTGTAAGCGTCTGCGCGAAAATAACGGCGACATCCCAATCATTATGCTGACCGCGAAAGGTGGCGATGCAGATCGCATTGCAGGACTAGAAGCGGGTGCGGACGATTATCTGCCCAAACCTTTTAACCCAAAAGAGCTGTTGGCTCGTATTAAAGCCGTACTACGTCGTCAAAACCGCGAGTTGCCTGGCGCGCCAAGTCACCAACTTGAAGTGGTTGAGTTTGGTCCTTGGACCTTGGACTTATCAACTCGTACACTCAAACGTGACGGTAATGTCGTGACTTTAACCACAGGTGAGTTTTCGGTGCTAAAAGCGTTGGTTCAGCATCCACGTGAGCCGTTGACACGCGATAAGCTTATGAACCTTGCCCGTGGTCGCGAATGGGGTGCCATGGAGCGCTCTATCGATGTCCAAGTATCCCGTCTGCGCCGTTTGATTGAAGACAATCCGTCTCAAGCGCGTTATATTCAAACCGTATGGGGCGTAGGTTATGTATTCGTACCTGACGAAGCCGATATTGAAGACGTGAAAAGTGAATAACTTGTCGCCACTCTTACTGACATGACTAATCCTGCTACAAAAAAGACCACTGTTTTTCAAAACATACCCTGCACCTTGGTGACAGGGTTTTTGGGTGCGGGTAAAACCACGGTTATCAATCAGTTATTGGCGACTAAACCTGCTGATGAACGCTGGGCGTTACTGATTAATGAATTTGGACGTATCGGTATCGATGGCTCACTTTTAGCAAGCGCTCAAGACGAGACGATTGATAAAAATAGTATTGCTATTCGGGAAGTGAATGGCGGCTGTATATGTTGTACCAGCCAGCTGCCACTACAGATTGCTATCAGTCGCCTACTGAGCGATCATCATCCGCAGCGCCTGCTTATTGAACCCACCGGACTGGCGCATCCGCGTGAGCTGATACGTCAGCTAAGCGAGCCGCATTGGCAGACCGCTTTAAAGATGCAGGCCGTGATAACGGTGCTGAACGGTGTGCAGTGGCAGCAAGAAAAGTATCGTACCCATGATGGTTTTCAAGCGCATGTTCGCGATGCTGATGTCTTAGTGATTAATCGTTATGCTCAATTTACCGATAGCGATAAGCTTGCCTTACAAGATTGGATAGCTGGGCTCAACCCGCAAGTCAGCATCATTTGGTCAGCGCCAACTCAGACCACATTGGACGATGCTAAGTTATCAAATACTTACTTGTCTGAGCTAACTGTGCCACTGACCAAACTCAGTCATATTATTGCAAAGCAGCGTAAGGTTACTATTGCCCTTCCTCAACAATCTATTGTGAATTTGCGACCTCTAAATACCGCTTTATCCTCTTCCTCATTATCAAATGCCTCATCGCCAGACCCTTCACAAATCAATGATGACGTTCCGGCCGATACAGAACTTGATCAACCTTATCGTTATCATGAGACACAGCAAGATATGTTTTTGGCAGGTTGGCGTCTACCCGCAGCGTATGTACTAAAAGCCAATGAGTTGCAAGAGTGGCTATTACAACTGCCGAGCTGGCAACGTATTAAAGGCATTGTGCATACGACTGATGGCTGGCTACAAATCAACTTTACGCCTGACAGCTTAACCACAAGTACCGTTAGCGCTCAAGTCGATAGTCGGTTAGAGATTATCTTGCAGTTGGAGAAGGCCAATGATAGTCAAGACAAGGTGCTGGGTAGCGATCAAGCAAACGTAGCAGACAATCCTACACTATCATCAACTATAGATTGGGAAGCATACGACCGTGAATTAATGGCACTGGTATTATGTAGTTAATCCAATATAAAAAAGGCACAGTGAGAATAGGACTCGTTTTTTGCTGCCTCTGTCTGCAACGACACAGCAAGCAACAAAAACTTATACCAGTAGTGCCTGACTATTGATAGGTCAATTTGACCATTTACCGACTATATAGTAATCATACGTCAGTATAGAGATTCAAAAACAGACAGCACAAAAAAGCGAACCCTACTCGATAGCAGGGTTCGCTTTTTTTAATTTAACTCGATTAGCTTAGTTAAGTGACCTAGTTAAATAGATCAGTTAACGCAATTGGCTGTCTTTACTACCACGGCGATTAAATAATTCAGCGGCTCTCGCCTCTTGCTCAAGCTCAGTTTGGCAACTCACACAATGCTGAATACCGGGCACAGCCAGCCGCCTCGCTTCTGGAATGGGATTGCCACATTCATCGCAAAACTCAGCACTAACGCCCGTTGGTAGTGAACGCCGAGCGCGCTCTAGCGCATCATTGACAGTTGCATCCATTTGTTCGTGCTCAGCACCATCTCTTGACCAGCCACCTGCCATAATTTTATCCTATTTGTTATTATTAATTATACATAATTTCTTTAATAACAAATAGATGGGGCTTTTATCGCTAATTGCAAGCGGCTGACGGATATTGAATTTTTTATAAAAGCGACGCTAGCATTGGTCTAGGCTTCATTAACGTTTTGCTAATCCTTGGGCTGTAGCTCAATCACTTGTCCGCGTACCCCAATACTCTCATCACTCATCAAACAGACATAGCCTGCCATGATGTCTTCAGGCGTTTTGAGGCTCATAGGGTTCTCTCCTGGATACGCATGAGCACGCATGTTGGTACGCGTACCGCCCGGATTGACACAGTTGAAGCGCAGGTTTGTGGTGTTTTGCGTCTCTTGGGTAAAGATATCGCTCATGCCCTCTACTGCCTGCTTCGACAGCGCATAAGCACCCCAGAACGCGCGCGGAGTAGTACCAACGGTGCTAGACGTAAAGACGATGGAACCATGATCTGCGTCTTTTAGTAACGGTAGTAACGCTTGGGTCAGCATAAAGGTTGCCGTAAAGTTGACCTTCATCACATCGGCGAACATATCAACATCATACATCTCAAGCGGTGTCAGTTGCCCCAGCATCCCCGCATTGTGCAAAATGCCATCCAGCTGACCGACTTCTTTATTGATTAGTCCTTCTAGCTGCTGCATCTCAGCATAAGTGGCACCTTCTAGATTCATTGGCAGCATGGCCGGCTGTTTACCACCGAAGCTCTCAATTTCATCGTAAACGTATTCAAGTTTACTGCTGGTACGACCCAACAGCAAAACAGTGGCGCCATAACGGGCATAAGTCAATGCGGCCACGCGGCCAATACCGTCGCCTGCCCCTGTCACCAATATGGTCTTACCGTCCAAGCAGTTATCAGGAGGCACAAAACTGCGAATGTCATCATGAGTCAACGTAGTTGTCGGAGTTTGGGCGGCTTGTGGGTCCGCCAATTGGTCAATGTTTGTGCTCATGGTATCACTCACTATTTAGTGTTTAATAGTTAGGGGTTAATAGTTGCAGGACTACTTGTTTATAAGGGTATTGGCTTCATCGTACAGAGATTTATATAAGGGTTTATACACGGTTTATACGTAGTCAAAGCGGCCAGAAGACAGTAGCAACTCATTCAATTGCTGGGGAGTCTCGACAATATAATCAGCGCCCCACGCTTTTAGATTTTTTTGATCTTCAGCAGGAATGTAGCCGTACGCCGCCAAAATCGTTGGCATACCTGCCGCTTTTCCAGCTTCTATGTCTCGTACGTGATCGCCCACGTACAACACACAGCCAGCCGCCCCGCGAGGAATACTCAGCTTCTCGAGCGCCATATACATAGGCTCTGGATCAGGTTTTGAGCGCGATACATCATCAGGACAGATCAAAACAGCGCAGCGCTCGTCTAACGCCATTTTATTTAACAACTGCTCTGCCAAATAACGCGGCTTATTGGTCACAATACCCCAAGGTACGCCTTGTTTTTCAAGTGTGGTCAACACTTCTTCCAATTCAGCAAATACGCAGCTGTCGATACATATATCCGCCTCGTAGTCATCTAAAAACTGCTGGCGAAAATTCAGCAAGGCCTCTTCGCTGACATCGATTTGCTCATTGTATCGTAGCATCAATTTTACCATGGCCGAGGCACCGGCAGAAACCTGCTCACGAATCTCTGCTTCAGGCGGCGCTTGCCAAGTATTCTCGCGACTCATTTTACCAATGATACGGACAAAGTCGGCAGCCGTGTCGATGAGTGTCCCATCAAGGTCAAATAAAACCGCTTTTATAAATTGGGCCATAAAGAATGCTCTTAAATTGATGACTGACTTAGTGAGAATAAAGAAAACAAACGCGCGTGGTTTAAACGATCGGTTTTTTTACCGCTATCATATAATTGACATCGACATTTTGGGCGAGCCAGTAGCGCTTGGTCAACGGATTGTAGTGTAAACCAATGATATCTTGCCGCGTAAATCCAGTATCAACTGCCATTTTGTCGAGTTCAGCGGGTGTAATAAACTTGGCATAATCATGAGTGCCGCGATCCAGCAAACGTAAGACATACTCTGCCCCAACGATGGCAAACAAATAGGATTTGGGGTTACGATTGATCGTTGATAACACACAAACACCGCCCGGTGCCAATAATGCAAAGCAAGCACGAACAATTGAGCTTGGGTCTGGCACATGCTCAAGCATCTCCATACAAGTCACTACATCGAACTGACCGGCGTGGGTTTTTGCCAACTCTTCTACTGGAATATGCTGGTAGCGTAAGGTATTTTCTAAACCGCTTTGCTCTGCATGTAGCGCCGCGGCTTTTAGATTTTCGGTGCCCAGATCGATCCCTGTGACATCGGCACCACGTTGCGCCATGGATTCAGACAATATACCGCCGCCACAACCAACATCCAGCACTTTTTTGCCCGCAAGTCCTGTATCCGCTGTTTTATGCACACCTTGAGCAGTACTATCTTTCGCCGCAAGGGCAGATTGATAGCTGCGTTTGACGTTCTCCTCTATCCAATTTAAACGCAGAGGATTGATTTCGTGCAAGGTTGCAAAGGCGCCCGTGTTGCTCCACCATTCGCTGGCCAATTTGTTGAATTTCTCAACTTCACCAGCATCCACATTGATGGTGGTCGCTGCCATATCATCAGTACGATGGTTTTCTTGCTCATTCAAAGAAGGGGTCGCTTGGCCCATAATGGTTTTCCTTTATTGTCATTATCGTTATTAACGTATACAGTGCAAAATTATGGGTTTAATATTAGCATGAGAGCAGCAACTTTGTCGTGAGTACATCGTCACCGATTGTGAGTGGCATTGGTAACCACCTACCTGTGCCCCTTTTGCTATAGCTATCTTCAATTCTCATGAAATGTGGTATAGATCTTGCTGGCTTGATATAGATAATGTCGTGTATTGGTTTTATTGAGTTTCAACTATCTACCTATTTAAGCAATGTACCTTGTTTAAGCAATGTACCTTAAATAATAACTGACAGCTTTACAACTGTTCGTTAAGATTCGGATTCACAAGTACACACGTTTTACGTTATCATAGCCGATGTACTGTTATAGATCAGTTTTACGTGTCGCTATATTGTTTATGAAACTCAAGCCAATGATATATAAGCACGCTAACCACCCCTAAGCCTCCACACCTCAAGGATAAAGTATGAAACGTGTCATCACACTGACTGGTCTGGCCATGGCCATCGGACTTGCTACTATGGGCGCACAAGCTGCCGACTACGTCGCTGGAAAAGACTATCGCGTGATAGACAATCCAGAAAAAATCAGCGGTGATGCGATCATAGTTCGTGAGTTTTTTTGGTATGGTTGCCCGCATTGCTATAAACTTGACCCGCATATGGAAAAATGGGCAAAGACCAAAGACAAAGATGTGGCATTCTTTAAAACACCAGCCGCGCTTAATCCCGTTTGGGAAGCCAATGCTCGTGGTTTTTATGCCGCTCAGCTTTTGGGATTTGAAAATAAAACTCATAAACCTCTATTTGATGCGATCCATAAAGACGGTAAAAAACTGTTTGACCAAGCCTCATTGAGCAAATGGTATGGCTCAAAAGGCGTTGATGAAAAGAAATTCAACAGCCTTTATAATTCATTTGCAGTGGGCACAAAAATTGGTCGTTCACAAGCCGGTGCTAAGCGTTATCAGCTCTCTGGCGTACCAGCAGTCGTGGTACAGGGCAAGTATGTAGTGACAGGCGAAGATGCCACGGTACCTAAAGTCGTTGAATTTTTGGTAGACAAGGTTCGCGCTGAGAAGAAATAATGTAGTCTTTGTTTTTAATAGACGCGCTACTGATCATGCATGCATAAAAAAGCCAATCTTTGAAGGATTGGCTTTTTTTATACAATCTTTTTATGATTACTTCTTTAACTGTGACAAGATAGCCACTTCACGAATATAACTTGCCAAATCCGCTTTTGACTCTCTCATCAGCTCGTCATCCTGCGTGTGCTTGGCATACTCAATCCATAGTAGCAGTTGATACATGCTGTTATGCTCAGAAGCCTTATACTGTTTTACAAACTGTTTTAGCGTTCCTTCATCATTGATGTTTAAACGCTCGTGCCAGCTTTCTATTTTAGAAATTTGCTCTTTAGGAAACACCGCATCAAACAAGGCTTTCACCAATTCATGACGATTTTCTTCACTAATGAGCTTACCGACACGCTTGGTCTGGCGATTACGAGCATTGGCACTGGTAATGTCTGCCAATGCCATCAACTCTGCCATAAAATAATCACTGGCTGGTAAGTTTTTGAGCTGTTTTTTCGACAAGCTGGCAAGCGGTATCGACAACTGTTGCAAGCGCTCATGGGCTTTTTTGAGTTCGGTACGCGAGACGCGCATGTCCTGTTCTGACCAGTCAATCATAAACACTTTCCAAAATAATGAATAATAAAATTAGTAATATTTGAGGTATAGCACCACTACCAACGATTCTTTTCACGGTGCTTTGCCAGTACCTTTATGCCTTTTGGCATAGTATCGGCAAGACGGCGTTGTAAATTGTCAGTAATGAACACGGAGCGATGTTTACCGCCCGTGCAGCCAATGGCAACCGTTACTGTATGGCGGTTATTGTGTAAAAACTCGGGCAACCAACGCGTCAAAAAGCGACTGAGATCATCGATCATCTCAGCGACATCTGGACAGTCTACAAAAAAAGCAGCGACCTCAGCATCAAGTCCTGTCGATGTACGCAGCTCAGGGTTCCAATGGGGATTGGGTAGTATTCTGACATCAAATACAAAGTCGGCATCAATCGGACTGCCATATTTAAACCCAAAAGACAGCAAGTTAATCACAATCTGATTGTCCACACCGATGTAGTCACGCAGACTGTCTTTTAGCTGATGAATATTTAAGTTGCTGGTATCAATTTTGATATCAGCATGGCTGGCAACGGGCTTTAATAGCTCACCCTCTTTTTTGATCGCCGCTGGTAAATTAAAAGCAATATGTTTTGCATTGTCACTATTATCAATGTCCAGCGACATCAAAGGATGGACACGGCGAGTGGCATTAAAGCGAGCAACCAACGCCATTTCTTGCGCGGTCACATACACCACCTTTACCACCTGATCGCCATATGTGTTTTTTAGTGATTCGTACATTTCTGCAAAATTGGACAAATCGGCACGCGGCGTTCGAATGTCAACACCAAGCGCAATGCGGCGAATGCCACTTTCATTAACCAGTTTATGGGTGGCATTGGCAAGCAATGACAACGGCAGATTATCAATGGAATAATAGCCGAGATCTTCTAAGATATTTAATACTGAGGTTTTACCCGAGCCTGAAAGACCTGACACAACTAAAATACTGAGCTTATCAGCGGCGGATTTACGTGCTACCTGTTTGGTATCATCGTTACTACTGTCCTGATTTACATCCATGATTCACCCATTTTAGTCCATTGCATTTTGCAAGCTACTATATTATAACGGCTGATTCACCGTCACTCGTTGGTTGTCCAACAAACGTGCACGTCCCAGCCAAGCCGCGACTAGAATGATTAAATCTTTGCGTTCAACATTAAAACTGTCTGTAGTATGGCGTGGAGCATCCAAACTCTCGGTTTTGATTTCTAAATAATCAATCACAAAACCGACTTCCGTAATTCGATTATGCGCTTTAGCCAGTAAGGCTTTAGACTCTTGCACGCTTAGCGTATGGTTTTCTAGTTCATGTGCCAAACGTTGTAGCTCTTGGTGCAATATAGGAGCGATTTGACGCTCAGTCTCACTTAAATACTGATTACGAGAGGATAAGGCCAGTCCATCATCAGCACGAACAATAGGTGCTCCTACAATCTCAATAGGATAGCTCAAATCGCGTACCAACTGCTTGATAATAGCCAGCTGTTGATAGTCCTTTTGCCCAAAAATAGCCATATCCGGTTGCACAATATTAAATAACTTAGCAACGACAATACCCACACCATCGAAGTGCCCAGGACGCGTTTGACCACACAATTGATCCGTAATAGCCCCTGCCAGCACAGTGGTCGGCGGTGGCAAGACTGGGTACATCTCATCGATACTAGGCGCGAAAACATAATCAGCATCGACCGTGGCTAGCTTTGCAATATCCTCATCCAGCGTACGAGGATAGCTATCAAAGTCTTCGCCCACACCAAATTGCGTAGGATTGACAAATATACTGACCACCACAACCTCTGCCCGCTGTTTGGCAATTCTCACCAATTCAAGATGCCCTGCATGCAGATTGCCCATGGTTGGCACTAAAGCAATACGCTGTGAGCGACTTTGCCCGTCATTTTGCAAACCACGATAAGGCTGTAATGCGTCACGCAATGTCGATATACGATGATGAACAATAGGCATGGTTGGGTGGTCTTCTGTTATCAAATCTTGGATAAACTAACGAGTAGATACATTAACTGAATTGATGCGACTCAGCTGGAAACGTGCCTTCACGCACTGACTGCTGGTAAAGGCCAAATGCGCCTTCGATACTGCGTGCGCTGTTACGCTCATCAGTCAAAAAATCATGGACAAAACGAGGGGCACGGCCGTGAATCATCCCTAGCATGTCATGCATGACCAGCACTTGACCGTCAGTATCGGCCCCTGCACCAATCCCAATGACTGGTACGGTCACCGCTTCCGTTATTTGCTTAGCAAGTTCAGCTGGGACGCACTCTAATACCAATAAGGCCGCACCAGCAGCAACCACTGCTTTTGCATCAGCAAGCACTTTTGCGGCTGCATCACCGCGTCCTTGGACTTTATAACCACCAAAAACATTGACCGATTGCGGGGTCAAACCGAGATGCACGCAAGTGGGCGTTCCTGCCTGCGCCAGTTTTGTGACAAGATCACACAGCTCACTACCGCCTTCAATTTTGATTACATGTGCGCCCGCCTGCATCAATTGCCGACTGTTAGCGACGGCTTCTGGTAGCGTCACATAACTCATAAAGGGCAAGTCAGCCAAAATTAGTGCCTGCTTATTGCTACGAGCGATGTTGGCGGTGTGATAAACCATATCTGCCACAGTGACAGGCAATGTCGAGTCATGGCCTTGTACGACCATACCCAAGCTGTCGCCGATTAAAATAGTATCAATCTGTGCCGCTTCCATCATTCTTGCAAACATCGCGTCATAGCACGTCAAGCAAGTAAACTTGGTGCCATCTTTCTTAAATTTATTTAAAGTAGATAATGTTGTCATATGATCCTCAATCGACATTCAATGCCTTTAATTATCAATCAACCACGCCTGTTTTAAAATTTTAAATGAATAACGCTTGTCACTTGCTTATGCTTACTCAATCAGTCGCGCTTTTTAGGTACTCGATAAGCGCGTTAAACCTGTCCAGTCACTACTTTGTGGACAGTCAGTGATTGAAACGCCTGCAATTGTTAGATTGGGCGCCAACTCTCGCAGAGGTATCAAGACAAAATTACGTTCAAAAAGTCCAGCATGCGGAATGGTCAGCTGCGTCTCTGTCATCTGTAAGTCGCCATATAATAAAATATCGACGTCCAGACTGCGCTCACCCCAACGACGGAGGCGGGCACGCTTAGCACTCTGTTCTAACTGTTGGCAAAAGGCGAGCAATTCAAACGCTGTCAGTCTTGTCTCAAAACCCGCAACTGCGTTAACAAAGTCAGGTTGGTCTTGTGGCCCCATGGGAGATGAGGCATAAAACGAGGAGATGCTAACATTACATATGTCATTATGACCTTGCAACCCAGCCAGCGCTTGCTGCAAATGCTCTACTGGCGACCCCAAATCATTCGCCAAATTGCTACCCAAGCCCACATAACACGTGTGCCACGCCCCTTTATCTTGACGATCGTTGGTTGTAGGATGGTAGGTAGCATCTGCTTGTCCGCTACGACCATTGGCAAGGCTTTCAAAACTGGTCATGGTTGTCACTGTACTCTAAAATCTACGGTCAATTTCTGCTATCGCTCTTAAGCCGCAACCTGCTTAAACACAATGAACATTAAGCGTTGTTGGTATTGGGTTGGCGACGACGACGTTTCGATGGCACTGGACCTTTATTGTCAGTCATTTTACTAACGCTAGTCTGACTATCAGCCCCTTGACTCGCTTTAGCCTGTTTATCTTTAGCCTGTTTATTTTGCGTAGGCGCGGATTCTGTTTCTATAGGGCTAGCTTCTGTAGATTTGCTTTCCGTAACCGACTTTTGAGCCGGCTTTCTAGATCGTCTGGTTTTGGTTTCCGTTTTATCGCCAAACTCAGCCGCTGGTTTTGGGGCTTTTCTCGCATACTGCTCAGACGCGTTCTTATCATTAGCACTTTGTTGATTCACTGGCGCTTGGGTGTCGATACCATTAGCGCTGTGGTTACTGTCGTTACTGTCGTTACTATAGTCACCATGGGCACTGTCAACACTGGGCTGACGACGGCGACGCTTATGCGGAACCGGCTCGTTATTCATGCTGACCAGTGCAGGTGTGCTTGCGACCGAACGGCTGACATGGGTGGTGGTTTTGACTGGTGATGCCTTACCCTCAGCCTGTTTTGTACTAGATGGCTGCACTTCTTCTTTCGTTGCAACCTTCTTAGCAGCGGCTGTCTTCTTCACAGTCGCTTTGACAGGTTTGGAGCTTTCATCATTCGCCAGTTGTCTTTTTAATGGCGGCACAACTTTTTCGTGCTCTATCACAAACAATGGCGCAGGCTTGGTATTGTGATGCTTACTTGCGGTTTGATTGTCATTATTAGCCAAAGACAACTGCTGTAATTGAGCAAGCTCACTGCTGTCTTGTTTGGCTTGCGTAGCATCGTAACCTTGGTTTTTATGGCTAGCCGATTGCTTATCAGAGCTTGAGAGCTGGCTAGCAGCACGGCGTCGACGTGATGGAACGTTTGCTGAATTATTTACCATTGTCTGATCGTTCATACCTTTTTCAGTGCTACCATTGGCTTTACTTTGCTTACCATGTTGTTGATTGGCATTTTGTTGATTGCCAGTTGAATCATCAACGGCATTTGCCTCAACCTTTTGACGATTGCGTCCGCGACCGCGCGGGCCTTGCCCTTGCTTATAAGCGCCGCGTCGAATATTTTCATCGAACGCATCAATGGCTTGCTGCTGCTCTTGCTCTGACAACGTTTGATACGTCTGCCACCAGTCGCCCATCTCATTGGTGGACTCTGATAAGGGATGTTCGGCATCACCGCATTGCTCACGCAATAATAAAAAGTCAAAGCCTGCGCGGAAGCGTGGATGCTCAGAGAGCTGGATGATTTGCTTGCTGCGCGGAGCGGCAAGTTTTGGCTGTAATATCCAAATATCACGGATAAACTGTTCGGCAAATTTAGGGATTGCCGTTTTGATACGCTGACGATCAATGACTTTACCCGCCGCATGCATTTGCGCTTCAGCAAATGGCATATTACGCTTTTTGGCTTTGGCCAATTGATGCAGATAATTTTCCCACAAGAGAGCAGCGTAGAAAAACGCTGGATTGATGCTTTTGCCAGCAGCAATGCGTTTGTCTGTATTGATTGCCACTTGATTCACTAACGCACTTGGCTCAGACGGCGGATAAATAACCAAGCTATCAATGGCGCCTGACTCGAACAATAACGGCAATAATGGCACCAAATAGCCGCCCGTAAACATTTTTTGCGTTTCATCATACAGACGATGCGGTGATATTTGCTCAAGCAATGCCCAATTACCCTCATGGAACTGCGCGGCCAAGGCGTCATCAAACTCAAAGCCCAGTTTGGCTTTGAAACGTAAGGCACGTAGTAAGCGTACCGGATCTTCTTCAATACGAACGGGGGCATCGCCCAATAGACGAATAATTCTATTATCGATGTCTTCAAGTGCGCCGCAAAAATCATGGACCACGCCTTTGAGTGGCTGATAATAGAGCGCATTAATAGAAAAATCACGGCGAGAAAAATCTTGCTTAATATCACCCCACACATTATCGCGCAGAATCATGCCGTCCCGATTGGTATTGGCATCACTGGTTGGTGGCCCACGAAACGTTGCCACTTCAATCAATTCGCGCCCAGAATAGACATGCGCCAATTGAAAGCGGCGACCAATAATGCGGCAGCGCTTGCCAAAGACGTCTTTGATCTCATGCGGCTTGGCATCAGTCACGGCATCAAAGTCTTTCGGACGCAGACCCAATAAAGTATCACGCACACCGCCACCGACGATATAGGCATCAAACCCAGCTCGCGTCAATGTGGCAATCACTTCTGTAATGGAATTGGGTAATTCAGATTTGTTCAGTTCTAACTGCTTGGCGGCACGCTCGGCCATGCATCTACTCCTCGCCGGTATTCTTTACTCACCCCTAACGAACACAGCGTTTGTCAGGCGGATGTAACCGCTAGTTTAACAAATTTTGTCGGTGCTGGGTGTGTTATGACATTTACTTACATGCTATTTTATCAATATTGGGGTTAATTTATACAAAATAGGGCTATCTGTCCTGTACGCGCAAACGCGCTCGGTTTTTCTCAAGCGTTTTTGCACCAATGCCTTTGACGTTTTTTAGCTCATCAACCGTTTTAAAACCGCCAAACATATCGCGGTATAAGATAATTGCGCGCGCTTTGCTGCTGCCAATCCCATTTAGCGACACTAACTCACTTTCGCTGGCACGATTGATGTTCACGATTGTCTCATCACGTGCTTTTATGACTGATTTTTCTTTTGCTAACAGATACTCATAAGCGCGTTGCGGATCATCAAAACAAGGCGCCGCATTAGCCCCATTCATTAGCAAAACTGCCACTAGACAGCTAGCAGCGCTCTTTATTATATTTATAATGTATCTATTACTGGGAACGTTCATGTCGTTTCGCCGCTTCCCACAGTGCATCCATCTCGGTTATGTCACTGTCTTCTAAGCGCTTACCGATACTTGCCAGCTGCTCTTCGATGTAACCAAAGCGCGACTTAAACTTATGCACGCAGGTTAACGTTGCAGCCTCTGCATCAAGGTTTAGTTTTCGAGCGACATTGACTAGGGCAAACATACAGTCGCCAAGCTCTTTTTCTATCTCTTTAATATTGGCTTTAATGTCTGCTTTTGATTTATCTATCAGCTCAGCCTTTAATTCACTAACTTCTTCATCCAACTTATCAAAAGCGCCACTGATACCGTCCCAGTCAAAACCAAGCTTGGACGCCTGCTTTTGTACATCCTGCGCCTGCATTAGAGCACTGCCCGCTTTGACTTCATCTAAACGGCGCGGCGGTTTACCACGTGACACACGCTCTTGTTTTTCCTCTGCCTTAATCTCATCCCAGCGCGCTTTGACTGCCACATCATCTTTGAGCGTTTCGGCTTCAAAGACGTGCGGATGACGCCGAACCAGCTTCTCTTGTAAGGTAGTAATGACATCAGCAAGATCAAAACGGCCTTGCTCTGCATAGATCTGACAATGAAAAACCACTTGTAGTAACACATCACCAAGCTCACCTTTGATGTCCTCGTCGTCATCGCTTTGTACGGCCTCGCCCAACTCGTAAGCCTCTTCAATCGCATAAGGGATTAGGCTGTGATTGGTTTGCTTTTTGTCCCACGGACAGTCGGCTCGCAGTCTTGCCATGAGTGCTAACAGATCGTCAAGTTGCCCACTGGCGTCTGGTGTTCCTTGTACTGGTGTTGGCACTGTGACATGTTTGTTTGGCGTAGTCGTAAAAGTAGTCATAAAGGATGCTCTTATATTTTTAACGTTTTTTTAGGTTGTTAATTTTAGTGTTAGTGTATCATTGAACGCTGACTGACTTATAATTGTGCCTCTTACTTCTTCATTCTACCACTGCTCACGCACAAGGAATTTTATCACTATGTCCACTTCTGCGCCCATTCGCTATCAACCAGCGACTGAATTCAGTCCCATTACGATCAATTCATTCAAAGCTTATGATATTCGCGGTGAGCTTGGCGTCAATCTTGATGAAGATATCGCTTATCGTATTGGACGTGCCTTTGCGCAGATTTTATTGCAGCGTTATCACACAACAACCGAAACGCAAAGCAGCGATATGGCAAATCTACAAGCTGCTATCGTGATCGGCAGTGATATTCGTCATTCAAGTGAGCAGCTAAAACAAGCGGCCATTCGAGGTATGTTAGATGCAGGCGCTGACGTTATTGATTTGGGCATGACTGGCACAGAAGAGGTGTATTTTGCCACCAGCCATTATCAAGTACTGGGCGGTATTGAAGTGACGGCCAGCCACAACCCTATTAATTATAATGGCTTAAAATTGGTGAAAGAGCACTCAAAACCCATCAGTGGCGATGATGGTTTGGCAGAGATTCAAGCATTAGCAGAATCAGGACAATTTACCAATGATCGTCCATCGGGCACACTACAATTAATAAGCGATAAAAGCGCTTATATCGCTCACTTAATGACTTTTATCGATACGGATAAACTAAAACCACTCAAATTGGTGATTAATTCAGGTAATGGCAGTGCTGGCCCTGTTGTCGACTTATTGATTGATAAGCTCGCACAAGCGGATACGCCCATCGAGATTATTACGCTACATCACACTCCTGATGGCAGCTTTCCCAATGGCATTCCCAATCCTATGATTGAAACCAATAGAGCAGCGACCCAGCAAGCGGTTTTAGAACACAAAGCAGATCTAGGAATTGCGTTCGATGGTGATTTTGACCGCTGTTTTTTATTCGATGAAAATGGCGCGTTTATTGATGGTAGCTACATCGTAGGTATGTTGGCGCAAGCCTTTTTGAACAAGTATGCCAATGAAACCATCGTCTATGACCCGCGAGTGATATACAACACTGAAGCGGTGATAGAACAACACCATGGCAAAGCGGCGATCAGTAAATCGGGACATTCTTTTATCAAACAAGTTATGCGTAATTCTGGTGCTGTCTACGGTGGCGAGATGTCGGCGCACCATTATTTTCGTGATTTCTTCTACTGTGACAGCGGCATGATCCCGTGGCTGTTGACCATTGAGCTACTGTCCATCACAGGCAAGACCTTGTCTGAATTGGTTACAGGCTATATCAAAGATTATCCCAGCTCAGGCGAGCGCAACTTTCATTTGACCACGCACGATGCTCCCACCATTATCCGTGCGATTGAAGAAAAATTCAGCCTGCAAAAACCCACTAAATCCACACTCGATGGTTTAAGTCTCAACTTTGGGGAGTGGCGCTTTAATTTACGCGCCTCTAATACAGAACCACTTATCCGGCTAAATATTGAAAGTCGTGGTGATGCGTCATTATTGGCGGCTAAAATTGAAGAAATTCAGCAGTGGTTAGCCACCCAAGGCGCTGTACCTGCCTAACATCACAAAGTCGGTTCAACATAAGAAAGGTATAGCGTGACTGGAATACATTTTTTGTAGCCTCTGTCAGCATAGCAAGCAAGCAAGCAAAATTTTTACGAGTCACGCATTATAAAGCTATCCATCTATTTTATTGAGTATCGACTAAGGCCATTCAAGATAAAAAAATGCTCGCTGATAGCGATTAACTATTGGCGAGCATTTTTTAGTTCGATAAGATTTTAGCAGGACTATTTAGAGCGACCAATACCCATATAATCGCCTACCAAGCTATCAACTTGCAAGCGCGTCAATGAATTTTGGGCATCAAATATCGGCATTGCTTGTTGATTGAGCTGATTGATATCCAACTGATCGTTAGAAGACCAGCTTATAATAAAAATCGCTTGTGCTTCATGCAGCTGTTGGTACGGAGTGTTTATCAGTTTAAATAGCGGTTGGTCGCCATAAAGCGTGACCAATTCTGTCTGGGCTTTATCACTATATATCAGCGTACGAATATTATAAGACCATAACAGTGCCAATAGTGGATGGATGGCTGAACCTGCCGTACGTCCAGAGCCGGATTTATAGCTACCGCCCCAAATCATGACCGTTCTATTATCAATAAAACCGTTAAAATACTGCCAAAACTTACGGAAGATAAGCTCTTTTTGGTCTTCATTGATATGCATCACAGACTGCAATAATGGCATGTCTAAACTGTGCGTTTGACTCGACTGCTGCAACTTATCAAGCTCCGTTGGTAAAGTATTACCGCCGAATCCCCACCCAGCTTGTAAGTAGCTGCTACCAACACGCTCATCGAGCCCCATGATATGACTCACCTGTCTGATATCAACTTGTTGGCTGTCCGCTAAACGCGACATCTCGTTCATAAAGCTAACCCTTGTCGCAAGCATTGCCATAATACTACTACGGGCAAATTCTATCGTGGCAATATCGGCACGATGAACAGCGTGAGCATGCTGCGTTAGAGGCTTTAATATCTGTAGATGTTCGCTGCTGTTTGCCGTTTTTTCACCGACTAACCACAGTGATGGGTGTAACATCGAGCTATAAGCGTCGCCATCCTTTAAGAAGACAAAGGGTACATAATACACCCACGCGCGCTGCAAACGCTGAGCCAAAACAGCAACGTGTCCCAGCTTTTCAATACCGCTCATAATCAAAGGCGTTGCTTGCTGCTGACTGTGGTTAAACGCAGTCAGCCAGCTGTCCTCCGCCCAAACCGATTTGATACTGGTTAAAAATACCCAATAAAGCCCCACTGTCATTGGCTCACCGATAGTGCTTTGAGCTTCAAGATCGCGATCGTTTTCACGACTTAATGCTTCATCGTTTGCTGGGTCATGACTTAATGACTGATGGTTTAATGATTCATTGTTTAAAGATTCATAGCGCTGTATAAGCTTGTCAGCCGTGTCTGGCAATGCTTGACTCACAATCATTTGCTGCTGCTCATACAGGTGCCACAATGCTTGCAAATGATGCTCAAAACCATACTGCTGTAACTGCTGAGCCAATATGTCTTTATTGGCATACAAATGGACACGCTGACCCAAACTTGCCAGCACCACCGCACTCGTGATGGCTTCAATACTGTGACCAATAAGCACACAAACGGTAGAATTGCTTAAGTGGTTTGGATCAAAATCTTTATTGGTAGACATTGGTATATCGTTTGCATTTGCGCTCATGAACTTACCTTACCCTGAGGTTAAACGATTAACAAATCACTGATTATTAATAAAGCACTAAGCCCGCTGTTTGATGTGTTGTAGCAACTGATCGGTAGACGTATCAAATTGAGCATCGCTCTCATGTTGCATGGCGTGATGCACAGATTCTGCCATTTGTTTTCCCATCTCAACGCCCCACTGATCAAATGGATTGGTGTCCCAAATGCTTGCCATGACATAGACCTTGTGCTCATAGAGGGCAACAAGTGCCCCTAAACTATGCGGTGTCAGCTCATCTATCAGCAATGTGGTTGATGGCTGATTGCCACGGTAGTATTTGTATTTGTCAGCATCAGCCACTATTTTAGTATCAGCGATGTTGGCAACAGCTGTATTACCAAAAGCCAATACTCGACTTTGTGCCAAACAATTGGCTAACGACAGTTCATGCTGCTGCTGTAAGGGCACGTTTTGCACGTTGTCACTATAACGCCGGACACACGCGATAAAATCGCAAGAAACTTGCTGCGTGCCTTGATGGAGCAATTGGTAAAATGCATGCTGAGCATTTGAGCCAATCTCACCCCACAGAATTGGACAGGTATCGTAATCAATCTTCTTACCGTGACGCGTCACTGACTTACCATTACTCTCCATCTCAAGCTGGGTTAAGTAGCTAGGTAAGTAGCTTAAACGGCCATCATAAGGCAAGACGGTATGGGCATTTACCTGTAAAAAGGTACTGTTCCAAACAGCAAGCAAACCTAACAGTACAGGTAAATTCTCTGAAAAATCAGCCTGAGCAAAATGCTCATCCATACTATGGGCACCGTTTAACAGCGCCTTAAACTTAGGCATACCGATACGAATGGCAATGGCAAGCCCAATCGCTGACCATAAAGAAAAACGACCGCCCACCCAGTCCCAAAGTTGCAACTGGTGATCAGAATGAATCCCCCATACGTTCATTTTCTCTTTATTGGCTGAAATACCAATAAAGTGCCGACGCAATACGCAGTCCTCAGTACCGTCTCGTAGCTTGGCGGTCGTAAGCAGCCATGACAAAGCCGTTTTAGCATTTGATAAGGTATCAACCGTACCAAAAGATTTGGACGAGATGATAAATAAGGTCGTTTCAGGATTCAAATGCTTCAATAAGTTATCGAGTTGAGTCCCATCCATATTGGACACAAAATGTACTTCTATCTCTGTATCTGCCCACTCATCTAAGGTGGTGGTTGCCATCAGTGGTCCAAGATCAGAGCCACCGACCCCGATATTGACCACATCGGTAATGGCTTTACCTGAAAAGCCGCGCCACGTACCGCGACGTACTCGCTCAGACAGTCTTGCTACTTGCGCCAAACTTTGATGTACATCAGCAACTACGTCTTGTCCTTCAAGCGTTAAGGCAGCGGTTTCTGGTAAACGCAGCGCTGTATGTAGCGCTGCTCGCTGCTCGCTGGTATTGACTATAGCACCTTGCATGAGCGCCTCAATCCGTGCTGACAACTCGCAATGCTCTGCTAGCTGCAATAAACTCATCAGTACCTGCTCATCAATACACTGCTTGCTATAATCCATATATAGCGCGCCAGCTTGAGCACTAAAATGGGTGGCACGGTCGTCATCTTGCGCAAATAAGCTTGCCAACGACCATGGCTGCTCGGCAAGCGTTTGCAGTTGTGTCCAATGCTCAGAGCTGCGAGCATTGTTGTATGTGAGCTTATTGTTGATCTCTTCCACAGGCTACTCGTCCTTTGCCAGTTGCCGCTGGGCAAAATAGATAAAGGCTTGCATATAAGAGCGCATGTCGCCTGCATCATAGCTGTCACCGCGCATGGTCGTCACATTGACGCCGTACTCGCTAATGAGCGCATCAATGGCATCAGTCAATTGTATTTCGCCGCCCACAGAGGCTTTGGTATTGGCCAAATAATCAAAGATTTTATTACTAAATACATAACGACCGACCACTGCCAGTTTAGACGGTGCCTCTGCTAAGCTGGGTTTTTCTACAAAACCTGCTACGCCAAAGCTAGCATTAACGCTACCCGATATCTCATCTACATGGCTGGTATCAACAAGTTTGGCGATACCATATTTCTGCACGTCCTCATCAGCAACTTCATTGACCAATATTTGCGAATGACTGTCATTGTTAAAAGCATCAATCATAAACGCTAAATTATCAGAAGATAGATCCGTGGTAAAAGGGTCAAGCACCACGTCTGGTAGCAAGACTGCAAAGTCATGCTCGCCAACGATTGGTTTTGCTGCAAGCACCGCATGACCTAAACCCAACGCTTTTCCCTGACGTATCATGGATACGGTCACATCATCTGGCAGCCAATTCAAGCTATCTGCCAGCTCGTCTTTGCCTTTATGCCGCAGCTGGGTGTCCAGCTCAGCATTGATATCGAAATAGTTTTCAATGGCGCTTTTTTGCGCATGACCGACCAAAACGATGTGCTTAATACCAGCGGCAATCGCTTCTTCGACGACATAATGGATGGCTGGACGATTACCTAGCGGTAATAGCTCTTTTGGCACGGACTTAGACAGCGGTAGCATACGTGTACCGAAGCCTGCGACAGGAATGACAGCGTGGGTTATTTTTTTCATAGTATTTGGGCTGTGTTAGGAGTTAAATGTTTCAAGAGCAAAAAGTTAAACCTAGCTAATTATTGCCTAGTATTTATAACTCAATAAAATCCACAATGTGTTGTAACCATTTATCATAATTGTAATTTTCTAGCACATGATTGCTAGCATAATGCATCATCTCGATTTGTTGTTTGGTATACCCTTTAGATAATTGTGCAAACAACTCATCAGCTTCTTCTTTGCTATTAATGACTTCACACATCCCTTCAAAGCGAGTGCTCACTGATAGACTAGGATTGGTCACAGCTAACCTACCACAAGCCATGATTTCAATTAGACGACGTGAAAACATACTTGGAGAATTGGTCACTGTATTGACATTCAAACAATGAGAATACTGTCTAAATAGTTTACCCGTCTGATCGTAAGGCATAGCAGGATTGATAGTCATATTTAAAAGATTAGGGTAGCGATAAACATCTGACTTACGATCAGAATTGCGATCAACGATAGTCAATCCATAAGGGGCAGCAGCAGTAAAAGCCATGTCTTGCCACTGCTGACGTGTGTTATGAATATGCTGACTATAGCTACCGACAAACAAGCTTTCATTATAACGAGGCGGTAAAATCGTTGGGTAATGGATCTTTGGCTGCACCGCAAATGGTAGCACACCTACTTTAACACTATTGCCCAGTATAGACTGGTAACGCCCTACACAGTTCGCATCGACGGTTAATACATATTTAAACAAGCTTGCAGAATCAATAAAACGGTTGAAATGAGCACCATCTTCTTTATTCCAAAATACTGCCGGAATATTATACTTATCTGCTATTTCTAAGAGTTTACGTAACTCAACGTTATTACGTTCTGGATAATCGGGATAATTAGCTATTCTATAACGCCATTTATCTTTGTGACCACGCCATGCTGATTCTACTAAAATAAAATCAGGTTTACGTTTTCGCCAAAATTGGTACGGTAACTGATTTTCAAGTAACTTGACAGAATCTACCATATTTAAGGATTGGGAGGTCAACTCATCACTGATTAGTGCTAGCTTTAACAAAATATTAGGCCTATATTTTAAGGTTAAAAATTTTCTAGTTTTGTTGCTGGATAATAATGAAGCTAACATAATACTATTAGTATTTCTTTTGGGATTCTATTAGATTATAGTTATTTTGGAGAAACGGTTTGCAAAGACGTCAACTGGGGAAAGGCTTATTAAGTTTTGCGCTATTAGCCAATAGTGTCTATATAAAGCCTTCGTTCGCTATGCAAAATTCGCTGTCTGTCAGACAGTTTGGCGCAGTTGCTGACGGAATTACAGATGATAGCAAAGCTGTACAAGCGGCTTTTAATCAAGCTGCCATAACAAAGCAGTCTCTTTTTTTTCCTTCTGGGATTTATCTAGTCTCAGGTATAGATATAAAAGGGGTTTCTTTTTTTGGTCACAAAGCTTGTATTATGAGTAATCAAGATACTAATCATCGTTACCTCATGTTTGACTCTTCAACGAACGCTATCGAAATATCAGATATTGTGTTCGATGGTAAGACCACGGTTCAGTCCAATAAATCCTATCAAGTCGCTTTAAGGTTCGAAAACAACAAGCAAATTGAGTTAAATAATATAGATGCACACAATTTTAAAAACAACGTGGCCATATTTGAACAAGGAACTTCACACAATGTAGTACGAGGTGGCATTATTCAAGACTGCCAAAGTAGTAATGTTTACTCTTTCAAAGGGCAATACAATCAAGTATATGGTGTCAGTTTTTCGCATTGTAAAGATCATGTTATCAGGTTTGGACGCTTCAACTCCGACAAGGATAAAGACTCAGGTCGTTATAACTTAGTCGATGCTTGTGTCTTTGAACAAGTTGGTAATGACGCTATTTTATATGAGCTTAATTCTGGTAAGGGAATTATCAAAGGATGCATCGGTCATCACATTCGCTCACTTGTGAAAGCAGAAACGTCATCAGAAGCTGAACTACCGGAGCAAAAATCCCGTGATATTCATGTCTTAAATAATTATATTGATCAAACCATCGAAGAGAAAGGTGCTTGCATCAAGCTTAATGGAGCAGAACATTGTATGGTGGCTAATAACACAGTCATCGGTTTTTATGATGGGATCTCAGCTGGTTCTGCGAGTATTATATCTGACAATATTATCCGTGATACTGAACATGTTGCTATACGCTGTAATGGTAATCATATGATTGTTAAAAGCAACCAAATTATAAAGGCAGCCTACGGATGTATGGCTAATAAAACGGAGTTCAATTACTTAACCATCACTGATAATCACCTACAACACTGTAAAGAGTATGCGATTTCGCTAGCTTCCTCTAACAATATTATTAAAAATAACATTATTACCAACTCGAAAGTAGCTGTTAGACTGGCTGACAAAGCTGAGCATAATAACATTACTAACAATACAGGCACAAACAACGATAGGAATATTAGAAAAGGGAATACTACTAATACTTTTAATGGAAATTTTAATTAGTTACTTAGTTTGATAAACCAACCTAAAAGAGCTTTATTATGGTAACAGTGTCATTGTCTATTGACGCAGAATTAGCTTTAGAAAGAATTCATAGAGCGATGAGTAATCGTCAGCCAATAAAAGAAAAGTTCGAACTTTCCACTGGCTATGCAATCAATATCCATATTGAAGATTACAGTAAGCCGCTGCTATTTACCTTTGACAATCGCCAAATAGCCGAACATATGGAGGAAACGACTTTTGAATGTAGAAAAGGCTGGGGCTACGATTACATTGTGGGTAAAGGCTGGAATGTATGTGCTTTTCTAGAATCTGACTATACACGTTGGTATCGTCATCCATCTTTCATTGCTCTAATGCAATACATCGAGTCAAAAGGCTTGTTTAAAAATTATGCATCGAAAAAGATAACTTATGGCAGTTCAATGGGTGGATATGCAGCAGCTACTTATACAAAAGCATTGTCCGCTGATATGAGTATCCTGTTCAATCCTTTTTCAACATTAAACGCGAATCTTGCTCCTTGGGAGACCCGAGGAATTTACGCGTTATATAATGATTGGACTAATGAGTACCATGACGCAACTGATGGATGTCAAGCAACTAATAACTATATTATCTACGACCCAACGTTTCAGTTGGACTATCTTCAAGCCAATCGTTTCGTCAAAAACTGCCGTCAAACAACACAGATTAAAGTACCCGGTGTAGGTCATGGTATACCTGGCCATTTATCTAAAATCGGTGCTTTAGATTTGGTAGTTAGTAGTATTGTGACAGACCATTATCTTTCGTCTGAATCAGAAATTTTTGAGGCATTAAAAAAACGGCGTAACTATATAGGCTATCACCGATTTATGTTAAATCGTAATCCGCAAATGACCGAGGCTAGAAAACAGATTGTTATGAAACACTGCTTAAACATGCTACGCAAAAAATATCCTGAACCTAGACATGCTTCTTTTTTCTATAGAGATGCGAGTGACCTTTATGCTTTTTATGATCGACAGACGGCTTTAACGTTTATAAAAAAAGCAGCCACGCTAAAGCCTGACTGCCCTAAAATAGATAAAAGATTAAATGCCCTTTTAATAGCTGTTTAGAAAATCGGATAAAAAGAGCTGTTTTTGGTTACCCATGTTAAAGACAGCTCTTTGCAAATTTATCCAATTATTATACAGTTTCTGGATATTTTTCTTTTAACTGAGTAAGCTTATTTAAGTCACCAGCTCTCATATAGGCCTGATAGCTGTTTTGAACCACTGTATTAGAGGTATCTAACTCAAGCGCTTTACTAGCAAATACTGACTCAATACTTGTTCCTTCTTCTGCAATAGCACCAATCGTACGACTCGCTCTAATAAGTAACACAGCCTTAGTCCTATTATTAAAGCGAATGTCGTTCTCTATAGCAGCAATCAAAGTATCAACACCATAACGACGATATAAGCGCTTAAAATAAGTTTTTTGTTCTGAAACATCTTCTATTGGCATAGTTTCAGGGTACTCTTTGATATTATTTATTACTTTTTGCTGTTGATACTGTTCCTGATAGTCTGCTATCAGAGATTCGATATTAACAGAGTCTTCAAAACCGTCAACTAATTGCTGCTTGATTATAGAGTACTGTTCGTGAGGCTCTAAAGACTGCTCCTGATAATAGTAGTGCAGATACGACAGACACTTTAGAGCTGAATCAGTATCACCCAGTTCAATATGAAGTAAGCCTGCCATGCGATAAACACTCTCGTGTCTACTTAAATCAAAAGCAATATCTGGTAAATAGCCTAATCTTCCGTCCGCTGATTTTTTAGCTAATTCGCGACCAGCTTTTAACAAATTATATGCTTGAACTCTTGGATTTTTTTCATCGATATTTTGATTGAGATAAGTTATTAACCCGTAAATACCAGAATCTTGGAAGTTAGACAATAATTCTGAACTCATTATTGAACCCCTTTGCTATTAATAATACCTTTCACTGAGTCTTCTAGGAATATTGGATAGTGACCAGCCAACTCTTCATGAGTATTGTAATCACCAAAATCCCATTCCACATTGCTTATTTCTAACGTATCAACCCATTTCATAAAAGGAACAGCATGTTCAATGTAGTGTGGCTCCCCCTTACCAACATGTATTCTAGTATTAGGAAATGGCTTTTCAGCTTTTTCTAATACTTTATACATAAGGTTATTGGCGTATTCTTTTTTAGTCTCATTTTCTTCACCAAAAATCCCTCTAAATATAGGAGATCTGATAGAAGCATCTGAGTACACACACAAATAATCTCCAAGCATCGTTTGTGGACCACCAACTACAATATGGCCAGCTCCAAACTTATAACCATGGTATAACCCTGCATAACCACCTTTACTTGATCCAATAAATATTGTATTAGCTTTAGGAATATTTAAAGCTAGAACGTAAGCGCTTATTAGACTCTGTACTAAATTATCTACTGCTATAGGATTATTTTCATTTAAATAGTAACTTGAATGTGTATTTTCGTCAGTTCCATACCCATCTTTAATATATAATCTATGGGCATCAATATGTGCTATTGTTCTTATATAATTATATTTGGGAATTGCTTGTATAGCTTGGAAACAAACTACCAAATAGTTACTTGGATTTTGAGAAGGATAGAATGCATACTTTAAACCGCTTTCGTCTGCGATCTCTGGAATTAAATAACGATAACCGTCCCCTAAATCTGTCCATCTTTTAGTATCTGAATCAAGTTTTTGATATTTATACTTATAGTTATAATGGCTTTCTAGTTCGTCGTGGTTTAAAACAAACACTTCGCGCGATTCTAACACCTTTAAGAAACTAAATTCATTCTTCACATTATCATGTATAACTAGTCTGACTTTTTCATCCAATTCTTTCTCTAGATAAGGATTAAAGGTAAACTCGCCAATAAGTTTCATTTCTTTCTCCAAAAATTAATTTTTATTTAAGTGTATATTTTACTTTAAACTCTAAATCTTCTTCTCTAAGCAATGAAAACTCATGTACGCCAATATCATCTACCCAAGTAAAATATAACTTCCTACCTGATGTATTAGCAAAGTTATCTTCTAATTTCTTTTCACAAATACTATTAAAGCTAAACAACGTAGCAAATGAACTAGTATTAACTTTAGACTGACTAAAATTAATAGAATCCGAAGGTATAAACTCTCGCTCTGCTGGTGAAAACCAACCTTGTAATCTTGGCTTTTCTACCCCACGCATGACTTCAGATCCTTGAACGCCATTGAGCAGACTTGTCACATGTAGCTCAGTATTACTATCTAGTTTAGTATAGTAAGCATCTTCCAATTTGATAAGTTTAAGTCCTGGATCAAAATTGAACCATTGCTTGACATCATGGATATCATCCAAATTATCTTTGAACCAATCAAATACAATTAGCCATTGATTAGGCATGTATATCAGCACCCTTGCATGTCTAATACTCTTATTGTGCTTACATTCCGTTTCAAGTACTGTGAGACCATTTAGATATTGTTTGGATCTTTTAGTTGCGCTTCCATAAGGTTTTACCCCCTTACGCATGTAATCTTTACCATCAAACTCTAGTGTGTTGTGCGCGCGTGTAGACTCGCAATATAACCTGCTAGGGTGAGTATACCAGTAACCTTGTGACCATAGCTCTGTACCCATTTCAGCTTTACCGATATAACCATATCGACCTGCATCTATTAAGATATTATACCCACGGTCATACCATATGAAACTCAAATCATCTGCATGCTTGTGAGTACGAGAATGAAAAGCTGCCGTTTGTGCAAGATAGCTGTATTTATCATAACCCAAGTCTTTGACAGAATTACTATTACGTACAATAAAATAACCTGCTTCTTTAAACTCTTTTAGCTCATTGCTTCCTAGCGTCCCTGCTTCTCCATTCGTTGTGACAAACTTCATCATTGGCGTTTGCCATTTTCTTTCAGCAGCTGAGCTTTTTATACGCATTAAACGCCAATCAGAGTCACCGAAATTAGCGATATGTTGATTGGGTAGTATAAACCAAGACAGAGCTTCTTCTATCTTATAGGTGAATGACAAAATTTCTTCGTCTTTTATTAAATCTGCTTTTATTACACCGATCAATGTATCGTAAACCATGCGATGGTAGTCTGGAGAATGCTCACGATGGACACCATCTTCTGTAAACTGCTGATTTAACATGATTTTGAATCGTGATATACCTTGCTCTAATGCAAATGCCATTACAGGAGACGTTTCTTTGAATCGTCTCCCCATAGCAATTTGTCCAGCAGCTTGGTAATAACCATGATTATTATGAAAAGTTATATTACTATCTAAATTTAAGTAAGCTTGATGAGCTAAGATACCACTCCATAGCTTTTTACTAATCAAATCATCCTTTTCTACATTTTGTGTATATGCGTCATATATATAAGATAGCCTATAAGCTCTTAAACCTACTGCCATATCGTACCAAGCGAAATCTGTACTATTTTCATAGTTGACTGGAATATTCGCCTCTATATTTACATACTGATCTATCCAATCTAAAGCTATATTTAATGCTGGCTTAAATATTCTATCTTCTGGAGCCTTATCATAGGCATACAATAAGATATCTATCATATCCCAAGAATGAATATAAAAGTTCCATGAGCGCTCATCTTGTGAACTAAGCGCCCATGGTATTGAATTATTTATATCTATGAATGGATAGTTCCTACGTGACCAACCTTTTTCAAGAATGTCATATGCTTCTAGAGTCGCTTCTTCTTTCGACTTTTTTCTACTTGTCAGATTTTCATAAGGAATTTTCATAAGAAGTTATCTATAGTATAGTGATTAAGCAGAAGTATTTAAAATACGACCAATTATTAAAGACGCCTTTTCAGCCGTACGCTGCCAAGTACGTTCATTCTCAACGAATATACGTCCTGCCTCACCATAGCCTAGCCACTTCTCTGGATGATCAAGTAAATATTGAAGCTGCAATACCAAATCATCTGTATTACCACGCTCGAAGACACGACCGTTCACATCATGAGTTATCATTTCTGTTAAAGCTTTGTTGCTTGATACTAACACCGCCTTTTTCATCGAAAGTGCTTCTAGTGTTTTCATAGGAGGGACTATCTCGCACACTGGCCATGCTTTACGAGGGAACGGAGCAATATCGATCAGCGAATAATAGCGTTCAACTTGTTCAAAAGGTATTCTGCCTGGCATAATCAGCCAGTCCATAAAGCCTACATCTTGGGCAATCTGTTCTACTTGATTGATGATACTCCCTTTACTCTGCCCTGTCGCATCCTCATTACCAACTATCAATAATCTAAACTCATAGCCCAACTGCTTAAGCTTAGAGCAAGCAAAAGCAAGATCATCAAGTCCTTCATAACTCACCAATGTGCCAACATAGCCTATAACGGGCACATCTAAGGGTATATTAAGTTCAGCTGCTAATTCTGCATCTTTCGATATAGGATTGAAACGTTCAATATTACATGAGTTAGGTAATAGAGTGATCCGTCCTTGAGTTTGCACACCTCTGGATTCTAGTTCATCCACCATGCCTTGCGTAAGGGTAAATACATGATCGGCATTTTCTGCAACAACCGCTTCTAGGCGCTTTTCTACTTCGAACATAGGGTCCTGCTCAAATTCAGGATATTTTGAGAGTCGAGTAATTTCCCAAAAGCCTCGTATCTCATAAATAAATGGGATACCAAGAGCACGCGCTGCAAACATAGCTGGCAATCCATCTAAATGATTTGATGCAGCTATAATGAGTGCAGGTCTATCTACCTCAAAAGCCTGCTTATAGCTATCGACCGCTTTTAGTATATATTCGTAGTTTGAGTATTCACGGCGAGAAGGCGATAGTAAACGCTTATATACTACATCATCTATCTGATCAGCTGGTGCTACATCTTCTACTTGGACTTGACTAATATCATGCGGGTAACCAGGCCTAGTGGTAGCATAAATGTCTATTCCCTGACCTCTTAGCGCCGTTAGTAGTCCATGACCTCGAGTGGCATAACCTCCGCTAGAATACGGTAAGCTATTATGAATGACATAACAGACTCGACCAGCAATTGGTTGATAAGCTATCTCAGTATTGAACTCAGGTACTTGACTGGTTAATGTCAATAAATGCTCTGGAGTAGACCACAGTAACTTACGCTGCCGTTGTGTCGGGTCATTACCAGCAATAACTCGCAATAATTTAATTATTTCTTTTAACTTATCGTATTGAAGAGTACGCTGGTACGCAAAATAAACATTACGTAATGTACTTTCGTTTTTATCAAGGCTATAAGCATATGAGGCTAGCAGATTAGTATCGCGCTCAAAATCTTTCGGACGAGAGTTTGTATAACTACGTACTACTTTAGCCGCTTTTAGTGCAAGTGTGGCCTTAGCTTTATTACTCAGTGTTTCACTATCTATAAGCTTTATAAGACCATCAGCCCCATCTTTATTTAATATAGTGAGGACATATTCTTCAGTATACTTGTCCTTAGGTAGCTTAATATGTTCAGAAGCTATTTCAGTGTGTTGTTTACTACCACTTTTTACTATATTAATCGACTTACCATTTAGCTCAATTTTCTTTATATTCTTTTCAAGCGTGGACAGTAAACTCTCTTTAAGTTTAGCTATTTTCTCATCTTCAACTTGATATTTTTTTTGAAGTTTTATGATTGCTTGGTTGGCTTCTACAATACTACCAGTATTTATACATATACCAGCATGAGTCATTAATGTATATCTATCTTCATAAAGAGATAGAGCAATTTTACTCAAGACTTGTAAATTAGATTTTACGAAGCCGTTGCTTTTTGCATGATTTATTAGCTGGATATATAGACGAGATTTATACTTGTTATCTAAACCCATATATCTTGCTTCAAAGAAGGCAATTAAACTAGATAAGTCATTTCTCAACAAAAGAATTAGACTGTCTTCAAGAAATTCAGTATCTGAACCTTTTAGGAAATTTTCTTTCGATTTTTCTAAAAGTACTGAGTCAAATAATTTTTCTTCTTTTACTGAATATTTATTCCCCAAATCATCTAAATAAAAGAATTTTACAGAAATATTCCTACTGGTGGGGATTGTTTTAAAAGTAAAAACACTTTCCAAAATATAACTTGATTTTTCAATAAGCATTTGGTTTGCATATAAATAAAAGGCATAACGTATACCTTCTACTTTTTCAGTATTTGCAACAATTAGCCCATTTTCTTCGCTAATAGCTCTGCCCAAACTTTCTATCTGGGCTTCAAATGCTTCATTTTTCAAGTTTATTCCTTCCATTTTTAGGCTCTAATATAATATGTGACTACTCAACAAAAAATAGGGTAATTTTAATCTTGAAATAAAGACATAAAACATAACTAATTTCATCGGAAGATCTAAAATACTTTCTACCTTTCTTAAAATTAGGGTTTTTTTAGATGCCAAAAAAATATGATACATTTAAAAAATCTACTTAATCTGGTATTTCTTCTACTTTAAGTAGATAGCTTGAGTATGAACTTTAGTCCTCTTCGCTATGCTATGCTATGCTATGCTATGCTATCTAAATAAAAAACTATTTATTTCTAGTAAAGTATTCTTATTTAAAATTAATATTAAATCGTCTTATGATTATTTACTAATGACAGTATTTTTTAAAACAAACCAGTTGCAATAATAGTAGATATTGGAATACCTTCTTTAGCGCTAGCGAACTTCCCATTAACTATAGCCTTATCTAAAGCTATAGAAGCTTTATTAATAAAATCTTCATTCCATAATTCTTTTACTAGTTTAGTATTACAAGCTCTATCAAAATCCTCCTTCAAGTATTTAAACACTACACTCTTAGAACTTTTTGAATTGATATCTTTTTCAACAGACTGTCCTACAAAGATGGAGCCTTTTTTTATGGAAATATTAGAATTAACTCTAATCAGTTGATCAAAGTTTTCTTTTACAGGTGCCTTTTTAGGATCATCATAAGGCAAATTCAATAAATCATCAGTAAGATTTATCAGATCATATAGAACTTGAAGATTTTGGATTTTTTTAGAATTATCTTTTTTTGCTATATTGGCTAGGTATTTAGAACTTAAAGGATTGAAACTAACACGATACTGTGGAGATAAGCCTGTATGAAATCGATTTCTGAAATGTCTATAATGGAGAATTAAAGGATCTATCTCTTTACCACATTGATCTAGATCTTGTATACGTAATAATGTTTCATATAAATTAATAGCAAAGCCTAATTGAAGATTTTTTTTATTTAGTTTACTACATAAAAGTCTAACAAAATCCTTATAGTTATTAGTATTAGGCCGCTTGGTATAGAAAGGACGGTAGTTCTCACCACCACCTCCTCCTATTTTAACTTTCTTATAGTCGATTTCAGATTCAGGAAAGTATATTGGCTGATAAAGCCCTAAGCATGTGTTTTTCCAAGTTAAATAATTATCTTCATCACTTAAATATTTTACTTTATAAACAGAGTTTCCTTTACGGTTAAGTTCGTAACCATAATAAGATGATATTTTGTCGGCTATCTTAATATCTATGTCACTTCCGTTAGTTAAATAACTTGATAGCCTATAGTCAGAGTTATTGGAAGAGTCAATATTGTTGTAAGCAAGATGAGATAGTGAAAATACAGCGCGAGAATCCAACCCTCCTGTCAATGCTTGTTGTATTAATACATTTTCACATGACATTAGGGTTGAGAACCTAGAAGCCCACATATTAGCAAAGTTTAGTATTATTTCATCATAGTTAATAATATCTACTTCTTTATCTTGGACTTTTTCAATGCTCAGGTTATTTTTTCCTATTGTAAGCACGGTATTGATTGGAAGTATACTGATTTCTTTAACAATAGTGTCAAATGTCATAGGTTGTTGGGCTGCAGAAATCTCTATAGACAACATTAACAAAGATTCGAGATTAGGGGTAATTTGAATAGAGTGTTTAGTTAAATGCTCAATCATTAAAACTATAGAATTTGAAACCACCCAAACTCCCAAGTTTTTATCGTGAAAATATAGTATTTTCTTATATCCTGCACTATCTGATCCTATTACAAAATTTTCTGCAACTTTCTTTGCTAAGATATAACAACCATCCTCCCCAAAAGAAATATCTTTACCAGTAGCTTTTAGATACTCATCCGCCCCTGACTGTCCGAATATAAAATTCTCTTTATCGAAACAATAACCTTGGAAAAATTCATCTGGATTTTTCTCAAAACTAGATAGAAGATATGTAGCATTATTTTGCATTTTATTCCCAAACTAAAAATTAAGGGTTGCTATGATTAGATTAACCAAATAATAAAGATAAGCTTAATCACCATCTCCATAAGTATTCTTGATACCGGTTTACAGTCTAATAGGTTTAATCGTTTATATAAGAATATAAGTTAAAGTTTTTCGTTATAATTTGGTCTTTAATCAAAGATATAGTCGGTTCTACTAGGAGTTTTTGACTAAGTATAAACCTAGTCAATATTGTAGTTTTCTTATCCAAAATAGTAGATATTCTTAGAGTAGAAGTTGGTTCATATTGAAGATAGCTTTTAGAAACCCATCCAATAAGTTTTCCGTTTGATTCGTAACCTTTATATGTGTGATAATTTATTTGATTATTTGAACATTGAGAGGTTATTTCTGTCATAAGCTTTTTGTTAGTTTGTACAAGAACTTTCTCTTCTTTTATAACGACCTCTGTATCAGTGTCAAAATGCCACCATTGATTTACGTTTCTCAGGCTATCGCTTCTTTTATTAATAAGTATATCAATGACATATAGTTCTTCTTTAGGTTTATATACTAAAATCCTTTCATGAATATACTGGTTCACTTTATGATCCACTTTACCTTTTAATACCCAAAAACCATCAATATATTTTGGTTCTTGTGCAATCGCACTTCCATAGGTATAGTTTTGGCTACGAGTGGTGCTTTGTTCGTCAACCTCAATAGTATTGTGAGAGGATGTACTCAAAAAATATTCTCGATACTTATCCTTATGATATCCATATTTACCAGAATCGATTAATAAATCTACCCCATTTTCTTGTAGAATCAAAGAAAGATCATCACTATGTTTATGGTGATGGCTATAAAATGATCCTTGAAAAAACAAGAATGATGATTTTTTTACTGGGGTTGTTTCACATGATCTGATAATTGCATAGCCATCTACTTTTGCACCGATATATTTGTCAAATTTCACATGTGGCCAGCTCTCTAGCTTAGGTAGTTTACTGATAGCTGAACCAGTGTGTGAGTCACCGATAGGCACGCATTTATTGTTAGGAAAAACTAACCATGCCTTTGCCAGCTCTCCTTGCTTAAGTAGATTTAAAATAGCCGCATCTAGGTCATTCCACCAAGGTGAATTAACCATTTTTATTAATCTTTTATGGGTAAAAAAATGATAGTCAGGTGAATTTTCTGTATGCACCCCATGTTGCCCTAGTTGAGAAGTAATTAGCTTTCCCATTTGCTCATTAGCATAAGCTCTTATGTTTTCAATAGAGTATGCGTCCTTATTACAACTTGCTAAAACATAAACTAGGCTTTTAAGCCCATGTAACTGGAACAACCCATGATTACCAGAATTAAGTTCTTTCGGATTACTAAGATGCCTTAAATGTTCGTGAAAAAAGTAATCTAAATCCAAAATTTGATGATCCACACCTTTTTCATAACAATATTTCAAGTAAAGACTGATTTTAAGCGCCCGTAGACCTACTGACATGTCATACCATAGCCATTCACTTGTATTATTTTTTTCGAAATATATCCAGTCATTAATAATTTTAGCTATATAGTCCAAATCTTCGATATTGTTTCGGTTAAAATAAGGCTCTAACATTCTCCAAGCATGTAGTTGATACATCCAATTTCTATCATCAAATGGATCAAATGACCAGTCTATAGGTACAGTCAGAACATATGGAACGCTATCTTTCCTAGGTTTAAAACCTTCTTTTTCATATAGCTGAATAGATTCGACCGTAGAAATTATTATCTCACTGTCATTTAAAGACACTTTCTCAAGGTTAGACCTTAAAAAGGAATATCTAAAATCTTCTTTAATTATAACTGGGTAGTACCTTGATTTTTTCACTGAAGGTTTTTCTATACTTCTAAAAAACACTTTAACTCTCAAATCAACAGCATCTTTTTTTGGAAGATAGAATATATGGCTATTGTTATATTTGTAGTCACTTTTATACATTATTTGATCATTAGAATATAGATAACATGCACACTCTATGTTTTCATTTTTTTCCTTTGGTAAAACCTTCACATCGATTTTTAACCCATCATAACTAATGTCTACCATAGCTGAGTTGCTAATTTCTATAACTTCTGCCATTTCCATTACTTGTCTCATTATTAGCTATAAGCGTCTAACATCAATTGGTCTTTGATAGTCTCAGTCGTTTTGACCCAATTTCGCTCTTGCTCAACCCAAACCCGTCCATTTTCGCCCAAAGTATGTCTCAAACCCTTGTTATCAATCAATAATTGCAACTTATCCGCAAGGTCGTTAATGTTACCTTTTTCGAACACCAACCCCGTTTCTTCTTCAACCACCATCTCTTTTAATGCTTGAACACTAGAGACTAAGACAGCTTTTTTCATAGCCAATGCTTCTAAAGGCTTCATTGGAGAAACTAGTTCGCATACTGGTTGGGGTTTTCGAGGAAAAGGCGCAATATCTATGAGTGAGTAATAGCTCTCAACTTCATCAAAAGGTATACGTCCTGGCATGATTAACCAATCAGCAAAACCGTAGCTAGTAGCAATTTCGCTAATCTTAGCAGTGATAGGACCTACTTCTTGACCCGAAGCATTTTCATTACCAACTAATAGTAGTCTGAATTGTACACCTTTCATTTTAAGTAGAGCACAAGCCTCTGCTAGGTTATCTAATCCTTCATACTGTACAAAAGTTCCTATATAACCAATCACAGGGACATTATTTGGAATTTTAAGTTCTTTCACCAATTCCATATCACGTTCTTTTGGAATAAAGTTTTCTGGTGAACATGAATTAGGAACCAGTGAAATACTTTCGCTTTCCACTCCTCTTTTTACTAATTCGTTAATCATTGGTTGTGTCAGGGTGAAAACGTGATCAGCATGTTTCGCTGCCAAAGTCTCAAGCAGAACTTGTACAGTGTAAGCAGGTTTTTTTTCAAATTCAGGCTCACGTGAAACGCGAGTAATTTCCCATAAACCACGTACTTCATAATAGAATGGAATCCCCAATCTCTTTGCTGCTATCAGACTGGGAATAGCTGTAATATGATTAGATGCTGCTATAACGTATTGAGGCTGGTATTCTAGAAACCGTTTTTCTAGTACATTTGCGGCTTCTAACATGTAGTCATAAGGCGTCATCCCTCTGCGAGATATCGATAGAGAACGTATATATTTGTACCCATCTATTGATTCGACTTCTGGTACATCTTCAACGCTTAGCTCATCTTTAATATCTAACGGGAAACCTGGACGATTAATAACGACTACTTCAAATCCATGACTTCTTAGTCCTTCACTTACTCCAAAAGCTCTAGTAGCGTAGCCACCAGAGGAATAGGGGAAACTATTATGAAGAACATACGCTACTCTCTTCGGAATAGCGTCTATTTTAGTTTGAGGTTCGCTCACGATCTCGCTTTCTATCAACAAGCTATAGGCAGGAGACTTATATATTTTTTCTAATAAAGACTTTTGTTTGTCGTCTGAAGACTTCTCTAAAATAGGAACAAGTTTTCTTAAAACTATTGCTGTATTACCAAAATCTTGACTTCTTTGATAAGCCCATAAACTGGCTCTTAGCGTCTTTTCGCTTTGATCTATTTTCAAAGCTTCTTCACAGAAGTATGTTTCTAGGTCTTTATCGTGAGCGGATAAGACTTTTGAAACTTTAATGAATAAAAAAGCTCTATCAGTTTTTTTCATATAAGAGGATTTTGACTTTATAAACTGGGCAAGCTTTTCTTTACCGTACTTAAAGTAAAACTCTAAAACTGATTCAGAAAATTTATCAGCATTATAATCCAATAGATTTTCTTCATAAGAAACATCGTAACCTTCTAGCTTATTTATTTTTTTCTCAGATATAAGATAATTTAGTTTTTTCGTGAATAAATCCACTAATTCGAAATACTCTTTATCCTTCGTTCTATTTCCCTCTTTAAGGAGCATTTCTATTATCACTTCTAATTGATCTAAATCTCTTAGATGGTAGTTACTCCATGCGTACGCTTTTAGATTTCTTTTATTAGATTTTAACTTAACAGACATGCCCATTAAGGTTTTATAAAGGTTAATATCCCGCTCTTTAACCGTCAGTGCATTGTCATACACTATATTAGATTTTTCTTTATTTGAAACATCGTACCATTCCAAAAACTCTGTGACGCCCAATAATCCATGCTTTTTATGTACGGTTATTAGCACTTTATCAAGTGGACTAGACTTAAGAATTTGTTCGTAATTTAACTTCGGTTTTTTCCGAGTCTGACGGCTTTTAGCATCTTTTCTCAAATGATATAACTTCAAAGGTAACGTTAACGCTCCTTCAACCGTTTTAGCATCAATCAACGCTTTACCTAAGCGGTAAGATATCGTTTGATACTCATTTTTAGCCGTCTCTTTATTTTTCATTTGTATTACTCTTAAGTCTAGTATTGTTTTTAAATAATGCCTACAGCGTCAATAACTGCCACACTACTTTTCAGGGGCTCCTTCTTGAATTCGTTATGTGCAACTAAAATAGCAACAACATCTGCTACCTTCATAGCGTCATCTAAAGAGGAAAGCTTACCTGACTCTAAGGCTGTTGGTAGTTTATCAATATTAGGCTCAACCAGCAAAATGTTAGCGGATTGATTTTCAAGCATTTTCTTAGCAATATTGACTGCAGGACTTTCACGCAAATCGTCAATATCTGGTTTGAACGCTAAACCTAATAATGCTACGGTTGGTTTCTCAACACCTTCAGACTTTAGACGATTAATTTCAACATTAATCTTTTCAATAACCCAGTTAGGTTTATTATCATTTATTTCACGAGCCGCTCGAATGATTTTAGCTTCTTCAGGATTTTGATTCACAATGAACCAAGGATCTACTGCGATACAATGACCACCTACCCCTGCACCTGGTTGAAGAATATTAACTCGTGGATGATGATTGGCCAGCTCAATCAGCTCCCACACATTGATATCTAGCTTGTCTGAGATAATAGAGAGTTCATTGGCAAAAGCGATACTTACATCACGAGATGCATTTTCTGTTAGTTTAGCCATTTCAGCGGTACGAGAGTTAGTTTCTAGCAGCTCTCCTTCTACGAAAATACGATAAACTTCTTGTGCCTTTTTAGTTGATTCTTTAGTCATACCACCAATAATACGATCATTTGAAATGAGTTCTTCAATAACTTTACCTGGTAATACACGCTCAGGACAATAAGCAACAAAAATATCAGCTTCAACGTCGGGCTCGTGATATTTAGGGAAAGTCAAGTCAGAGCGCTCTTCCGCTAGCCATTCGACCATTTTCTCAGTAGCGCCTACTGGAGAAGTTGACTCTAAGATTACAACATCGCCTTTTTCTAGTAATGGTGCTAACGCTTTACTGACAGATCGGATATAAGACAGGTCAGGCTCATGATCATCGCCTTTAAAAGGTGTGGGTACTGCAATGAGGTAAGCATCGGAGTGTACTGGCGTTAAGCTAGCTTTGAGCTTATTGTTATCCACAGCCTTTTTAACGATTGCTTCTAGACCCGGCTCTATAATATGAATTTTACCTTGATTAATCGTCTCTACAGCGTGAGGATTGACATCAACCCCAACAACATTAGCCCCATGATGAGCAAACATCGCTGCTGTAGGTAGACCAATATAACCTAAACCGAACACACAAATATTTTTCATTATTACCTCATTGAATATATATAATTATTTTGAAGAGTCTTTTTCACTAAAAAAATTGACGATTGTGTCCGCAATATACTGTGAAGCTTTACCGTCACCATACGGATTATGAGCCTCACTCATTTTTAGATACAAAGCCTCATTCTCGATTAAGTTGCTAACCTCAGTAACGATAGTCGCATGATGAGTGCCAACTAACTTAACTGTACCCGCGTCAACTGCCTCTTGACGTTCAGTGGTTTCACGCATGACTAGTACTGGAATACCAAGCGAAGGCGCTTCTTCTTGAATACCGCCTGAGTCCGTCAAAATAATGTGACTGGTACTCATTAAATAAACAAACGGAAGATAATCTTGTGGTTCAATCAATTTAACATTATTAAGACCTTGAAGTAGGCGTTCTACTGGTTCTTTAACATTAGGGTTGAGATGAACAGGATAAACGAACTCATAATCAGAATATTTTTGCGCAAGTTCTCGAATCGCTTGGCAGATTGACTCAAAACCACCACCAAAATTTTCTCGACGATGACCTGTAATTAATACACGACGTTTTGTAAAGTCTAACTCAGAAAATTGACGTTGTAACTGGTTTCTTAATGATTCATCGTTTTCGAGCTTTTCTTTAACATCCAACAAAGCATCAACTACTGTATTACCAGTAACGTAAATGAACTCAGGATTATTGTGCTCATCGTATAAATGCTGAGCCGCTGTTTTAGTAGGTGCAAAATGCAGTTTGGTGATAATACTGGTGAGTTGTCTATTGGCTTCTTCTGGCCAAGGAGAATAAATATTATAAGTCCGTAATCCAGACTCTACATGACCAATAGGAATCTGTTGATAAAAAGCAGCTTGAGCCCCGCATAATGTAGTTGAGGTATCGCCGTGGACTAGTACGAGATCTGGCTTACAATCTTCAAGGATGGGCTCGAGAGCGAGTAACATTCTTGAACTAGCCTGAGTTAAACTCTGTCCTGACTTCATGATATCTAAATCATAATCTGGTCTTATTTCAAATAACGCTAACACTTGATCAAGCATTTCACGGTGCTGAGCTGTCACACAAACTAAAGATTCAATATCTGGATTAGCATCTAGTGCTTTTACTACTGGAGCCATCTTAATTGCTTCAGGGCGTGTGCCAAATATACTGAGTACTCTTATCATAAATACCTCTTGTAAATGTTCATTTATTTTTAGAATAAATTATACACTTATAACTATAGCGTTTAAAATTTATACCTTTCTAACGCAACCTCTCCTCATACATTTTAGTAAAGGGTGACGGTGCTTACCAAACAAGTAGCCTTCTTGCTCGAGTAGAACTGGTATGACAGTTGGGAATATTGTTCCTGTAAGAGATAACCTTATCTCATGATGTTTAAATAAGCACCTATCGGTTCTAGTATAAAGGCCTTATCATTAAACTAGAGATTAACAGGTAAAATTTACTAAAACTTGCTTATCTGGGCAGAAGTATATAGGTTTTTATCTAAGAGATTTTAGATACCTTTGTGATGCTCTTCTTACTAAACTCAAGATATCATTCGATGGCATTAGAAAACAAGTGAATAGATTTGTAAATACCTAGCTAAGCTATATTGATAATACAACTTATGTTCGTAAGTATTATTGTATAAATAGCTTTAATCTATGTATCCAACAATTTTTAGAGAGATACCAATACACAAAAAAACACCCCATTGTAGGGGTGTCTTTGTTTCATTTCAATAAAGTTTTAGTATTTAAACTGTAGACATTTACCTAGCCTACATTAACATTACCAACCAGTAACTTCTTTTAGCTTGTCACCAAGTTTAGATGGATCGCGGGTATACGCGATGCCAGCATCTTCAAAGGCTTTGAATTTCTCTTCAGCAGTCCCTTGACCACCAGAGATGATCGCGCCCGCATGACCCATACGCTTACCTTCAGGAGCAGTGACACCAGCGATGTAACCAACAACTGGCTTAGTGACATGGTCTTTGATGTAAGCAGCCGCTTCTTCTTCAGCAGTACCACCGATTTCACCGATTAGGATAATCGCTTCAGTCTGTGGATCGTCTTGGAACAATTTCAATGCATCAATCTGGTTCATACCAGGGATTGGGTCGCCGCCAATACCGATACAAGTAGACTGACCAAAACCAAGCTTAGTCGTTTGCGCAACGGCTTCATAAGTCAATGTACCAGAGCGTGAGATGATACCCACTTTACCTGGCTGATGGATATGACCTGGCATGATGCCAATTTTGCATTGACCTGGGGTGATAACACCTGGGCAGTTAGGGCCAACCAAACGTACATCGCCTGCTGCTTCAAGATAGCGCTTGGCTTTTAGCATATCGATAGTTGGAACGCCTTCAGTGATCACAACGATCAATTTAACGCCTGCATCGATGGCTTCGATGATAGAATCTAGTACAAATGGGGCTGGTACATAGATAACAGAAGCGTCAGCTTGAGTTGCTTCCATGGCTTCCGCCATTGTATTAAATACTGGTAGACCGAGGTGAGTTTGACCACCTTTGCCTGGCGTAACACCACCAACAACTTTCGTACCGTATTCAATGGCTTGTTCAGAATGAAACGTACCGTTTTTACCAGTAAAACCTTGTACCAATACTTTGGTATCTTTATCGATTAATACACTCATTATGTTTTCCTTTATTCGGTTGTCTTGTGATAGCAGCTTAATGGAGAAATGAACTATTCATTAGTAACAATTTATTTTTATACCAAAAAACCGCTATTACGCTTTGACTACTAGGCTTAAGCAACTATGTTTATAGATTTACGCTTTAACAGCATCGACAATTTTTTGAGCTGCGTCAGATAGACCTTGAGCTGAAATCAATTTCAGACCAGATTCTTCTAGAATTTGCGCGCCTTTCTCAGCGTTGTTACCTTCTAGACGAACAACCACAGGTACTTTTACGTCAACTTCTTTGATCGCAGCGATAATGGCTTCTGCAATCATGTCACAACGTACGATACCGCCGAAGATGTTGATAAGAACACCTTCAACACTGCTGTCTTCTAAAATGATTTTGAACGCTTCAACAACGCGATCTTTGGTTGCGCCGCCGCCAACGTCCAAGAAGTTAGCAGGCTTGCCGCCGTACAATTTGATGATATCCATGGTCGCCATGGCAAGACCAGCACCGTTAACCATACAACCGATGTTACCTTCTAGAGCAACGTAGTTTAGATCAAATTCAGCGGCCTTAAGCTCACGCTCGTTTTCTTGCGTTTTGTCTTGTAGCGCTGCGATTTTTGGCAGACGATAAAGGGCATTTGAATCGATACCGATTTTGCCATCAACACAAACGATTTCGCCATTTTCACGAACGGCCAATGGGTTGATTTCCATCAAAGCAAAGTCATTTTCAACAAATGCTTTATAAGCGCCAGTCATCAACTTAACGAACTGGTTGATTTGCTTGCCTTCTAAGCCTAGTTTGAACGCGACGTCACGTGCTTGGAAAGGCAATAGACCAACTAAAGGATCTACATTTACTTTGAAGATTTTTTCTGGCGTGTTGTGAGCCACTTCTTCAATGTCAACACCACCTTCGGTTGATGCCATGAAAGTCACACGACGAGTCGCACGATCAACCACTGCGCCAAGATATAGCTCAGTTTGTACTGGGTACATATCTTCTGCAACCAATACGAAGTTCACTGGCTGGCCATCAGCGTCGGTTTGGAACGTTACTAGGTTAGTACCGATAAGCTCTTCTGCAACTTGCTTGGCTTCTTCACGAGTTTTAACCAGTTTTACACCGCCCGCTTTACCACGGCCGCCTGCATGTACTTGCGCTTTGATGACCGCAATGTCAGTTGGCGTTTTATCAAAAGCCGCGGCAGCTTCGTCGCCGTTATGGGCAATGATGCCTTCTTGAATAGGCAGTCCGTAGCTTTTTAATAGCTCTTTTGCTTGATACTCATGTAGATTCATTGATTGTATCCTTTATTTTTTACAATTAATAAAAAGTGAAAACAAGTACACGCGGACTGATGTCCGGCGCACTTATGATGATAACGATGACTTGATATAGCCACGCTACCATCAGGTTATAAGTCGGTACTTATTACAATAACTACTTATTTCTTACGCTTTTTACGCTGAATGGCATGAATAGCACGGCCATCTGCAGACAGAGCGGCTTCATGCACAGCTTCTGAAATCGTTGGATGCGCAAATGTCATTAGCTGTAAATCTTCAATACTAGAGACGAATTCCATCGCGATCATGCCTTGATGGACGATGTCACCAGCGCCAGCAGAGATAGCATGCATGCCTAATAGGCGATCCGTTTTCGCATCAGCAACCACTTTGATAGAGCCTTGTGCTTCACTTTGCGCGAGGGCACGGCCGTTGGCTGCTAAGTTGAATGAGCCTGTTTTAACTTCATAGCCCGCTTTTTCAGCTTCTTGCTCAGTTAAACCAACCCATGCGATTTCTGGATGCGTATAGATCACGTTGATAATCGTATCATAGTTAACCTGAGGTTTTTCACCATGAATACGCTCAACCGCCATCATGCCTTCTTCCATTGCTTTATGGGCAAGCATAGGACCACGTACTAAATCACCAATAGCATATACGCCGTCAAGATTGGTTTTACATTGATCGTTCACGTCGATGAGACCGCGTTCAGTCAAGGTGATACCACTGTCATCACCCAGTAGTTTTTCTGCGTAGGCGCGGCGACCCACACAAACGATCAGTTTATCAAAACTCTCTTCAGATGACTCGCCTTTATTTTCGCTAGTGACGACTACTTGACCATCTTTGACTTCAGCATTGGTGACTTTGGTATCAACGCGAATATCAAGACCTTGCTTTTTCAGCATTTTACCCGCTTCTTTAGCAATGTCAGTATCAGCAGCAGCAAGGAAGCTTGGCAGTGCTTCATATACAACCACTTCACTACCTAGACGACGCCATACTGAACCCAACTCAAGACCGATTACGCCGGCACCAATTACGCCTAAACGCTTAGGAACTTCTGTAAAATCAAGTGCGCCGGTAGAATCAACGATACGCTCACCGTCAGTTTTAGCCACTGGGATTTCGATAGGGACAGAGCCTGCCGCAAGAATGACATTTTTGGCAGTGATGGTCGTCTCACTATCGTCTTCTAAAGCAGTGAACTTAACTTTTTTGTCAGTGCCTTTACCGTCAACCAATGTGCCCCAGCCTTGTAGCCAGTCAACCCCATTGCCTTTTAGTAATGCTGCAACGCCGCCTGTTAATTGCTTAACGATGCCTTCTTTACGCGCAATCATTTGCTCGATATCGATGGCTACATCACCTGTAGTGATACCATGTTCTTGTAGATCATGTTTGGTCGCTTCGTAACGGTGTGAGCTGTCAAGCAATGCTTTTGATGGGATACAACCCACATTCAAGCAAGTACCGCCAAGCGCAGGCTCGCCTTTATAAACACGTTTTTCGATACAAGCAACGCTCATACCTAATTGGCCTGCACGGATAGCAGCTTCATAGCCACCAGGACCGCCGCCGATGACGACTAGATCATAATTGTCTTTCATAGTACGTTCCTATTTCTAATTCTAAATGTATTTGTCATTCTTACTGCAAGTAATTTTATCAATGAATATTGTCTTCAATCCGTAGCCATTACCCTGTATTGGCGTAATGCGATTATTCATTATAAAAACTACTAAACAATGCTGACCAAATTTTCTTATTAAATCTATTGAGTATTTAATGTGTCAAGCGAGCATCGATACTAAAGTTAAAAAGCTTGTATTAGCGGTTGCCAATACAAGCTTAGAAGCTTACAAGTCTAGGAGCAGCATGGCTGGGTCTTCAACCAATTCTTTGATGGTGACTAAGAACTGTACTGCTTCTTTGCCATCAATCATGCGATGGTCATAGGACAGCGCCAAATACATCATTGGTAGGATTTCAACTTTGCCATCAACAGCCATCGGGCGATCGTTGATCGCATGCATACCTAGGATAGCCGTTTGTGGTGGATTCAAAATAGGCGTTGACATCAATGAGCCGAATACACCGCCGTTCGAGATAGTGAACGTACCGCCCGTCATGTCATTTAGACCAAGCTTACCTTTTTGAGCAAGACCACCAAGCTCGCGAATACGGCTTTCTACATCTGCCATACTCATGCGATCGGTATCACGTAAGACTGGCACTACCAAGCCGCGATCTGATGATACGGCTACACCGATATCATAAAAACCGTGATAAACGATGTCATCACCATCTAATGACGCATTTACCGCTGGGAAGCGTTTCAATGCTTCTGTAGCCGCTTTCACAAACAACGACATAAAACCTAGACGGACGCCATGACGCTTTTCAAATTGGTCTTTATATTTAGCACGCATGTCCATCAATGGCTTCATGTTAACTTCATTGAACGTCGTCAACATGGCCGTATCTTGTGACGCTGACAATAGACGATTTGCAACTGTCTTACGAAGACGCGTCATTGGCACGCGTTTTTCAGTACGCTCGCCCGTTGATTCTGCTACTGGACGACCACTGTCAGATTTGATGCTGCTGTCTGATTTTAGCGTTGGGTTTGCCATGTCTGTTTTGGTTACACGACCACCGCGGCCACTGCCTTCCACTTCTTTAGGGTCTACGCCGGACTCTTTGGCTGCTTTACGCACCGCTGGGCTTTGGTCTTTATGATCAGACTCAACGCTGTCTTTTTTGTCAGTCACTTGTACTGGCTCGCCACCATCAGTCGCTTGTTTTGCTTGTACAGGAGCAGCTGGTTGATCAGGATCTACGGCAGGAGCAGAATCTGCACTGGCGCTTGCACCCGCTTCAAATTCAGCGATAAGCTCATCAGACAGAACCGTATCATCTACTTGTTTAACGATCTTGGTAAGGACGCCGTTATCAGGCGCTACCACTTCTAATACAACTTTGTCAGTTTCGATTTCAGCCAATAGATCATCACGATTTACTTGCTGACCTTCGGTAACATGCCATTCAACGATTGTGCCATCGGCAACCGATTCTGGAAAAACGGGGGCTTTGATATCAGCCATCGATATACTCCTTAGATTTGGATATTCATACTTATTATTAAGTCGTGATAAGCGATCAGTACGTATTTAAATAATATTACTCAAATGCTATTAAAGCGTACTGACCGTTATCGCCTGATTCATTTATCTTCTATAACCTATTACTGAGATAGCTCATCGACACTGATACCAAGACCACCAGCAATCAACGTTTGTTGCTGCTGAGCATGGAGCTTTGGTGAGCCTGTCGCAGGTGCTGCACTAGGAGGACGGGCCACCGGCTCCATAACTTTCGCCTTGGTTGGATGCGGTACGACGATACGGAACATGTGCGGTGCTAAATAATACCAAGCGCCTTGGTTAAGTGGCTCTTCTTGCGTCCAAACGATTTCTGCTAAGTTACTATACTTTTCAATCTCAGCAATCAAACGTTTTTCTGGCAAAGGATAAAGCTGCTCAATACGAACGATGGCCACATGATCTAGACCTAAAGCGCGGCGCTGCTCAAGCAAGTCATAATAAACTTTACCACCACATAGCACCATACGCGTGACTTTGTCAGCGTTATGATCGTCCATCTCTGGCAATACGGTTTCAAACTTACCATTGGCAAGCTCTTCTAAGTTCGAAGTGGCAAGCTTATGACGCAGCAAACTCTTCGGCGACATCACAATCAAGGGTTTGCGAATTGGACGTACAGCCTGACGACGTAGCGCATGGTAAATTTGCGCAGGCGTGGTTGGCGTAATGACCTGCATGTTGTCTTCAGCACACAACTGTAAGAAGCGCTCAAGACGAGCCGATGAATGCTCAGGACCTTGACCTTCAAAACCGTGTGGTAACAGCATAGTCAGACCACAAACGCGCTGCCATTTAGTTTCGCCACTTGCGATAAACTGATCAATCACGACCTGTGCACCGTTAACGAAATCACCGAACTGCGCTTCCCAAACGATTAATGCGTTTGGCACTGTGGTTGCGTAACCGTACTCAAAAGCCAGCACCGCTTCTTCTGACAATAGAGAGTTGTAAGTGGCAAAACGGGCTTGCTTCTCACTCATGTGCGCCAATGGCACATACATACTGCCATCATTCACGTTATAAATTTCGCTATGACGATGTGAGAATGTACCACGGCCCACATCTTCACCAGTAATACGTACCAACACGTCATCATTGTCGACCAGTGATGCGTATGCCAGCGTTTCAGCGGCACCCCAGTTCAATGGCTCTTCGCCCGTTTGCATGGCTAAGCGCTGCTCGACCACTTTTTGAACTTGGCGCTGTAACTTATAACCTTCAGGCATTTCAGCCATGCGGCGTCCGTAACCTTTTAGGATTTCAATATCAACGCTGGTGTCCCACTCGTCCACTAACTCATGACCTAAATAAGGTTTCCAATCGACAAATAGCGCTTCGTTAGGCTCACTCACTAATGAATTGGCAACATAGTCACCACGGTCTAAAGATTCACGGTAATCATCTTCGTACTGTTTTTCTTCATCAGCATTTAAAATGCCTTCTTCAATGAGCTTTTGCGCATAAAGAGTACGGGCTGTTGGTAGTTTTTTGATGACTGCATACATCAAAGGCTGAGTCGCTGATGGCTCATCCGCTTCATTATGACCATTACGGCGATAGCAGAACAAATCAATAATAATGTCTTTATCAAATTCGCGGCGATAATCTAAGGCCAACTGAGCAGCGAATACCACAGATTCAGGATCATCACTGTTTACATGTAGAATGGGTGCATGAACCATTTTTGCGACATCAGTACAGTACTCAGTTGAACGCGCATCTTCTTGACGACTGGTAGTAAAGCCGACCTGATTGTTGATAACAATGTGTACCGTACCACCTGTGGAATAAGCACGGGTTTGTGACATTTGGAAGGTTTCTTGAACCACCCCTTGACCCGCAAACGCAGCATCACCATGGATAACGATTGGCAATACTGAATTGCCATCTTTGTCTGCTGTAAGAGGTTCATCGTTACGGCGAACTTGACGTGCCCGTACAGAGCCTTGTAATACAGGTGCGACAATTTCAAGATGCGATGGGTTAAAGGCCAACGCCAAATGTACTTCACCGCCCGGTGTCATCACATTAGATGAGAAACCATTGTGGTATTTAACATCGCCTGAGCCTTTTTCTGGTTGCACCTTACCGTCAAACTCATCAAACAAATCGGCAGGATTTTTGCCTAAAATGTTGACCAACAAATTAAGGCGTCCACGGTGCGCCATACCGATGACCATCTCTTTTGTACCGTAATGGCCAGCACGTTGGATGATTTCATTGATAGCCGGAATGAAACTTTCGCCGCCTTCAAGTCCGAAACGCTTAACGCCCGTATACTTACGCGCTAAATACTTCTCTAACCCTTCCGCTGCCGTTAGGCGCTCAAGAATAGACAAGCGTTTTTCTTTATCAAACTTGATATAACCCAAATTACTTTCTAGGTACTTCTCCATCCAGCGTTTTTCTGTACTGGTGGTAACGTGCATGTACTCGACACCGATGTAGCGGCAATAGACACGCTCCATAATCTCGATGATCTCACGTAATGGCGCTTCATCCTTACCAATATTTAAGTCATTGGTAGGAAAAACTGTGTCTAGATCAGCTTCTGTTAAATTGTGATAAGCAAGCGTTAGATCTTCTACTTGGGCACGTGGATGCAAAGCTAATGGATCAAGCTGGGCGCGGCGATGACCACGACGGCGGTAGGCTGAAATCAACTGCTGCACACCCATTTGTTTGGGATCGGCACAGTCAGTGTTATTGCTAGCGGTTGATTCAGTGGTTTGTGTTCCACCTTTATTAGCGGTCTGATTGCGAGCAAGCAATAAAAATTGATCTTTAATCGCATTATGAGGGGCGTCGTTTGGCGATTTGTATTGTTCAAAATACGTTTGCCAATCTTGATCAACGCTATTAGGGTCATTTAGATACTGTTCGTATAGCGCTTCTACATAGCTGGCATTGTCTGCAGCTAATTCTGTATGCGTTAGACTCTCTGCTTCTTTAGTTATACTATTCATAATAATCGTCTATTTTGATAGATAAATGAATGGAATCGTGCTTATTATTGTGCAATCTGTTGTACGTTGACTACTCTGACGCGATATCAGACACTATTAATAAGTAGCATTTGATAAAAGTCTTTTATCTTTATAAAGGTTAAAAATCATTACTTTTGACAACAAAAAATGGCAGATCGCCATACCAGTGTTATTTAAAGATTTTTATTACCCTTACAATTATTTGTGAACGTTCAGTTTTCTCATCTGACTCGTTCCACAACATTAATTTATATATACTGTTTTCAGTCATAACCAATTCATTATTAATACGTCATTGCTAATAGAAAAATATTGTTAGCTGACCTATAAACTGGCTATCTATACTGCTGGCTCCCATCACTATGATGCGATTTTTCTTGAAATATTAGCAGCTTTTCATTAAAAATACACTGCTGTGTAGCATAACATGTCAATATTTTGACCTATAGTTTGTTTGTTCAATACTAGATATTTAGGTAATGAATATTTATTGTCATTCAGCCTATCAATTGAGTTATTAACAGCTTTGACGCAAAGTGATAACTAATTCAAATCCATCTTACCTACTATTTTTCTATCCATATTTTGATGCTTACTTCTGAACGATATTCTAACATTTAACGTCACTAATATCTCTTAGTGAATGCTTTTTTCTTACAGTAATTTTCCTTAAATGATTGCCTTAAGCAATTACCTGTTTCTCATAACGATTATATAGCGTGCTTGTAGCTATATCATGTCCTCTTACATATGACCAACGTATTGTTAGTACAGCCTTACCTTAGATGGTTTCCATTATTTGTCGTGTCACAATGTGCCTTTGACCTTGATAACCTCTCTAGATTGAGTCGAACTAATATAAAAGATGGGCATATAACATTGAGGTTCTACTGGTATCAGTTTTCTTCATTGCGATTTAGGGCGTGATAGATACGTTGCAACACTCATCCAAGCAAAACCACTTCGTTGGATAAGAACTGACTATGATTTTGGTAGTTAATAAACAAAAAAAACACCACCTAATGATAGGTGGTGTTTTTCGTACGGTATCTACAAAATTGCAGACAAAGTCCTTAGACATAAAGCTTTTCAGATAACGATTAACCTGCTTGGTCAATAAGCAAGCTACGTAGATGACCAATCGCTTTGGTTGGGTTCAAGCCTTTTGGACAAACAGCCACACAGTTCATAATACCGCGGCAACGGAAGAGACTGAACGGATCATCCAAACGAGCCAAACGTGCTTGGGTATCTGCATCACGGCTGTCTGCCACGAAACGATACGCATGTAGCAAGGCTGATGGTCCTAAGAACTTATCAGGGTTCCACCAGAAAGATGGGCAACTGGTTGAACAGCAAGCACATAGGATACATTCATACAGACCATTTAGCTTTTCACGTTGTTCAGGCGACTGTAAACGCTCTGTTGGCGGTGCTGGCTGATCATTGATTAAGTATGGGTGTACTTTTTCATACTGCTCGTAGAATTGGTTCATGTCTACAACCAAATCACGAACCACTGGTAGACCCGGTAATGGGCGAACCGTTACTTTTTCAGGCAATGTGTTCATGTTGATAAGACATGCAAGACCGTTTTTACCATTGATGTTAACGCCATCAGAACCACAAATACCTTCACGGCAAGAGCGACGGAAGGTAATGGTTTCATCTTCCTTTTTTAGGCGTAATAACACGTCAAGCAACATACGATCCGACTCTAATAGCTCAATCGTATAGGTTTGCATGCGCGGCGCTGCGTCCACATCAGGATCGTAGCGATAGATTTCGATGGTGCGAGTACCTCGGCTCATAATGCTAAACTCCACACATAGGTGATGGCGGGCATACAAAGGTTGCAACATAAGAGCGCTAATTGTTGGTCAGTACTTATACTTATAATCGATATAAGTATAAGTACTGACTAATAACAAAATAGCGCTGGCATGAGCATGTAGCTGGCGGTCACCTTTTGATAGATTAATAAAGGATAAAACGTTTACGCGGTGCTTATATATTAAGGACGTAATCTAGGATTAGTAGACACGAACTTTTGGTTCAATATAGTCAACCGTTAAAGGCACTTTGCGAACTGGCTTATAAATGACACGGTTGCCTTCAGAATACCATAAAGTATGCTTCATCCATTCATGGTCGTTACGGCCATTTGGTGCATAATCATCATCTTCTGGACGATCATAGTCAGATACGCTATGCGCGCCGCGGCTTTCATGACGCTTGGCAGCTGATATCATTGTGGCTTTTGCCACTTCATATAAGTTTGCCACTTCGAATGCTTCGATACGTGCGGTATTAAATACTTGTGATTTATCACCCAAATGGATTTGTTCGACTTTTTCACCCAGCGCTAAAATTTTCTCAACGCCTTCATCCATCATTGCTTGCGTACGGAATACACTCGCGTGTGTCTGCATGGTGGCACGAATCTCATCAGCCACTTCTTGCGCATTGTAGCCTGAAGTTGACTGCTGCAATTTATCTAAACGGCCAACAGTGATATCAAGTACACGAGGATCAAGTGGCTTATAGTTATGGTCAGCGTGATGGAATTCATCAACGATGTGCTTACCAGCAGCACGGCCAAACACTACCAAATCAAGCAATGAGTTAGTACCTAAACGGTTGGCTCCGTGAACACTCACGCAAGCACATTCGCCGATTGCATAAAGACCTTTAACGACATTGCCTTTGGCATATAAGCCCTCTTCATCCGTACCCGCTTCTAGATCTGGCATAATAACCTGACCATGAATCGTCGTCGGAATGCCGCCCATCATATAGTGAATGGTTGGAATAACGGGAATAGGCTCTTTGGTGATATCAACGTTCGCGAAGTTTTTACCAATCTCAAATACAGATGGCAGACGCTTCATAATAGTCTCAACACCCAAATGCGTCATGTCCATCACGATATGATCGGCATTGGGACCACAACCACGACCTTCTTTGATCTCCTGATCCATAGAACGAGAGACAAGATCACGTGGCGCCAAGTCTTTGACCGTTGGTGCATAACGTTCCATGAACGCTTCACCATCTTTATTACGTAAGATAGCGCCTTCACCGCGGCACCCTTCCGTTAATAGTACGCCAGCGCCATGGACGCCTGTTGGGTGGAACTGCCAGAATTCCATATCTTGTAATGGAATGCCCGCGCGAACCGCCATACCAATACCGTCACCCGTGTTGATATAAGCGTTGGTAGAAGCGGCAAAGATACGACCTGCGCCGCCGGTTGCTAATACCGTGATTGGTGACTGGAATACAGCAATTGTACCCGTTTCTTGCTCAATCGCGATGACGCCATTGATGTTACCGGCTTCATCTTTGATCAAATCAAGCGCAATCCACTCAATAAAGAACTCAGTGCCTTGCTGTAAGTTTTTCTGGTACAAGGTATGTAGCAAGGCATGACCTGTACGGTCAGCGGCCGCGCACGCACGTTGAACCGCTTTTTCACCGTAGTTTGATGTATGACCACCAAACGGACGCTGATAGATCGTACCATCTTCGTTACGATCGAACGGCATACCCATGTGCTCAAGTTCATAAACAACTTTTGGTGCTTCACGGCACATATATTCGATAGCGTCTTGGTCACCCAACCAATCTGATCCCTTCACGGTATCATAAAAGTGAAAGTGCCAGTTGTCATTGCTCATGTTACCCAAACTTGCACCGATACCGCCTTGAGCAGCAACTGTGTGCGAACGCGTTGGGAATACTTTGGTCAAAACGGCAACTTTCATGCCCGCTTCAGCCAAATGTAGGGAAGCACGCATACCTGAGCCACCGCCACCAACGATGACTGCATCGTAGTTTAGGGTCTTAATATTACTAATGGTATTGTCTTGTCTAGTTGCCATTACGGTTTTCCTAATGCCTGTTAATGCTTAGAAGTAAATAAAAAGTCTGTTTTGAGCATCATCTGATTGCAGGACTCACATCTTTATATGCGGGCAACACATGCCATTATTCAAGCTGATGATACAAATCACTTTTTACCACTTAATTTGCATATCTATCGTTATATTAGGCCAAGTTCGCTCAACCCTTTGACCACTCAGTGGCTTACTATTGACAGCTAAACCTCTAAATGATCCATTGAATCAGTACCAGCCCAATCCTATGACTATTTTTGGCGACTAACGCCCAGCTTTGCTTTTTTCAGCAAAAAATCATGCTGTCAAAAAAATGCTGTCCGTTAGCGTTATGATTTACAGAGACTAAAAAAGATAACTTAGGGGTTAAACGGCTACCACGCCGAAGCCTGTACCCCAAAAAATCATGATGCCCCAAAATAGAAATACTAAGATGGCGATAATCATTAACGTCTGTAGTATCAAACGTAGTCTTGGCGCGCTCTCACCCATCTTGCCGGACGTGATGTAATCGGTAAATACCGTCCACATACCAACCCAAGCATGACCGGCTAACGCCAATATGGTCACTAAGCTAAATAGGCGCATAGGTAGACTGGTCATGAATGATGACCACTCAATAAAAGTGACATTACCGTGAGTCAAAAAGAATCCCAGTAATACCACACTATAAACAGCCAAAACGACAGCACTGATACGCTGAACGATCCAATCACGAGAACCTGATCCTGTCAGACCAGTCGCACTTTTGATTCCTGAATTATTTTTTATCATTAGAACATCACCCATACAAATGACGCGACAATTAGAATCGCTGAAATCACAATACTGGCTACAGAAGCAGCGCGGCCAGATTTTAGCTCTTCAGTCATGCCCATATCAGCGAATAAGTGTTTGATGCCCATCACAAAATGATAAGCGATTGACGCCACGAAAATCCACGCCACAAAGCGCACGAGTACGTTGTCAAATACGGTCGCAAAACTCTCAGGCGAAGCCAATGAGTTCTGTAGTAACCACAGCATGACAGGAATCAGTAAGAATAAAATAATGCCAGAGATACGATGCAAGATTGAGGCGATCGCAGTCGGTGAGCTGTTAACTCTAACCACTTGGCTTAAAGGCAGATCAATAGGTCGGTTGCTTTTCACAGCGGGCATCCTTTTTGCGGTTATACTCCTGTATCTGCTATCTTCGCTTAATATAAATGGTATCAAGCATTGAGCAACACACGAGACGAATAAAGTAAGGAAGAGCTAGCTGACTTCGTTTAGTTTATGCTAAATATGAAGAGACGATCATTGGATACAAGGTATTGATAAACGGTTTACTATCGCTCGGCAAACTGACAGATATAAATAATCTGACTATTGTAGAACAAGGAAAATAAACCTGCGTAAGATCGATTAACCCGTCTATTTTTACAAGTTATATTGGCAAGAACAACACGAGCGTCGTCTATACCAAGACAAATCCTGTACTAAGTACTTTTTGTATTGAGTATCTCTTATAATAGGTAACTTAGTAGCTAGCTAAAGATAATCAATAAAAAGACATACTTAAAAATAGAACCGTTAACAAGAACATTCGAACCGTGAATGGCGATTCTTGTCTATCAAGACATTGTTGAGTCGCAATCAAGTACAATACGAATAGAGCAGACTCTAAACCACATTATATCATGACCACTTATCAATTCGCACAAAGCTATTGCCAGTTAAATTCCTCTAATTATAAAATGACTGGACAATAATTACAAATTTATCCCTAAAATAGTAAAAGAAGAACACAAAATTAACAACTCATTAGGGAAAGGTAAGACGAGTTTCTTAACATTACTCATTCATTCACCATTTATGAACACCGTCTTTTGTCTACCACTCATACTTTACCTGTTTTTAGGACATATAATGATAAAAAGACACTCATTATTCTCATCATTTCTTTTGGAAATACTGGTCAGCATAAAATTGGGTATTTGCTTAGAAATCAGCAGATTTTAAGCAAAATAACCAACCTGACATATTTTGATACAAAAATTACAGTGAATAAACACGACTACACCGTGCCAATTAGGGGCATTGTCGAGAAAAGTCTTTTCAAATCCTAAACAATTACTGCTAATATACCTTGCGTATCGAACGAGTTAAGTAGAATTTAACCGTTTGACTAATGACGACGCGAGGGTATGCGTCTGAAGTAAGTTTATTCTAACAAATTAAAACCAATGGAGAGCGACTTATGGCTGATACTAATGCCAAATTAACGGTGAACGGTAAAGAATACGAACTTCCTATTATTGAAGGAACTTTAGGGCGTCCAGTTATCGATATCGCCGCTTTACAAGAATCAGGATTTTGGTCTTATGACCCTGGTTTCAAAGTAACTGCTCCTGTTGAGTCAAAGATTACTTATATCGACGGCGGTAAAGGCGAGTTATTACACCGTGGTTACCCTATCGACCAATTAGCGAACAATGCTGAATACCTAGAAGTGGCTTATGCGCTGATTCATGGTGATCTTCCTAACAGTGAACAAAAAGCAGATTTCTTCAAAAAAATCCGCGAACATACTGGTGTTCATGATCAACTGCGTAAGTTCTTTGAAGGCTTCCGCCGTGACGCGCATCCGATGGCTATTATGGTTGGTGTCGTTGGTGCCTTATCTGCGTTTTACCATGAGCATTTAGATGTAAGCAATGAAGACCATCGTGAGATCACAGCTATCCGTCTGATTGCCAAAATGCCAACGCTTGCTGCGATGAGTTATAAATACTCACGAGGCGAACCGTTCATGTATCCACGCAATGATTTCAATTATGCAGAAAACTTCTTGTACATGATGTTTGCAACCCCTGCTGATGTAGATTATGAACCCAATGACGTCATCACCCGCGCCATGGATAAAATCTTTACCTTGCACGCTGACCATGAGCAAAACGCATCTACCTCTACTGTTCGTCTAGCAGGTTCTACTGGCGCTAACCCTTACGCTTGTATCGCGGCTGGTATTGCAGCACTGTGGGGACCATCACATGGCGGCGCTAACGAAGCCGTTCTTGAGATGCTAGATGAAATCGGGACAGTAGAAAACGTACCTGAATTCATGGAAAAAGTGAAAAGCCGCGAAGTGAAACTGATGGGCTTTGGTCACCGCGTTTACAAAAACTTTGACCCACGTGCACAAGTCATGAAAGAAACCTGTGACGAAGTACTTGGCGCCCTTGGCATCAACGATCCTAAGCTTGAGCTTGCAATGGCACTTGAAAAGATCGCTTTGGAAGATCCGTTCTTTGTTGAGCGTAACCTATATCCAAACGTTGACTTTTACTCTGGCATTATCCTAAAAGCCATTGGTATCCCAACGTCAATGTTTACGGTTATCTTCTCATTAGCGCGTACTTCTGGTTGGATCAGCCATTGGTTAGAGATGCACAGCACGCCGTTCAAAATCGGTCGCCCACGTCAGTTGTACACTGGTGAAACGCGTCGCGATTTTGTAAAAGTTGAAGACCGTAAATAAGTAAAAACCGTTTGTTTCATAAAAAATCCCGCTAGCGTGCGGGATTTTTTATTGTGTTTGTTTTATTGTTTGAACGTTCAACGCCATGGGTTTTGCTGAAGGATAAGCAATATACCGTATAGTCACCACTTCTTTTCATTCGGCTTATTACTGAAACTGTCTCAATGTCTGCTCATACTTAGCAATCTGCTCGTCATATCCTTGAATCGTGTCGTTAAATTTTTCCATAAGCGTCTCAAACTCTTTTTGCTGATCGACTTTCATTTGCTGCATATCAACGACTTGTTGATCTTGTATTTGTTCCCACACTTGATGTTGGATAATAAGTCTTGCCAGCGCAGGACTTTTGGCACTGACGCGTCCAGCAATCTCTGCATGTTCAAACAATTGCGGCACCAAGGTTGCGATATCGATCAATGTATCTGCCTCTTCTGCACTAAGCGGAGTGGTCACCGGCTGATAGAGCGCATCCATCACTTGCTGATAGCGCTCAATGATTTGCGCTTCTGTTCTGATTACAGGCTTGCGCGGCTCAAGACTGATACGTTTTAATACGGTTAAATCCCGTTCACCAACTTCTGTACTGGTATTGATATCTTCTTCCGTCGCCAAGTCCGTCTGATTGATTGTAGCGGGTTCTGCCGTATTTGCAGTCGCTGTAGAGTCAGTATCTACGCCCTCATTATTGTTAAGAGCGCCATCATTATTAGTTTCGGCAACAGAATCGGTCAGTAGTAAGTTCTCACTGTCTGACGCATCTGCTGCTTGTAATGATTCATACTCTGCTTGTAAGCGCCGTTGTAGCCCTTGTACTTGCTTGACATATATGGGCTGAAACTGATCTATACGCGCAGCGGCTGAGTCACTTTTGGTCATAGGTCTACTGTCCTCAGCACTGGTTTTTTCAGTTGGCTGAGTATTGTCAGAAACCGGCTGAGTGTCTGATTGCTGCTGACAACCAGATAGAAACAACATACCAGCTAGCGTTGCTACCCATAGGGTTGATGGTCGTTGTCGTGGTTTGCTAAAGGGAGAATTCTCGTCTTTATAAACCCCACTCTCATCAGCATGCTGGCTTGCATTGAGCCTAAGCTTTGCTGGCAAAAATTTAAACATAAGCGTACTTATCCTCATTAAAACAAATATTAAAAACAAACCCTATCATTGATTGATATCACTCATTTATTTTATTTAGTTGGAACAACAGGCTTTAAATCAACAGGCTGTGGGGTCAAAAACGGGATACAAGCTTCCAAATCTTGGCAATCTTGTCCGCGCTGACGGCGAATAAAGTAATCCTGAACCATGCGTGCTTGCTGCTCGATACCATATTTAAAAAACGATTTTCCCGTCTCTAGTACATAGTCATAACGTCGATTAATGACAGCACCGTGTACGACTTTCAAGCCTTGTTGCAACTGCCATACATGGGTCAATTCATGTATAAGCCAGCCTTGTTTGCCAAGAGAGGCGCGACTAAAATCTGTGATCCAATCTGCTGGATGAAAATAAATATTACCATTCGGGCTGACAGCATAATGTCTCAATACCCACCAAGCGGTTTTTAGGCGAACTTCATCAAGCTTGATACCGTCACCAAACACAGATCGCGCCAACGCAATCTCGCCATTGGTCAGCGATCGCGATTGCTGCGCTGCCAGCTTGCTAGGTAAGTAGCGACTCGATAAGCGCCTAAAACTGGGTGGAAACCTCATGCTAGTTATACCTTATACTTAATAATCTTTTACTTAATAGTCTTTTACTTAAGAATACGGTCATTATTCTAAAACTGCGCTGACTCATGCAGTGTTATGCAATGTTTGCGCCGTAATGTTGCATTGATGGGGTAAAAACAGAAAAACCAAAGGTTTTGGGACATAAGTTGTACACTTAGTTGACTTTCATTAACGTAAATCTGAGGTAGCCTACCAAATCGTATTTAATTTTTATTGATATAAGTTTTGCTGCTATAAGCTTCGCTACTTTTTATATTGACCTGACTATATCGTCCATTAACGGACACCTATTTTATAATAATAGAGAGTGCTATGCCGACCAACTTCCATGCCGATACCCCTCTTGCCCAGCGTATGCGGCCCACAACGCTTGATAGTATCATCGGTCAAACGCATTTGTTGGCAGCGGGAGCACCTTTGCGGCGTTTGGTAGAACAAGGACATCTGCCCTCAATCATTTTGCATGGCGAAGCTGGCATTGGAAAAACCACCATTGCCATGCTATTGGCTGACGCGGTTGACAGACCATTCCATGCGTTGTCCGCGCTCAATACTGGTGTGAAACAACTGCGTGAAGTTTTGGATAGCAAAGATTCACTCAGCTTTGAGTCACCTGTGGTATTTATTGATGAGATTCATCGCTTTAATAAAGCCCAACAAGATGCACTATTGGGTGCGGTAGAGTCTGGTGATATCACTTTAATCGGTGCCACGACAGAAAATCCTTCTTTTAGCGTCAATAATGCGTTGTTATCGCGCTGCCAAGTGTATCGTTTGCAACCATTGACGGCTGAGCAAATCAATGCTGTGTTACAGCGTGCCATCTTAGCAGACAATGTGCTCAAAAAACTGACGATTGATTTGCAAGCGCAAGAGACGATCAGCCAATTGGCACATGGTGATGCCCGAAAAGCATTGAATCTATTAGAGCTTGCTATTCAAACGGCTGATGCTAAGCAATCTCCCGTTGTCATCAATGATGAGCTAGTTAGCCGAGTCGCACAAACTGCGTTGGTTCGTTATGATAAAGACGGTGAGCAGCACTACGATATCGTCTCAGCAATGATAAAATCGGTACGTGGCTCTGACCCTGATGCCGCATTATATTGGATGGCACGAATGCTCGTTGGTGGTGAGCCTGCTGACTTTATCGCACGCCGTTTGGTTATTTTGGCCAGTGAAGACATTGGTAATGCTAACCCTAATGCCCTACTCCTTGCTGATACAGCGCTGCGTAGCGTGCAATCGATCGGTATGCCAGAAGCGCGTATTATTTTAGGTCAAGTCGTTGTCTATCTAGCGACCAGTGCCAAAAGTAATAGCACCTATAAAGCCATCAATGCTGCGATGACACTGGCAGAAAAAGACGCGTCGCCTGTGCCGCTCCATTTACGAAATGGGGTGACCAAGCTGATGCGCAATCAAGGATACGGTCAAGATTATCGCTATCCGCACGATTATCCCAACCACTATTATCCGCAAAGCTACTTACCTGATAACTTGATAGGAACGCGCTTCTATGAGTTTGCAGACAATCAAAAAGAGCAACATAACAAACAGTTTATGGATTGGCTAAAAAGTCAAAACGCCAGTAATGACTAATAACTGTAGTGAGCGGCAGAGCCAAAGCAAGCGCCTTTAAAAGAGCGGCTTTGTGACAGACAACCAAGATACGACTATTCGTAAAGCTGATAGCGGTTTTTGTCAGTCTAACCGATATAGTTTAGAGATGACGCAGCACATGGTGATAAAACGCGCTAAAATAGCATCATATTAATAGATATCAGCAATAAGTGAGAGACTGCTTTATCCTTGTTGTCACAAGCCTTGGACGTTTTGCTTAATCGTAACAGCGTTTTGTGCTATCGGCTGCTACAATGACTAAATAATGATTTGTATGCAGTATCCTCCTATTTATACATAATAAAATATTGAGATTTCCTATGAGTTTAAACACAATCCCTGAAATTATTGACGACATTCGTGCTGGCAAAATGGTCATTTTAATGGATGATGAAGACCGCGAAAACGAAGGTGATATTATTATGGCGGCGACCCATGTGCGTCCTGAAGATATCAACTTTATGATTACCCACGCTCGCGGTTTGGTTTGTTTGACGATTTCAAAAGCGCGTGGCGAGCAGTTGGCATTGCCACTCATGTCAGATCGTAATGAGGCAAAATTTAGCACCAACTTTACCGTATCCATTGAAGCGGCTGAAGGCGTGACCACAGGTATCTCTGCGGCTGATCGTGCGCGTACTATTCAAGCGGCAGTCGCATCATCTGCCAAAGCTGAAGACATCGTACAGCCAGGTCATATCTTTCCTATTATCGCGCAAGATGGTGGCGTCTTGCATCGTGCTGGTCACACCGAAGCAGGCTGCGACTTGGCAAGATTGGCAGGTCTTGAGCCTGCTTCCGTTCTTGTCGAAATCATCAATGCTGATGGCACCATGGCACGTCGTGATGATCTTGAGATATTTGCAAAAGAGCATGATATTAAAATAGGCACGATTGCCGATCTTATCAATTATCGTATCGCCAACGAGCAAACGGTTGAAGAAATTGAAACTCGTCCGTTTGAAACTGAATACGGCACCTTTACCTTGCATCGTTTCCGTGAGTTTGGTGCTGATGAGACGCATTTAGCATTGGTAAAAGGCGATGTGAGCGAAGGCGTCAGTACTGTGCGCGTACATGGGTTCCAGCCATTGCGCGACTTGTTTGCCGCCAAAAACGATATGACGGGTCGTAGCGGTTGGAGCGTACAATCTGCGTTAAAAGAGATCAGCGCATCAGAGCGCGGTGTCTTGGTATGGGTTGGCGACCATGATCCAGTAGATTTGGGAGAAGCGCTAGATAAAGCGTCAAACAACCAATCGCAATCAACGATTACCAAGCAGCCGTATCGCAGCATTGGAGTTGGCGCACAGATCTTACGTCATTTAGGCGTACGTGACATGCGCTTATTGTCATCGCCAATGAAATTTTATGCGTTATCAGGCTTTGATCTAAACGTGGTAGATTTTGTACATGCGCCAACGCAAGAGTAATCTTTGCTAGCACACTGGTTTTAAACCGCTTTATAAAAAGGCACGCTGATATGGAATCAGCGTGCCTTTTTATTTAACGATCCAATCTTTATTCTTTGCTATATTTTTAACTGATTAAAAATTTATATCACTTCAAGCTTTGGGTACATGACCAAATTTTTTCTCTAATGCGAACAAACGCTGACGCTCTGCTTCTGTCCAAGGCAATTTATCTTTGCCATTACTCTCTAAACGTACGATGACTGCCTCAGCCGTCGCGACAATTGTCTCTTGTGCAGTGCTGTAATAACTATACTCCAGCACGATGCTGGTGTTGCCCAAACGCTGGCAACGCACGCCTAACAACAAGGTATCAGGATACGTCACTGGCTTTAAATACTGACAGCTCGATTGTGCCAAAACCGTCATCATATTACCATCAAACATCTCTAAGGCTTCTAGATAGCCAATACGCGCTGATTCAGAGTAGCGATAATAAACCACATTATTTAGGTGGTTAAAAGCATCCATCTCTCCCCAATGTATGGGCTGATAATGAATGATAGGATAATGCGCCAAGGCCTCAGGGTGCTGATCGTCTAACAGATCGGCTGGTAAATTCACCATTTGTTTTGAGCTATGCATAACAGGATGTCTCTTATTTCTTGTACAAATAAAATTTTCAACTAGCGCTGGGGCTTGTTTAAAACTTGAGTGGTTAGTAAAGGGGTTGGCTTTGGCGCATTGGCGATCAACTGATCAAGCAGCGCTATGACTTCTGGAATATTAGTCGGTGCGGCATTGTTTTGTAAGTTGGTTTGGTCAGCTTTTGAGGCGGTAGCATCAGAGCCTAAACGCGCGGTTTTTGCATTAGCCGTTGTATTTGCTTGCGCCGTCATCTCCTTTGGCACTAGCGTTTTTAGCTGGTTTTGCGCTTGACGTAGATACCCTATGAACGGCTCTTTTTCACGCATATTGCTCGCTTGAATGGCCAGATTCAAGGTCATGATAACCTCGTGAACCACCAGTTGGCGACGCGTCAATACGTTATTAGCGGTGGTTTGAGACGCCTCATTAGCCGTTGCAACCCGTTCATGACTGTGCAAAAAATCTTGAATATTTTGAATGGCTAGATTTTGTAGTTGCCAAGGACTGGGCTGCGCACTTCTTGCTTGTAGGCGCTCGATATCTTTGATCAAACTTTGTTTGATGACGACGGTGAGCGCTGGCGCAATCTCATTATTGCTTTGTGAGAGCTGCCAGTGTAAACCTCGCAATAATTCTATTGCGGCACTGTCATTATTATCCACCAATAATCTGTCAGCGGCTTTGGTTTGAATACGGAGCAGATCAAGCTGGTTTTGCGCTTGACTGCTAGCCACAGCCCTTGGCTCCGGCAATGTCTGCTGACTCATGGCAAATAAGCGATCGTCCATCTCATTAAGACGACTCACTACCTGCTCGTTGCTTTGCAAACGCTCATTGACGTTTTGCTGGAAACGATGTTGGTTGATGTATAGTCCCAACAATGCCGCGATCAGTAATAAAATAACCAGCCACTGCAATCGCAACAAAAACATAGTCGCTTGCCGGCGCTGCTGAACAGTAGAGGGATCCTTAGATAACGATTTAGAATTCATTGACATAAGGCAGTACCGTTAGTGATAAATTTGAACATAGTTACCGCGAATAAGTAGAGAATAGATCATACTAGGTTGTCGCGTTAATCGCAGCAAGAATAGTCTCTGGTGCTAAGTCGTCTACTTGCCAATGATCTAACTGCTGCTTTGCCACTTGGTTGGTTAAGCGCGCCCCTAATACGATATAAGTAAAATCTGATAAGGTGAGTGTCTGCTGGTATTGCATCTCATCATCTGCGCTCATACAGTCTGATTGCGTCAAGGAAGAGGCTACTGAGGTTTCGTTCACCACCGTCATCCAATGCTCAAAAGCCGTTCCACTACTGATCACAACGATTGGCTTTGTTTGTTTGGATGGTGCAACTTTAGCATGACGGGTTAAAAATGCTTGTCGCCACGCTTGATACTGCACTCTAGCTGCAATCGGCATGACACGCTCATACCAAGCAATGCTATCGACATGAACACCGCGCGCTTGTAATGCATCGACCAATAACCGCCTTCCACCCAGCCCTCGCCAGATCAGCACCTTATCACCCGCCTGTAAGCGTTCAATTTCAGGCATCGCTAACATACCTTCATTATTGGCAGTTTTAGGTTGGCGGACTGGGTAGCTTGCCGTATCTAAATGCGCATGATTCAGCACAGTCGCGGTGGCGTCACCGACGGCGATAAGCGGGCTTGGTGACTTTAAGCGACCAAATACGGTTAGAACTTCTTGTTCATGAGGTCTGCCCTCTACCTCACGCTCCAATGTTTGCCAAACTGCCAACCCTGAAGCAGCAGCGGTCGGACTGACAATTACCAAGGCTTTATACTCGCCTATTAACCATTGGTGCATCTTTGTTACATCATCATCAGTCGTTGGCCGCGACTGTAGTGCCAACATTGGCATCTCGGCCACTGCTAATCCAGCGGCTTGCAAATGCTGGGTCAACAAGGCGGCACGCTCTACTGGTCGCGTATTGATAACCACTCGCGGCTCTGGCAAAGGATGCTCCACGGATTGATGTTCGCTCATAGACTAGGGCATATCCTCAATCTGAACAGTGAACGTTACAACGTTACAACGTTACATTGGTCAAAAATGGCCAAACAAAACGATGACCCAATAATAGATGCGTTATTCAGGGTGGTAGATTGCTGTTAGAATCTCGCCCGCCCCATCAGCGAGTAGTTGCTTTGCGACATCGATACCGAGCTGATTGGCCTGCGCTTCTTTTTCAACCTGCGTACCGGACAACGTTACTCGTTTTTCTGCCTTGAGCAGCTCACTACCATCGGCTTGACCCACACGGCCACGTAGCCATAAGACATTGCCATTGTCGTTATTGCCATCTTCACCATTGTCGTCGTTATTGACCTCGGTTTCATCCGCCATTTGTAGAACAGCATATGCTGCGATTGGGACTTGGCAGCCGCCTTCTAGATGACGGTTAAGGGCGCGCTCAGCTATAAGGCGGATACGAGCCTTGTCGTCATTGAGCGGCGCCAGTAATTTTAATACCTGATCATCACCGTCACGGCACTCAATGGCCAATGCGCCTTGCCCCACCGCAGGTAAGCAAGTATCAATATCAAGCTCGCCGCGTATGCGCGCATCAAGCTCAATACGTTGAAGCCCACTGGTTGCTAGAATAATGGCGTCATACTCGCCCGCATCCAGCTTACCTAAACGAGTCCCAACGTTACCGCGCAAGGTTTTGATCTGCAAATCTGGACGATAGGCTTTGAGTTGGCACTGACGGCGCAAGCTTGATGTCCCAACAACCGCCCCTTGTGGCAACTCATCAATATTCGCATAAGTGTTAGAGACGAATGCATCTGTTGGTGACGCGCGTTTGCAATAAACACCCAGCGTCAAACCTTCAGGCAACTGCATCGGCACATCTTTTAGTGAATGCACGGCAATATCTGCCTGTTTATCATACAAGGCTTGTTCCAGTTCTTTGACAAACAAACCTTTCCCACCGATTTTGGCCAAAGGTGTGTCCAAAATCTTGTCACCCTTAGTGACAATTTTTAGCAACTCAATTGTCAATTCAGGATACATCTCTGACAGACGATCACGAATGTGCTCCGCTTGCCATAATGCCAAAGGGCTCTGACGTGTAGCAATCGTTAAGGTAGTTAAGGCAGGTTGCTGCAAATTGCTCATAAAGGACCTCGATAATCTCAATACTAGACGCCCGCATTCAAAAAGACAGTAGACTTGCCATACAACATGGACAATATTAGTCACTGACTATAAATGCTGACGCAAAAAAATACCTCTATTTAAGCATAAATAAAGGCTTGATGATATGGGATGAGTTTGTCCATCGTAATATAGCGGACTACATGCTTTGAATCTTATCACGTAAGGCAGGTAAATGACGACGACTGACGGCCAACGTATCACTGATACCTTTAAAACGTATTTGGTATTGTCCGGCGTCCAACGTTTCTAAAAAGTCCAAAAACCCAAGGTTAATAATCGCGTTACGGTGCACTCGGAAGAGTCGATCCTCAAACTCTTGTTCCAGCTCTTTTAGTGTCTCATCAATCAATAAAATACCGTCTTTGTGACGCACTTTGACGTATTTTTGATCGGCCGTAAAGTAATAGATGTCTTTGAGCTTAATCAGTTCAACGCCGCGGTGCGTACGAGCAGCAATGTGCTCGCGTACGGGTCGTGCCGTTGGATCTTCCAGCTTACGAATCTCGTTTAACTGTGCCGCGTTCAGGCTTTTTGCTTTATTTAATGACTCTAACAATTCGTCTTTATTAGCAGGTTTTAATAGATAAGCAATCGCATTGGCTTTTAGCGCGGCTATTGCATAATGATCATACGCGGTCACAAATATAATCGCTGGTGGATGATCAAGTTGAGCAAGTTCTTGAGCACAGCGTACCCCATCCATCTCGGGCATACGAATGTCTAACAATATGATATCTGGCTGCTTGGTTTTTACGGCCACAATGGCTTGTATCCCGGTTGTCGCTTGAGCAACCACCTCGTGACCTGACTCCTGTACGATTCTGACCAAACGCTCACGCGCTAGTGGCTCATCATCACAAACTACAATACGCATGCAAACTCCTATCTTCCGGTAGACCGAATATATTTTCAATCGTACTGGCATTTATTGCCTTTATTTAGAATAGAAAATCTAATCCCTGAATAAAGAGACCACTTAGTCAAGAGATCTTCAAACTTAATTCTCTTAACTTACAGTCAATCTCTTTCTATTACTGATAAGTTTACTATAAAGCAATAAGCATGCCACGCTTATTTATTGAAGGAAGGTAGCAGAAGAGTAAGTGATAAAAAACAAACAGTTATAAACTCGTCGTTATAGACTGACAGGTTATAAATCGAAAGGTTATAAACCGACATCTTGTAACGGATAATCGATAACGGTGATGATTTGGGCGTTGGTTACCACACTTTTAATATCGGAATCATGACCGAAATAGGCTCGTAAACGCTCAGCTTGAATATAAAAATCCATGTGTTGACGCAAATCATGATTGATAATCAGCGTCTTTTGGGGAAGCTCGACACCAATCGTAATCGTCACGCGATGACTTTGCCACGTCACTTTAATATCTATATGGATCGTTTCAGTCGTCATCTCAACGACGTTAATCAACATTTTTTCCAAAACGCTTTGGAGGGTGAGAGCGGTGATCACCATGTCATACATGATGTCTTCATCGGGCAACTGCCAGCTTACCTCAAGTTTGTCTGCCAAACGGCTCGCTTCAATTTCTAGATAATGCTCACAAAGGGCAATCTCTTCTTCAAAACTGATCTCATGAGCGCCTGTAAAGCTGGCTCGGAACAGCGCAGACACGTGCTGCAATAAAGAAGCTGCTTTTGCTGGATTGGATTCCATAAGCGACACAAGCGTATTTAGCGTATTAAAGAAAAAGTGCGGCGCAATGCGGGCTTTGATTAAGTCGTTTTGAGTGGCCAACTTATACTCAAATGAGAGTCTAAGCGCATTGAGTTCGCGATAAATACGTAGAAAATACAGTAAAAATATTAAAGTAAAACCGCCCGTACATAGCGTATCAAACAGCAAACTCAAGATAAATTCTCGAGGGTGATACGACATCCATCCCATATTTACCATGATAAGGAGCACAAACGTTGTCGCTACAATAGACGCAAACATCAGCAGCAGTACAACTCGAATGCTTACACTTAAGGTACTGGCTTTTTTAAAAGTGGGTCGCAGATAGTCAATCAGATACAGTGAAGGCATCACAATCAGAACGTCTTGGATAAACCTACCCAAAAACCGAATCAGAAACTCCGACCAAGTGGCCAAACCTTGGCGTTCAATCACCGTGATAAACAGTGACCAAAAAAAAATGTACAGCATCCACTGCCAAGGTCTCAAGATTTTCATGAGCTTGGGAATAAAAAACTCTAAGCGCTCCGCTAGTAAGGCAACCTCATCCTTTGCTATACTCGAGTTCTTATTCTCTTGACTTGTCCTGTATCGATATGAATGCCAATTCTTCAAACCATAGTAATCCTGAATCGAATATGAATACCTCTGTCTCTGATTCTAGCACAGATGTTTCTACAACAAATAACGCTTCACAAAACACCACTGAAGGCGCTCAGGGCCAACAGATGTGGGGTGGCCGTTTTAGTGAGGCGACCGACAGCTTCGTAGCAGCCTTTACCGCATCCGTTGGTTTCGATCAACGTTTTGCCCGTCACGATATTCAAGGCTCAATTGCCCACGCGACCATGCTTAAAGAGTGTGGCATTTTAACGGCTGAAGAAGTGGCCACCATTATTGACGGCCTTCATCAAGTGCTGCGCGAAATCGAAGCGGGCGAGTTTAACTGGTCGATCGCGCTTGAAGATGTGCACATGAACGTTGAGTCACGTTTAACTGATATCATCGGTTCGGTCGGCAAAAAACTGCACACGGGGCGTAGCCGCAATGATCAGGTCGCCACCGACATTCGTCTTTGGTTACGTGAAGAGACGGATAATATTATTGCCTTGCTGGTGCGTCTGCAAAGCGGTCTGCTGGACTTGGCTGAGCAGCATACCTTGACTATTATGCCAGGCTTTACCCATCTACAAACCGCCCAGCCTGTCAGCTTCGGGCATCACGTCATGGCATGGTTTGAGATGTTGTACCGTGATACTGAACGCTTGGTCGACGCCCGCCGCCGTATCAATCAGATGCCACTTGGTAGCGCCGCTCTTGCTGGCACGACCTTCCCTATCGATCGTACCATTACCGCAGAGTTGCTGGGTTTTGAAGGCATTTGCCAAAACTCACTGGATGCGGTGTCAGATCGTGATTTCGCCATTGAATTTACCTCAGCGGCCTCGATTCTCATGATGCATATGTCACGCATGAGTGAAGAGATTATTCTTTGGATGTCGGCGCAGTTTAACTTTGTGCAAATACCAGATCGCTTCTGTACTGGCTCATCCATCATGCCGCAAAAGAAAAATCCAGACGTCCCTGAATTGGTACGTGGTAAAGCAGCGCGAGTGTTCGGTCAATTGATGACGCTACTTAGCCTAATGAAAAGTCAGCCACTGGCCTACAATAAAGACAACCAAGAAGACAAAGAGCCACTTTTTGATTGCGTTGATACATTGACGGGTTCGCTATTGGCCTTTGCTGATATGCTACCGAACATCACACCAAACGTTGATGCGATGCGAGCTGCCACCATGAAAGGTTATGCAACCGCGACTGACTTGGCCGATTACTTAGTGCGCAATGGTGTCGCATTCCGTGACGCCCATGAAGTCGTCGGTAACGCTGTCGCGCTCGGCATTAAAGAAGGCGTTGATTTAAGTGACTTGTCGTTGGCACAGTTAAAACAGTTTAGCGATGCCATTGGTGATGATGTGTTTGACTACCTAACGCTAGAAGGATCACTGGCTGCTCGTGATCATTTAGGCGGTACCGCGCCCAACCAAGTTAAGCAAGCAGTCGTTAATGGGCGTTCGCGTTTAAAAGCGTTTGCCTAAGATTTCAATGAAGAAGCTTGCTTAATGCTTGTACAAAAAACACCCGTCTCAGTAGCGGGTGTTTTTTTGTTTGTCACCGAATCCAAAAACTATAACGATAGTCAGCTTAGACTAAAAAGGACATACTTATAATAGCGTTTTGCTGGGATAAATTTTTCTCGCTTGCTGTGTGCTTCGCACTCCAGAGGCTTCGAAACATAAATCCCAGCAATACTACATTCTTTTTGAAGTGAATCGGCTATATATACCAGATACCCTTTGCTAAATCTTATAAGACCGTTATCATAGATAAACAAACTTATCTGATTAGACCTTTTACTATAAAAAAATAAGGAATACTTTATGACTGAGACATTTAACCCGCAAGCCAATACCGTATTTTGCCGCAAATATAAGCAAGAATTGCCAAAAATGCCGCATCCACCTTTCCCCAATAAAAAAGGCCAAGAACTACAAGACACGGTATCTGATAAAGCATGGAAAGAATGGCTTGAGCATCAAACCATGCTGATTAATGAAAATCACTTGAGCATGATGGATCCTGAAGCCAAAAAATTCTTAACAGAGCAGCGTGATAAGTTTTTGGACAATGAAGATTATGAGCGCGCCCAAGGCTGGACGCCCGAAAGCTAGCCATCAATTTTTGATTTATCCCTCTCATAAAAAAGCTCATAAAAAAACGCGCTATATCACTATAGCGCGTTTTTTATAAATTAGGATAACCATTAACTTACATGGCTCAATCGGCATCGCTGTCCGATGATTCAAGATCTGTCAACGACATGGTTGACAGGGTATTCACTTGCCGCGCTGCCATACGGTCATTGGCTTCCTGTACTGCCTTTTCAACCTTTGTATAGTCGGAGTGACGCACATCTTGGCCGCTACTATAGTTGATGACCAATTCAGCCACGTTTTGAGCATGGTCGCCAATCCGCTCAAGCGCGCGCAGTACCCACATAATGTTAATCACTTTTGAGACGTGCCGCGAGTCTTCCATGATATAAGTCATTAACGCACGAATGGCCGACTGGTACTCGTCGTTGACCATGTCATCATTACGCATGACTTCAAATGCTTGCTCCGCATTGGACTGACTAAACGCTTCTAGGGCATTATGCAGCATCAAACGAACTTGGTTGCTAAGGTGTTGTACTTCGGCATAACCGTAAGAGGACTTACCTTGTGAGGTGATTTTTTTGGCCATTTGCGCAATTTTTACGGCTTCATCGCCAATGCGTTCTAAATCAACCACGCCTTTACTGATGGACATGACTAAGCGTAAATCACTGGCAGCTGGCTGGCGTTTGGCCACCAATAACAAGATATGTTCATCCAGCTCCACTTCCCTGCGATTGATTTCGAAGTCCATATCGATGACCTCTTGCGCGAGCGTCTCATCTTTATCAATAAGGGCATGAATGGCTTTGGCAACTTGGTTGGCTGCGCTATCGCCCATGTACAAAAACAGACGGATGGCTTCATCGAGATCTTGATCGAAACTTTTAGAGATATGCTTGTCACTTTGCATAAGAGATATTCCCTGAAATCCATATTTTAATAGCGGGCGGTGCTTTATGAGTCGAACGCGCCGACTCACAAAATCTTATTAAACGTCTCAAAATCTCAAGCTGGTTCTACCCTTTTGATCAACCATAACGACCAGTGATATAGTCTTCCGTCGCTTTTTGATTCGGTTTGGTGAATATCTGATCGGTTTCACCCATCTCAATCATATCGCCTAAGTACATATAGACGGTGTAGTCCGACACGCGCGCCGCTTGTTGCATATTGTGCGTCACAATCGCGATGGTATAGTCATTTTTTAAGTCTTCGATCAAATCTTCGATAGCGCCAGTTGAAATCGGGTCAAGGGCGGAAGTTGGCTCATCCAGTAGCAACACCTCAGGCTTGGTGGCGACGCTACGGGCGATACAAAGACGCTGCTGCTGACCGCCTGATAATGACAGTCCAGACGCTTTTAGCTTGTCTTTTACCTCAGGCCACAATGCCGCTTTTTTTAGCGCCCATTCGACACGATTATCTAGCTCAGCTTTGCTCAATTTTTCATAAAGACGCACGCCAAAGGCGACATTGTCATAGATCGACATCGGAAATGGCGTTGGTTTTTGAAACACCATGCCGACTTGAGCGCGTAGTAAATTCACATCGACGTCTTTGCCCAAGATGTTTTTGCCATCAAGATTGATTTGGCCTTCTGCACGCATACCGGGATACAGATCATACATACGGTTAAAGGTACGTAATAGCGTGGACTTGCCGCAGCCTGAAGGACCGATAAAGGCCGTCACTTTTTTGTCTGGAATGTCGATATTGATGTTTTTAAGGGCTTTAAAATCACCATAATAAAAACTTAAGTCACGAATCTGCATTTTGGCATCAGGCATGTTTTTAGGAATGTCATGAAGCGTTTGCTTGGTGAGACTGGCAATATCTGGCTGTTCCATTTGTTTGCTAGTAGACTTGGATCTATTCAATAGATTGTCTGTCGTCTCATTGAAGCGATCGGGCGTCTTTTTGGTGCGAACTTTGCTCATGACGTCATTCATAGTCTTATCCAACCTAGCTCAATTAAAATTCGTATAAATTCAAATGCTGCTTATTACTAATGCTTACTAATAATACCTGTTACTGTCGATCTTTTGTCAGTTTTATTTGGTCTGACCGCGGCCGCCGATAAACCGCGCAATCACATTTAGTGCCAAGACAGAACCTGTGATTAACAGTGCCGCTGCCCACGCCAACGTGTGCCAGTTTTCGTAAGGGCTCATCGCAAACTGATAAATGGTGTTGGGTAAGTTGGCGATGGGTTGACCCATATCGGTACTGAAATACTGATTGTTCAGCGCGGTAAACAGTAAGGGCGCCGTTTCACCCGTGATTCTAGCGAAAGCCAATAACACCCCAGTGGTAAGACCCGCTTTAGCGGCCTTGATAGTCACTTGTGTGACCATTTTCCATTTGGGTGTGCCGAGTGCATAAGCCGCTTCACGAATGCTATTGGGCACCAGATTAAGCATGTTTTCGGTGGTACGTACCACCACAGGAATCACAATCAATGCCAACGCCAACGCGCCTGCCCAACCAGAAAAGTTTTGACCTTTTACCATGAGCGCATAAATAAACAGACCAATCACAATCGAGGGTGCTGACAGCAAAATATCGTTCAAAAAGCGCGTCACCTTGCCCAGCATACTGCCTTGCGAAAACTCAGATAAATAAATACCGGTCATCAGTCCAATCGGCGCGCCAATAAACAATCCTGAAAACGCCAGCATGATTGAGCCAACAATGGCGTTACGCAGACCGCCGGCACTCATCGGCGGCGGTGTATCTGCCGTAAATACAGGCAGCTGTACGATACCTTGAAAGCCTTCAATAAACAGCGTCAGTAGAATCCAAAACAGCCAAAACAAACCAAACACCATCGCCGACATCGCAAAGCCGAGACCCAGCTTATTGGCCCAGCGGCGTTTGTTATACAGGCTGCGGTTATAACGACCCTCAAAGCCTGTATTCACTGGTAGTGGCGCATTGATTGTATTGTTAGAAAGCATAAAATTTGTGTCCCGTTTTTTTGTCAGTACTTATAACCGTCAACATGTCCATAGCCAACCGAACGACTAGCGGTTACCCGCTTTGTTGTCCATGCGCATCAGCATTAGCTTGGCAAGCGACAAGACGATAAAGGTAATGACAAATAGGATTAAGCCTAAATGTAGTAAAGAGGCCAGATGTAGCTCACTCGACGCTTCAGCAAATTCATTGGCCAAGGCAGAGGTAATCGTGACGCCAGACGTAAAGAGACTTGGACTGATATTAAAGGCGTTACCAATTAAGAACGTTACGGCCATAGTTTCGCCCAGTGCCCGACCCAATCCCAAAATAACACCGCCGACCACGCCCGCTTTGGTATACGGCAGGATAATCTTAAACATGACTTCCCACGTCGTGGCGCCCATGCCGTAGGCGGATTCTTTCAACAAATCTGGCACGACAGAAAAAACGTCACGCATGGTCGCTGCGATAAAAGGAATAATCATAATGGCAAGCACTAATGAGGCTGTAAACATTCCCAGCCCCATCGGCGCACCCGTAAACAGCTTACCAATAACAGGCAAAGGACCAACATGCTCGATAAACCATGGCTGAATGTGATCACCAAAAAAAGGCGCAAATACAAACAATCCCCACATACCATAAATAATGGAGGGGATACCTGCCAATAGCTCAATGGCAATACCGAGCGGTTTTTTCAAAAACTTTGGGCACATTTCTGTCAAAAATATAGCAATACCAAAACTGACTGGCACAGCGATGATAATGGCAATAAACGATGTCACCAACGTGCCGTAAATAGGCGCTAATGCCCCATATTCATTGCCGACTGTGTCCCAGTTATTGCTGGTATAAAAACCAAGACCAAATTCTTGAATGCTCGGCCACGCGCCGACGATTAAGGAGACTAAGATGCCGCCTAAAGATAAGAGTACCAGTATGGCAAAAGCCTTGGTTGCATTGACAAATAACGTATCGTAACGTCTTTGTTTGGCCAGTTGGGACCTTAAGTCATTCATAAGTGTCTCAGCATTCAATAGGATCAAATCAAAAGATTAGAAGTATTACGCGGGTTTTATGACAACAAACTTAACAAGCAGAAGCGGAGACGTTAAACAGTAGAATCCATCAAAATGATGATTAAATTTGCTGTGATAAAACCTCTCAAACCATTACCGGAGAATAGTGATTTGAGAGGGTAACTGGAAAATAATTAAACAGTTATTAAAGTAGCTATATTACTGAGCAGGCTTGTAGACAGGTTGTCCATCGCTACCTTTTACATCGTTCCATTTGGCTTTAAACAATGCCACTGCCGTGTCTGAGAAAGGCACATAATCTAATGCCATGGCACTATCATCGCCTTGGCTATAAGCCCAGTCAAAGAAGTTCAATACGCCAGCCACTTGCTGAGGATTCTCTGGTTGCTTATGAACCAAGATGAAGGTTGCAGCAGCGATTGGCCATGCTTGCGCAGTTTCAGAGTTGGTAATAACTTTATAAAAACCGTCTTGTTTTGACCAGTCAATATCACCCGCCGCGGCAAATGTTTCTGCAGATGGCTGTACGATGTTGCCCGCTGCGTTTTTAAGCGCTGTGTGTGACATGTTGTTTTGCTTGGCGTAAGCATACTCAACATAACCGATAGAGTTTTTCATACGGTTGACGTAGCTTGATACGCCTTCGTTGCCTTTACCACCAGCACCAGTTGCAGAGGTTGGCCATTTAACCGTTTTATCAACACCGACCGTATCATTCCAATCTGTTGACACTTTGGCCAAATAATCTGTGAAGTTAAAAGTCGTGCCTGAACCGTCTGAGCGGAAAACGGTGGTGATCGCCGCATCAGGTAGGGTCAAATCTGGGTTCATAGCAGTGATAGCAGGGTCATTCCATTTGCTAATTTTACCTAGATAGATATTGGCTAAGGTTTCGCCATCTAGTTTCAACTGACCAGGCTCAATGCCATCGATATTCACGATTGGTACCACGCCGCCGATGACGGTTGGGAACTGAATAAGACCAGATTCTTCAAGTTCTTCAGGCGTCATTGGCGCATCAGAGGCACCGAAATCAACAGTTTTTGATTGAATTTGTTTGATACCGCCAGAAGAGCCGATTGATTGGTAGTTAACTTGACCGCCAGTCGCAGCGTTGTAGTCAGCAGACCATTTGGCATAGATAGGCTGCGGGAACGAAGCACCTGCGCCTGTAATGTTCATGGCAATGTTTTCAGCAGATTTAAAACCCGTGCCAGCAGCAGGGGCGGTGCTAGTGGTTGCAGTACCAGTGGTTTCAGTCGTGGTAACAGGAGCACTACTAGTATCAGCAGCGGTCTCTGTCGTTTCGGTCGATTTATTACACGCCGTAAGTGCTAAGGTACAGCTGACGGCCACTGCTAATAATGAATAACGCATGTAGGACTCCTAAAGTTTGACAACGATACAAAAAAACATTGTTTGTGACATGCGAGCTATAGTGACAAGTTTTTATGACAGTTTAATGACAACCTTTTTAATCTTTTATTTTGAGTCAAAGTTAGCCATTCATTTTTGCAGAACGTCTATCGTCAATATGACTAGAATCGAAACACAACCTTATGATGCGAGCCTAATGCAATTTTTTTGCAGACTCTGTCAGTATAGAAACAGACACAAGTACAGCAGGCAAAGAGAATCTGGGTCAGTCTCGCTATATTTTTTATGGGCAACATAGTTTTGGCAAAATATTTATCTTTAAATATCATTAGCCGTTAAGATAGGAATTTGCTAGTATAAAGTTGATTTACAACACTGACAGACTCGGGGTGCGGTGTCATATTGGCCTGTTTTAGTAAACTTGCTTTATTAAAATAGTCGCCTTTATACATTCGCTGAGAGATCACCCGCCGAACCTGATGCGGTTAGTACCGACGCAGGGAAGTCTTAGGCTTATGTTCTATATGTACAAAGGGCGCGCAGAAATGCCTTGTTATTATTGCCAACGTTTAGCAGCGGTTTTTTGCCGTTGTATGGCTTTAATAATTTGTGTCCATCAATCTTTGAGTGAATTACTACGCCTCGTTTTGGGCGCACGTTTGCTTTTTGACTGTATTTGTTCATTGCATACGGCTTCACCCCGCAGCGACTGGCGGTGTTGATTTTATTCAAAAACCAACACGCTAGGACAGCATATGAAACCTTCAGATATTCAAACAACATCGAACGTACAAAACCCTCAAATCCATACGCCAAATAGTGACGCGACTGCTACTTCACCGATGACTGATACTTCACCGACGACTGATACAATCAACAGCAAATCTGACAAAAAGTCTGAGGCGCTAAAGACCCCTGCTCACCGCACGGCAAGTGACGTACGCTTTGAAGAAGATGCCCGCGACCTTCATCGTATCCTCCCCGCCTCCAAAAAAGTCTATATCGAGGGCTCGCGTCCTGACATTCAAGTGCCCATGCGCGAAATCAGCTTAGCAAACACACCCATTCAAGGCGTGGAGGAGTCAAGTTGGGAACAAAACCCACCGTTTTATGTGTATGACACTTCAGGCGTTTATACCGACCCCAATGTCGATATCGACTTAACCCGTGGTCTGCCAAAACTGCGCGAACACTGGATTGCCGAGCGCGGCGACACCGAGCAGCTCAGCGGTCTATCCAGCTCGTACGGGCAAGCACGGGCACGCGATATCAGTACTGCCAATCTAAGATTTGCTCATATCGATAAGCCGCGCCGTGCCAAAACAGGCGAAGGGCTGGCAGGTAATGTCACCCAAATGTACTACGCGCGCCGTGGCATCATCACCCCTGAGATGGAATATATCGCCATTCGCGAGACGCAAAAGCAGCACGAGCTGACAGATATGCGCCAACATGATGGTGAGAGCTTCGGTGCCAACACGCCTCAAATCATTACACCTGAATTTGTGCGCAGTGAAGTGGCGGCAGGACGCGCTATTATTCCCAATAATATCAACCATCCTGAGTCTGAGCCGATGATTATCGGGCGCAATTTTTTGGTGAAAATCAATGCCAATATTGGTAACTCAGCGCTTGGTTCTTCTATCGATGAGGAAGTATCAAAAATGACGTGGGCAACGCGTTGGGGCGCGGATACCATTATGGATCTGTCAACGGGCAACCACATTCATGAAACGCGTGAATGGCTCATTCGTAACTCGCCTGTACCAATTGGCACCGTCCCGATTTACCAAGCACTAGAAAAAGTTGATGGCGTGGCAGAAGATTTGACGTGGGAGATCTTCCGCGACACTCTAATTGAGCAAGCAGAACAAGGCGTTGATTACTTCACCATTCACGCGGGTGTTTTGCTCCGTTACGTACCATTGACCGCAAAACGCCTGACGGGTATTGTGTCGCGCGGCGGTTCTATCATGGCGCAGTGGTGTCTTGCCCATCATAAAGAGAGTTTTTTGTACACGCATTTTGAAGACATCTGCGAGATTATGAAGCAGTATGATGTGGCCTTTAGTTTGGGCGATGGTCTGCGTCCGGGCTGCTTACAAGATGCCAATGATGAGGCGCAATTTGGTGAGCTGCGGACACTTGGCGAGTTGACAAAAGTGGCTTGGCAGCACGATGTACAGGTGATGATCGAAGGACCCGGACATGTGGCGATGAACCGTATTAAAGAAAATATGGACTTGCAGCTTGAGCTATGTGCGGATGCGCCGTTTTATACCTTGGGGCCTTTAACCACCGATATTGCGCCGGGTTACGACCACATCACCAGTGCGATTGGCGCGGCCATGATTGGCTGGTTTGGCACCGCCATGCTTTGTTATGTGACACCTAAAGAACACTTAGGTTTGCCCAATAAAAAGGATGTTAAGGACGGCATTATCACCTATAAGATTGCCGCCCATGCCGCCGACCTTGCCAAAGGTCATCCGGGTGCGCAGGCACGTGACAATGCCTTGTCCAAAGCCCGTTTTGAGTTCCGCTGGGACGATCAATTTAATCTGGCGCTTGACCCTGATACGGCGCGTGAGTTTCATGATGAAACTTTGCCAAAAGACGCGCATAAATCCGCGCACTTTTGCTCTATGTGCGGACCAAAATTTTGCTCAATGAAAATTACGCAAAACGTGCGTGAGTATGCAGCAGGACTTGATAAAGATGCTATTAATAAAAAGGTAACTAGCGAAAAAGTCACGCCGCAATCAGGTGATTTAAGCGATGCGGATCATTTGATCAAAAAAGTCGATACAGAACTGGTCGGACAAGTGGGTGAAGCCAGTAGCGAGGAAGTCCGTCAAGGTATGGCAGAGATGATGGAAAGATACAATAAGGAAGGACGTCAATTGTATAAAGAGGTTTGATTGTTTAATATTTAATGCTTAAGCTTAAATCTAGTCGCTAGGTTTAAGCTTTTTTTGCATCTAATTTTGAGTGTTGCGGAAGAACCCGTTTCAAATAAGAATCGCATAACTTCATAATGATTAGATAAAAAGGCAAAACTAGTGGGTAGCCAAAGATAACAATCAAAAATGTATAGCCATGATACTTGCTAGCATGCTCACCTAGTAACCAGTCTATAAAGTAAATTTTATAGAAAACTATTATCAATGCTATGAGAGGCATAATAAACACTCCCAACCAAAGGATTATTTTTGCTTGTTTAGAACGCCTTTTGTGACTCGAACGCAACGATCTATAATGCATAAAACCAAGTAATACTATCGATACTAAAAACACTACTCTTCCATCTAAATCAATCAGCCATTGAGCCAAAGAACTTGGTGGCTGACGGTAGGATATTTCTAATACATCTTTAGGGATGCGATCAAAATGCCACTTGGACTCTGTGGTTATCTTCCCGCCTACAGGCTTTCCAAGATTAGTCTTCAAGTATTGCGACTCATCAGCAATCTTTAGATTAACGGTCAGGTCACCAAAGCTTTTCCAAGTTTTAGCAGGTTTTAATGAATAGCTATAGATATATTGATTGGTCCAATCACTACGGTTTATTGTAGGATAGGCAGAATATTGAACGTTAACGACATGAGTGCCTTCGCTTAAGTTTATCTCAAAATATTTAGCGCTATTATTGAACTGTACAGACATATCCGTTTCCGGATCATAATAAGCGGGCAGTGAGTTTGACTGACTTTCATCGTCATAATTTATCAGTACTGGTACCGTTTGCCCATCCACTTCAACTTTAAAACTGTCGTCTGCATGACTACCTACACGATCAAATACTTCAAAAACCAAAGGTATTCGATAGCCCTCTTCAGCGCTATAAACCTCATAAGTAACATCATAGTTAGCGTGCTTAAAACCTTTATCAATATTGATGTCTATGGTTTCAGATAGTATATCGATATCTTTGCTTGAATAGGCCGTACCAACATTGGTGCCGTCGGTAGTAGGTGATGCCATATTGGCATAGCTGAGTATGCTATGACTTAATAAAAACAACCCTAAAACAATAAAGCGAGCCACAATATCTCCAAAGAATTAAAACAAACTTAAGTTTACTATTAATCTAGTGTAGATACCATTAAAAAAATCCCAGCAAACTTAAAGTCAGCTGGGATTATAATTTTTTTTAATTTCTATTGATTAAACCTTTGACGCCTCATAAATTGCTTGGATTGAAGTATTAATCGTATTGGCAAACTCGCTATCGCTTTGCTGACGGCTCAAGCCTTCGGTAAAGGCACGCGAGAAACTGGCAATGATACCAGGATTTTGTCTGAGCTTAGCGCAAGCCTCGTCACGGCTATAACCGCCAGACAATGCGACCACTTTGAGCACTTTTGGATGATCAATCAATTCTTGATAAAACCCTGCTTCTTCAGGCAGCGTCAGTTTTAGCATCACTTGATGCTCATCGTTTAAACGATCAAGATTGCGCAAGAGATTGGCTTTTAGCAGCACTTCGCATTCATGCTTGTTGGCACTATCGATGTTGACCTCAGGCTCGACGATAGGCATTAATCCTTTTGAGAGGATTTGTTTAGCAACATCGAACTGCTGCTGGACGACCAGCTCAATACCGTCGACATTTGGCTCATAAATCACAGAGCGCATTTTGGTGCCAAATATTGGAAAACTCTTTGCTTTATCTAATAAAGCGTCTAAATCTGGCATGGGACGCATGACTTGCACACCGCTCATTTGCTCAGCCAATCCTTTATCGACTTTTAAAAATGGCACAATATGTTTGTCTTCCCACAAGTAGTTGGCCGTCGATTTACCGTTGACTTCACGTTTCATGGTATCTTCAAATAAAATCGCGCCAAGCACCCGCTCGTTATCAAACGCGTCACAGGTCATAATACGGGTACGCATCTCATGCACCAAATCAAACATCGCGTCATCGTTGTCATAATCCTTATCGGTGACACCGTAATTCTCCAACGCCTTTGGCGTACTACCGCCACTTTGATCAAGGGCGGCAATAAAACCCGAACCATTTTTGATACGTTGTAATTGCTTGTCGTATTCCATTGAGAATGCATCCTATTTTTATTTATTGAAGTCAAAGATCACAAATGATTGGCTTATTGTCAGTGTTATAAGCTTCATTATTTTTAGACAACCTTATCATAGGACACTTTGCCTGCCTATATACGATACGTTAACGCTTTTGTAAACTCATCCACAGCCCGCAATCCATAGATCCTACTTTTAAGCCAAAAACAGCACCCCTACACAACCAATTGCCAGCAGTAGACCCAGCATATTAATACGGTTTAATGTCTCCTTAAACACGCCAACGCCGATCAAGGTAGCAACGGCGATCACGCCAACATTCATACCAGTGAAGACGATACTTGGCGAGTCGGACAACACTTGATGCGCGCGTATGTACGCATAGATATTGCCAACGTTCAACGCGCCCAATAGCACCCCAGCTGCCAACGCATTGCCTTGCCAGCGTACACGAGTGATCAATAGATAAATGAACAATAACAATCCTGCCAAACCAAAACTCACCAACAAAGTGAGTGGAAAAGCAGCGCCCTGTTTGGCAACTTGTTTAAACAAAATATCAATGATGCCATAACCTGCCCACACGCCAAATAGCAAAAGCGGTGTGTATTTGGCCGCTTTATTGACGCTCGTATGCTGCGGGCGATAGACCAAGGCACCCAGCGCCAAAAACCCCAATACCAATCCAAAAACCCGCGTACCAGTCAGTACTTCACCAAATAATAAAAAAGCGGCCACAATGGGGATAATCAAGGACAAGCGTTGAGCGGCATCGGTCGCAACCATACCCACTTCCTCAATAGTACGTCCAAGAATGATAAATACGGCGGGTAGTAATACGCCAAGCGCAATGATAATGCCCCACGCATGACCCAGTGATCCGATCTCGCTTGTTTCAGGTTTTAGCAAAACCCATGTCAGCAAAAAAGCCACCGGATAGCCTGCCACGATTGTTTGGCGTATGTCTATGTTTTTTTGGCGCAATATCTTTAGCAGTACCGAAACGGCAACACTACAAAGTACCGCTATCGTTAAATACATCATCAGCTTTTACCTGTTTAAACCGCATTTTTGCGTGATTGTTATTCGTCTATTAAGGATAAGGCATTACTGATATTCACCGCTTTTAAGTTGAATATCTATGCCATTGGTTTTTATGCCATTGTTCTTTATTAAACTGTTCTTTATCTAATCGAGATTTATCGATATAAAACGAGAGCAGAGTGCAGAATTACTCAAAGCTATAGAATGTAACAAAGTATTTCGACTCCAGCAATCTATTTATCGCTTTTAATACCTCAACAAAACGTATGGTCAGTGGCTTGGCAATTACAATTCATCTGCAGGTCGAATTGGGAAATTTGTTAAAATAATCGCTATCCCTAATAACAAAAGTAAAGATTCAAAATAACGAGTGATATCGTTGATTTTGACGTACTGCTATTGATGTTTGATAACTGCCTATGAATGCTTTATTTCGCTTTTTTGAAAATCGCCTCCCTGCCTTTCCTGAAACGCCTATGCCTTTGCCATCACCGCGTGATGGCATGCTTAAATTTATGTGGGCGTGTACCAACGGCCTGCGTGGTTGGCTGTTGCTATTCATGATTTTGTCCGCAGGTATTGGTATCTATGAGGCGATGCTATTTGCTTGGATTGGTAATATCGTTGACTGGCTAGGCGTCTATACACCGGAGAATCTATGGCTAGAAAAAGGCGATATGCTCCTTTTGATGCTGGCGGTCATGATCGTCAGTCCAATATGGATTGCCTTGTCATCGTTTGTGCATTTTCAAACCTTGCAAGGGGTATTTCCCATGCAAATGCGCTGGCGTTTTCATCAGCGTATGCTTGGACAGTCGATGCAGTTTTATCAGGACGAGTTTTCAGGGCGCGTATCGGCAAAAGTGATGCAAACTGCCTTGGCAGTGCGTGATACGGTCATGACGGTCACCGACATGTTTATGTATGTCGCGGTCTACTTTATTACCTCAGGCGTCATTTTGTTCAATCTAGACAGTTTATTATTGATTCCCTTTGTCATTTGGCTCATCTTGGTTGCGCTGTGCATTTGGTACTTTATTCCCAAGCTAAAACTGACCGCTATTGTACAAGCCGATGCGCGCGCGCTCATGACAGGTCGTATTACTGACGCTTATGCCAACATCATGACCGTCAAGCTTTTTAGTCATTCACGTCGTGAGCTGAGCTATGCCAAAAACGCCATGGGGCAATTTTTAGGCACGGTACATGCGCAAATGCGCTGGGTCAGCTATCTAGAAGTTTCAACCCATATGATCAGTGTCATTTTGGTTAGTAGCACGGCTGGTATTAGTATTTATCTGTGGCAACAAGGCGCGGTCGGCGTTGGCGCGATTGCCGCGGCAACAGCGATGGCGTTGCGTTTGAACGGTCTGACACGCTGGATTATGTGGCAAACCGCCAGCCTATTTGAAAGTATTGGTACCGTGCAAGATGGCATGCGCACCTTGTCTGCCCCGCAAAAAATCGTCGATAAACCGAATGCACCAGTTCTAAAAGTCACTGATGGCCGTATCGTGTTTGATCATGTTGATTTTAGTTATGAGCACGATGACAACACAGATCTAGAAGGTGAGCATATAGATGAAGTAAACGCTTCGACAGCCACAACGACCAAACTTCTCGACAACTTCTATTTGGATATCAAACCTGGCGAAAAAATTGGTTTGGTGGGACGTTCAGGCGCGGGTAAATCAACCTTGGTCAATCTGCTATTACGCTTTTTCGATGTCGACAAAGGTAAAATTTTACTCGACGGGCAAGCCATTGACGAGGTCGCGCAAGAGTCTTTACGGCAACAAATCGGTATGGTCACTCAAGATACGTCCTTATTGCACCGTACAGTACGTGAAAATATCGCCTACGGTCGTCCTGATGCGACCGATGAGGAAATCATTATTGCCGCCAAACAAGCGCAAGCATGGGACTTTATCAAAGACTTGTACGATGATAAAGGTAACAAAGGTCTTGATACGCAAGTGGGTGAGCGCGGCGTCAAACTCTCCGGTGGCCAACGCCAGCGTATCGCCATCTCACGCGTTATGTTAAAAAATGCTCCGATATTGCTATTGGATGAAGCGACCAGTGCGCTGGATTCTGAGATTGAGTTTGCCATTACGGAAAGTTTGAATGACATCATGACGGGCAAAACGGTCATTGCCATCGCCCATCGTCTCTCTACCATTGCCGCCCTCGATAGACTGATCGTCATGGATAAAGGACAGATTATTGAGCAAGGCAGTCATGATGAGCTATTGGCAATGCATGGGGTTTACGCGCGCTTGTGGCATCGTCAAAGCGGCGGCTTCTTGGGTGAAGACAGTTAATGCTTGCAAAAGAATAGTTATATTTACTTTACTTTAAAAGGCATTACGGTACTACTGGGGTAAATTTTGCGAAGCCTCTGTCATGCCTATGACAGCCAGCGAGAAAAATTCATACCAGTAGAACAATATTCGTTTGATCAATAATAGGCTTTGGACATAGCGATGACTGACCTGTTTGCACCCGCCCCTACAGACAACTTATTGCCTTATGATGGTCAGGTCAATGACTTGGGTATGGTCGTTGATGAACCAAGTGTTCTCTATAATGGCCTGTTAACCGAGCTGCCTTGGCAGACCGATATCGTTACCTTATTTGGCAAAACACATATCACGACTCGCCAAATTGTCTGGATGGGCGAAGCGGATACCAAATATCAATATTCAGGACACACACGTCGAACGATTCCTTGGTCAGAGACCGTGTTTCACGTGAAACAACGCATTGAGCAAGCTCTAAAAGAGATTGGTATTTCGGTCGAGTTTAATTCATGTCTACTGAATTACTACCCCTCAGGAGCTGATGGCATGGGCTATCACGCTGATGATGAAAAAGAGCTGGGTCACCAGCCGATTATCGCCGCGCTCTCATTAGGGGCTACCCGTAAGTTTGTTTTTAAGCATAAAAAAACCCAAGACAAAGTCGAGCTTTATCTTGAGTCTGGTCAGCTGATTGTGATGCATGGCGATACGCAAACGTTTTGGAAGCACACCATTACTAAAACCAAAACCGTTGCAGATGGGCGCATTAGCCTGACGTTTCGCTGTATGGTGAGCGCTTAACGTAAAGCGCTCTTACTCTATGCTAGTTAACCACTTACGCCTGTTGTTCCTGACGATCTAAAAAACGCTCGCGGTAGCATTGATAAGCCGCTTCACAAACGCTGGCTGTATAGTTGGCATTGACACCACCTGCGACCACCGCTCCTACTGCTGGAATGATTTGCGCCGCTTTGGTCTTAACCATATTTGTCGCCACTTTGGTCGCTGTCTGACGCAATACTCGCGACATGACCTCCTCATTGACTTGATTAAACGCCAATGTTTCCGGATCTTTCACCATCTTATAGGTATTATCGAGCGCCGCGTTACGCTCCTCAGCAGAAGAAGAAGTAGCCACAGCCAACAATGACATGGCAAATAATTGCTCGCCTTCTTTATTGATATCAAAGCCATAATAAGTGGCATATTCTCCAATGGCACGCAGGTTGGCAGTAATCAAACCCACCACATCAGCAGGAATACCTAACCAACCCGCCACCCCTGTAGTGACCCCTTGCGCACTGGTCAGTGCCACATATTTGCTTTTAAACAGTTTAACCTGTTTATCAACCACGGCAATGGGCAAGCGTTCAATGTCAGAAAGCGTCTTTATAGAAGAACCGGCGATATCAGACTCTTCCTGATAAGCATCGACAACTTTTTGAGTGTCTAGCGTCCAATTGGCCGCATCACTTAAGCGCGTAATGGTTTGTTCAGTGGCATTTTTTAATGTCTCACCAAACTGCGGCGCATTCATCAATGCATCACCTGCGCTAGCGATAGGAGCGTTTATTACGTTGAGTGCTTTATCCAATATACCTTTATCAGGGTTTTTCCAAGCATCTACTTCTTCACGCACTTGTGCCTTATAAGCCGCATGATCAGTCACTTTTTCATCGGTATTCTTATTGTCCGTGTTCTTACTGTCCGTAGTCTTATTAATAGTCATATTACTCCCGTTTCAAAAACTTTATTTATTAAAAACATCTATTTGTTTATGCTTATTCCTCTATGCTAAAGCAAATAGCGTTTGAAAGCAGAAGGGTTCTGTTGTTAAAGAGACGGGTTATGTGTGGTTTTATGAAGCACGTATAATATTTTATGGTTTTTTAATAACAGAGAACAATCCATTGACGATAAGTATTTATCTTCTTAACGTCAATGGACTGTCGACATGTTACCATGTAGGGTTCAATTAAGGATTGGCAGCAAGTACAATTTTGCCGAATGCGTCGCCTTTTTGAAGCTCATGATGCGCGGCGACGACTTCTGATAATGGATAGGTTTGCTGAATACGTAGCGTCAGCTTGCCATCAGCCACTTGTTGTAAAATACGTGCCATATCGTCGCCACTACGCTGCGCTTTATAACCTGCTACCTCTAAGTTTTTTTGCTGACCCGCTTCTTTGAGCTTATCGACCCAAATGGTTGGTAACACATTGACGCGCGCACCTGATTTGAGGACGCTCAGCGCGCGAACTCCTGCCTCATCGCCCACTAGATCTAATAACACATCAGCTTGCAGCGCTGGAAATGCTTCATCCTTGGTATAATCAATCCAACCTGCCAGCTGACTGACGTCTATCAAGTCCTTGAGCTTGGTATGTTTTTCAGGCGAACAAATCACCGTGACTTTAATGTTGTCTTTGGCAACCTTTTCCATTAATAGCTGAATCAATAAGTGCCCAACGCCGCCCGCGGGTGCATTCATGACGACATGCTCGCCTTCTTTAATATCAGCAAACTCCACAAATTGTAAAGCAGTTTGCCCAATACAAGGCAACGCCCCTGCTTGCTCTAACGTCACTGACTCAGGTACTTTTGCCAGCATCTTGGCATCGACTGCCACATACTCAGCATAACAGCCTCCGCCAAAGGTCAGGGCTGCTACGCTATCGCCGACCGCAAACTTATCGCTGTTACTGCGAACGACTTCCCCTGAAACATCAAACCCTAAAATCGCAGGCTGGCCATTGTCAAATTTTTCTTTACGAATATTCTCTGCGCCCCAGCCTTTGCCTTGACGGGTTTTATAATCGACCGGATTGATGCCAGCATAGGCAACTTTGACCAATACTTCATCGTTTTGTAGCTCGGGAATGGCGACACCGTCTTGGTATGTCATGACGTTAGGCTCACCAAATTCACGTATGAGCACGGCGTGTTGGCTGGTTGGTAATTGAGTGTTAGACATGATTCTATATCCTTATACGTCTGGGTTATTTTATTCTTGCTTCTAATGTCAGTTTTGATCGGTGTTTTTTTAATATAGTCGATTCACTTGAAAACCGGTATGGTGACCGTGCTACTGATATAAATTTTTCTTGCTTGCTGATAAACAGAGGCTGCGAAAAATTCATCTCAGTAGCACGAACATCTGTCATTCTTTTTGCCTGTTTTAGCACCCTATCATAATAAAACCAGCTCTGCACTGATGGGCAGATGATCCGACAATGTCGACCAAGGCTTGCCCGTATGTACCCATGCGTCTTTGACGCCCAGATTACGTATATAAATACGATCCAAGCTGAGCACGGGTAGCTTTGCTGGAAAGGTGGCCGATAGTTTGCCATGACAGTGTTTGAATGCCTCTGTCATCCCCAAGCTGGTAGCCAGCTTGTCACAAGACATTTTTTTCCAGTCATTAAAATCACCTGCTAAGATGAGCGGTTGATCAGCGGCAATCTCATTGCGCACATAATCGCTAATCGCTTGATACTGCTTAATACGATCGCGCTCAAGCAAATTTAAATGGGCGCACAGCACAACCACAGGACGCTCCCACCCGACCGGCTGCACTTCACAATGCAGCACCCCGCGCTGCTCAAGCTTATTGACCGTAATATTGACATTGTGTTTTGGGTCTAAAGGAAAGCGGCTGAGCACGGCATTGCCATGATGACCATTGTCATACTCAGAATTTTTACCATAACTGTTTTGCAGCTGCAAATACTCGCCAAACCATTCGTGCTGCGATTGGTCGGGGTATTCGTTATATTGCATATTGCGCTTGAGATTTTGACCTTGTACTTCTTGAAGACACAACACGTCAGAGCCGATGATCTCAAGAGCTTTGGCAATGCCCTGCAATTTTACTTGGCGATTTAGTGGTGACATGCCTTTGTGAATATTGTAGCTGGTCAAAACAAAAGAGGGGGTAGTCATAAATTCAGTCGTCATAAAAAGGTCGATAAGCAGATGAATACGTGACTGAGTATAACAGCAGTCGTATTTATCGACAGCAGTTAATCGGATATAACCTGTAGTAGTATTGCTAAATAAAACGGTTACAAGACATTAGGACACTTAACTGGAATAAATTTTTCTCGCTTGCTGTGCCGTTGCAGACAGAGGCTGCAAAAAATTTATTCCAGTCCCGCTGTATTCATTTTATATTGATCTGACTATCTTAAAAATAACTATCATAAAATCCTTTCGGTAGCTGGCATCAATGACTAATGTGTTGATTTGTTTGAGTCTAAAGGGATCATACGCGGGATATCTGGCATCTCATCCAGTGCAGGATCGACCTCTGGTTGCGGATTGTGAACGATACTATTAATGCGCGCTTTTAATTGTAAAAACGCCTCATCGGTCACGATGCTAGGATCACGCGGCCGTGCAAGTGGTACTTCAATAATATCTTGAACCTCACCAGGATTGGCTTTTAGTGCAATGATGCGATCTGAGAGCAGCACCGCTTCATCCATGTCGTGAGTGATGAATACAATGGTAATATCAATGTTACGCCATAAATCCAGCAGATGTTTCTGCATTTTTTGGCGAGTGTACGGATCGAGCGCTCCAAACGGCTCATCCATGATCAGCACTTTGGGTTCATTGATAAGCGCTCGGGCAATGGCTACTCTCTGCTTCATGCCACCTGATAGCTGATGCGGATAATGATTTTCGTATTTGGTGAGACCGACAATATCTAACCATTCACGGGCGCTACGCTCTGCGTTTGATTTACTGCGACCTTCCATAATGGGGCCAAACATGACGTTTTGCTTGACGGTTTTCCAAGGGAACAAGGTATAGCCCTGAAACACCATGCCGCGACTGGCGCTTGGGCCTTTGACTTTTTCTTTATCAACGATCACCTCCCCGCTTGGATACGCATCTAAACCTGCAATGATGCGTCCCAATGTCGATTTGCCGCAGCCAGAAGGGCCAATCACACAGACAAACTCACGCTCATGAATCTGTAAGCTGACATCTTGTAATATCACTTTTCGGCTACCACCTTGATCAAACGCTTGAATGAGCTGATCGACTTGCAATACCACATCTCGCTGGTAGAGCGCTTTAAAGTAATCATCCGTGTCGCCTTTAGCACTGGTTTGCGCACCTGCTACAGAGGCTAGAGCAATCATATCGTTCGTCATCATTTAATACTCGCTTTCCATTTGAAGAGTTTTTTACCAAGCTGATACAGCAAAATATCTGTACCCAATCCGATAAACCCAATGAGCAGAATACCTGCATAAACATTATCGAAATGCTGGTAACGGGCTTGCTGTACAATAAACCATGTAATACCGGACGTCGTTCCGATCAGTTCAGCGACAATCAAATACGTCCATGCCCAGCCCAATAACACACGCAAATCACGATAGACATCGGGCAGTACAGCTGGCAACAACACATAAAAAAAGCTTTTGAGTTTGGTCGTACCAAGCGTATATCCCGCTTCAATCAATCCAAGATCCATGGTGCGCGTGGTATTGGCGATAATGAGGATTTGTTGGAACAAGGTACCAATCACGATAATGGCAATTTTTGGTCCATCATAAATGCCGAGCACAGCAACGACTAACGGGCCAAACGCTGGCGCTGGTAAATAGCGAAAAAACTCGACAAAGGGCTGAGTAATTTGCGCTATTTTTTGAGAAAATCCGCACAATAGCCCAAGCGGTATCCCAATGATGGAGGAGATAAAAAAGGCGATAAATACCGTGCGAATACTTTGCCATAAGCTCTCATGTAACCACGGGCCATCGGCTTGCGCAGGCGGTGTGACAAAGGCGGTTACCATAGCAGTCGCCACCTCATCGGGTGCTGGCAAGTAAATAGGATTAACCAATTTGCCTTGCGGCGGTACCGCATTAGAAACCATCGCATCCTGTGCCTCTCGGTAAAATACCGATTTGTCGATACGACTGCCCTCTTGTAGATAGGTACTCGCTCCAGCATCTGTGATTTCAACTTGTGGATGCCAAATAAAGGGCAAATAGCTGACGGCGCACCAAAGTAAAATCGGAATCAAAAACGAGAGTATATTGAGTCCAAGGGTGGTTTTCTTGGTTGGATATTGATTGATATGACTCATAAGCTACCCTCTAAAACAATGATAAAGACATAATTTGCAGCGTCTTTGCGACAGACAACACCCGTATGGCGCTTACTGGGTAATTAAATTTGGATAAATAAGTTTATCGATATCAATTTTTTGATTATAAATTTGGTTGTCAATATTGAACTGGTTGACGTGATAGCTCGACCCATAAATGGAGGTTAACTCATCAGATTTGGCGAAGACTTTTTTGTTGTCTTCCAAACTCATCAACTTTGTCCCATTCAAAAAAGCCTTGTATTGATCAGCAGGAACGTTGGCTCGATTGGACATGATGCTGATGGCATCGTCTCTGGTTGCCGGATCATTGATATAGTTGACAACCTTGCCCCACACTTGAATGATTTTGGCGTACTCAGCCTTGTGCTCAGAGAGACTGGCTGGACTGACGGCTAAGGTGTCATAAATCAGACCGGGTTTGTCCGATGAGGTATAGATAGCCTTGGCGTTTGGTACATTTTTTAAGGCCTGATTGGCGTTGGGCTGCCAAATAGAGACAGCATCAATATTGTCATTGGTGAAGACTTGTGGCAGCTCATTGGTCGTGGCGTTCACTAGCGTCACGTCAGCTTCTGTCAGGCCGTTGTCAGTCAACGCACTATTAAGTAATAGGTGATCGACCAAGCCTTTTTCGACCCCAATCGATTTACCTTTTAAGTCTGCGATGCTGGTCACTGACGGTTTGACAATGATTTGATCGTTTCCTGCCGAGTAGTCATTGACCAAAATGATAATGCCTTCGCTACCACCAGCGGCGTTGACAAGGTTGTCACCGTTGGTCACAGAAATGGCATCCAATTGATTGGAAGCAAAAGCTGATAATGAAGCCGAATAATCAAACCATTTAAAATCGACATTCACGCCTGCCTCATCAAACCAGCCTTTATCAATCGCAATCTGCCAAGCGACCCAACCAGGCCAGTCGCTGTAACCAATCGAGATGGGGTCGGTGTTAACAGCAGTGGTTTTTTCTGCGGTTGCCGCGCCTTCTGGCATGGTGACGGTGGCGGTATTGTCACAACCAAATAGCATAAAGCTTGAGAGAACCGCAAAAGTAAATAAGCGTCGATTCATGAGTCTTGCTCCTTGAATAAAGACAGTGCCATGGTGGGCACGCCTACTGATAAGTGTGATGAGATAAAACGGTATTGCTTTTCTAAATAATGAATAAAATTATGCAGCTTAAGAGACTGGCACTGACTGCTTGGCTAGGTAGGACTTCCAGCCACCAAATGCCGTGACATCGGTACCGCCTGCAAATCCGTATTCTTCACAAATAAAGCTCTTAACCCAGCGCCCATCTGCCAATTCAACATTGCCAATCCCTAAGGGTGATGGCACCTCACTAACGATTTCTCCAAATCTCGCTTTGGGTATACGCCAAACCTCGACTGCAATCGAATCCCCGTCGCGATGCCGCTTTAGTCCCGGTTTGGCAGGTGTGGATCCTGCCAGCGCAAAAAGCTGATAGCTCGGTGCAGTTTGTGTTTTTTCGGACAACACCCCGCCTCTATCGGTCAGCTGATAATTGAGCGGCATACCACTCAAATGTGCGCCAACCACAGCCAGCTCAACGCTACTATCGCTGTCAAATACTGTGCTAAGAGGAATGAGCGATTTATCAGATTGCTCATCATAAGGTTGATCGTGGTCAGATTCATAAATTTTCTGAGAGATTCCCATTGGTATGTTTAGAGCGGCTTGCCACTGGTGACCAAAATTGGCTAGAGCTTCATCGTGCCAAGCCATTGCGATAAAGGTGACGCCGCGCGGTAAACCATCCTTAGCAATCACATTTGGTAATGCCAGCGCCGATAAGTCAGCCAAATTCACAAAATTGGTATAAGCGCCCATATGACTGTTTTTGGTTAAAGGATCAGTATTAACCGCGTCAATGGTATAAATGGTCGGCGCCGTTGGTACCATCAAGGCATCAAATTCAGACAGCACCTGTTGAATATGACGGCTGTGTGCGGCGCGCGTATATTCAGCACTCATTGCGTCAACGGCACTATAATTATCAGCTTGGCTAATGATTTGGCGAGTGATGGGCAAGATGTCATCACGGCTGACGAACTGGTCAATTGCAAAAGCGCGCTCACTGACCCAGCTATCGTTATACAGTGTCTCTGCCAGCTTATTAAAAACCGTAAAGTCTATTGGCGTGATCTCATACCCCATAGACTTAAGCTGCTTGATTGCAACTTCAAAAGCACGCTCTGACTCGGCATCGCCATAAAACTCCAAGGTATCTGGAATGGCAATTTTGCCAAGGCTAAAGGCAACTGGGGCAGTAGCGGGATGTACACGACTGTAATCGTCTTCTTTATCGTAGCCTTTCATGATCTGAGCCACTTGCCACGCCTCATCAACGCCCAGCGCAAAAATGGAAATCACGTCATTTAAACGGCAAGCAGGAATAAGTCCTGTACTCGATAACCATCCCTTTGTCGGCTTCAAACCCACGATATTGTTGTGACCAGCAGGTACCCGTCCAGAGCCTGCCGTGTCTGTACCGAGTGCAAAAGGAACCGTACCATTGGCCACACTGACGGCAGAGCCTGAACTTGAACCCCCACTGATATAGTCAGGGTTGAAGCTGTTAGCCACAGCGCCATAAGGTGAGCGCGTTCCTACCAGTCCTGTCGCGAATTGGTCAAGATTGGTTTTACCGACGACAACAGCACCTGCGGCCTTAAGCTTGGCAACCACATGCGCGTCTTTTTCTGCCAGATACAGAGGGGCTGAACAACCTGCTGTGGTATGAAAACCTGCCACATCAATATTGTCCTTTACCGCAAAGGGTATGCCGTATAGCGGTAAATCTTTGGCGTGTTGAGTCGCGATATGATCAAGTTGCGTTATGAGTTGTTCGGTAGTAGCAATCTCAATCCAGGCATGATTGTCATTGCCAATATCTGTCACGTAATCCAGCAAGTCACTCAACTGAATCTCGTTGTTAGCGTAAGCACTTTGCCAATCTTTGATCGTCCAATTCATTTGCATAAGGGTTCTCTCTGTTATCTTTATCGTTGCTGTTTCATCTGATGATTAACCAAATGTAATCAGACAATGTTGTTTAATTGACGGTATCGATCGTCAGTGCATCCGTTACGGTGATAGGTGCCAATACAAACAAAGGCTGCTCAGACTTTACTGTCGTACCAATCTCAATCTCAATGCTGACTACCTTCATCGCAACGGGCGACGTAATCGGAATCTCAATTTTCATGGCCTCTATGATCGCTAACGTCTGGCCTTCATCGACCACATCACCCACTGCACAAGATATCTTCCAGACACTACCCATCATGTGCGCTTTGACGACCACACCGCCCTCAGGTACATCGACCTCTGATGCGACCTCCACTGCGTCGATATCCTCACCAACATACTGATCTAACCCTTGTTGCTTCCAGCGTTGTCGCTCAGCCTCAAAGTTAGCTTGTTGCTGCTCTTTAAAGGTCTGAATGCTGTCTTTGTTCTCATTCAGCATGTCGTAGTAATCAGCAAGATTTAATACCGTGTCCTCAACCTCAATCGATAACTCCCCTGCCTTAAACGCGGTTCGCATAGATAGCAGCTCGTCTTCACTGACTTCATAAAAGCGAATCTGATCAAAGAAGCGTAGCAACCAAGGTTTTTCGGCTTCAAAACTTGGATGTGAGCGATAGCGGTTCCAGATTTGTAGCGTTCTACCAACGAACTGATAGCCGCCGGGGCCTTCCATGCCATAAATACACATGTAAGCGCCGCCGATACCCACGGCATTTTCTGGCGTCCATGTTCTGGCAGGATTGTATTTGGTGGTGACTAGGCGATGTCTGGGATCGAGTGGCGTGGCAACGGGTGCGCCCAAATACACGTCACCCAGTCCCATGACCAAATAACTGGCCTCATAAACAATGTCTTTGACCGCTTGGGCAGAGGCCAGCCCATTGATACGTCTGATAAATTCAATATTGTCAGGACACCAAGGAGCGTCAGGACGCACCAGCTGCTGATACTTTTCAGTGGCCAGTTTGGTTTGCGAATCTGCCCATGCCATCGGCAGATGGACAATTCTAGAAGGAACCTGCATATTTTTGATATCAGGCAAAGCACTTTCTGCTTGCTTGAGCATCGCTAGCAGGGCGGGCTGTGATAGCTTGAGTGAATGATAATGGATCAATAACGAGCGAATACCGGGTGTCAAATCGATAATGGCCTCAATCTTCTGAGCCTGTAGCCACTCCATTAGTGCCTGCACGCGGAAGCGTAGGTGTAAATCAAGCACCTGCTCACCGTACTCAATCAACAAGTAGCTATCCCCAGCAGGGCGATACACCACTTTTGGGTGAACCTCATTCATGGGTAATGAATCAAGTACGGCCGTCTGCAAGGTAGCGTTATCAGTAGCGACTGCTAAGCTGTAATCAACCAAATGGCTGTCGTCTGCCCGCAGCATGTCATCGTAGCGCTGATGCAAGTTTGCTGCTTGCTCGTAGCTGACAGGGACAAACTGGACTCGATCCCCCGCTTTGAGCTGTCCCATTTTCCAGCGCTCACCTGCGACAATGACGCTTAAGCACACAAAGCCGCCTAAACTTGGTCCGTCTGGGCCCAAAATAATGGGCATGTCACCTGTGAAGTCGATCGCACCAACGGCGTAGGCATTGTCATGAATGTTTGAAGGATGTAGTCCCGCTTCGCCGCCGTCTTCACGCGCCCACTCAGGTTTTGGTCCGACCAGACGGATGCCTGTGCGACTGGAGTTATGATGGACGTCCCATTCATACTCAAAGAACTGCGCCACATCTGCATCTGTAAAAAAGTCTGGCGCGCCGTGTGGTCCATACATAACCGCTATTTGCCACAATCCGTTAAATTCTGGACGCTGGGCGGTAGGTAAAATGTTAGTCACGCTAGGTGTGTCGCACTGCGTAATCGGTAGCATGTCGCCAATCAGTAAATTACGACCGGCGTGGCCACCGAACTGACCTAAGCTAAAGGTTGCTTGGCTACCCAAATATTCAGGTACTCCTATCCCGCCTTTGATGGCGATATAGCTGCGGCATCCTGAGGTGATATTGCCACAAGCAAGCGTCTGACCTTTACGCACCGTGATGGTTTGCCACATCGGCTGCTCTTCACCATCCAACTTACAAGCCATCGCGGCGCCAGTGATAGCAATCTGACTGTCACAATGAAAGCGTAGCGTCGGCCCAGTGACCACGCACTCAAGACCTGCGGTGTTAAACGGGTTGCCCAAAAGCTGATTACCTGTATTAAGACTCAAGCCATCTATCGCCCCTGACGGCGGCACGCCCACATCCCAATAGCCTTCTCGGCCAAGCACATCTTGTACGGCCGTCTGTACGCCCGACTGTATCACCTCAATCTTTTGACTGAGCCACGTAAACGTATTCAAAAATCGCGTGGTTTGTGTGCCTTGATAAAACGTCTCTGAGGCCACAATCTGCTGCAAATACTCAAGATTGGTCTCAAGGCCTGCCATGCGTGATATGGCTAACGTTTGGCTCATTTTTGCCAAAGCTTGCTTGCGGTCAGGCGCCGTGACAATAATTTTTGCGAGCATCGGGTCATAAAATGCCGATACCTCGCTGCCTGTTTCTATCCAAGTCTCAACCCGCGCATCTGTATCGAAATGCGCATCTGTTAAAACCCCAGTGCTCGGCTGAAAGCTTTTGATAGGATCTTCAGCGTAGAGGCGTACCTGAATTGAATGACCTGATGCTGGCAAAGGCAGCTTTGGTAATACAAACTCGCCTGCCGCCAGCTCAATCATCCAGCGTACCAAATCTACCTGATAGATTTCTTCCGTCACGCCATGCTCAACTTGCAAACGCGTATTGACCTCTAAGAAATAAAACGCTTGGGTCGATACGTCCATCACAAATTCAACCGTACCCGCAGAGCGATAGTTGACTTGCTGCATCAACTGGGTTGCCACTCGCTGTAGGTTTTGTCTTTGGGCATCTGATAGTAGTGGGGCTGGGGTCTCTTCGATCACTTTTTGATTACGGCGTTGAATAGAACAATCACGCTCCCCCAAAGTAATGATGTTACCCATCCCATCACCGAATACTTGCACTTCGATGTGGCGGGCATGCTCGACGAACTTTTCAAGGTAAAGACCTGCGTCACTAAAGTTGCTTTGTGCTAAGTGGTGCACGGATTCATACGCATCTTTTAATTCGGATGCATTCCAGACCAAGCGCATACCGATCCCGCCGCCACCTGCCGTACTTTTTAACATGACAGGGTAGCCGATACGCTCAGCCTCACACAGCGCTTCCTCAATATCTTGTAGTAACTCACTACCCGGTAGTAGCGGCACTTGGCTCTCAATAGCAAGCTTGCGCGCTGTATGCTTGAGTCCAAAGCTCAGCAACTGCTCAGAGGTTGGTCCAATAAATGCGATACCAGCCGCCGCGCAGCGCTCACAAAATGCAGCGTTTTCTGACAAAAACCCATAACCTGGATGAATGGCTTCCGCCCCTGAATCAATCGCAGCTTGCAGTACTTTGTCCATATTCAAATAGCTATCACTGGCAGGCCCAGCGCCTATTTTGATGGCTTCATCTGCTTGACTGACATGCAGTGATCCGCGATCTACATCGGTATAAACAGCGACTGAACCGACGCCCATTTGTTTTAACGTGCGTATGATTCGACAAGCAATAGCACCGCGATTGGCAATTAATACTTTTTTAAACATGACAATTTCCTCAGCTTTTTTATTCTTAGACCCTGTCTTTATAAACAGATCATGTCTTTATAAACAGACAGCATCGTTTGATTTGCAAACGTCTCACTTACTCATAAATCACAAGCTCAATCGGCGTGGGGTTGTAGCCATTGCAAGGATTGTTGAGTTGAGGACAGTTTGATATAAGAACGATCATGTCCATTTCGGCAGTGATATCGACATACTTGCCGGGCGCTGAGATGCCATCGTCGAATGCCAAACTGCCATCAGGTGTGATAGGCACATTCATAAAAAAATTGATATTGGGGCCGATGTTACGTACGGTCAGACCATACTTTTGCGCAATTGGATGCGTCGCAAGTGTGTGCATGAAGTTGTTGCGACAACTGTGCATAGGATACGTATCATGGGAATAGCGCACCGTGTTGCTCTCGCATGAGCAGGCACCGCCCAACGTATCATGGCGACCGCAGGTATCTTCTGTGATGGTAGCGATGACACGGTCTTTATTTGTAAAAAGCTGACTGCCCATCTCCAAAAACAGCTTTTGGTTCTGTGCCAATGTATCGGTTGCGCTATAACGTTCGGCTGTGTCCGCACAGCTTATAAATAAGGTATCGACTGCCTGATTGCCTTCGGTATCGATGATGCGTAGCGTCTGGCCTTCTTTTATTTCTGCCATCCATCCTTCGCCAGCGCCGCAAACCTCGCGCTGCTGAATGCTTTTAGAATCAATTGAATCGCTACTTTGTACATCGTTGTCTGTGTTCAAAAGGTCATTGTTATGGATAGTCATGATCTGGCTCTCTTATTGATGTGACTGGTTTCAAACGCTATAGGGGTAAATGGGATATAAATAAGCCTATAAAACTCGTTTGATCAGTCAAAAATTAGAAGGATTGCATCTCTTGTCTTATGCGCATATTCGGTAAGCCGACAGTGTTTATACGTTTGTATAGTCACCAAAATAGCGGGCATTGTTCTCAAATCCGCGCTGGTTTTGCTCACAAGAATCACGGCAGACATCAAACTCTGTCTTTGGCACAAGCGGCGCAGCAGGATGAACGGTGAGCTTAATGTCAGCCGGATCATAATTATCAGATGGGTCAAGGGGATGCGGCGCGTTGCAGATGAATACTAAGCAATTCATCTCAAAGCGTAAGGACACAGATTGATCGGTATTGTCGGCAGGCACGTAAGACAGCTGCCCTTGCAAATCCGAGGTAACTTTGGAGAAAAGATTGACCGTCGCACTCAGGTCACTTTCATTTAAAGAAAACTTCGACATTTCAGTCAGCAGCCCATCAAGACCGCTTTGATAGCGTTCATTACGAGCATCTTGGAAGGTTTTTTTGCCGTATTGATGGTGAATCATTGCGGCAGTGCTGGGACCACAAACTGCATCGTTCCAGCCGTGGTCATCGCTGATGATAGAGGCCAATACTCGGCCCATGTCTGAATAGAGCACATGACCTTTTGACAGATATAAAGTATGTTGTGCTTTTAGGCTGTCTGGCATATTGAAGCGCTCAAGCTTCTCATCGGCATTGACCACGTATAGGCTTGCGTTGGCATTGGCTGCCAGCGACTTGAGCGTTAATACATGGTTTTTATTAATTCGGCCGCACCAGTGATGACCACCGGGTAAAGGTGTGGTGAAATGGGCTGAAGATGAGCTATTTGACGTAGTGATTGGCAAGGATGACATAAAAAACTCCACAGTGATGAGCTTAAGTGAGCAGTGTCACTTATAGTCTCCCGGGCTTTTATCCCTCCGTGTAGTTCTTTCGAACCGCCATCTCTCGGACCAGTCATATAGTAGAAAGCGGGCTTTCTTTACTATATCGGAACCCTAGACGGCATTTTTTTAGCTCTTAGATTGATGATAAAACGGTCATTAACCGTGCATTAACAACGGTGCAAGCCCTATGCCAGCCAAAAACTATTACTATCGATTTATTATCCATACTTCGCTAAAAACAAAATTTTCTGATACAAATAACAACGACGACAGTCACTTAAGTCTTGGTAAAAAACAATTTTATAATTCATTACATTAACCGCCATACATGAGCTGTAGTTAATTTCATTGAAGCAACTCACTTTCTTAATGCCAATTATCGACATGAGAAATAACCGCCATAAAAATACTTTTTTGGGAGAGTACCAACCAAATGGGTCAGCGCACTATCGTAGTACATCGTGCACCACAATGATAAATAGCGCCCTATTCTGCACCGCTCAAAATGGATAGAAAATGGCTTTATGTCTATTGGTATAAGTATTTTCAGGCAAAAAAAAGCACTGATTCAGTCAGAATCAGCGCTTTTTAGTTATATCAATACTTAACTTTATTGAACTATAAATCAAAACCGTCTCTTAAACCTACTAGCCATAAGTTTTGTCTAGATACTTAATAATGTCTTTAGATTCAAACATTTTGGTCTCCGTGTTTGGATCAATAAGATAAGGAAACTGCAACTTATCTGGCATTACGTCATTCATGATATGGTCACGCTTGCCGCCTTTAATGGGATGATATTCACCCATATTCAGACGGACACCGAAGCCGCCCACATCTTGGATTTGCTCACGAGCGACATTGTGATTGATATAACCTACCTCCAGCTCGCTTAGTTTTTCTCGTACCAACCGACAAAAAGGACTGGCTTCAAACCCATATAAATGTAGCGGCTCATTAGGCTTACCACGCGCCTGATTTTTTTCAGGATGAACCGCTTTGACACCGCGCATCATCGACACTACGCTGGCAGACTTATTAATGAGCGTGGCATTATCGCCGCTAGGTGCTTTGAATTTATCTGATGTGCTGCCTTTTTTAGAATAATGAGCAAATAGGTGATCAATAATAGCCTGCGAGTCTAAGATTTTATCGCCTGTATTGTCATCGATTAAAAAAGGCACTTGCGCCTTGCCTGCCAGCTCTTTTAACTCATCTCGGTACACATGACCCTTGTGCGGACTGGGACGACTCTCATAATCGAGGTTTAGTCGCGTCATCACTTCACGAACACGGCGCGAATAGGGACACGCTTCATGCTCGTACAGAACCAGCATCTTCTCTGGCATGATCGGCTTAGAGGTGCCCATGTTACCTCGACCGCCGCGTAGTAGGGTGGTCATGGTGGATTGTAGGCTCTTTAAATGAAAGCCCAGTTTATTATTAGGAATAATCATAAAACATCCTTTTTTATCATGATTTTGATAACCGAATTTAATAACCGAATTTGATAACCGTCTCAGCGCTTTAAACAGACCGCTTTTAAGTACTAATAAAACCCAAAAACGCATTGGCTCGTAGTGAACCAATGCGCTTGTTTAGGTTGATCAAGGCATAGCCGATAAAACCATGCTTGATCTATTTATCAGTAGCTACCTACTTATCAATAGCGAGTGACCAAAGCGATTGGCTGATCTTCACTCATAATGTCTTGTGGCATAAACACAGCTTCACCACCATTATGAATCACATGTTCAATGATTTCACCGATAGCATCATCAGTGACATCTTCGGCAGCAGAATCACTTGCCATGCTCAATGTCTGTGCTTTTTCATCAATCTTCGCTGACTGGATATAACCGCGGCGGACATAAAGCGTCTCACCTGCCCCTTGGAAGGCACTGCGATAGACTTCTTGCAAGTCCGTTTGTAGCATGTTGGCACCGCGTGCTTTATCAATCTCACCCAAAGCCGCTTGATGCAATGAGGTGCGATACTCTTCTACGGCTTCTTGAACGCTATCGACGATGTGTTGAGCACTGCCATCATCTAAGTGAGTGGCGTTGGATACCGTCGCGATAATGTTATCTGGACGGTCACATACTTCTTTATAGTATGCAATGTTTTTGGCGTCACCAACGATAACCAGCGGCATTTTATGCTCGCCCCACAGCTCTTGTACGCTCTTATCCACTTGGTTAAAGAACTCTTTTAGATGGCTACTTTCATTGTTCGATGAGCGGTCAGAACCACCGTCACCTGTGGTGTACAATCCGTTGTTTTCGACAGGAAACTGGATGTTTTCCATTTTATTTTGCACGTCATCGTCTTTATCAAATTCTCTGATGACACGGTCATTAGACGCCTCGATTAAACGCGCATGATCGCGAGTCAATACGACGGTATAGTAATGGACGGCGCTTGCCATATCACGAACCAAGTCACGAGTGGCAAAACTGGTTGAAATCACTACACGCTCTTGGGTATCAATCGGCATACGAATAATCTGTACATCATCGACACTAGCAAAGATGGCTAAAGTATCTAAATTATAGTTATGATTGAGATCATCAGTCTTGGCATGAATATTTTCTAAGATAGTGGTGGCGGTACGTTTGTCATACTCATTGGTTAAGCGTTCTTCGACCACTTTTAATTGATTTTTTAGTGCAATCGGATCTTGGTCATTGGCAGGATGGGCACGATGGGTTTTGACGAAAATGCTAACCGCAGGATCTGCTTTTGTCTGGCGTAAGCTTTTGAGAGTTGCTTTCATATAATACTCCTTGTTTTATTATGATGTATGCTCAACGTTGTCGTTTTTCTAAATGTTAAGCAATAGGTACGTAAATACGGCGATATTTTTATTAATAGGTTTTTTATTAATAGCTATAAAAATTGATGAATAATATGAGCCAATGGCTAACAGTCAGTGTTTAACACTCAAAATTTACTCATTTGGGTTTTCCGACCATCCTTGGTCTCGTGTCTGATTGCGCTTATTGTTATAATTGTCTTATTATTATTTTATTGATTATGGCTCTATTTATTTTTTATTATTAATATCCGTGTGAAGACACTTTATTGATTTCTTATTCCATCACAACGATGCTAACAGTTGCCTCTGACCCACTATAGGGTTAATTTGCAAGCAAATGATGACGCTTTGTAAGCAGAACAAACAATACTGTTAAAACCCTATCCTATTCGTTTCAAACCTCTTTTCATCTCTCATTTAAAGCGCTTATGCACCGAACCGTTGCCAAATAGGTTGCATTTTTATTAAATGAACCCATCTTTTATATATCTTACATCCAAACAATAGAATATAAAAAACGCTAGAAACCCAGTATTCTTATACGTTGATACCGCAATACTAGGTGACATATCTGTCTGTTTCTTCGATTACCTCTCCCCCATTCATACCGGATATTTTTATGACCTCTACTCCTACTGATTTACATCTCGTCGATTTTGCTAATGCGGCACCAGATACGTTACAAAGCAACGTCAGTAACGCTATCGATAGTGCCAATGCTTTTTTAGACAAAATGACAGCAACGACGACTGACAATGACGGTGATGCGTCTGCTATCACTGCTGAACAAGCGCTTGCGGACGTCATGGCATTTGACCATATCAATTTGGCTCTAGATCGTAGCTGGGGTATTTTGTCGCACTTAAATAGTGTAATGAGCAATGATGAGATTCGTCATGTTCATCATGAACTACTGCCGAAGCTCTCAGCGTATGGTACGCGTGTGGGACAGCATCAGCCTTTATTCAGCCGCTATCAAGCCATTGTTAACGATACGGCGTTTTTTGCCGCGCTTGAACCTGCCCGTGCGCGCGCTATCGAGCTTGCGCTGCAGAGTTTTGAGTTGTCAGGCGTGGCCTTACCAAAAGCGGAGCAAGAGAAATTTGCTGAAATTCAAAGCAAACTCTCAACGCTATCGGCCACGTTTTCTGACCATATTTTGGACGCCACTCAAGCCTATGCGTTGCCGTTAAATGCTGAGCAATTAGCGGGCCTAACCGAAAGCGGTCTTGCGCTCCTAGCCGATGCAGGCGAGCAGTACAAAACCCGTGCGCTTGCCAGCGGTATATTAACGCAAGCCGACATAGAGGCGCTGCCAAAGCCATATTATGTTGCCAGTTTAAACATACCCGTCTATCTTGCTGTCATGACTCATGCAGATGACCGTCGTTTACGTGAAACGCTGTACCGCGCTTACGTCACGCGTGCGTCTGAGTTCGATGAGCATACCAATGCTAAGGGTGAGTCATTAAATAATGCCGACCTGATGAGTGAGATTCTGCAATTGCGGGAACAAAAAGCCAAATTATTGGATTTTGAGCATTATGCAGATGTGTCTTTATCGACCAAAATGGCGGATAGCGTCACAGAAGTTGAGACGTTCTTAAGAGATTTAGCAGCGCAAGCAACACCCGCTGCCAAACAAGACTTGGCACAATTACAAAAGTACGCGCAGGACTATGGCATTGATGAGTTGCAGCCTTGGGACAGCGCCTATATCGCTGAAAAAGTAAAACAGAAAGAATTCAGCTTGTCGCAAGAAGAGATTCGTCCTTATTTCCCATTACCCACAGTCATTAGCGGTTTATTCACGATTGTAGAGCGTCTCTACGGTATCAAAGTCAAAGAACAGACGCTTGACAATACAGATGCACACTCTGTCTCTCGCTGGCATGATGACGTACGTTTTTATCAATTGTTTGACGCGGACGATCACTTGATAGGTGGCTTTTACTTTGATCTGTTTGCTCGCAGTGGTAAACGCGGCGGTGCATGGATGAATGGTTTTCAGGCACGTTATCGTTATGAGGAACAAGGCCATCAGCAACTGCCCGTCTGCTTTATGGTTGGTAACTTTACGCCCGCCCTTGATGGTAAGCCAAGCTTGTTGACCCATGACGAGGTACTGACCTTGTTCCATGAGTTCGGTCATGGTCTACATCACTTATTGACGCAAGTGAGCGTGGGTGATGTCGCTGGTGTCAATGGCGTGGAGTGGGATGCCGTTGAGCTACCCAGCCAATTTATGGAAAACTGGGCATGGGATGCTGAGGGTATTGCGCTCATTAGTAGCCATGTCGAGACAGGCGAAGCCTTGCCTAAAGACAAGCTCGATGCATTATTAGCGGTTAAGAATTTCCAAAGCGGGCTACAAACACTGCGTCAAATTGAATTTGCTTTGTTTGACTTATTGATTCATGCGCATACACCAGCGCTTGATTATGAAGGTATTTTAGCGACTTTAAACGCGGTACGTAGCGATATCGCTGTCATGCAAACGCCTGATTATAACCGTTTTGCCAATGGGTTTAGCCATATCTTTGCTGGCGGTTACGCCGCCGGTTATTATTCCTATAAATGGGCAGAGCTTTTGTCGGCGGACGCTTTTAGTAAGTTTGAAGAAGAAGGTATCTTTAATCCGATAACGGGTAAAGCGTTTCGCGATACCATCTTGTCGGTAGGCGGTAGCTTCCCTGCCAAAACCAACTTTGAGAACTTCCGTGGTCGTAGTGCCAGTATCGATGCCTTATTGTGCCACAATGGTTTTACAAACGCTGGCGATGCGGCCAATGTCCAGACGACTCGTGAGGTGATCTAAATGCGCTATCAGTCCTCACGTCCAACGCGTCGATTTTTGGCCGGGGTTCGCTGTCCCAAATGCCAGACCATGGATGCAGTGGTACAAGTAAACATTGTGACGCCTGAGCCTGATGAGTACATTGAATGCACTCAGTGCGGTCATACGGAACATAGACCCGATCCTGACGCTATCAGTGCCAAAAACCATCTCGAAGATCAGCTTACTCGTGATGCTATGTCTACGGGCACCAGCGGAACAGTGAAGTTTAAACCATAACTCATAATTTCGAATCTCTCTGTTAATCAGAAATGCGATGTTTAACAGTGTTTTAAGCCTATCTATCAATAGATAGGCTTTTTATTTTGAGTTTGTTATAGTATGTGTACCTATCTCTTTGACATAAATTTGACCAACGTATGAACCATAAAAAAATACCTGCTCAATTCCAGCAAAAATGGTGGCTCGCCATTGTATTGGTAGCGCTATTGATTGGTTATGTAGGATGGAAAATTATTTCAACTGACACCGCTACCAGCCCTGCTCAAAACACAGATTCGGTTGCGCAATCAACTGAGGCCGCACCTAACGCTTCTACACCATCAGATGAAACAGGGTTGAACGAAGAAGCGCTATCAAGTGAAGATAGCTCGTCAACTGATCCAACCTTAAACGACTCAGCATTGGATGAAAGGGATGAGAACATCGGTCTTTCGGATACCTCGAACGGTCAAATACCAAGTCCAAAGGCTATCTTAAATGCGCCGCTGCCCCAAACAGACAGCCTTGCCAAAGAAGAGATAGATCGCTTGGAGGATGAACGTCAACGCTTGGCGGAACAAGAAAAACTGGCGGCCGAACAATTGGCCATGAATAAACAGCTCACTGATATGAAGGCTGAGCAAATCGCCTTACTTGAACAACAAATTGCGCAATTAGAAGCAGAAGATAGCGCTGTAGAATAAAACCATTATGTTTTATAGAGGGGCTGGAAATGGCGAACCTACAATTAACGCACGCCCCTATTTTAAATAGCAGCGCGCAACTGCTTATTCTGCCAGTGAATACGACTGGTATCCTTTTAGATCCTGTGCTCACAAGAACTAAGACTTTATTTCCTGATAATTATCAACATTACCATCGTACTTGCCGTGATGGAAGCTTGAATGTGGGCAGCTGCTTACTACACAAGCGCGCACTTGAACAAACAGGGCTTGGTGTCAGCAGTAGTGGCAACCAGCCAAGTCACATTGCCAACCTCGTCATATCGGATCATCCTTATCATCCAGCGCGAATGCGTTGGCTCAGTGCAGCCTTGATGGATCTACAACAACAGCTTATGCCACTCATTCGTTACCAAGGCATTCGTAAGGCGGCATTACTTGCACGTCCTCTGATCTTTGATAATCCGCGAGACCATCAGACTGATCCGTCCGACTTAACATATTCGCTGCCTTTAGATTGGCACACCGATACTTTGCCTTTATTGACTCAGCATCTACAATCGCTACCCAAACTTCGTATCGATATTCATCTTCCTAAAGACGTCAATATATAAGCCCATCACAGCCTTTGACTATAGTCGATTCATCTTAGAAAGAGTACGGTTCTACTGGGATAAATTTTACGAAGCATCTGTCACGCTTGCGAACAGCCAGTGAGTGAAACTTATACCAGTAGAACATGAGGACCGTATTTACTACTTTTACTTTAGATTAACTATATCTCTAACACATAAAAAAACCGCCTTGAGGACTTATAATAAGTCTCCCAAAGCGGTTTTTAATGATCTAAGCCAAACCAATCATTAAAAATTAGTTCTGCTCGATACCTTTCATGGTCAGTTTGATACGACCACGGTTATCAACGTCTTGTACAAAGACTTTAACCACCTGACCTTCTTTCAGATAGTCTGACACATTTTCAACGCGCTCTTCTGCGATTTGCGAGATGTGAACCAAACCATCGGTGTTTGGTAGTACGTTAACAAACGCACCAAAGTCGACGATACGAGCAACCGTGCCTTCATACGTTTTGCCAACTTCAACTTCAGCGGTCAATGCTTCGATTCTACCGATAGCGGCTTTGGTTGCGGCTTTGTTTTCACCAAAGATACGAATCGTGCCACCGTCATCGATATCGATAACCGCGCCAGTCTCTTCGGTTAGCTGACGAATCATCGCGCCGCCTTTACCGATCACATCACGAATCTTGTCTGGATTGATTTCGATAACCGCGTAGTTTGGCGCATGAGCGTTGATTTCAGTACGGCTTTCTGGCAATACTTTATTCATAGCATCTAAAATATGGATACGACCAGCATAGGCTTGCTTAAGCGCTTGCTCCATGATGTCAGGCGTGATGCCTTCGATTTTGATATCCATCTGAAGCGCTGTGATACCATCTTTAGAACCAGCCACTTTAAAGTCCATATCACCAAGATGATCTTCATCACCTAAGATATCTGACAATACAGCAAAACGCTCGCCTTCTTTAACCAAACCCATCGCGATACCGGCAACGGGTGCTTTTAATGGGACACCTGCATCCATCAATGCCAAGCTGGCACCACAAACAGACGCCATAGAAGATGAACCATTTGATTCAGTAATCTCTGATACCACACGAATGACATATGGGAAGCGTTCGCTGTCTGGTAGCATCGCTTGTACACCGCGGCGTGCTAGGCGACCATGGCCGATTTCGCGGCGCTTTGGAATACCTTCACGGCCTGTTTCACCAACAGAGAAATGCGGGAAGTTATAATGCAACATGAAATGGTCACGAATCGTACCACTAAGCGAATCAATCATATTGACGTCACGGCTATTACCGAGCGTGGTCGTCACCAGTGCTTGCGTCTCACCACGGGTAAATAATGCTGAACCATGCGTATATGGTAGGACACCCACTTGTACATCAAGGGCGCGAACGGTCTCAAGATCACGACCATCGATACGTGGCTTACCTGACAAGATATTGTCACGAACGGTACGATACTTAAGGTCGTTATAAATTTCTTTAAGCTCAGACACCGTATCAGCATAGTTTTCAGATTCTGGATCACCCGCAAGTGCATCGATCACCGATTGCTTAATCTCATCAAGCTTGGTGTAACGATCTTGTTTATTGGTGGTGGTATAAGCATCAGCCACTTGCGCGCCAAATTGCTCTTTCATGCTGCTAGTAAGCGATTGATCACGCTCAGGCGCAGTGAACTGCTGCTTAGCCGTACCGATCTCTTCTGCCATTGATACAATATTATCAATAACGATTTGCTGCTGCTCATGACCGTATAATACAGCGCCTAGCATTTGATCTTCTGATAGCTCTGCCGCTTCAGATTCGACCATCAATACCGCAGATTTAGTACCTGCAACGACCAAATCCAAGTCACTGCTTTCGAGCTGTTCAAGCGTTGGGTTAAGGACGTATTCACCATTGATGAAACCAACACGAGCACCGGCAACAGGGCCATTGAAAGGCGCGTCAGAGATAGCCAATGCTGCTGAAGCACCGATCATCGCAGCGATATCTGCAGACTGAGTCTTGTCCGATGACACAACCGTTGCTGTGATTTGAATTTCGTTCACGTAGCCTTCTGGGAATAGTGGACGAATCGGACGGTCGATCAAGCGTGAAGTTAGGGTTTCAAACTCGCTAGCGCGGCCTTCACGTTTGCCATAGGCACCTGGAATTTTACCAGCGGCATACATTTTTTCTTGATAGTTGACGGTTAGTGGAAAGAAGTTCTGGCCTTCTTTGGCGTCTGACTTTACCACTGCTGCGACTAATACTGTTACGCCGCCCATATGAACCAAAACAGAGTTGGCCTGACGTGCAATGCGACCGGTTTCAATAACAACCTGCTGGTCGCCGTACTGGAATTCACGCTTAATGGTGTTGAACATTGTCATATAATATTCCTAATGTTGACTGACAAAAGTAATATCAGCGCTCTAAAAGCTGATATCCGTCATTAAAATGCTTTATATATAATCATATATTGATAGGCGTTTGCTTACATATCCCAGCAATAAAGACTTATATTGAGATCTAATTATCTGTTTATGATAGTTATCGTACTACCATGTCTACCTAATTACTAAATGTTGCTGTTATTATAAATACTGTCATGAGGCAGAATTCATACATACGAGACGTTTTTAACCAATGGACGCTCTCACCTATAAAACGCTTACTTTATAGTTGGCGTATGAACAAAAGCCATTCTGTCAAACTTTCAATATATCATTTTACAGGGATTTGTCGGCATTGACCAATCAATTGCGAAACCGCACGTAGGCGATAGTTAATTCTAAATAAAATGGACACAGGAGTTCACCACACGTGACTCGTCGAGATTCTTCTTACTGGCGACGCCTTTACTGATAAAGGTGACAAGAAACTTATCTCTCTCACCTTATCTCTTTTTTACATCAACTTGACTGTCGTTTAATCACTTTAGCTTAAGTTCTTTAGCTCTTGCATGCCCTATTAGCACACATAAAAAAAACGGCGTGAAACTATTCCACACCGTTTTTAGAAGAAATCTATTTTATTAAAATCAGCAAGTAAGTGCTAAGCGGTTTGGTTAAATCTCGAAGGAACATCAAATAATGATGTCTTCGTTTTAGCAACCACTCAAACTATGGTCGCTAGATTAACGACGTAGACCTAACTGGCTAATAAGTGTGGTATAACGACCAAGATCTTTACCTTTTAAGTAATCAAGCAGCTTACGACGAGTATTAACCATACGGATAAGACCGCGACGGCTATGATGGTCAGCTTTGTGCTCTTTGAAATGGTTCTGTAAATCGTTAATACGAGCACTTAGCAAAGCTACTTGAACTTCTGGAGAACCAGTGTCGTTTTCGCCGCGCTGGTATTGGGCAATGATTTGTTCACGATCAGTATTAGTTAGCATAAATATCTCCGGCAATGCTAAAAGTCTTGAAACAGATTCGAATTGAATCGTCTTAAAGACAGTAGAATAATAAATAACATCACTTAAACGCCATTCAGGACAACCCTGCATTACTAGAGTTGACCTAGTGTACGATAAGCTCAATCGGTTGGTATAACAGTCATTTGAACAGGCACAGATTAGTTCAATATAGCTTTCAACTCAGTCATCAGCTTAGTGCAATGACAGCGAGTATGACTATTCGTCTAAAACCCGATCCAAATGTAGGGGCGATTATAACAAAAAACTGCTGAACTAGCAGCAGTTTTTCATAATAGTTTTACTAATAAGTGTGATCTAAAACAATGATTAAAATGGTTTTAACCCACTTAACGAGCAAGAACTTTATTTTTTAACATTTTTGTCAGCAGCGCTCTCACCAAGGTCATCATCTGATAAAGGAGCAGTAGTTGCTTCTGCCAAGCTATCAGGTGTTTTGTCTTCTCTTGGGTTGATATCTGCTGCCAGTTCTTGAATCTCTTGTTCCTGATCATCTAACTCTTTAGATGCATTATTCATAATAGCTCCTCATTCGTTATTGATAAGCCTTTTATTTTGATAAGCGTTAAAGTAATAAACATAATATTTAAACAATTAACTTACCTTTTGTGACTTATGCAACCTACATTACCTATTCCTTACCTTCTTTACCTACTTATCTTCTTTGGCATTTTTTAGGTTATTAGCAATACGTTCTGCAGCTGCTTCTGAATCTTCTGTATGATTATTTTCAGTTTGACCTTTAAGTGCGGCAGTCGCTGAATCAGCACGTTCTTGTTCAATTTTAGTATCGTTTGGATTAGGGTTTGACATAATATTTTCCTTGGTTTTATTTATAATTAAGTGAATAATTTTTAAATAGAGGTATGAGATAAAGGTTTAAGAAAGTGCTTTATCAATGGCTTCAACAAAGTTGTCGATATCATCAGGATTACGTGACGTGATTAGGTTCCCGTCTACTTGTACCGTTTTATCTACAAAAGTTGCGCCAGCGTTTTCTAAATCTGTTTGAAGCGACTGATAGGCAGTCAATGTTTTGCCTTTAGCAATCCCTGTATTAATAAGTGCCCATGGAGCATGGCAAATAACAGCTAAAGTCTTACCTGCATCGTTAATGGCGTTGATGATTTTGTGTGCTTCATCATTACCACGTATGGTGTCAGCGTTGACTGTACCGCCTGGCATGACCAAAGCATCATAATCACTAACATTTGCTTCACTAGCAAAGATATCAGCCTTAAAGGTATCACCCTTATTGACGTCTTGATTCATTGCTTGCACTTCTTTGTCTTTGTTAGTAGTGATAAGAACGGTCTTATAACCTTTGTCTTTTAGTTGGTTATCGACCTTTTCATACTCTGCTTGTTCAAAGTTGTTATGGAGTAAAAAAGCAATCGTTTTCATAATATCCCTTCTTCTTTTGTTAATGATTTATTTGTATGTAATCTTGTTTTAAGATTGTTTATTATTATATTTTATAATTATTGTTTACTAATTTTTGGCTTTATCTTATCTAACTTTCTTATTATAAAAATCCGTTTCTTTAACGTTATTATTATTTTATTAATAGTTATTTTTTAACTTTAAATTACTTTATTATTTTATTCAAAAATTCACTATTTTTTATTATTTTAGGGTTATCAATTTATTTTATTATTATTGTCATAATATAGTTGTTATCGTTATTATTTTCTTAAACAGTCCTCCCTAACTGACTTATCTACTATATAAAAAAAGCAGGTTTCACCATAGGAGAAACCTGCAATAAAATGTGACGATATGTGATTAGTGTAAACTGTTAGTAAGTTTACTCAGCGAGTCTTTAAAAAGCTATTCCTATCTCTGAATCAACTTTTTGGGTTGTAATCGTCCGTTAAGACTGACCGCGCCCAAACCAAGAAATTCACCCGATTCATTGAGCAGACGAATATCTACCGCAGTCTCGTATTTGATAGGCTGCGCGCTATAATCATTATTAGCACTGTCATCAGAATACTGATTATGAACAGATATCTGACGATCGGTCTCGTCTTCATCAATAGCAAGCTGGCTATCAACGTTGTCTGCAATGTACTGTTTGAGAGTATCTGTCAGCTGATCGGACACGTTTAAGCGTTGACCCATATGTATGCGAGCGCACTGTTCGGGCAGTAGAGTTAGTTCAGCAGCGATATTGATACAAGCATCTACTGGCATCAATTGTCCTGCTCTATCTGCAAACGTCATGGCTTCTAGTTCCGACAAAGCAATGGCATTATCAACCATAAAGTGACCCACTTGCGACCGTCGCAGCGCTGTCAGATGTCCTAATGTACCAAGCGCTTTGGCAATATCTTCGCCCAATACGCGTACGTAAGTGCCCTTGGTACAAGTCACCGTCAACTGAAGTTGTTCATGGTCAATTACTTTTATATCAATTGCTTTGATCACGATATCTCGCGGCGGACGTTCTAACTCGATACCAGCGCGCGCATATTCATACAGTTTTTTACCGTCTTTTTTCAACGCAGAATACATCGGTGGTATCTGCTGCTGAGCACCTAAAAACTGCTGAGCAATTTGTTCTAAGCATGCGTCATCAAACTTTGGAATAGGCGCTTGTGCAATGATTTGACCTTCTGCATCACCCGTATCAGTTTGGCTACCAAGTAAAATAGTGGCTTGATAAGATTTATCCGCATCCAATTGATAATGACTGAACTTGGTTGCTTCGCCCATACAAATAGGCAATAACCCCGTTGCCATTGGATCAAGGGTGCCAGTATGACCCGCTTTTTTGCTGTCATGGTTCGGTGATTTAAATAGGTACTTTACCTTTGACACCACTTGCTGCGAGGTCAATCCCTTAGGTTTGTCTATTAAGATAACACCAGAGACTTTTGTTTTGTTAGTTTGCTTGGGTGATATAGACATATAGTCAATCCAAATAAAAGTGATACATACAGCCGCCATGTGCTACTGGTATAAATTTTCCTTGCTGGCTGTTCGCAAGCGTGACAGATGCTTCGTAAAATTTATCCCAGTAGAACCATACTTTTTTAAACTGGCTCAACTATGACCGTGACTTACTCATCATTCTCATTTTGTTCTGTCTTAGTGACCGCCTGATTGATCAGATCCATCATATAATTACCACGAGCCGTCACTTCGTCATAATGAAAACGTAAACGCGGCGTGGTGCGAGTCTTTAAACTATGGCTGAGCTCAGTACGTAAAAATCCGGCCGCTTTGTTAAGCACTTTAATGCTGTCTTCATGATTGGTTTTGGTCATAGCATCGTTGAGTTCAGGCTCCATGATGGTGACATACACATCGGCGTAACCCAAGTCTGGACTGACTTTGACGCTAGAGATGGTGACAAAACCTGTCAAACGAGGATCATTGACTTCATCACGGATAAGAACGGCAAGCTCACGCTGAATTTGATCGGCTAAGCGTTGTAAACGTTGGTTCATGTTATTACCTTGTTTTTAATTTGGCTTATTTGTCTTTTGATCTATAGTCGGTGCATGATTAATCAGTACACCATAAAATACATACAGTGCTACTAAGATAGATTTTGCGCAGCCGCTGTCAACAACGGCACAGAACACAAGGAAAATCATCTTAGTAGCGCGTTGCAATATTCTTAAACCTTTTATTTAGGACTGACTATACTGACCTATTTATGAGGTTGAGCATAACTATTTGCTAAAAAAGGCCTAGCAGGGTGTACCTGATAGGCCTAAGTACAGCTTATACGATTAAATATTCTGCTATGCAGTCATCACTTTAGTAATGACTGGCTAACAAGTACTTATTAAATAGTACGAGCGAACTCTTGAATCTCAAAGACTTCGATCTTATCGCCAGCTTCAACATCATAGCCACGAACCGCTAGACCGCATTCCATACCCGTACGTACTTCATTGACGTCTTCTTTATAACGACGCAATGACTGTAATTGACCCGTAAAGATAACTTGGTCATCACGCAATACGCGAATAGGTTTGTTACGATAGATAGTTCCTTCAACCACCATACAACCAGCAGCCGCACCAAACTTACTAGAACGGAATACTTCACGAACATCAGCAACACCAAGAATCTTCTCACGATGCTCAGGCGCTAACATACCGCTCATGGCTGATTTGACATCATCAATCAAACCATAGATCACGCTATAATAGCGAATATCCATGTTGGCCGCATCGGCTTTACGGCGTGCAGTCGCATCGGCACGGACGTTGAAACCTAACAATACCGCTTCACTAGATTCTGCAAGCGTCACGTCAGACTCAGAGATCGGACCAACGCCTGAGCTGATGACTCTGACTTTTACTTCATCAGTCGACAACTCATTCAAAGCAGAAAGCAAGGCTTCAAGTGACCCACGCACATCGGTTTTCAATACGATATTTAAGAATGATACATCGCCTTGACCCATCTGATCGAACATGCTTTCTAAACGCATGGCATTTTGACGCTCAAGTTGACGCTCACGCTCACGGTTTGTTCTGAAATCAGCCACTTCACGTGCTTTCTTCTCATCAGTTACGACTAAGAACTCACTACCAGCAGCTGGCGTTTCAGGCAGACCTAAAATCTCAACAGGGATAGAAGGACCTGCAGATTGAATACGTTGACCATTCTCATCGGTCATTGCACGGACTTTACCGTAGGATTCGCCTGCTAGAACCAAGTCGCCTTGCTTTAACGTGCCTTTTTTGACTAGAACACTAACAACCGGACCACGACCTTTTTCAAGTCTTGATTCAATGACAACGCCCTGTGCAGCCCCGTCTAATGGCGCTTCTAATTCCATAAGCTCTGCTTGCAAGCTGATGAATTCTAGTAGATCGTCAATACCTTCGCCCGTTTTGGCTGAGATACGAGCCATAGGGGTATCGCCGCCCCACTCTTCTGAGACCACTTCTTTTGTGGTTAACTCATTAAGGACGCGATCAGGATCGGCGCTTGGCTTATCCATTTTGTTGATAGCAACAATGATTGGGGTACCAGCAGCACGCGCATGATCAATCGCTTCTGCGGTTTGTGGCATCATACCGTCATCAGCTGCAACGACCAATACGACGATATCAGTCGCTTGGGCACCACGAGAACGCATGGCACTAAAGGCGGCGTGACCTGGCGTATCAAGGAACGTAATAACACCGCGCTCCGTTTTGACATGATAAGCACCAATGTGCTGAGTAATGCCGCCCGCTTCGCCCGTTGCTACTTTTGTTTCACGGATTTTATCGAGTAACGATGTTTTACCATGGTCAACGTGACCCATGATAGTGACCACTGGTGGACGTGTTTGCACGTTACTGCTACGCTCATCAACCGCGTCTTGTAGATCGTCTTCAACCTTGGTATCGCTGACAGGTACTGGGTTGTGACCCATTTCTTCAACAAGCAAACTTGCGGTTGCTTGGTCAATGGTATCTGTCTCACGAGCCATCTCACCCATTTTCATAAGCAGTTTAGTCACTTCGCGTGCTTTAACTGCCATACGTTGAGCAAGATCAGCAACCGTAATATGTTCACTGATTTCGACATCATAAACGATCTTTTCGACCGGTTTTTCAAATTTGTGCTGTGAGGCTTGAGTAGAGCGTAGACCGTTTTTGCGGTTTTTAATTTCACGCTCATCTTGATTCTTACGGCGACGACCACGAGTGCCCGTACTATTGGCACCGCGCTTAATTTCACGACGCTCTTTTTCAAAAGATTCTTCTAATGCGTCACCGACCAAACCTTCTGCCAATGGCTCATCTTTACGAACTTCTGTCACTGGCTCACGATCAGTATATTGACCTGCCATTTTACGCATCTGCTCAAGTGTACGTTTTTGAGCTTCTTCCGCTTGAACGCGGCGAGTCTCAGTTTCGATTTCGCGCAGACGAGCTTCTTCTTTCTCACGAGCTTCGCGCGCTTTACGCTCTGCTGCTGTCTCAACTTTTGGCTTCGTTGCAGCGACTTTTTTCTTGGGCTGATCTTTAGGCTTGACTTCAACAGTCGCTTTGCCGCCTTTTTTCACAACCACTGATGTTGAGATGTCGTCGTTTTTATCGTCTGATTTTTTGCTAGAACCTAGACTTGCACGCATCGCTGCTAAGGTTGCTGCTTGACGTTCTTCAGCTTTTTTCTTAGTTGCCGCACGCTCTTCAGCATCTTTAGCGGCACGTTCTTGCGACTCAATCATCGCTTGTTCACGCGCAGCCAATTCTTCAGCCATTTTTTCTGGATCAGGCTTTTCGAACACTTTCTTTTTACGCACTTCAACATTGACGCTCTTAGATTTCCCTGAAGAGCCGGTCACGCGCGCAGTGCTAGTCGTCTTAGATTTCAGACTGATACGACGCTTTTCTTGCTGACCATGACTTTGCTTTAAATACGTCACCAACTTCTCTTGCTCAAGCTCGGTGACTAGGTCACTCTCTGCACGAGCAGGCAGTCCAGCATCTACCAATTGCTGTTGTACAGCATTTGGAGTTTTGCCTACCATTTCTGCCAGTTCTTTGACGGTCTTATCTGCCATGTATTATCACCTACTGTCTATTATTTGCTATATGTTCAATTCAGTTGTTGGCTACAAATGATTGGGTTAAGGCCAGTATTTATATTACATTCATACCAGCACTTTATTTTCGATAGCATATCACCAAAAGACAGCGATATGCAGTTACCGCCTATTCATTGAACCAAGATTCCCGAGCTTTCATGATGAGTTTTCCTGCGGTTTCAGAGTCTAAACCTTCGATATCTTCTAGATCGAAGACGGCTTGTTCTGCCAAATCATCAACGGTAAGAATGTCTTTTTGTGCCATTTTATAGGCCAAACTGACCGTCATACCTTCAAGCTCTTGTAGCTCTTGACTTGGCTCTTTCATGTTTTGTTGTTTGACCAGCTCATCAGCGATGACCACTTCTTTTGCACGTTCTTGAATCATCTCAATCGCTTCGTCGTCTAATCCTTCGATGTCATAAAAAGTTTCAACGGGAACGTATGCCACTTCTTCAATACTGGTAAAACCAATATCAACAAGGGCTTGAGCTAGGTCTTTGTCTACTTCTAAGCGTTCATAGAATAATTCAATGAATGCTTTTGATTCGTTTTCTTGACGCTGTTGATACTCTTCTTCGAGCATCATATTTAATTTATAGCCTGTCAGCTCTGATGCCAAGCGTACGTTTTGACCTTGTGAGCCAATGGCACGTGCTAATTGATCATTGGTGCTAAAGATAATGTCAGCCGTTTGCATGTCTTCATCTAAAATGATGCTGCTAACGTCAGCGGGTTCTAAGGCACTAATGATAAATTGAGCAGGATCATCAGACCAAACCACCACGTCAATACGCTCACCATCAAGCTCTTGCTGTACCGCTTGGATACGCGTACCACGCATACCAATACAAGCGCCCACTGGATCGATACGATGATCGTTTGTTTTGACTGCTATTTTAGCACGCGTGCCTGGCAAGCGAGCGACGTGACGAATCTCAATAATTTGTTCTGCAATCTCAGGCACTTCTTTTTGCATCAAGGCAGATAACATTTCAGGATGAGTACGAGAAAGCAGTAACTGTGCACCGCGGTTTTCACGGTTGACATGATATAAGATGGCATTGATACGAGATTTGGCACGCAGTTGCTCACGTGGCAACATTTGATCGCGTGACAAATAGCCTTCTGCGTTATCGCCTAAGTCGATGATATAACCATCGCGAGTCTGTTTTTTGACTTCGCCATACATCATCTCGCCCACACGTGGCTCAAAAGCATCAGCGACTAGCGCACGTTCGGCTTCACGAATTTTTTGGATGATGACCTGCTTGGCTTGCGTCGCAGCAATACGACCAAATTCAATCGATTCGATTTGCTCTTCTTTGACATCACCGATTGACCACTCGTTTTCATCAAGATCGCTGATCGCTAGCTGACAAGCTGGCATTTCATGGTCTTCATCTGCAACCACTGTCCAATAACGATAAGTATCATAATCGCCCGTGGCACGGTCGATGGCGACCCGTACAGCCACTTCTGGTTGTTCGGTATAGACTTTTTTCTTCGTCGATACCACCAAAGCGTCTTCTATGGCCTCAAAGATATCTTCAGGATTTAAGCCCTTCTCATTACTGACAGTTTCTACTACCGTTAAGATTTCACGACTCATGCTATACCTGTCCTATCATTTTTTAATTGACTTAAATTTTATAATTTGTGTACCAATACTTTGATTCCACCGCAAGTGATCAATTATTTGGAGAGTAATATTTTGATGTATCAAACATTAACCAACCGAATATATAAACATGAGCTCAAGTGAAACATTGCAATAGACTATACATTTTTATAAGACTTATGCGTCTTCATAAACCAAATTGGCTTTATCAATATTGCTTAATGCAATCTCAAACTGCTCGCCATCACTTGACGTCAGCATTAATGAGCTGGCATCGATACTATCTAAAGTACCCGTTGCTTTACGGCGCTTTTGATCACCTTCACCAATGGCTTGAATCAAACGCAAGCTTACTTTTTGACCAACATAGGCATGCATTTGCTCATCTGAGAAAAATGCACGATCAAATCCTGGTGAGGATACTTCTAAAATGTACTCGCCAGCAATAGGGTCATGTACCTCAAGAATACCGCTCACTTGGTGATTGACGGCAGCACAGTCTTCGATGGTTACTTGCTTATCTTGAGCTTGCTCTTCTGGCAATGCCTCAATATAAATACGTAACAAAGAGCGGCGGCCTTGTGGTGCAAATTCTATACCCCATAGCGCCACATCACAAGCGGCAACGGCAGGGGCAATAATATTGGTCAGTTCTGCAACTTTGGTCGAAAGCTTCATAATCTATTTATATTTTCCTATTCACTGATCTATCGTACTTAGTAAACCGTCGCAAAATTCTAATGGTGCTCTTTTAATGTGTCTGTTTCAAAGTCTCTTTCGCTGTCGAAGCTGTCAAAGTTACTTTTGCTGGTAGACATCACGGTCACTATTGTATTTTAAACCATAATCTTTGTGTGTTGTGCTTTTATATAAGGATGAGCATAGAAAACATCAAGCTCAATCAGCCAATGCTTTTATTATTCGTAAAGCAGTACTATCGATAAAAGAGTCAGGAGTAATAGATAGTGTTGCTTAAGGAAAATCGCGTTATTGATAGCGGCAAGTGACGAAGAGTGTTGTACTCTATAGACCTAGAGATTAGCACAAGTAGGATAGATACCGCGATAACACTGACCGTCAGATACAAAAAAACCCACAAACATAATGGTGGGCTAATCGTTACTGACAAATTTAGTATACAAAACATCAGTATAAAAAGTGGTAGCGGGGGCTGGATTTGAACCAACGACCTTCGGGTTATGAGCCCGACGAGCTACCAGACTGCTCCACCCCGCATCAATCTAGAACGCACATTATAGGGAGGTTTGATAGATGTGTCAATGTTTATTTTAAAATAAATTTAAATGAACCAAATGACGACTATAAAACAGAACCTTACGCTGTGCAGCGTATTAAAACTTGGTGCGATTGGGGGGACTTGAACCCCCACAGCTTGCGCCACCACCCCCTCAAGATGGCGTGTCTACCAATTCCACCACAATCGCATTTTACCTATGTTTTTCTAGCAACCAATGTATCATTAATGACGCTTAAGGTAGGCGTCGATAGCAAAGGCGCTGTAAAAACAGAACAGCATTGTAAATCTAACCCACCAAAATAGCAAGGGCTGCTTGCTTAAAAGACCTTTACTCAGGATTCTGTGTCAATGGGCGCGGCGTTTGCGGTGCTGAAACAGGCGCATCTAAACGAAACTGATCTTCAGCTTGTTTACGGGCATGAACCGCAAGCGTCATACTGGTGATAAAGAATATAACCGTTAATACCGCCGTTGCACGGGTCAAAAAGTTGGCCGTACCAGCCGCACCGAACACGGTCCCTGATGAGCCTGCCCCAAAAGAAGCGCCTGCGTCTGCCCCTTTACCATGCTGTATCAAAATCAAGCCGATCATGGCAATCGCCACAATAATGTGCAGGGCTAATATAAACGTAAACATGGTGGCCTCTTTTGCCGCATAATGACGACTGATAACAGAAAATAAATCTTAACTTTCAATAAGGATGACGATTAGCGTTTGATGACGCAAAATCGATTATATAAATAAGGCGCATTGTACACGATTGCAAGGGCACTGTTAAACTTACTTTTTTTAACTGATAAAGACATTTTGCATGTCCGTTGGCTGTGCCCTGCCTAAGCTTTGTTTAGTGCCATTAACTATGGGCTTGTTCAAAAGCATTGGCGATCGCTAAAAAACTCTCTGCTTTTAAGGAAGCACCGCCCACCAAGGCACCATCGATCATAGCATCGGCCGCAAAACTGTCCGCGTTTTCAGCATTGACACTGCCGCCATATAAAACCGTCATGTTATCTGCTGTAGAAGCAAAACCTGCAACCGTTTGTTTGATATGCGCGTGAGTCTTACTGACTTCCTCTACGGTTGGCACTTTACCCGTACCAATGGCCCACACAGGTTCATAGGCGATGATTAAGCGATTAGCAAGCGATGCAACCAGCTCTGGTTGCTGAGTCATTAAGTCTTTGATAACTGATAACTGCGTATCAATCACTTCAAGGGTTTGCTTATTATCGTATTGTGCCTGAGTTTCGCCAATACAGAATACAACCCTCAGGTTTTGTGCAAAAGCATGCGTTAGCTTTTTGACTAGGCTATCATGAGCTTCACTATGGTACTGGCGACGCTCAGAATGACCAAGTAGTGTCCAAGTGGCTCCCGAATCTGCAACTTGCTTGGCTGAGCAGTCCCCTGTGTACGCCCCAGTGTTGGCGCTATGTTCGCTAATGTCTTGAGCGGCGCATATTACTGGGCTATGCTTTAAACGCGTACTGACTTCAGCCAAATGGATACAGCTTGGTGCCACCATCAACTGACAATGTCTGTCTGAATGACTGCCTAATAGCGACGTATTAGCTTGCGCTTTGGCATCAATCTCAGTCAATAGATTGTCCAATAACGCATTGACGTCATGTCTCGTTGCTGGATTTTGCTTCCAATTGCCAATTACCCAAGCTTGCATATTCATCTACCTTGTCTCATGTGTTTATGCCAATTCGGCTAATATGCGCGTCAGTATAACAAATAATCTACAAGTGCTATAGTATGCTACTGCCAGAAACAAACAGACGTTTAAGAGGCCTTGGCTACTGACTTGATACGACGCGGTGTTTTTTTCTATATTACTGGTTTAATAGTTCATATAAAGTATCTACACTAAGCCCATTCTTTATTTTATACCATCATTAAACCATACAACTTTATCAAAACAATTTTATCAAATAGTTAAACCATTAAGCTGCTAGTAACGGCACACCTGATTAAAAAACATGAACGGTTGCACATAGCGATATTGATATCTTTTAAAGCAATATTGGGATCTTTTGAAAAGTAACGCGCCATCCACTCTTATACAATAAGTTAAAGGTTGGTGACGACTTAAATAAGATGTCTGTCAAATGCTATCAATAGTGCGTGAGTTTTAACTAAGGATGCACAGTACTGAGTATTAAGGAGAAGTCGTAATGTCTGTCACAGCGAGTAAATATGGTGGATTGGCGCAGCAGCTGATCAGCGAAGGTATCGTTAGCGAAGCGCATATGAAGACGGCGCAAACCGAGTCGCAGCAGCAACAGATTGGGTTAGTCCCTTATCTAGTAGATAATAAATTGGCCAATGCTTATGATCTTGCCCAAATGCTGTCCCAATCCTTTGGTGATCCTTTATTTGATCTTGATGCATTGAGTGTCGATGTCGTGCCAAAAGACTTGGTGGACGAAAAAATTGTTCGTAAGTTTAATGCTTTGCCGCTTTTTAAGCGCGGACAACGCTTATTTGTCGCACTCAGTGACCCAACACGCGTAGATGCGATTGATGCGATTGCCTTTAACTCTCGCTTGTCCGTTGAAACCCTGGTCGTCGAAGAAGATAAACTAAAAAGGCACATCGAAAATCTGTATGCCGATAGCATGCAAAACTTCGACAGTTTCTCTGACGGCGATTTGAATGTGGGGTTTGAAGAGGGCGAAGAAGAGGAAGGTGAAACCAAGCTGACAGATGGTGTCGATGAAGCGCCTGTTGTGAAGTTTGTGAATAAAATGCTGGTTGATGCCATTCGAATGGGTGCCTCTGACTTACATTTTGAGCCTTACGAAAAAACGTATCGCGTTCGCTTCCGTGTTGATGGGGTCATGCAAAAAATGGCCAGCCCGCCAGTACAATTGGCAGGGAAAATTGCGGCCCGTCTAAAAGTAATGTCACAAATGGACATCTCCGAACGCCGTGTCCCGCAAGATGGACGTATTAAACTCAAGATTTCTAAAAGTAAAGCCATTGATTTTCGTGTGAACTCCTTACCGACTTTGTTTGGTGAAAAAATTGTCCTACGTATTTTGGATCCCTCTTCAGCCATGCTTGGCATTGAAGCATTGGGTTACGAGCCTGATCAAAAAGAGATGTTTTTAGAGGCGCTGCACAAACCGCAAGGCATGCTCCTCATTACGGGTCCTACGGGTTCTGGTAAAACGGTCTCGCTTTATACAGGTATCAACATTTTAAATACTGGCTCAACCAACATCTCAACCGCTGAAGACCCCGTAGAGATTAACCTAGAAGGTATTAATCAGGTCAATGTGAACGCTAAAGTGGGGCTGACCTTTGCCAATGCTCTCAAGTCATTTTTGCGTCAAGATCCTGATATCGTCATGGTAGGTGAGATTCGTGATCTCGAAACGGCGGAAATTGCGATTAAAGCGGCGCAGACAGGTCACATGGTTCTCTCAACCCTGCATACCAACTCAGCACCCGAGACTTTGACGCGTTTGCGCAACATGGGTGTGGCGTCTTTTAATATCGCCACCTCTGTCAATCTGGTTATCGCTCAGCGCTTGGCACGGCGCTTGTGCAAAAACTGCAAAAAACCCCTTAGCATTCCCCGCCAAAGTCTATTAGAACTTGGTTTTACAGATACTGATTTGGATAATGCAGACAATGTCATTTACGAGCCTGTCGGTTGTAACGAATGCCGGGAAGGCTATAAAGGGCGTGTGGGTATTTATGAAGTGATGAAAGTCAGTCCTGATATTTCACGCATTATCATGGAAGACGGCAACGCCATCGACATCAAAGACGCAGCTCTTAGAAACGGTTTCCGTGACTTGCGGCGCTCTGGGATTTTAAAGGTATTGCAAGGGGTTACCAGCATCCAAGAGATGATGCGCGTGACTTCTGAATAATTATCCTTTGATAATGAACTGAAGCACTTAAAAATAAAACAGATAGACACTGGTTTTTTACGTTAAAATACAGTATATGATTTCGCACGATTGAATAGTCTATCGTTGCTATATCTTAATATCCAAATTGTAATATCCAATCAGACAATTTTTAAGAGCAATAACTTTGAGGGTAATGCCATGGCAAAAGCTAAGACGGATGCGCTGTTAGACTTTGTCTATGATGGGGTAAACCGGCGCGGACAAAAAGTAAAAGGCGAAACGACCAGTCGTAGCTTGGAGCTTGCTAAAGCAACACTGCGTAAGCAAGGCATTACAGTCAAAGGCATTAAGAAAAAGCCGAAGCCCCTCTATACTTTCAAAAAATCCATCAAACCCATCGATATTGCTATTTTTGCTCGTCAGTTGGCGACGATGATGAAAGCGGGCGTGCCCTTGACCCAATCTTTTGAGATTGTGGCCGACTCGCTCGACAATCCGAGCATGAAAGACTTGGTGTTGCAGATAAAAGCGGACATTGAAGCTGGGGGCACGTTTGCTTCAGCCCTGCGAAAACATCCGCGCTATTTTGATGATCTGTTTTGCTCGTTGGTTGAGTCTGGTGAACAATCAGGTGCGCTTGAAACCATGCTTGAGCGCGTGGCGACCTATAAAGAAAAAAGTGAATTACTTAAAGCCAAAATCAAAAAAGCCATGAAGTATCCCATTGCGGTTGTCATTGTGGCCATCATCGTTACCATGATTCTGCTAATCAAAGTGGTTCCCGTATTCTCTGGATTATTTGAGTCTTTTGGTGCTGAATTGCCCGCGTTCACACAGATGGTAGTAGGTATGTCTGAGTGGATGCAGTCATGGTGGTTTATTTTGATTGCCGTTATTGGCGGCGCAATTGTCGGTTTTTCAGAAGGCAAAAAACGCTCTAAAAAATTCCGTGACTTTTTAGATAGAGCCGCATTAAAAGCGCCTATATTTGGCAATATCGCTTATCAAGCCGTCATCGCTCGTTTTGCTCGTACGTTAGCGACAACGTTTGCTGCTGGTGTACCGCTGATTGACGCCTTAGACTCTACGGCAGGGGCAGCCAACAATGTGGTTTTTTACAATGCCATTCAGCAAATTAAGAACGATGTAGCGACTGGTCAACAATTGCAGTTTTCGATACGTTCAACCAACCTATTCCCAAGTTTGGCGATTCAAATGGTCGGTATCGGCGAAGAGTCTGGTAGCTTAGAAGAGATGCTAGACAAGGTGGCGGTTTATTACGAAAACGAAGTCGATAATGCGGTGGACGGTTTAACCAGTTTGATGGAACCACTCATTATGGCGGTACTCGGGGTGTTGGTCGGTGGCTTGGTTATTGCAATGTATTTGCCGATATTCCAAATGGGCTCAGTGGTAGGATAACGATTTGATGCAATTTATAGCGTTGTTACAAGACAACATGGCAATGGCTTTGGTCGTATTTGGTCTATTAGGCCTTTGTATCGGCAGTTTTTTGAATGTGGTGATTCATCGTTTGCCACTCACCATGGTTTATGATTGGCGACAAGAATGTAGCCAATTTATGTCTGACCAAGTCGATATGCCGCGTGAACACACTCAGCCTTTGGCCACTATCGTGGCAACCGACCAACCCATTACCTTGAGTCGACCAGCATCACGCTGCCCGCATTGCGCGCACAAAATTAAATGGTATGAAAATATCCCCTTAATCAGCTGGCTCGTACTACGCGGTCGTTGTTCGGACTGTAAAGCGTCCATCGGTCTACGCTACCCACTGGTCGAGCTGGTTACTGCCCTGCTCTCAGTATTGGTGATTTATCAATTTGGTGTCAATGCAACTGGGCTATCAGCGCTGGTTTTGGTATGGACGCTCATTGCTTTAACTGGTATTGACTTTGATACCCAGCTACTACCTGATCGTCTCACCTTTCCATTGGCAGGTTTGGGATTGGCCGTCAATTCACAGGGCTGGTTTGTTTCCCCCACTCAGTCAATCTGGGGTTTGTTGCTTGGGTTTTTGTTGCTATGGATAGTGGTGAAAATATTTTATCTGATCACCAAAAAACACGGCATGGGACAGGGAGATTTTAAATTATTGGCGGTACTGGGCGCTTGGCTTGGTCCCATGATGTTGCCATTGATTATTTTATTATCATCTCTGCTTGGGTCTATTGTTGGACTGATCTTGATGAAAAAACAAGGTGAGAGTCGACCGTTCGCTTTTGGGCCCTATATCGCGGTGGCAGGTATCGTGGCATTATTATATGGCGCAGATATCGTCAACTGGTATCTTGGGATGTATACTTAATAAATTAGATTAGCAAATTTTCGGCAGTTACCTTCACGCTTTGAAGTCAGTCAATTTTTAAAAACTGGCTTTTTAAGGGGTGACTGCCACTTTTATCATATCAGTCAGATAAGTCATTATTATGTCAAAACATAGCGCCGCTCCCCTTTATTCACATCAACCTCAAAGCCTGCCTGCAAAAAGCAAAACCTTAGTCGTCGGTCTAACAGGCGGTATCGGTAGTGGCAAATCTGCTGCCAGCGCTTGGTTCGCTGAGCAAGGTATCGATATTATCGATGCGGATGTGATTGCGCACGAAGTCGTTGCCAAAGGCAGTGCAACTTTACGCAAAATCCAGAAAAAATTCGGTGATTGGGTATTAAACAGTGATGGAACGATGGATCGCGCAGCGGTAAGAACACATGTGTTTGCGTCTCCTGAAGCACTGATTGATTTGGAGGCGATCACGCATCCAGCGATACGTGAGGCCGCAAAAGCACAGCTGGTGGCCAGCACATCGCCTTATGTGGTTTTGTCAGCGCCCTTACTCATTGAAGGCGCAGAAGCGGGACTTGCCAATTTATGCCAACGCATTTTGGTGATGGATGCCACTGAAGACACTCAGTTGGCACGTGCCAGCCGACGTGACGAACAAAGCATACAAAAGATTAAAGCGATCATGACCAACCAGCTAAGCCGCGAAGAGCGCAATCGTCATGCCGATAACGTCATACTCAATGAGAGTGATCTCGCTTCTCTTTATATCAAACTTGCACCCTTGCACCAAGAGTATCTTACACTTGCCCAGCAGCTAAAGTACGCTGTCGATTGACCTCGTATAACGCCATGCCTGTGGCAACACTGACATTTAAGCTTTGTAGGTTGCCATGCTCGTTGCCTGACATGGGAATATAAACCAGCTCATCACAGCTCTCTGTCGTCAGGCGGCGCATGCCCTCACCTTCTGATCCCATAATGATTGCAGTCTTACCTGTCAAGTCAGCGGCATGTAGCGGCTTGGCATCCGCATTCAATGCCGTACCAAAAACAAAGACACCCGCGTTTTTAATTTGCGACAACGCCCGTGCCAAATTGGTCACACTGATAATCGGCATCATCTCGGCCGCGCCCACAGATACTTTGGCAACGGTTGGCGTTAAGGTTGCTGCATGATGTTTAGGGCAAACGACCGCGTCCACTCCCATCGCCACTGCTGTACGCAGGCAAGCTCCAAAATTATGGGCATCAGTGATTTGATCGAGTACCAATAACAAACACTGCTCACGTCCAGCAATCGTCTCCAGTAAGCCTTCATCCGCAAAGCCCAATGGACGGGCATGAAGCACAACACCTTGATGCTGCGGGCTACCACATAACTGTGTCAGCTTGTCTTTTTGCGCCGCCTGAATACTAATACCATTATCACCAGCTTGCGCCATGATGGCTTGTACATGACTGTCGCTCTCGCGTCCTTGCTGTACAAATAAGCTGAGCCCATCAAGCGGACGGTGTTCGAGTAAGGCATCAATCGCGTGAATGCCGTAAAAATAAATAGGTTTTGCCATAATAGGCCTATTAAATATGAGTGGGTATCGCGCAGGGCGATAAAATAAAAAAGATGGCTTCATCGCATTAACCAATACTGTGCTGACCAATACTGTGCCAACCAGTATTGTACCAACCAATCAACGACTGGTTATCAATAATGTCTGCCAAAAAAAGAAATAAACAATACCAATCGGATATTGTTTATTTTTTGAGTGCTTCAGAATAAGTGTGATAGCGCACTACCTGATGAGTATATCCTGCGTACTAACCAACCACTTAGCCTTCTAAGTGGCAGACATACTGAACAATCTCTTCGGTGCGTAGATTGAAGCCACTATTGCCTTCGACTACGAATGATTGACCCGCACGGTAGTAACTAAAGTCCTCATCACCATTTATTTTGACTTCACACTCGCCGCTCGTGATTTCGATACGCTCAGAGGTATTGGTACTAAAGTGATAATGCTCAACCAAATTATCACAAGGCAAGATCACACCCAATGTTTTATGGCGACCATCTTCGAACATAATGGTATGGCTCGAACAACGACCATCATAAGATACTGTCGCTTGGGCATTGACGGTTACATTAGTAAATTGCGCCGCTGTCATAGTGGCTTCCTTATCAAATAATTATTGTAAAACTAAAAAATAAGTAACTGATTTGAATCAGTTATTGAGGGCGTTTTTTAAGAAGTGCTCAACATTAAATGCTGGATGCTTTCGTACTAGAGACCTGTGCGCTATCTATAGAGCCAAGTTTTATAAAAACGTGCTGACGTCATGGTTCAGTTGCCATATTTTCTTACTATATGCCTCTATTTTTACGAAATTATGACGTAATGTCATGGCATACGCTGCATAAAACTTATAGGAAGAGTTTATCATTATGTGAGATTATGCTACCACATTATCTCTATAAAGTTTGTTACAGCACGAAGTAAATTCTGTCCGATAGGATGTGTGCTGTTTTCTACTGCTTGGTAGTTTAGCCGCTCTTACCATTATAATAGATATGCCCCAAAAAGCTGTCTTTTAATCCAATAACGTATTTTTTAAGAAATGAGATGGAAAGACAAGCTAAGACTAATGCTCAATTTTTATCAACTTTATGATAGTCTTAACAAACCCATGTATCATATTAACGGTCTTTAATATTTGTATTTAACCGCATTTAACACCATAATATTTGCCAATCATCTGTATCTAGTAACCCGATTAATTGAGCCCATTCATTCCTTTATTCATCCTATTTGAGACATGACTTCTAACGACTGCTTATCACCAATAAGTTTTACAATTGAAGGTCATGGTCTGTCATGAGAGGCGTTGATGCTAGTATCATTAACTTTACATCAGTTTGCGTTAATCGCTCAGCATGAGCTGAACGTGGCTGAAGGTTTTAATGTCATCACCGGTGAGACGGGCGCTGGCAAGTCGTTGTTATTAGATGCGCTGTCCTTGTGTGTGGGCGAGCGCGCAGACAGTGCCATGGTCAGACATGGCGCGGCGCATGCCGATATCTATGCGCAGTTCGATGTAGAGGACAATGCGGTCGTCGCGGATTGGTTTGTTGGAAATGACCGATCGCTCGAAGAGCCTGAGGTGTTGATTCGTCGCCAATTGAGTAATACGGGGCGCTCAAAGGCGTGGTTAAATGGCACGCCGGTAAGCTTGTCGGAATTAAAAAGCTTAGGTGCCTTACTGGTTAACATTCATAGTCAACATGCTCAGCAAGCCCTGCTCAAACCGCAATTTGTGGTGCAATGGCTCGATGAGATGGCGCAGATAACGCCTCTTGCTGCCCAAACGGCCAGCAGCTACCAGCAGTATCAACAGCTCAAACGCCGCGCTGATGACATTGCCAGCCGCGAATCCCAGCGCCAAGACCGTATTCAACTGTTGCAAAACCAGCTGGCCGATGTTGCACCTTTACTGGCTGTTGACTATGCAGAGGTCGAGGCCGAACACGAAGAGCTGTCTAATATTGAAGCGCTAATGACGGAAGCCAGTCACGGTTTGCACCTGCTAGATAATGATACCGACGAGCCGGATGTCATGACTTTGCTCGGACAAGCCATCAAGCTTTGTGACCATCAAGTGGGTGTCAGTCCAACCTTTGAGCAAGCGTCTGAACAGCTACATTTGGCGCAGCAGCAAATCACGGAAGTGACCGCGCTTCTCTCAGATTATGCCGAGCAGCAACTGCCTGACCCTGAGCGTTTGCAAGCATTAGACAATTTAATCAGCTTGGGTCACCGCTTATCCCGCAAACACAATCTGCCTGCAAGCGACCTGATTGTTGAAGCAAAGGATTGGCAAGCGCAGTTAGAACAATTAGAAAATGAGCCAAGCAGTGACGCGATGGCATCGCAAATTGAGCAAGCTTGGCAAGACTATTTGGCATTAGCCACACAATTGAATACAGCGCGCTCAAAGGCTGCCCCTAAAGTCAGTAAACAGCTGATCAAACAATTACAACCTCTGGCACTGCCCAATGCTCGTTGCGAGTTTGTGTTTACCAAAAAAGCAGAGGCCAGTCAGTACAATGCGCAAGGTTGTTTTGAGATTGATTTATTGTTTAGTGCCAACGTCGGTATGCCGATGCAGCCGCTACATAAAATCGCCTCAGGTGGCGAGCTGTCACGTATGGCACTGGTGATGCAAGTACTGCAAGCGACCAGTGCCGATCACAATGCCGCCAAGCCCATGCTGGTATTTGATGAAGTCGATGTCGGTATCAGTGGTGGTACAGCACAAGTGGTCGGAGAGCTGCTGCGTACGCTTGGACAAACGCAGCAATTGCTTGCCATCACTCACCAAGCCCAAGTCGCCGCGCAAGCCCATCAACATATACTAGTGCAAAAACATCATCAGGAGCAGACGGAAAGCGAGCTGCTAATACTCACAGGCCATGCGCAAGTCGATGAGCTGGCACGTATGTCCGGCGGCGTGACCATTACTGATATCACGCGTGACCATGCTCGTAGTCTATTGAGCGATGTTAAATAAAAATGCATGACTCTCAACCACTGACGACTCGTTGATAAACAACGGCTTTGGTTGATTTTTGACTCATTATCGCCATATAGTGGTCTCTCACCTTTATTTAGGTTGCGTTTGATTTTATGTCTAAAGCCAATTTGACCCACCATTTCTTAATTGCGGCACCAGAGCTGTCAGACCCAAGGTTTGCCCAGGCTTTGATCTATATTTGTCGTCATGATAAATATGGCGCACTCGGTTTGATGGTCAATCGCCCACTGACAAGCTCTCGAGTCGGTAAGCTGTTGGAGGATTTGAGCATTGAGGTGACTGATCCGCAAGTGATGGAAGATTTTGCCTTAGAAGGCGGCCCTATGTACCCTGAAGTTGGTTTTGTGTTGCACACAGGCCAGCCAGAATGGGCCTCTTCTTTTGCGATTTCAGAAAACGTCTGTATCACGACCAGCCAAGATATTCTCAAACGTATCGCAGCAGGTCAAGGCGTTGGGCATTATCAGCTGTGCTTGGGGCACGCCAGTTGGGGCAAAAAACAGCTAGAAAAAGAGTTGGGTAATGGCGATTGGCTGGTGTGTCCTGCCGATTTAAACTTATTGTTTGATACGCCCTTTGAAGAGCGTTGGCAAATCGCCGCTGATAAAATTGGTGTGAATTTTGATTATCTCAGCAGCGATATTGGTCATGCTTAATACGTTTTAACTCATGTACCATTTATATCACAAACTTTGTGAATACATACCTAACCATAGGAAATCCCCTTTATTATGGTAGATAGCACGCTTATAAAAGATGCCATAGAAGCGATTGATGATAGCGTTTCTGCACCGGCGGTCAAACCGCATCTTGTTTTGGCTCTAGATTATGGGGTCAAAAAGATGGGCATGGCCTTGGGCAATACGGTGACCGAAACCGCGCGTGCCTTTGATATTTTGGCGATGGATAACGGTCAACCTGATTGGGACAACCTACTGGGTATTATCAAGGTATGGGGCGTGGCAAAAGTGGTGGTTGGCCTGCCTTTGAACATGGATGGTAGCAGCTCTATGCTATCAAAGCGTGCGCACAAATTCGCTCGTCGCCTTGCTCATAGAATCATGGAGCAGCATTTGCCTGTTATTGTCTCTTTATGTGATGAGCGCCTAACCTCGGTTGCTGCACGAGAGATCGCGTGGGACAATGGCTGGATCAAGCATGAGCGCGACCCGATTGATGACATCTCTGCCTGTATTCTGATGTCCACTTATTTTGCTGATCCCAATACTAGTATCGCCATCGATGCGATTAAAGCAGATTGATGACTATGACCTCTGTTTCAGACCAAGCCTTGCACAATAAGTCGCAACATGGTTTTGCTCCGCTTGCTATTGCGCGTATCAAAGGCGCTCAGCGTATCAACCAAATAGCGATTTATCTTATTTATGCGGCGATTCTTGCCTTTGTGGTTTTTGGCACCATTGCCAGTATTAAAGCGTTCCATGACAATCAGCTGCTGTATCAATTGTTTTATAACCTGCCCTACGCGTTGGTCGCGCTGACGATTCCTATCACCATTTATGATGCCTTGGTGATTTATCGTTATCGCTTGAATCAACCGTCAATGATTGCGCTCAGTATTGGTGTGTCGACCATAATCTTAGTCGGTGAGTTAATCCTTTCTAATACCGCATGGTTAGGGTTGTCCTGTTGGTTGGGCGTGGCTTTTTTATTCAAAGTGACTTTTAAGCGCTTCTTTAACTTCATAGAGATGCAAGAAGACGCTGATATTGTTGAAGAAGCTTAACTCACACGATTGAATATACGCCAGAAAATAGACATGGCTGACTCAAAATAAAAGCATTATATAAAAAAGTTATGCTGGTAACAATTTTCCTCGCTTGCTGTGCCATTGCCGACAGAGGCTTCGAAAAATTCTTCCCAGCATTCTATATCTTTTCTCGATTGAATTGCCCATAACAAAATATCTGTAAACCTACCTTATTGAATCAAAAATATATTATGACCACTTCTACCATGCAAACGACTATCAACCATCATCTAGACACGCAAGGACTGATCTGTCCTGAACCGGTGATGATGCTGCATCGAACCATTCGCAAAGCAGAGGGCGGTGATGTGATTGAAATACTCGCCACTGATCCTGCCACCACTCGCGACATTCCTAATTTTTGTCGTCATTTGGGTCATGAGCTGCTCGGTCAGGAGACACTGGCTGAAAACGTGAGTTTGGACGCTGATCCTGACGAGATCAGGGTTGCAGGCGATGATGTGACATCTATAAATAATACGCTATATCGTTATTTGGTTAAAAAGAAAAGCGTCTAGTGATGAATAAGTTAGCAAATTAACTGCTCAAAAATTTTGCCTCGAATCCCCTAAAATCTAACAAGGAAGACTGATGAATAAAGTTGATATTGCAGAAAAATTCACTCTATTCACTGAGGAATGGACACCAAAAATCATCGCAGAATCAAACGGTCAATTGGTAAAAATAGCCAAAGGTAGTGGCGAGCTGGTTTGGCATCAGCATGATAATGAAGACGAGTTGTTTATCGTGTTCAAAGGCAAGCTCACGTTGCAGATGAGAGATAAAAATATTGAACTCGGCATAGGTGAGATGTATGTGGTACCAAGAGGGGTTGAGCATTGCCCACTTGCTGAGCCAAATACGCATTTTATGATGATTGAACCTGCTCAAACGGCTCATACTGGTAGCGTAAGTGATGATGTAACTGTTGCTTTAGAAGATCAGCATTGGATTTGATGCGCTAATCTTACTCTATAGAATCTGAAGACATAGTACATAACGCAAAATACAAAATGCAAAAATACAGTTTATTTTTTGAGACTACCTTATGAGCCGTGATCGTGCTGTACAACAAAGGCAACCCAAGTCACTGGCAGTCGATGATGAACCAAGCTATATGACGGAGTTTCGTCAAGCCATGCTGGCTCGTGGTTTGGCGACGCGCACCCGTAACGCTTACGTCCGCGATTTGCGTTCTTGTGAGTTGACCAATCCTATCGCGCTGACACGTTGGCAGCCTGATGATGTGCTGCATTGCTTGTCCCTTCTCACTCAAGACGGCAAAACACCACGTACCCAAGCACGCATGCTTTCAAGCTTGCGTCAATTTTATCTGTGGATGATCGCAAGCAATTTGCGTGAGGACAATCCGTGTGAGCGTATCAAAAGCCCAAAACTTGGCCGTCCACTGCCGAAAGATTTGAGCGAAGCAGATGTTGATAATTTACTTGCCGCGCCCGATACCAGCACCGCACTGGGACTACGTGATAAAGCCATGTTAGAAGTGCTCTATGCCTGCGGTCTACGCGTCAGTGAGCTGATTAATCTGTCATTAGAACAAGTCAATCTCAATTCAGGCTGGCTACAGATCACGGGTAAAGGCAATAAGACGCGGCTGGTACCACTCGGCGAATATGCTAGCGATGCGCTAGAAGATTATCTGTCACATGGGCGTGGGGATTTGATTGCGCATCTAAAATCAGGCAACTGCCAAGCGGTGTTTTTGACGGCGCAAGGCGGTTATATGACGCGGCAGAACTTTTGGTACTTGCTTAAAAAATACGCGCAAGTTGCCAGTATCGATAAAGAGCTTTCACCCCATACCTTACGTCATGCTTTTGCCACGCATTTGCTCAATCATGGGGCGGACTTACGTAGCGTGCAATTATTGCTTGGTCATAGTGATCTATCAACGACGCAGATTTATACGCATGTGGCGACGGCGAGATTGCAGAAGTTGCATGCTGAGCATCATCCACGTGGGTGATTGATAGTTATTTCAACTGAAAATTCAATCACAGTGATATTTTCAAGTAAGAGAAATTATAATGAAACTATTAAAAAATATATGGCTTTATAGAATTATCTCTATAATCTTTTCATTGGGAATCGCAACTCCTTCTATGGCAACCTATTTTGAAATGGTTGAATCTTTAGCAAAGCAAGGAAATGCCAGTGCTCAACTTAGTCTTGCAACTATGTATTATGAAGGTCAGGGTGGTAGAAGATACCTCATCAGAATGGCTGATAGGCTTGAAGGATTAGACAATTATGCTGGAAACGCTTTTGATGATGAAGGTATTCCTAGAGATGATGAAAAAGCATTTGAATGGTTTGAAAAAGCAGCTAATCAAGGGCTTGTAGAGGCTCAGTATAAACTTGCAGAAGCATATGATAAAGGTATAGGGGTATCAAAAGATAAGGTTAAAGCATTTGAATGGTATCAGACCGCAGCAAATCAAGGATTAAGAGAGGCGCAAAAAAGTGTTGCTCTAGCTTATTTTGTGGGTGAAGGAATAAATAAGAATTATACAAATGCCTTTACATGGTTTAAGAAAGCAGGTCATCAAGGTAATGAGGATTCTCAATATTTTGTTGGTTGGATGTATGCTAGTGGATTAGGCACTCCTCAAAATTTTGGTGAAGCAATCAAGTGGTATCGAAAAGCTGCTGAGCAAGGAGACCTTAGTTCTCAAAAAGCTCTTGGTAAAATTTACAATGAAGGAAAAGTAGTTGTCAAAAATGATAAAGAAGCATTTAAGTGGTATAAAAAAGCTGCTGAGCAAGGCAATACTTTTTCACAATATACTGTTGGATCTATGTATGAAGAAGGTCGAGGTGTTACTAAAGATTATATTAAGGCAGTTAAATGGTATGAAGAAGCCTCGGATATGAGAGAAGGCGTTGCACAGTTTAGCCTCGGAAAAATGTACTACAATGGAAAGGGTGTTGATCAAGATAAAATTAAAGCCATAGAGTTGTTTGGTGAAGCTTGTGAGAATGAAGAGGATCGTGGTTGTAAATATTACCGAGAACTAAATAATTAATTTAGAATTGTAGGAGGATGATGTTAGATATTATTTTGGTTAAGAGGCGCAAGGTGTGCCTTACTTTTCTTCAATTCTTGCAACAATCCCATCAATCCCTAGCTGCAAACCTGCCCTTTTCTCGTTACAATACTCGTCATACTGCGTGAGCTAACTAATTGTACCGCGCACCCCCTTTTACTTATCTATTATTTGAGAATCTCATGAGCCATAGACCGCCTGCTGACCTACTAAAAAACGCCCAACATTGGCGCGAAGACATTAATTTTCGCCAAGAAGTACTGGGTAAGCCATTTGATTTTGCGACCACGTGGGGTATTTTTTCACCGCAAAAGCTTGATGATGGTAGCTTGATGCTACTTGATTATGTCGATTTCCAAGCGGATGATGATTCAATAGATTTGGGCTGCGGCTATGGCGTACTCGGAATGACAGCAGCGCGTGAATGTCCGAATGGTCAGCATACGCTGATTGACAAAGACTTTATGGCAGTAGAATACGCACGCCGTAACTGTGAGAAAAATGGTCTAAAAAATGTCGATGTACATTTATCAAACGGCTTTAATCACGTAGCAAAAGACAAAGACTTTAGCCTTGTTATGTCAAACCTACCTGCCAAAGTTGGTAAAGAGCAGCATTATTTGTATTTCCTAGATGCCTACGCCCGTATGCGCCAAGGCGGACGTTTTTATGTGGTGACCATCAACGGGTTGCGTCAGTTTATGAAACGCTCATTTACGGAAGTGTTTGGAAACAGCGAAAAGATCAAACAAGGTAAGACGTATACGATTACCATGGCGACCAAAGACTAAGTTTTTAAAAGCTTAATGTTAAAACCTAGCTATAAAGAACCCCGCTAAAACAGCACAGTCTTGGCGGGGTTCTTTATAGTGGACTGCTCTGTTTTACATCTTTCTTTTAAGCAAATAACCACCCAAGATCGCACTGGCAACAATCGGTAATAACACCATAAGCATGGGCGAAAACCCTGTCGCCAGCGAAACAAAACCTACCAAATCCTGAACGTAACTGAACAGCAAGCCGAATAATAAGGCCACGACGATACGCAAACCCAAACTGTGCGTCCGCAATGAGCCAAAGACAAATGAGCAAGCCACAATGACCAGCGATAAGATAGACAAAGGTGACAGTAGTTTTTGCCAAAATGCCAGTTCATGACTCAAAGAGCGCGTGCCTTGTTGACGCATAAACTGACGATGCTCATACAGCTGGGTCAATGACAAATCTTCTGCTTTACGCGTGAGCAAATACACAGATTCAGGGGCAAAAGGCAGACTTAAGGTATCAGATGGTGAGACGGCTTGACTGCTATCGAATCCTTGATTGATCGTCAGCTTGGTCATGTTATTCAGTTGCCACTCGTAACGATACTGCTCGCTTGGCTCGCTATCATTACTCTCTAACGGTTCGCGGCCAACATACTGCCCGTCCTCAGCATGGACAGCCGTTTGCAGATTGCCGTTATTATCTAAGTGCCAGCGTTTGACCTCACCGATATTGCCTTGCACATCCGCGTAATCGATATATAAAATATCACTACCATCAGGCGTTGTACCGCCCTCCGCCGTGCTGTCGAAACGCGGCTGCACTGTCCAATAACCACGTACCGAGGTGACCAATGAGCGGCTGTCTGCATCGTTGATCTCTTTTGCCAACTGATTGGAAGTCGGCAACACAAACTGGTTCACTGCCAGTGCCAACAGCACAAAAATCAATGCTGGTTGTAATACCCAGCCCACGATACGATACACACTCACGCCAGCCGCGCGCATCACGACCAGCTCGCTTTTATTCGCCAGTAGCCCCAGTCCTATTACTGCGCCAAGTAGCGCCCCTGTTGGGATAAACTGCTCTAAAAAGTAAGGTGAGCGGTAAAAGATGTATTTGATGGCCTGACCCATCGTATAGCTGTCATCTAAAGAATCCAGCTCAGACAGATAAGAGAACACTAATTGTAGCGCCCACAACCCGATGACCGCGCCGACGATGGCGAGTAAGGCGTTGAGTTTGACGTAACGACTAAGCACTTTTAGCTGACTTGGCATTGGAGACAGCTGCTCGTCAGATGCAGATTTTGAAAATAAGGCGCGCATTAAGACGGTCCTCCGTGCGAACCACTGCTTTGATGATTAGTGGCCGTTAAATGCTGGCTGTCCGATTTGCGAAAGCGCAAGCGATGCTGCACCCGGCTGCCCCAATTCATATAAAGGGCCAATGCCATAAATCCTATAACAAGCCACGCATACGCCCATACGCTCACGCTGCCTTTACTCACCGCATTTTTGAGCGAGATAATCCCAAGTGCGCAGCTGACAAATAGCAAAATAGATGGGAACAGACGCAGCCAGCGACCTTGACGCGGACGTACTTGCGCCAGTGGTACTGCCAGCATCGGCGCAATGATCATAAGCCATGGTAAGGCAAAACGATAACCAAGCTCACCCTGCGCGGCGCGTAACGAATTTTCACTACTCGTCTGCGTGCCCCCTGTGGCGGTCTGCCATAAAGGACCAATCGGTTGGGTCTCAATATTGTCTTCGGTGACCACTTCTTGAGAGGATTCAGTCAAGGTGATACGGTAACGATCAAAGCCGACCTGATTGTATTTTAAGCTGCCCGCGCCCACTTCATAACGGCGACCTTGGAATAAGTCCAACTGAGTCACGCCACTGTCGCCTGACTCCACTTGCTCTGCGCGTTTGGCCAAAGTAATCGTGTCTTTGCTAATGGCGTTATTGCTGATCAACGCGTTTGGTAGCTCTGGGATATCCAACTGCTCAGCCGTCTCGGCATCAATACGCTCATTGACCTCGACAGCGTCACTGTCGTCTCCTGCCTTACTACCTGCATTGCCCTTTTGCTGAGGCTCAGACTGAATCAGTATCACATCTTGTAGCTGTTTTTTGTCATCACTCAAGCTGCCCACGTATAAATGGTAATTGCCACTACTGATAAATTGGTTTGGGCGAATCAAATCAAAGGCACTGGTCAGCGCTTGTTGTTGCCAAACTTGCTCAGATGAGCGCACACCCCACGGTTTACCAACGATAGAAAGCGCCGCTTCACCCACGAATAGCGCCAATATCAGTGGCGTCATCAAACGCGCAAGCTTTCCACGCGACACGCCGCTGGCGTTGATTACCGCCATTTCTTGATCGACATACAAGCGCCCAAAGACCAACATCAGAGCAATAAAAAACGCCAATGGCAAAATCAGCTCTAAAAAATACGGTAAGTTGTAACCAATGATTGTGAATAACAAACTGATATCCAGATTACCTTCTGCTGCGATACCAAAGTAACGGATCAAACGACCACCCAGCATCATCACCACTAAAAACCCCAACACCAAAGCGGTCGTTGAGGCAACTTGTTGAGTCATATAGCGGCGTAATATCACAATAGATACTCTTTATAAATGGTTCTTTATGGGTTGGTATTGGCACAGCGCATCACACGCGTATTATCGATTCATAAGCACAGCAATGCTCAGCCACCCATTTAATAGCTGGGTAATACATCAGCCAAATGCGTGGTCAAAAGCAACACTAGAGGCGTTATTTATGCGCTCTGCCTTACAAATATAAGCGGCAAAGATAACCAAATATAGGCGACATATAGGCGACATATAGGCGACAAAGATAACCGCTAATCGTATCATATTTTGGTCAAAAATAGCGGTAAAATGTGTTTGCAATAGATTGCCTCAACCTTACTGTTTTTGCATCAGAATAGGCAAGCATGGGCATTAAAGGCAGATAAACAACTGAAACTTAGCGCCTTTATTCTCACACGTTTTTATTTTATTTACTTTAGCAAGGTTTGTTTGTCATTCGTATCATCGACCGCGCGTCTGCCCTATTAGTTGCTAGACTGATTGATTATCAACTTTCTCATTCATATCGCTCAAGGAGCCTATCATGTCTACGCCCTCAACTTTACTCGAACTCGCTGGCGGCGAATTTGCACCGCTTGATTGGTCAAATTGCACACTGGTTTTAATTGATTATCAAAACGAATACGTCGATGGCGCAATGCCGTTGGGTGAAGCAGGCAAAAAAGCGACTGAAAATGCGCGTTTATTGCTCGATAAAGCTCGCTTGCAAGACATTCCTATTTTTCATATTACTCACCACGGTGCCGATAATGGTAATGTGTTTGATCCGTTATCGGACAAGGTTGAGATTGTCAGCCAGTTACAACCGCAAGGCAATGAGACAACCATTGTCAAAAACCATCCCAATGCTTTTTATGACACGCAGCTGCACTCATTGATTAAAGATAGCAATAAATCGCAAATTATTTTTGCTGGGTTTATGAGCCACATGTGCGTCAGCTCAACCGCCCGCGCCGCGTTTGATTTGGGTTTTGATAGTATTGTTTGTCACGATGCCTGCGCCACTCGTGATTTGCCTAGCGCCAAATCCAGTGCTAAGCCAGAAACCATCAGCGCCGAGGTGGTACACCAAGCTGCGATGGCCGCGCTCCAAGACAGATTTGCAGCATTGGTCACGACTAATGAGCTGATTACTGACTAATTTGATACCTTTATGCCCATATTTTGATAAAGTATGAAAGTAACTGTTTATAACGACATATAGTTGATCCTAAATAAAATGGATACAAGACATGATAGCGCGAGACTGGAACCAATTTTTCTTGCTTGCTGTCCCTTCGCAGACAGAGGCATCAAAAAATGAGTCCCATTCTCGCTATGCCTTTTCTATATTGGATTGTCTATATATTGTCTATAACTTCACGTATGACTGTTAAAAAATCTCTTTTTAATATAGTCATACGTAAACGAGCTTAGCAGAGTTGTTCGAAGATATTACCTGAGCCTTGCTCACTGCGAACTTTCCTTGCAATATGCTACACTACGATGGCGGCTTCATGAGCCAAAGGATTAAACAAGTATAACCAATCAAATAAAACCTGCATTTTATTACTTTAAATTTCATAATTCTAAGTTTTATAACTCTAATAAGGATAATTATATGAATATTCAATTAACCCAAAGTTTGCCAAAGACACACACGCAAAAAATACTTAAAAAAGAAGCCAAAAGTAAAGACGCAGCCTGTCTTGTGGTTTTAGTCGATGATAAGAAAAACATCTTAGCCGAGGCCGCGTTGAGCGATTACCAAACGCGCATTGAGCAATTGATTGAGGTATCACACTTCAACGGTAAAGCTTGTGAAACCGTAGCAGATTATGCATTGGCAGGTGACAAAAAAACCACCAAGCAAAACCCCGTACAATTGCTTTTGGTCGGCGTGGGCAATGTTGATAAGCTCAGCCACAGCGTATTACAAAAGATTGCGAATACTATTTATCAAAGCACGCAAAAACGCGTTGATTCTATTACCGTAGCTCTAGGTGATGCGCTCGAAGAAAATCAATTTGGTCAATTGGCGTTAAATCTATTGGCAGCGACTTATCGCTTTGATAAATACAAGTCTGAGCAAACAACACCTGTATTAACCGATATTTACTTGCTGGCTGACAAATCATTGCAAGCGGCGTTAGAATTTGCCCAAGCTGTGTTTGCTGGTCAAAGCCTAACTCGTGACGTCGCCAATGAGCCGGGTAACATTTGCTTCCCCGCTTATATGGCCGAACAAGCACAGGAAATGGCAAACACGTATCCTGACCTGTTAAAAGTCACTGTATTGGGTGAAGACGAGATGTCAGCGCTGGGTATGGGCTGCTTCTTATCCGTCGCACAAGGTTCTACCAAAGAAGGTAAGCTGGTACTGATGGAATATCAAGGCAAATCGGCCTTTGGTAGCAATGCAAGCGCGAAAGTCACTGGCGGTCTCAAAGCGTTGGCTGATAAATTGCCTACGAAGAAAGCATCTAAAAAGGCAAGCAAAAATAGCGATGCCAATACTCAAACTGGTAATAACGACGCGCCTATCGTTTTAGTGGGTAAAGGCGTGACCTTTGATTCAGGTGGTATCTCAATCAAGCCAGGTGCGGCAATGGATGAGATGAAATTTGACATGGGCGGTTCAGCATCAGTACTCGGTACGATCAAAGCCTTGTGCGAAGCGCGCTTACCGATCAATGTCGTTGGCGCCCTTGCTTGTGCTGAAAATATGCCATCAGGTGATGCTACTCGTCCGGGCGATATCGTTAAAGCCATGAACGGCACCTCTGTTGAAATCCTAAATACCGATGCAGAAGGTCGTTTGGTACTAGCAGACACATTATGCTACGTACAGCGCTATCAGCCAAAAGCCATCATTGATGTGGCGACATTGACGGGCGCTTGTGTGGTTGCCTTGGGTCACGTGCGTTCAGCGGTCTATAGTAATGACGAAGATGTGTTATTCGATCTTGAAAATGCCAGTAACCTATCAGGTGATCTCATCTGGCATATGCCAATGGATGACGAGTACCAGTCGCAGCTCGAATCGCCTATCGCTGATTTGCAAAACATCGGTGGCAAGGCTGGTGGCTCTATCACTGCCGCCTGTTTCTTGTCTCGCTTTGTAGAAGAAGGTCAAGCATGGGCGCATTTAGATATCGCTGGCACGGCATGGAATTCAGGTACAAACAAGGCAGCCACAGGTCGTCCAGTACCTTTGTTTATGCAATACCTAAAAAACAGCGCCAACGTTGCCTAATTAACTTATAAAAGCTAATTTGTGAAAAGCATTTTATGAATATCAGTTTTTATGTATTAAGTGAGAGTAAAGCCCAAGATTTCTTGGGCTTTATTTGTCAGCTCACGCAAACCGCGCTTAACAAAAGCACGCAGTCTGTACTGATTCTTGTAGAAGATGAAGCGTTATTGTCAGCGCTTGATGAGGCATTATGGGCGCAAGAAGCGACCAGTTTTATACCGCATCAACGCCTGTTAGCTACTGACTCTGCTGACACGTCTGTTACTCATCAAGTATTGGCGCCTGTTCTGCTTGCCAGCTATTTGCCCGCTGATTTTAAAGGCATCGTGATTAATACCGCCTCACATCCAATCAATCGCTTTATCGCTGCAACCAACAACGCCCAGCCTACTCGCGTACTTGAGCTGATAAAACCCGATACGAACAGTGTGGATGAAGGTCGTCATAAATATAAAACCTATCAACAAGCAGGCTATCAGTTGACGCACTTTAAGGTCTAATCTATAGACCATCCTCCATAAAGCCAGTATAAATAGCGTCACGCGCTACTTAAATTCTTTATCAGTCATTATGTCGCATCTCTTTTCTTCTATAAAACTTTTCAGATAGGCTCTTAGGTAGGCGTCTACTGTAAAAAGTGCTACTATTCTTCGATTGCTTTTTTGTATCCATTACAAATGTATTATTTGCTTACTGATTTGAGGATGTATAGATGCGTTCATTGGTTGCGATGTACCAGCGGATAGGACTGGTGCCTTTGATTATTATGGGTTTGATATTGGGAGTATTAATCGGTTGGCTTGCGCCAAGCGTTGGTATTGCTTTGGGAATATTGGGCACGTTGTTCGTTGGTGCTCTAAAAGCCGTCGCACCCATACTGGTGTTTATTTTGGTGATGGCCGCTATTAGCCAGCACCGTAGTGGCAACGAAGTGTATGTCAAGCCTGTGCTTATTATGTACATGTTTGGCACTTTTTTGGCAGCCCTGACTGCGGTGATGGCAAGCTTCTTATTTCCAACCGATCTTGTCTTGGTCAATGCCTCGATTGAACAAGTTCCGCCCGCCGATCTAAAAGAAGTATTGACCAATCTTTTGATGAATCTGGTCGCAAACCCTGTCAGTGCGGTTGCCGAAGCCAACTATATTGGTATTTTAGCGTGGGCAATTATCATTGGTTTTGCGCTGCGTCAAGCCAGTGATACGGCTCGTGCCGTAGTCAGTGATTTTTCTGACGCGATCTCACAAGTGGTGAAATGGATCATTGCGCTAGCGCCTTTTGGTATTTTAGGTTTGGTGGCGAATACGGTCGCTGAAACCGGCTTTGCGTCTTTGGCAGGCTATGCGCGTATTTTGCTGGTCTTGGTCGGTTGTATGCTATTTATCGCGTTAATCGCAAACCCAATCATTGTACTTATTAAGACAGGTAAGAATCCTTATCCCTTGGTATTCACCTGCTTGCGTGAATCAGGTATCACTGCCTTTTTTACTCGTAGCTCGGCGGCCAACATTCCTGTCAATATGAACCTTGCGCGCAAACTGGGTCTTCATGAAGACACCTATTCAGTGACCATTCCGCTGGGTGCAACCATCAATATGGCAGGCGCGGCGATCACGATTAACGTGTTAACGCTTGCGGCGGCTCACACCCTTGGTATCGAAGTATCCTTTGCATCAGCCCTATTATTAAGTTTGGTTGCTACGATCAGTGCGTGCGGCGCTTCTGGTGTCGCGGGTGGCTCATTGCTTTTAATTCCGCTGGCAGCGAGTCTGTTTAGTATCCCCAACGACATTGCCATGCAAGTAGTGGCAATTGGCTTTATCATTGGGGTGATCCAAGATTCCGCAGAAACCGCGTTGAACTCTTCAACGGATGTACTGTTTACTGCCGCTGCTGATCCTACGTATTCACGTTAATCTCCTATCTGCATTAACCGATAGAACGCATTGCTATAAAATAAAAAAGGGCCCTTTAAAGGCCCTTTTTTATTGTTAAAAAATTTGGTTGTATGCACTAAGATATTTTTTTAATCTCAAAAACGATACATAGCACCATACGTCTTATTGAAAAACCCATTTATACTGCCCATCTCTTTTAGACTCTATTTCGCAGTTTTCACAGTCACCCTTACAGTCCTGTCTACATCAATTTTGGTGCTTAATCACCTCTATCGATAAATACTCCAAATACACGAATACCCTAGCCATTTATGGACAGGGGTTTTACCTATTATTAAAAGAAATTAACATGAACATTAACAGCATTATTTTTCCTATATCCTATATTACTTTTGTCCTCTGGATGGCAGTGGAGGCAAAGGCTATATGAATATCGACGAACCTAAAGCCTCTGAGCTTAACGCTCCACGTTTACCTATCTGGAAGCTGCTGGCATTCACACTAGCAGGCTTTCTCACTATCATGACCGAAACCATGCCAGCTGGTTTGTTACCACAAATTAGTGAGTCCTTAGGGGTTTCTAAGGCGCTAGCAGGCCAGCTGATTACGTTTTATGCACTAGGCTCTGTGCTAGCCGCTATCCCAGTTATTGCTGCCACTCGTAGTTGGAATCGCCGCCGATTGTTCTTATTGGCAATTGGAAGCCTATTGGTATTCAATATTATTACGGCCTTGTCGAACAGCTATGGAATCATTATAGCGGCACGCTTTGCTGCAGGTATGGCAGCAGGAGTGATATGGGGATTACTACCCGGCTATGTGTTACGTATGGTGGCAGACAACATGCGAGGGCGTGCATTAGCGATAACAGGAGTGGGTCAGCCAATTGCACTGGCTTTTGGCGTACCTTTAGGAACATGGTTAGGTCTGCTATTGGACTGGCGCGGCGTGTTTTGGATCATGTCAGCGTTAACATTGCTATCGTTGATTTGGGTACGTCTGGCATTACCTGACTTCGCTGGTCAGTCAGCCAAACAGCGCTTATCAATTCGGCACGTTTTTTCGATGCCAGGTATTCGCCCTGTATTGCTCACGTTGTTTGTATGGATCGCAGCTCACAACATTCTCTATACTTACATCGAGCCATTTTTAGCATCGGTCGGGTTGGCACAGCGAGTGGATGCTATATTACTGCTATTCGGCATTGCTGCTATAGTAGGGATCTGGCTTACTGGGCTGTTAGTAGATAACTGGCTACGGTTGATGGCTTTGATAAGTCTGAGTGTGTTTGCGATAGGAGCGTTAATATTGGGTTTCTCTGGTGGCTCTACAGCCATCGTTCTAGTGGGTATAGCCATATGGGGACTGACCTTTGGGGGCGCACCGATATTGTTACAGACCGCACTTGCAGGCGCCGCAGGTGATAACGCTGATGTTGCACAGTCCATGCTTGTGACAGTATTCAACCTAGCGATAGCTTGCGGCGGAGTAGCAGGTGCAATACTATTACAACGCCTTGGGGCAGTATCGTTTCCGTGGGCAGTCCTTGCACTTGCTTTATTAGGACTATCAGTAGTCTGGTCTGCTAAAAGAAATGGGTTTGTTTCGAGCTAAAACTTGAAGTTCTACTACCCAAAAGAGAATATGTTCGATAAAACATCAACGTATATCCGCTATTTTTGGTTATTCATAAACATAAAAAAGAGCCACTTGGCTCTTTTTGATCGTCTATTCTGTATGGTTATCTCACTACTTCAAATGATCAATGTCTACTTCAATGACAGTGGCTGGTTTGTCTATTTGCCGTTTGAGTTGGCGTAATTGCTCAAGCTCATCTAATAACTCTAGTATCAACCCAATCGCGGGAACACTAGCATCAAAATCGCGACTCAGGCGGGAAGCACGGCGCACAGTCGTCAGCTGATAACCAGTGAATTGCTCCTGCTCTGGCACATCATATTCGATGATGTTTTCTTCAATCAATTCAATGACCCATTGGCGATCTTGGCCACAGGTAGAAACCAGCTCATCTAAGCTCATGATAATGTCGGTAAATTCAGGCGAGTGTTTCATAACTATTATCCTCGTTTGCGCTTTATTTCATCGTTATCGGGTGGTGTTCGTCTCTCTTACAATGGTTTTTGGCTATGATAAAACACCACTATCAACGGTCAATATTGGTATCGGCAAAAGCTTGTTTTAGCTGCTCGTATGCTTGGGTCGCCGCTTCAGTACTGATATCGGGGTTAACAATGTTTAGGGTTAAATATAAATCGCCTGCTTGCTTGGCAGGAATACCTTTGCCTTTTAGGCGTAAGTTGCTACCCGATTTGCTGTTTTTGGGAATGGTCACGGCAAGCGTGCCTGTAGGCGTTGTAACATTGATTTTCTCACCCAATGCCGCCTCCCAAGGAGCGATATTCACGGTTTGATAGACATCAGCCCCTTCGATACGAATGTTGTCTGCGTGACGGATTTTCACTTTTAAAAACAAATCGCCATTACTGGCATCGCCCAACCCTGCCGCGCCTTGGCCTGCTAAGCGGATTTGTTTGCCATCCGTGATGCCTTTTGGAATTTTTATTTTTAGCGTTTTATTGTCGTAGGTAACGCTGCCATTAGGCTGACGAACTGGTACGTTTAATTTAATACTGTAGTCATCGCCAGTATAGACGGAGGCCAAGTCAACGGTGATCTCCGCATGTTGGTCTTGGCCTTTACTGTCTTGTGTACCAAAACCGCCACCAAATTGATCAAAACCACCGCGCTGCGACTGTCCGCCTCTTTGTCCATTGGTGGATCCGCGCGCCCCGCGACCAAATGCTGAAAAAATATCGTCAAAACGAAAGCCGCCTTCGCCAAAGGCTTCGCCGTCACCAAACTGACCTTTTATGTCTTCCCAGCGAAAACCGCCCTGACTGCCGCCCGCCGACTGACCAGCAAAACCGCCACCTTGACCAGCAAAAGGATTGTCTAACATGGCATCGTATTCTGCTCGCTTGTCTTTGTCCCTGATCGTTTCGTACGCGTTGTTGATTTCTGCGATCTTATTATCTGCGTCTGGATCGTCACTGACATCAGGGTGGTATTGACGAACAAGCTTACGGTATCTTTTTTTAATATCAGCGTCTGAGGCGTCTTTTTTGACCCCTAAAATGTCGTAGTAGTTTTTCTCTGCCATGTTGTGTTCCCCAAGATAAAAGTATGTGTACGATACTGGTATGCCTACTTTGAACGCCATGGTGTGAAAATTTGTTTAGCGGCGACATAGCCTGTGATGTTTATACTCTACTAATAATGATAGCAATAAAAACAACGAATACCGTTATAGAAATATTAACGTCAAATCCTTTAGCGAATGCTGATATAAATGTCCCTTGCATACTGCTAAACAGAAGCTACGAAAGACTCATCTCAGTACTGTATTGGTTTTAGAATAGATCAACTATAAGTGAGTCATGCTTTTAATACAGGCATAAAAAAAGAGCAAACACTCACTGTCTACTCTTTTTATGATGGAACGTTTCCAATACCTTTAAGGCATGAGGTACTTTACTATTTACAGAAAACTTTAGCTGTACGAGGGGTATAGATACCGAACGTTACCACGCCTAAAGCAACATCTGTAGGAGACTGAATGGTTTGTACTTTGGCTACATTTGCCGCGCCGCCACAAACTTCAGCCGCATTTACAGATTGTGTTTGACCAATACCAGCTATAAAGAAAGACTGTGATTTCGAATACGTTGGTGTCACTTGTTGAGTTGGCTGAATAAGTGCCGTCTGTGTAGCACAACCTGACGCCAATAATACTGAGCCCATCAATGCGATTGTTATGATTTTTTTCATAGTAGTATATCCTTACTTACAATAAACGCGGGTTTGACGGGGAGTATAAATACCATAAGAGACGATGCCCAATACGATATTGACAAAGTTACTTTGGGTTTGAATACTACCAACGTTGTCTTTACCTTCACATACTTGAGCGGCATCGATTTCCTGCTCTTGACCCAATCCACTCACAAAAAACGTCTGCATTTTGCTTTCATCTGCTTCAATGGCGGTACTCGGTGCGACTGGTGACGAAACCAAATAGTTTTGCGTCGCGCATCCTGAAGTCAAAATGGCCAATAATGCCACCGCAACAACTTTCTTCATATATTAATTCCATTAATTGATTTTTGTTCGGAGTGCAACATTACTCTTTAAAAATCTCAAATGCAACATAAATGTAATTAAATTTATAAAAATGTTTTATAAATGTAATAGTAGACATTAGAATAAGACTACTGCTGACCATACTGTAGAATTTAATCGTAAAAATGTAGAGGTTTTAATGCTATTTGCTAATGCATTTCAGTACAAAAAATGGGCAAATCATGAGCTGTTGATGTTTGGAGAACATCAAATCTCCAAACTCTCGGTCAGTAAGGCCACCTTTTTTGTTCGGATTTTAAATCATACAGCCGTCGTTGATAGTTTTTTTATTAGTCGAATTTTGGGTGAAGCAGACCCGTTTGCTGCGGACAATACTGAAGAGACGCCTACTTTAATAAAATTGCGTCAGAGAATGGAGACAAATGACAGCTGGTTGGTTAACTTTACACAAACCGTATCAGCTGCTGAGCTAGCGCGAGTCATATCATTTCAATTCATTGATGGAGACTTTGGTCAATTAACCGTAGAAGAGATTCTATTGCATTTGTTAACTCATGGTAGTAATCACCGCGGTATGGCCTCTAGAGTACTAGCGTCTAACAGTCTTGAACGTCCAAAAGACACCTTTACGCGTTATCTGCATTCGGCTGAACCATCAAGAAGACAGTTTGCCAAAGAAGCTATCATTAGCCAGACTATCACGACTAACGATTAGGACTGCTGAGACAAGCTGAATATCTATTACCAAGTTTGAAGAATATGACAGAAAGTAATGTAAATACACTTTTCGAAGACACTATCCTTTCAATTTTTATAAATAACAATATAGATATGATGTATCGCATGAACCATAAATCGTTCATTATAAAAACAACGACTATCTTGGAGATTATTTGAACTCGAGCGTTTTTTACATCTCTGTAAGAATACGACAAGCTCTGTATTGTAAAATATCCATATAATTCATACTCTTATTGGATATGGATAACATAGGCAGGTATATCTGTCTATTTCTTCAATTGCAGAAAGGTAAGAAAGGTATTAGATGTCTTATTTAATCAAGTCTTTGGTTGTCGCGTTATCACTTATGCTGAGCACGGCCGTTTTTGCGGGTAACACCAGTTTTTATGGCAGCAAATTTCATGGTAAGCGTACGGCAAGTGGTAGTATCTTCAATATGAACTCACTGACGGCGGCGCATCGCACGTTGCCGTTTGGTACGAAGGTACAAGTGACCAATAAAAAGACAAAAGAGAGCGTTGTTGTCAAAATCACAGACCGAGGCCCATTTATTAGCGGCCGTATTCTTGATTTATCAAAAGCCGCTGCTGGTAAAATAAACTGTCAACTGTGTACCACGACGATGGAAATTCTCTCTTACGGTGATGGTAAATACCGTAGGGAATAACGTAAAAAATAACGTAAAAAAAAGGGAAGGCTAATGCCTTCCCTTTTTTATGACTCTTTTTATCAATCAGTCAACCGATATAAATGAATAGCTGTTTCGATCCAAACCTTTTTATTCAAAACCCGCTTCCATGTCCTCTAAAGTCGTCATCGCTTGCAACAATGTCTCTTCATTATCGCTATGCTGCTGCTGCAATGATGTCTGCTCATTCAATAACACCAGCAAGTCAGACTTACGACTGTCTTCATAAAGCGTGGTATCAGCGAGCTTATCTTCGAGAACATTGAGTTTATTGTTAATCTGAGCCAACGTCTTTTCTAAATTTTCAATATCACGGCGAATAGGCGCGGTTAACTTGCGTTGTTCGGCCGCCAGCTTGCGCTGCTCTTCTTTACTTAGGGTCGAGTGAGCAGATGCTTTATTGCTCGCTGTTGTCGTATTAGCAGCGGTGGCTGATTTATTTTTGCTCTCTGCACCAACAGCTGGTTGATTGCTAGATGGCGTGTCATTCGTTTCACGTGAAACAAACTTCTTATTGGCTTTTTTGTTCTTTTTCTTGCTGGTACTTTTGTCTTGTGAGTTCTCTTGTTTGCGCTTTTCTGCCAGCCACTTACCATAGTCGCTGATATCGCCTTCAAACTCATCAATTTGACCATCATGCACCAAAAACAACTCATCACAGACATTGGCAATCAACTCGCGATCATGTGAGACCAGTACCACAGCGCCCTGAAAACCTTGCAAGGCGATGGTCAATGCTTGACGCATTTGTAAGTCTAAATGGTTGGTTGGCTCATCGAGTACCAGCACGTTTGGACGCTGCCAAACGATCAATGCTAAGGTTAAACGCGCACGCTCACCGCCCGAAAACAACTCACTGGGCGTATCAATGCGATCACCGCGAAAGTCAAAACTGCCCAAAAACGAGCGCAACTCAGCATCTGAGGTCTTGCCTGCTAGGCGACGCATCATTTGTAACGGCGTGGCAGCTGAGTCAAGCACGTCCATTTGATGCTGATTAAAATAACCGAGTTTTATGGTGTCAGACACCCGATACGTGCCTGATAGCACGCCAAGCTCGCCCACTAAGGCTTTGATCAGCGTTGATTTACCCGCGCCATTCATACCGAGTAAACCAAGACGCGTATCAGGCGTTACCTGTACATTGGCATTATGCAACAGCGGCGTATCACTATAGCCAATGTCAGCTTGGGTCAGCTCAATCAGTGGCGAGCTCATGTTTGCTGGCTCATAGAAGCGGAATGAGAATGGGTTGTCTGCCATCATGGGGGACAGCTCCGCCATACGCTCAAGTTGCTTGATACGGCTCTGCGCTTGTTTGGCCTTACTGGCTTTGGCGCGGAAACGACGAATAAAGTCATCCAAATGCGCTTTGGTCGCTTGCTGCTTCTCAAACGCTTGCTGCTGCTGCGCCATACGCTCATGACGCGTACGAATAAACTGCTGATAATTACCCGTGTACAGGGTGATTTTTTGTTGTTCGACGTGCAAGATATGACCGACCGTCGCATCCAAAAATGCTTGGTCATGCGAGATAACAATGACCAAACCGGTATAGGCATTGATCCAAGTTTCAAGCCACAAGATAGCATCCAAGTCCAAATGGTTGGTTGGCTCATCGAGCAGCATGAGATCCGCACGGCTCATCAAAGTTTTGGCAAGGTTTAAGCGCATGCGCCAACCGCCCGAAAACCCTTCTACCGGCAGTTCATGCTGGGTGGTGTTAAAACCAAGGCCTGCCATGATTTGCGCCGCTTTGGTTGGGGTGCGATAGCCATCGATTTCATCAAACTGCTGGTGCAATACGCCAATCTGCTCGTCGCTTACGCTACTCAAATCGTTTAATGCGGCATTGATCTCATACCACTGCTCGTCGCCGCTCAACACATAGTCAATCGCCGTTTGCGTGCTCGCACCCACTTCCTGTGCCATATGCGCGACATGCCAGCTGTCAGGAATACTGACCTCACCCCGATCCAGCGTGACTTCGGTTTCACCGGTGCCCATCTGCGTCAATAATAAGGCAAACAAGGTCGACTTGCCTGTACCGTTGTTGCCCGTTAAGCCAACCTTGTGGCCCGGATGTAGCTGAAAGCTTGCCCCCGCAAACAATTCACGGCCATCACGGCGAACACCAACGTCTTTAAATTCGATCATATAATTTCTTCATCTCAACAGTAATATAAAATATAAGGCAAGCAGAAAAACACACATCTGGCATGTCAATGGCGGCTATTATTTCAAACGCTTGCCCCATAGGCAAACGATTAAATAACTATTTCAAAACTAAGTATTTATTCAGGTCAAAAACGGTATGCTTGACCGTAAAAAGTAAAGGTCATAAAGCGTGTATGCAAGTGAGTTAAATTTGGTTGGCAGGAACACGCTTGACAAACGAATCCTCACCCCCATTATGATATACTGCTACCAAATAAGTGTCAGACGTCAGCGACGACGTGATGATGACACGCCTACACTATTTATTTTGCATTATAATGCGCTAATAGCATTGCTTTAATGACAGCACCCACTCGAATCAAACGCCGACCGTATCTTTATTTGCACTCTATAAATGGCAAACCCAAACAGGATGACGACAGCATTTGATCCTAGCAACTGAGGTAGATATGAACGAATCAGCCAACCAATTTAACCCAAGCGCAAGCCAGCCTGTAGATCCAACGGTATTAAAGCTAACCGATAGTGCCGCGCAAAAGGTTCGCCGCCTACGTGAAGAAGAAGGTGATAGCGACCTGATGCTACGCGTCTATGTAACAGGCGGCGGCTGTTCAGGTTTTTCTTATGGCTTTAATTTTGCCAATGACTTAAATGAAGACGATGCCAACTTTGATAATGGCGATGTGACACTGGTCGTTGACTCATTAAGCTATCAGTACCTACAAGGTTCTACCGTTGATTATACGGAAGGACTAGAAGGCGCACGCTTTATTGTGACCAACCCCAATGCCACCACCACGTGCGGCTGTGGTTCTTCGTTTTCTATCTAGCGCCATTAGTACCACTTTTCTGTCAGAGCGTTGTTAGTGAATGCGTCTAAATGGTTAGCCTGTGCTATGAGACAGCGCTCACTTGGCGTATTGAAAGCATCTATCCATTTGGTAGATGCTTTTTTTATACGTTTTATACCGTCACTCTAAAGTACAATTTGCGCCAAATATCTGCTGTAATCTAGACAGGTGCGTCCTTGTAAAGCTTATCGTATTTGTAATTGTTCGTGGTTTTCAAAGCAGGTTTGAGCTAAACTGACGGAATTCTAAATCTAATATTTACCTTCTTTATGGTCAAACACCCATCGTGTTTTGAGCCCCCATAATAAATAACAATAGATGACTATTATGAGTAATTTTGCGAGTAGCTTTGACATTCCTAGCTGGTTTGACAGCGAACAGTTAACAGGTATGCTGCGTGGTATTGAAAAAGAAGGCTTACGCGTTAGGCCAGATGGTTATTTGGCACAAACGCCGCATCCGAGCAAACTTGGGTCAAAACTAACCCATCCATTTATCACCACCGATTATTCAGAAAGCTTACTTGAGCTGATTACTGATCCCAAAACCACACCAAAAGAAACGCTAAATATGCTGCGTCAACTGCATGTCTTGGTCTATCAAGGCATACCAGAAGGTGAGCTGATGTGGCCATTATCGATGCCATGTATGCTGTCAGCCGATGATAAAGACATTCCTTTGGCGGATTATGGTAGCTCGAATACGGGTAAGCTTAAAACCTTGTATCGTAGTGGTCTTGGCATCCGTTATGGTCGCCGCATGCAGACCATCGCTGGTTTACATTATAACTTGTCGTTTGGAGATGGCTTGTTTGAAGTTTGGCAAGCACAAACGTCAGCTGCCCAAAGCCAAACGCTGACTGAGTTTAAAAACGAGAAGTACCTAGGGCTCATTCGTAATTTTAAACGTCTGACCAGTCTCATTCTTTATTTACTGGGTGCCAGTCCAAGTGTCTGTCCTTGCTTTGTCGCAGGCCGCGAACATGATTTAGAAAAGCTAAACGACTCAACCTTCTATAAACCTGCCGCCACCAGTCTGCGTATGGGCAAGCTTGGTTATACCAATAGTGTGCAAGAGCACCTTGATATTCGTTATAATTACCTACCAGAATATGTCGATGGACTGCGCCGTGCGATTCAAACGCCGCACTCAAGCTTTGAAAAGCTTGGCTTGAATGACGCGGATGGCAATCCAATTCAAATCAACAATCATATTCTACAAATAGAAAACGAATACTATAGCCCCATTCGCCCAAAACAGATCACCATGAGCGGTGAGACGCCAACCGAAGCCCTTGAGCGCCGCGGTATCGCCTACGTTGAGTTCCGTGCCATTGATCTTGACCCTTATAGCGATGTCGGTATTCGTCTGTCTAGTGCTTGCTTCTTAGAAGTGATGGCACTGTATTGTTTGCTTAGCGACTCGCCAGATTTGTTGCCAGAAGAAGAAGACACGCTGGCCATCAATCTTGAACGCGTGGTCAATGAAGGCCGCCGTGAAGGCTTGCACATTTTAGACGATGGCAAAGAGCAGTTACTAGAAAGCTGGATGCTTGAGCATTTAGAGCGAATGCAACCGCTTGCCGCTTTATTGGACGCTCATTATGGTGGCAACGATTACCGCGCCGCCGTGGCCTTAATGCAAGGCAAAGCTGGTCATCCTGAGTCAACCATCTCAGCGCAGGTCAACTCTGATAGTAAGCGATTGGGGAGCCTATGGCAGCTTGGCTTTACACTGGCGCAGCAGCACCGCGCGTCGTTGTTGCAACAAACGCTCAGTCCCAATACGCAGGCCAAGTATGAAGTGCTGGCAGAAAAATCTATGTTGCAGCAAACTGAGATTGAAAACACCGAAACAGAAGACTTCATGGAGTTTTTGCAGCAATACCGTTAAACACCAATGTTTATTTGTCAGTGATAGCTGACTAACTTGATAAGAGTAACCATCCGATGGAAAAGCTGACCACTTACCGCAGTTTACAGATATTTTTGGTACTTATGGCCGTTATAGGCATGAGTTTTGCACTGCTTTTCTTACAAAGTCATTTAGGACTTTCACCGTGTCCACTTTGTATTTTTCAGCGAGTTGGCCTGATGGTCATGGGTGGTTTTGCTCTGATAGCCGCTTTGTTTAATCCCAAATCGATGGGCGTTAGGTTGGTATTGTGGTTCGGTAGCCTAATCGGGATCGGTTGGGCGACGTTGGTAGCAGCACGTCATGTTTGGATACAACACTTACCAGCCGATCAGGTGCCATCATGTGGCCCTGGTTTGGACTACTGGCTCGATACCTTACCTATTTTACAAGTGTTCAGAGAGGTTTTTACTGGCTCTGGTGAATGTGCCGTTGTCGATTGGACATTTATGGGAATGAGTATTCCTGAGCAGTCTTTGATTTTGTTTACTGTCTTATTGCTGGTACATGTATTAATACTATGGCGCATCGTGCGTCCTGCTGCCCCTAAGCGTCTGGCTTAAAAGCGGGTTAGCATACACTATATTTTTTCGCTATAATTCTTTACCCAAACTAGGGCATAGTCTAATAAACTTATTTTATTATGACTAATCATTTAGATAAGGCGACTGTTAAGCCCCGCTGATAACGTTTATTAGTAACTTGTGTCTCTAGTAAACGTTTATTTTTACTTACTATAGCTTTTGGTTATAACAAAATATCCACAAAGATAAGTCAAACCTTTGATATCTTGAGACAGTTTATTCGATCTTTTCGTTGATTTAATAGCGGTAACAACTCGCTTAAGCGCTAAGAGGTATCGGCGATTGACAGTATGACACAATACGGTATTGTCCAATCTTGAAGACTCAAATAAATGGATTAAACTTACTATCTTTTATTTTTAAAGCATTCGTATTTTTATTATGTTTTCGATGATGACAGCAAATAAGTTGCCAAGCGTATTGGCAGTCTTTAGAAGCTATTGTTTTAGTAACACTGTTTGGAAAACTGTTTTTTGGGGTGACCATGATATATTTTGCGCTGACTCACGCTAACCGACCCACTGTCATCAAACGCCTCAGCTGCGCATTGCTGGTACTACCACTTTGTCTGGTACTGAGCAGTTGCGACAGCGCCTCCTCTAACGATAGTAAAGGGTTGAATACCAAGGTCGCTCTGTCTGACAACCTAGAAAACGCTGATACACAAGATCTCACCCAAAGCTTGCAAGACACAGATAATTATCAGTCAGATGCGGATGCAGTGGATAAAGTCGCAGAAGGACAATCGCTCATCGCAGCAGCCCAGTCAGTGAATGACGCGCACACCAACCAATCCCTAATGAGCGCAGAGTCAAATAATCGTAGCAACACCTTGCAAGCGACCCTAATGGGAGATTATGGCGGCATTGTTCCCTGTGGCTCTTGTAGTAGCATTGATGTCACTTTGAATTTGTTTTCTGATGGTACTGTCTTAAAGACCAGCGTTTATAATAATCCTGAAAATCCACGTGGGCCGCTCACTGAATCTGGTGTTTATCGCCAAGATAACGACACCATTATCATTGTCTATGAAGATAAGAAACTTGAAACATATAACATTCAAGACAATCATCTATTGTTATTAGATGAAGATGATAACGCCAATACTGACTATATCTTGTCGCGTCAATAACCACTTCTACCCTATCCTTTTATTCTCTTACTCTACGCTAGTACGGAACGTCTATGCATATTCACATTCTTGGTATTTGTGGTACTTTTATGGGTTCGCTGGCGCTGATTGCGCGTGCACTTGGACACAAAGTAACAGGTTCAGACGCCAATGTTTACCCGCCCATGTCCACCCAGCTTGAGAATGCATGCGTCACCATCCAATCGGGTTATCTGATTGAACACTTACAGCCAGCACCAGATTTGGTTGTGGTTGGTAATGCCATGAAGCGCGGCATGGATGTCATCGAATATATGCTAGACACCGGTCTGCGCTATACCTCAGGACCACAATTCTTATCTGAGCAGGTGCTACAATCACGTCATGTCATCGCGGTAGCGGGTACTCATGGCAAAACAACGACCACTACGATGCTCGCTTGGATATTGCATTATGCTGGAATGGATGCGGGATTTTTGATCGGCGGCGTGCCCTTGGTTAACACTACTGATAAGCACCTACAAAACGTTTTTGCCCATAGCAGTTATTTGGGAGCAGAACAGAGTAGTGAGGATAACTCACAGACTGGCTATTTTGTCATTGAAGCCGATGAGTACGACTCGGCGTTTTTTGATAAGCGCTCAAAATTCGTTCATTATCGCCCGCGCACCGCTATTTTGAACAATCTAGAATTCGATCACGCCGATATTTTCGCGGATCTCAACGCCATCCAGACTCAATTTCACCACATGGTGCGCATGATACCGAGCACGGGTAAAATCATCATGCCAGCCGCCACCATTAGTCTAGAAGACACCTTGGCAAAAGGCGTTTGGACACCGATTTGGCGTACTGCGGTTGTCGATGCCACTACGGCCAATGAAAACATAGAAGAGACTGATCTAAAAACTACCGATCTAAAAAACAACAGTGACTGGCAAGCAGAGCTAATCAGTCAAGACGGCGGTCAATTTAAGGTTGTTTTTGCTAATAACGGTAAAGGTGATAGCGGTGACACAGGTATCGTTGATTGGTCAATGAGCGGCATTCACAATGTTAATAATGCCCTAGTCGCGGTAGCAGCGGCCTATGATGTTGGGGTCAATGTTGCGACTGCTTGTGCCGCCTTATCTGCTTTCGCGGGCATCAAACGCCGCATGGAGCTCATTGGTGATGCTGGCGACGTTTTAGTGTTTGATGATTTTGCTCATCATCCAACTGCCATTGCTACCACGTTAGATGGTGCTAAAAAGAAGCTGGCTGGCAGACGCATTTGGGCGATTATAGAGCCGCGTAGTAACACGATGAAAATGGGCATTCATCAAGACAGCTTGGCTGAATCTGCTGCCCTCGCTGACTACACCTTGTGGTACGAGCCTACAGGCTTGGAATGGGGACTAAAAAAAGTCATCGATGATGCAAAGGCTACGAAAAATATTGGCAATCAACAAGTACTCTCTAGTATTGACGCGATCATTGAGCATATCAATACCCACGCACAAGCAGGTGATGCCATTGTGATTATGTCAAATGGTGGCTTTGAAGGGATTCATCAGCGTCTTTTAGCGACCCTACGTAGCCGCTAAAAACTGACTGACAAGAGATTAATACCCTTTTAGATATAGCGCATTATAGACAACACAAAGCGTCGCTTCGTAATTCACGAGTGACGCTTTTTTATATAGTCGATTCTAAATAAAACAGATACGTTATTTTATGACGCGGAACTAACATAAATTTCTCTGGCTTGCTGTGCCTATGCCTATGCCTATACCGACAGAGGCTAAAAAAAATCCATATCCATCCCGCTATATCGTTTTTATACCGAACTCACTACACTCAAAATTCTGCAAATAACTCCAATCGATGCTTAACGCTATTTGCGACTTTGCTACCTTTGTAACCTTTCATTTACTTATCCGCCTTCCATCTTAGCAAATCCCTGTTTTTTCTCACATAGCTCATACACTGGTAACATTTCGCGCTTACCTTTATTTTTGTGCAGTCCCTACAATAGACTTATTAAATTAACCAACATTATAAATGACAAAAAATTAGGAGAATGCAATGAGCTTTATTTGGATGATTATCGTAGGTCTGGTTGCTGGTTTGTTGGCACGTGCCATTAAGCCAGGTAGTGACCCTATGGGTTGGATTATGACTATTGTATTGGGTATTGTGGGTGCCATGTTAGGTGGCTTCCTCGCTGGTCTGATCGGTATTGATGCCGATGGCGGTTTCACTGGTCTTATCTTCTCAGTGATTGGTGCGATTATCCTTCTGTTCTTGTATGAGATGATTGTGAGCAAACGCCGCGTATAGAATTACGTGAGAGATGACGCAATTAAGCACATGAGATAAATAAGAGAAAGCCTTGCAAATAGCAGGGCTTTTTTGTTGCTGGGTTTAGCCAATCGTTTTAGGTGTTTAAACTCTTAAAACAAGGATATAGTCGCGAAAGTATTGATAAGCATTACTTTTGTCCCCATTTATCTTATAATATCAACCCTATTTTATCCTGATCATTAAGGTGAGCGTTATGGCACTACTCCCTATCCTAAATTACCCAGACCCGCGCTTGCGCACCATTGCCAAGCCTGTCAAGGAAGTGACTGCTGACATCAAAACCTTAATCGCTGATATGATTGAGACCATGTATGATGCTCAAGGTATTGGTCTGGCCGCCAGTCAGGTGGATCAACACATCCAACTTATCGTGATGGATCTGTCAGAAGATAAAAACAGTCCTCGGGTCTTTATCAACCCAAAAGTGACGCCATTGGTAGAAGAAAAACAAGCGTATGAAGAAGGGTGTTTGTCAGTTCCTGATGTCTATGACAAAGTTGAACGTCCTAATAAAGTGCGCATTGAAGCATTAGATGAAAATGGCGAAAAAATTGATGAAGTCGTCGAAGGGTTATTGGCGGTCTGTATCCAACATGAGATGGATCACCTCAATGGCGTCATCTTCGTCGATTACCTATCACGCTTGAAACAAACCCGTGCTCGTGACAAAGTACGCAAAGTTGTCAAAATAAGAGAAAAACAAGGTGAACTCGCTGCTGAAAAACAGCCAACCAATTCTTAATTTGATGTCTTTATCTGCTCAGCCAATCGTTGTTCAAATCCAGTTTTTATAGTCTTATATCGTTTTATAACGCACTGCGCCACATTGTCTTACCAAAATAGCGATGTACGCAGGTTCTTATTATTAAACACATATTGTCTTCATTAAAGGGTTCGTACCATGACCATGATCAAAATTGACCAGTATTTTGACCCTGCCAGCTGGCAGAAATTCACCAAAGCTGCTGAAGGTCGTGAAACGCCTCTTTTGGTAGTGGATTTGAGCCGTATTAAGACCAAATATCATGAAATGGTTGGGTTTTTTCCTAACGCTAAAATCCATTATGCGATGAAAGCCAGCCCAGCGGTCGAAGTCATCAATCTACTTGCTGATCTTGGCTCAAACTTTGATTGTGCGTCGATTTATGAGCTTGACCGAGTGCTTGATTGTGGTGTGGAACCGTCACGTATCTCTTATGGCAATACCATTAAAAAAGCGGAGCATGTCAAATACGCTTTTGAGAAAGGAATTGATTTATATGCCACTGACTCAGAAGCTGATTTAAAAAATATCGCGAAATACGCGCCCGGTTCAAAAATATTTGTGCGTATCTTGGTGCAAGGTTCTGAGACAGCAGAATGGCCATTGTCGCGTAAATTTGGTTGCCACCCTGATATGGCGATTGAGCTGTTGATTCAAGCGCGCGAATTGGGTTTGGTGCCTTATGGCATCTCGTTCCATGTGGGCAGTCAGCAAAAAGATGTCGCTGCTTGGGACGACGCACTTGCCAAAGTCAAATACATGTCTGACTGGATGAAAAATGAAGAAGGCATCAAGCTAAAAATGATTAACTTGGGCGGTGGTTTTCCAGCCAACTACATCAGCGAAGTGAATCCCATAAAAGTATATGCCGAAGAAATCAACCGGTATTTGACTGATGACTATGATGCTGAAGACATGCCTGAGATTATTCTTGAGCCAGGACGTTCATTGGTTGGCGGTTCAGGCGTACTGGTCAGTGATGTGGTCTTGATTTCGCGTAAGTCAAATACAGATTTGACGCGCTGGGTATACACGGATGTGGGCTTGTTCCAAGGCTTGATCGAAACCTTGGGCGAATCTATTAAGTATCCTGTTTATACCCCAAAGATGGAGACATCGACCAAGGAAGGGACGGTGGTATTGGCAGGCCCTACCTGTGATTCAACCGATATTATGTATGAAGAAGCGGGCTATCAGCTACCTGAAGAGCTTGAGATTGGTGATAAGATTTTTTGGTTGACGACGGGTGCGTATACCAATTCTTACTCATCAGTTGAGTTCAATGGTTTTCCACCATTAGAAGTCGTCTACGTTGATTAAAGATCAATGAATAAGCAGTAATTAAAAAGCGCGGCACTGTGATTGACAGTACCGCGCTTTTTTATGTGCATTTATTTATGTGCTTAGCTATATCGATTACCAACTATAATCAAAATATCTCAAAAGCGCTACGGTACTGCTGATATCAATTTTTGCAGCCTCTGTCTGCGCAGGCACAGCAAGCAAGAAAATGGATATCAGCAGTGTATGATGTATCGATATTACTTCTCACTGACTATATAACGATTACCTACTACTGCACCATCAAAGAAATAGGCACGCTATTATTGCTAGTGGTAACGCCATAACGACCACCACTGCTTCGTTGGTTTTGGTTGCTTTGAGAGATTTGACCGATATCAACCCACTGTCCCCGCGGCACAATAAGAGTACTGTTTAGGCTTTGACCCTGAATCTGATCTTGAACGCGATTGTTATTATAACGGTTTTGGGAATAAGACGAATTGGAACGTATCAAGGTTTCTTCAACTTGGGACAACCTTACTTCGACTTGACCATTCGGTAGTAGCCTTGGGGTCACGCTGATACCTTGCGTGGTTGGCAGTAATATCTGCTGTTGAATAATGATTTGCCCTGATGGCCGAGGATATGTCGACGCTATAGGATAATTACTTTGCGACAATGACCACAATGTCCCCGTGCCGATACTGGCCGCACTGCCAGACAGCGTTTGTACTTGATACAAACTGCTGCTTTGCTGTTGGCTATTACTTTGATTCCAAACGCCTGATCCTTGAATGCCGCGATTGGTAATCACGATTTGATTTTGTTGGTTGTCGTTTTGAGCACGGCTGTCTTGACCGACCCGCACACTGACGGTTAATGCTTGCGGCTGTCGATCAATTTGCGCCAGTAACTGCTGAACCGCTTGATAATTGGCAGGCGTCGTTTGCAATACCAGCTTGCCTTGATAAGTGGCAACCGTGCCGCCATCACGGCTGCTACTTAACTGCTGACGCACCGCTGGCAATAAGCTATCACCACCGTAAGTGGGAATGACGTAGGTTTGGTAAGGGGCTGCTATCGCTGACAAGCTATTCAAAGACAGCGTAGCTATCATCAGTAAAGCTATTTTTAAGTATCTAATATGAGCGTCCATAAGCGATTAAATCCGAATCAAGTGACCAAATAAATACTTCTACGTGTTTACTTCTATTCGCTTTGTTTTTTGCTTGAATGTCTTCATACTCTTTAATAATGGATAAGTCTGTCAAGCTCATACCTTCATTAGGTTTAGCAGCCGTTTTGTTTTGTCCAGCTTTATCAACAAATTCAGAGATCCATTTTTGCCATTCTAACTTTAGGTCAAAATCACTAATCTCAAATGGTGAGCTACCATTAAACGTTTTTTGCATCATATCTACAAACTGTTTAGCGATTCCTCGGCGTGTATCTCCATTGCCATTTTGGCTGATATGATTACCGACTTCTACTGCTACCACTAAAGGAATAATAAATCGACAGTTTGATTCAGCATAGGTTCTAAACTCACCTATAACCTTAACTCTATTCTGATTCTTATTCGGAACATTCAATATATTTAATATTATGCTAGTGTCTAATATACAAATATCTGCCATCTAATCAGCCCCTTGTAGCTGATTTAGCCAGTCCAATGCTTGTTTTTTACGCTGCTCTGATGTGGTTGGATGTTTTACAAAGCGCTCGACAATACCTTGAGTCACTAAGTCACCAAGCGTTCCTTGAGCAACTAAGCCAAGATAGTCATCTAAATCACCCAAACGCACCAATTTGCTGTCACCCTCTTTTGGATCTCTGTAGCAAAATACAACATCTGCCAATGCCTCATCAGGCAATGCATCCATCAAAGCAGGGTTGTGCGTTGACAACAAAAGCTTCAGATTACGCTCTTCTGCATATTGGCGCATCAAACTTAATATCTGATGTGCGCGTGTGGGATGAATACTGTTATCAATCTCTTCAATGACTACCGTTGACCCTTCAGGCACAGCTAATAGAGCAGCTGCAACTCCCAACACTTTTAACGTACCATCTGATAGTAAATCCATTGTACGTTCAACAGAAACGTCGCCGAAGCTTTCACACAATAAAAACTCTACTCGGTCCCTTTTATCTATATAAAATTTAATATCAGTAATGTCTTGCTCAGGTAAGCTTTGCACTAATCCTAATATTTTTCCTTTATATTCTAAATTTTCTTCACAAAGGTAAGACAATACGCCTGCTAAATTTGAACCACTATTATTTAACAAGCTGTCTTTAATACTGTCTTGACGCATGATACTAGGTACAAAATCATAGAAAAAAGTATTTGTTAAAAAATTTGCTAATTTGTCAAAAGAGCCTGTATTTTTTGGATTAACTTCGGCATCATCATAGAATCCTCTCCACAAAAAGATGTATAACCAATCTTTCATCGAAAGTACGGATGAGTCTTGCTCTGGAAAATACACCGAAACTTCAGAATCACTGATTTTTTGAAAAATTTCATTATTTTCTTTTTCATTTAAGTTCAAAATAGTTTCTAGTGGAGTAAGCTTTATTAGGTCACTAGCACTAGCATTAAAGTAACGCAGAGCTAATGCTGTGTATTCACTACTTCTATAGAAAAAAAACTTCTTTTCTTTCTCCTGATAAGTTTCACCAGTTAAATGAAGTTGCATATTCACGTTGAGAAATATACCAGAGTAGCTAATATCAGGAGTAAAGTTAAATGATAGTGAAAAACTATCTTCATGATTAAAAGCCAAATCTTTGATATTACCCCGAACAACCTTATCACTATCATTTACTCTATTTTTGAGTGTCGATAAACGCTCACCACCAGCGACCCAACTTAAAAATCGAAACGCTTCTATGGCATTGCTTTTGCCTGACGCATTCGCCCCTATCAGAAGAGTCAAAGGTGATAAAGGTAAGGTTGCATCTTTATAGCTTTTGAAATTTTTAATAGTAATACTGGCATTGTTTTCCATAACAACCTCACTTACGTTAGATGGCTTAAGACTACTCGCTTAACCCCAGCACATCTTGCATGTTATATTGTCCAACTTCTTGCTGGATCACCCAAGTCGCTGCCCGTACTGCCCCTGCTGCGAATGTCATGCGCGCGCGTGCTCGGTGGGTGATTTCAACCACTTCCCCATCTGCGATAAACATCACGGTATGGTCGCCCACGATTTCGCCGCCACGCACCGCATGAATACCAATTGTTCCCGTTTCGCGCTCGCCCGTCTGACCTTCGCGGCCATAAACAGCAACCTCTTTTAAGTTCTGTCCGCGAGCAGCTGCGACGGCTTCTGCCATCATATAGGCGGTGCCAGACGGTGCGTCGATTTTATGCTTATGGTGCGCTTCAATGATCTCTACATCGGCATCAGTCCCAAAGGCTTTGGCAGCCATCTCTAATAGCTTTAACGACAGATTGACGCCAGTGGAGTAATTGCCCGCGTATACGATGGCGATTTGCTCACTTGCTTTTGCTAACACTTGCTCTTGCTGCTCGTTAAACCCTGTCGTACCGATGACCATAGCCACGTTATACTCAGCGCAAAGCTGCATGTTTTTTTCTGTGGCATCCGGCAAGCTAAAGTCAATCAGGACATCAATGTCGTTCACCACCGCTTGCAAATCATCAACGATCTGCACATCCAAGCGTCCGATAGCGGCCACTTCGCCTGCATCCGCACCGACGAGACTTGAGCCTTGACGCTCAATCGCCGCCTTTAGCGTGGTTTGCGAGTTGTCCTTCACCGCTTCGATGAGCATGCGACCCATGCGGCCGCCCGCACCGATAACACCGACGTTAATAACTTTTTTACTTACTTGCTGACTCATATTTTTGTCCTAAGTACTTTGTACAGTCGATACCAAATAAAATGGGTACACGATATGATAACGCAAGACTGGCACAAATTTTTCTTGCTTGCTGTACCTTCGCAGACAGAGGCTACGAAAAATTTATCCCAGTCTCGCTGACTCTTTTTTATGTTGATCTGACTATAGTTGATATCGTTATTTTTGAATATCATTTAGCTTAATTTTAGCAAATATAGTCGGTGAAAAGTAATATCGATACAACACGTACTGCTGGTGCAAATTTTTCTTGCTTGCTGTGCCTTCGCAGACAGAGGCTGCAAAAAATTTACACCAGCCATACTGTAGCGACTTCAAGGTATTTTAACTATATCCGCCTATGAATGGTGCTTTATCCAGCCAATAAAAAGCCCAGATGTTTCATGTGAAACCTCTGGGCCTACTTTAATGGTTATTTAACTATCATTATTATTAGTCAAATAACTCGCCAATCTTTTTAAAGAAAGATTTTTTGTGCGGCGATTGCTGATGCTTGCTGTCATCATCTAAAGTGTCTTGGAACTGACGCAACAGGTCTTTTTGCTCACGCGTCAAATTCACGGGCGTTTCGATGACAACACGGCAGATCAAATCGCCTTTCATCGTCGTGCGTACTGGCGTCACGCCTTTACCACGTACACGCAGCAATTTGCCACTTTGTGTGCCTTCTGCTACCTTGATTTTTACTTTGCCATCTAAGGTTGGGATTTCAACTTCTTTACCAAGGGCGGCATCGGTAATGCTCACGGGCACATCCATATAAAGATCAGCCCCTTGACGGGTAAAGACATTGTGGGCTTTGACGCGTACTTCGACGTATAGATCGCCGTTTTGCACGCCAGCACCGCCCGCTTCCCCTTCGCCCGCTAAGCGAACGCGATCGCCATCATCGACGCCCGCTGGGATAGATACTTCAAGCGTACGCGATTTGTCTTTGACGCCATTACCATGACAGTCAGGGCAAGGGTTTTTGATTTGTTTACCTGTGCCGCCGCACTGCGGGCAAGCTTGCTGTACTGCAAAGAAACCTTGCTGCATACGCACTTGGCCTTGACCATGACACATCTGACACGTCACGACATCTGAGGCATCTTTTGCCCCTTTACCATCACAAGTGTCACAAGGTGCAGGCGCGGTAAAACTGATCTCTTTTTTGCAGCCGCGTACCGCTTCTTCCAAGGTCAATTCGATCACATAACGGAGGTCTGAGCCACGGCGCGAACGTCCACCGCCACCGCGCGATTGACCAAAGATATCACCAAAGTTGCCAAAAATATCGCCAAAGATGTCTTGGAAGTTGCCACCGCCTGCACCGCCGAAGCCGCCACCGCCCATGCCGTTTTCAAAGGCAGAGTGACCCATACGGTCATAGGCTGAGCGTTTTTCTTCGTCACTCAGTACTTCATAAGCCATTGACGCTTCTTTAAATTTTTCGTCAGAGTCAGGGTCATCAGAGTTGCGGTCCGGATGGTATTTCATCGCAAGCTTGCGATAAGCTCGCTTGATCTCCTTGCTATCAGCGGTCTTGCTGACACCTAATACTTCATAAAAATCGCGCTTACTCATGGGCTCTCCTATCGTCTTTACAGTCCACCAGCCAGTCGATTCGTTACCTTCAATCCATTTTCTTTTGAATCAATCAGACCTGTCATCGTTTCTTAAGGTTTCACATGAAACATAGCAGATACTAAATAGTAGAGAAAAAAGTATGAGAATAAAATAAATCTTACAAGCGAATACGGCAGGGTGCTGCTTAGTCAAATCAATTATAAAAAGTTTGCGCTATTTATGGAGATGGTATGGGGATTTATCAAGCGTCTAGCTCAGGAAAGTGTGCACTCAGATGACTTATCGCTATTAAAAAGGTTTTATTAAGGAATGAACAAAGGTTTTCATACCTTAATCGATATGAGCCATGCTACTATTTATCGCCGTATTGGTTGTTGCTCATAGCGTATGAGTGCGCTTGCTATTTATATTTGAGTCCCTTAACTGGTGTTTAAAGCCATTAATTTTGCGATAAGGTATCCGTTTTTATGAAGAAGCTGATTGTACTATTGATTGTAATTGCTGTCGCAGTCTTTGCAGGCTCGCCTTATTACAGCGCTTATCAGCTCAAAAATGCTTATGAGGACAAAGACGGCAGCACCATCGCCGCAGCCATCGACTATGAGCAAGTGCGCCCCAGTATCCAAACCCAATTGACCACGCAATTTACCGCAACGATGGCCAAATATCCCTTGGTCGCTGAGCTTGGCGGTGAGCCGCTTACGCAAGCTGCCAACAGCTTTATCACGCAGGCCGTGGACGGCGCAATCACACCGCAAAACATCGAAAAAATTATCGATACGCAAGGTCAAGCCAATACCGCCACCAAAGAGCTGGCCGCCGCGTGGGCCATCGCGAGCAATCAAGTGGACTTAAGAAACCTGATTCAGAGTTTAATCATTCAGCGCGGTGATGTGAATGCGGTGGTACAAAGTCAAATGCAGCAAATCATGAAAAAACAAGCGGCTGAGCTTGAAAAACAGGCGGCACAAGGATCGGATAGTGATAAGCCAACCTTGAGCTATTGCGGCATCAATTGCTTTACCATTAGTGGTCAAGTCAAAGGCTATCCGCTCACCATCGAGATGCAGCGTGAGGGTCTGATTGACTGGAAAATTGTAGATATCGTTTTGCCTTAATCCATATGAAGTACAGTCAGTCATAAAGGCCAGTCATTATGATGGGCGAGTGGGATGACGTTTATTGAATAACGTAGCAATTATCTATAAAAAAAGCAGCACACTATGTAGTGGCTGCTTTTTTGCTATCAGTTAAATGAAAATCTCAACGTTACTACGCAGGTTTAAAATTTAGCGACTTCATCGGCAGTTAAAAAGCGACTGTCACCTTTTTCTAAACCGTCTAGATTGATATGACCAATGCTGGCACGATGCAGCGCCGTTACTTTATTACCAAAATAGCCCATCATGCGTTTGACTTGATGATACTTGCCCTGCTCTAGCGTCAGACGCGCTTGTGTCTCATCGATGAATTCAAGAACGGCAGGCTTGGTTGGCTCATGATCGCCTTCTAACAAAATCCCTTCAGCGACTTTTTTCACCGCTTTTTGTTGGGCATCCTCATCCATCGGATCAGCCAAGGTCAGCTCATAAACTTTTGCGTGTTCATGTTTGGGACTGGTGACACGGTGCAGCCAGCCACCATCATCACTGATAAGCAGTGCGCCTGTAGTATCGACATCGAGTCGTCCTGCGATACGCAAGCTACCAAGCTCCGGTACGGCAATCAGCTCAGTGACGATTGGGTATTCTTTGGCTTTTAGCGTACATTCAAACCCTTCTGGCTTATGCAGCAAAATATAGCGATTGCCAGTGGCGACCGATAGCGGTTCGCCTGCCCACATGACATCGTCATTGATGATATCGACGTGCAAACCTGGATCCTTGACCACTTGATCGTTGACCGTCACCTCTCCTGCGTGCATGATCTTTTTTGACTCTTTGCGCGACAGCTCGGTGGCTTTACTAATAAATTTATCTAGACGCATACGTTTGACTACCATTTGTTTTATGATACCGACTTATCTCAAAAGCCAATAGCGCAAGCACGCAGCCGTGTCTTGTTCGCTGTCTTCCGTAGTGAGAAGTGGTACTATAATAAAAAATAAAATGAACACGGCGCCGAATACCGACGACAATGAAAGTTAGGTAAGTTTACCATATCCAACCTAGACCTGATGAAATATGAGTTATCAAACGTTAAAACGTGCTGTTACCGCGCGCTTAGAAATTAAAAAATCTGAATTCATTGCTTATGCTTATCCAGTGACGTCACGTGAAGCTGCCATGTTTCACGTGGAACAATTACGAGAGCAATATGCGGATGCGCGTCATCATTGCTGGGCTTATATCATTGGCGACCCCAATAACACGACCAGCGCAGGCTTCGATGATGATGGTGAGCCAAATGGTACGGCAGGCAGACCCATATTAAATGTCTTGCAGCACAAGTCTATCGGTAACGTCATCATCGTTGTGGTGCGGTATTTTGGTGGTATCAAACTGGGTGCTGGCGGTTTAACACGGGCTTATGCCGGATCGGCGCAAGCGGCTGTTGATATGATGACGCTTAGTGACCATGTGCCATTAGTGCAAGTACAGATACTGGCAGAATTTGCCACCGAAGCGCAGTGCCGTTACGTGGTCGATAGTATTGGTGGTCATATTGATGATGTCACTTATAGCAAGCAAGTGACCTTGACTGCGACGCTTGCCGAAGCGGATATCGACAGCTTAAAAGAGCGCCTTGCCATGGATGGGCGGGTGTTAGACCCATCTTAGTGCTAACTATGTTTGCGTGCATATTTTTTTGATTAACTACCCTCAAGATACTTTTTTCAGTATTTCCTTTGGGTAACCATTTTTCAGTAACTGTTTTGAGTGACTGGCTTTGAGTGACTGGCTTTGAGTAACCGTTTATGAGTAACCGCTTCTGAGTAACCAAGCGTTCACTGAAAAGCGTTGGTTTTGATAACGGCTGGCGCTATGATAAGGCATTGCTTTTTAACAACAATTAAATAAGACTCTCTTATGTCAAACATTCAACCCACCAAACCATTTTCTCCTACGCCTTTTAAGCCGCCATTTTGGCTAAGTAATGCCCATCTACAAACGATCTTGCCGAGATTTATCGCCGCCAAAGCGCCCAACTATCGACGCGAGTTGCTCAAAGACTCACTCGATGAGAGTGAAATTGCTTATGATTTTTATGATGCTGATGAGACGCGTCAGGGTGATGATAAATACCAAAAGCCCCTCGTTGTCTTGTTCCACGGCATGGAAGGCAGTAGCGACAGTCACTACGCACGTACGCTTGCCCACGCGGTACACCAAAACGACTGGCACTTTGTGGTGGTGCATTTTCGTAGCTGCGGCGGCGTCCCTGTTAAAGGCCAAGTGTTCTATCAAGCGGGCGACACCATCGAGCTTGAGCATGCATTGCAGTACATCAATAAGCAATACCAAACCGTGTATGGCATTGGAGTGTCTTTGGGCGGTAATGCCTTAGCAAAATATATGAGTGAGTATAGAGATAAAGCGCGTTGTGAAGCAGCCGTCATCGCGTCAGCCCCTGTTGATTTGATCTCATCCTCACAGGCGATGGAGCGCTTTTTGGGTCGCCGTATTTATACGCCGTACTTGCTCAATCCTATCGTCAGCAAAGCCATCAAAAACAATCTGACGGAAGATGAAATCAAAGCCATCAAGGCCACTAACCGCATCAGCGAGTTTGATGATATCTTTACCGCACCGCGCCACGGCTTTCGCTCAAAAAATGACTATTACTATCAAGCCTCTGCCCTACCGCACTTGATTCATATCACTAAGCCCACCTTGATCATCACCGCCAAAGACGATCCATTTTTGGGAGCGACCGCCACACGTGGTGATGTGTCTGAGCAAGTAACTTTGATTGATACCGAGCATGGCGGTCATATTGGGTTTATCAATTACCGCAAACGTAAATTTGACTTGGGTTGGCTGCCTAGTACGGCGATGCAGTTTTTTGTAGAAGTAACCAATACGGATGATGAAATTGAGGTCGAATCCGCCTAACTCGTCCGTAGCATCTGTTACTTTTACTGTCATTTTTTATCAGAGTCCAACTATGTACCCATTTATCCGTTACGCCGCTACCATTGCTCATGCTGCCCTAAAAGTAAAAAAAGGCGATACCTTAACGCTTAAAGAGACCAGCGAGATCACCTTTCGCTGCCGTTTGTCAGACATTGATAATTTCTTTGAGATGAATAATGGTCGCGTGTTTACGCTGTATGACTTGGGACGTATGGACTTTGCGGTACGGACAGGCCTTGGTAAGCAGCTGTTAAAACAGCGTTGGGGTTTGGTCGTCGCTGGTAGTACCATCCAATACCGCAAGCGGATTCGCGCGTTCGATAAGGTCACGCTTAAGACCAAAATCGTCGCTATCGATGCGCGCTGGATGTATATCGAGCAGTCGATGTGGGTCAAGGGCAAGCCCTGCTCTTCTGCCATACTGCGTACTGGCGTTACTAAAGGTGGCCGAGTCATTGAAACATCGGGTGTGCTTGCAGCGTTGGGTCAGTCTGATTGGGAGCTGCCACCGACGGGATTTGTGGCAAAATGGATTGAAAGCGATGCTGAGCGTCCGTGGCCGCCTGTGGGTTAGAGTTCAAAAGAGAAAGTTATAAACCGCAGAAACGAAATATTTCTGCGGTTTTTTATTAATTTAATCTTATTAAGATCTCTGTATATCAAGTCATTGCTAATCCACAAATGTTAATGGTAGATTGAACATATCTGACGCTTATAGAACAATAAAAATGCAAAATTATATTCCCAGAAATCTCGAATATAAACTCCGTAATGATGAAGAACAATTCGAAACTATAACTGTAGAAGATCTGCAACTATTAGACATAGCCGAGTCTAAACCTGTTGTTATTCTTGCTGATGCAGGAATGGGCAAGACTTTATTGATGGGGAAATTAGCTGAATCCTCTAAGTATATAACAAAATCTTTAAGTGCTTCGGATTTGATTCAAAAGTCAGTCGAAAGACTAAACGTTCAGTCTAACGAAATTCTACTAATAGATGCATTTGATGAGATACCTTCTACTAACGACAACAGTGGTATTAATAGCGTTTTGAACAAACTTATAAAGCTAGGCCGTCCAAAATTTATATTAACTTGTCGAAGTATTGAATGGAATGATAGTAACAAGAACGAAATCGAAAATGACTATAAGGATATATTAACTGCTAACCTAAAAAATCTCTCTAGAGAAGATGCTGAGCGCTTTTTGCAGTTACGAGGTCTATCTTTAGAACATGTCTCTCAGCTCATCAATCAATTAGAAGCAAACAGCTTATCTTCTTTTTATGAAAATCCAAGAAATCTAGCATTATTAGCAGAAATTGATTTTTCAGTTCATTCAGTACCAAAGAGTAAGGCTAAGTTATTTCAATTAGCTTCTGAACACTTATGGCAAGAAGTGGATCTAAAAGCACAAAATATACTTGGACAGCTAAATCAAGAACAAGTCATTGACAGTGCTGGATTGATCTTTGCTACTTATCTATTAGCAGGGAAGCAATTTATTTATAAGGGCACTCCAGCCACTACACCTGACAATGCAACAAATATTTATGCTTTAAAAGGCCTAATAGAAACTGAAGTATTACAGGGAACTGTGCAATCACGATTATTCCAAACAGTGGATAACAATTCATTTAAACCCTGGCACAGAAGTATTGCAGAGTATCTAGGTGCCAAGTGGCTAGCAGAAGCGATGTCTAACCCTATAATCAAACGTCATATCCTCTCTTACTTAGTGGTAGATAATGGTGTGATTGCTTCGTTGAGAGGTATTTTTGCTTGGCTGCCAACCTTCAACCCTAATTTATCTCAAATAGTAATCGAAACTGACCCTTACGGACTGATAGAGTATGGCGATACTAACTATTTTTCAGATACTGACAGTATTTTATTATTCGATGCTTTAGAAAAGCTAACTATAGAAAATCCTTGGTTTCGTAAAAATAATTTTTGGAAAAAAACAAAAGCTGAAGGATTGGTAAGTCGTTCACTACTTAAAAGATACAAGGAAATACTGAGTAATAAGGAAGGTAACCTTCATTTCTTAACAACTATACTTGAAGCATTACAAGGTGCTGATTTTATTTCAGAGTTAGCCAACGAGTTGTTCTCTATAGTTTACGACGATAACTGGTATTACTCTGCTCGATTTGATTGTTTAATGTTACTCCATGGCAACAACTTGATTAATACCCCTGCTAATTTTACACCATTGATAGAACAGGGTAGCTATTCATCCTTGAGACTAGTTTTCGCGTATGCTAATAAACATGATTATGGGCTAATTACAGATGAGCAAGTTATTTTATTAATTATGAAATCTTATAGTTTTAAAATGTCTGACGGAAATGATGAAGACAGTTTTGCACCTCGACATGGTAGTTATTACTATTTCTTAGAATATCCAGTTGATAGAATTCTTGATTTTCTGAAAAATCTTAGAGAAAGAATTATATTACTAAATATTGATAAGGATAACTTTAGATATGAAACAGTCTTAGATATCAGTGGCATAATTATCACTCTTATCCAACGTTATGTATCAAAAAAACAGCAAGCTATAGACCCTCTAATTTTATGTCAAAGCCTATCGATATTTAATAGCGCCTATGGCTCTGAAATGAGTAAAGAAGATTCAAAATTCTTTATAGATTATTTCCAAAAAAATCCAAAAGAAAAAATAAAGATTTACAAATATTGTTTAGATTATAAAAATGATATTCGTGACCTACATATGTTTTATCAAAATATCTTATATTTTATTTATCTTACTAAGCAAGATATAGAGGAATTATTAACATATATTCAGCTGAAAAATGTGACAGAACAAACTATTGCTAAATGGAAATATCTTGTAGATATACACTGTGACAGAGTTGCTATTTCTGATGAACTTTATAAACTTGCACTCACTTACGCTCAAAGCAATCATCTTGTAGAATATTTAGATAACAAGAAAAAACCTATCATTTTTGAATGGGAAATAAAAAATAGACGTCGTAGCCGTTATAGAAAATTAAAAAAGAGACTAAGATTTAAAAAAGTTAGAAGTAATTTATTTCCATATAGGACTGAATTAGATGGAGGAAATGCTAAATACTGTAACTATCCTGCTAGAGTTTTATTATATAAAAACTATGACATTCCTGATGATATAAAAGAAACTGATAAAATCAAGTATATCTTTGGAAACAGTCTGACCGAATCTGCTATGAAAGGTTTTGAAGCCAGTCTACACAACTCAGTTCCTACTATATCTGATATCATCCAAAACTCATCTCCTATCGAACCTGTTTTGATAGCTGGTATTTATTGCCGACTACTAAGAAATCAATCACTTTCAGCTTTATCCAATGATGTTATCTTAGCTTGCGCTATTATTTTAGATTATGACAGCTATCTAGGCTTTAGATTTCATAAGGATAAGCGTCCTAATGTTTGCGAAGCTATCAGGGATGAAATAATATCAAGAGGGTTAAAAAATATAGTTATTGATGAATTTTTTGTTCCTCAGTTTCAAATCAATGGTGCACTAATACAAGGAATACATTGGGTTTACGGCGAAGATGTGGATGACTTTTCAATTGAGACGATTGTTTATTTACTGAATACCTACCCTAAAATGCACAATGAGACAAAAGATAGATTTATTGACACTCTCGTCAATAATGATGCATTAATGAGAATAAATGACTTAATTACTGCTAACGTAGAAGCAATAAACAATATTGATAAAAATATTGAGACCCACAGTAGGTGGTTATCGCTCTTGAGCATTATCGATGACAAAAGCTTTCTACATTATTTAAAATGTGTTCAATATCCACAGTTGATATTTTGGCAGTTAAAAGAAACGTATCATGAATCCCGCTTAACCAAAAATCCTAAGATGAGTCTGACATTTATGTCTTGGATTGCGTATCGCTTTAGCTATCCATTTCCTAATATTGATAGACCTCAAGGCGTAAGCTCTGGAAGTAGGAATGCGTGGCAGGCAAGTGAATTCATCAGCTTTTGCTTATCAGAAATTAGCAATATCACTACCATTGAAGCTCAGGTAGAACTTAGAAAACTCAAAAACTGTGTTCATTCCAGTTATACAGTCTTCATTACCAATCTACTAGCAGAACAAGCTAACAATATTAGAGATGCCCATTATCAAGCGCCAAGACTAGTTGATTTGTTAAACATCTTCCAAAACAAAGCGCCTAAGGATTGTAAAAATTTAAAACTCTTAATTTTAGAACTGCTTGATGAGATACAAGTTAAGGTCAAGTCCAGTGAACTTGATACCTATAAGATGTTTTACGAGGATGGCAAAAGTAAAAAGCCTCAAAAGCCTCATGGCGAAAACTACTGTAGAGATAGATTAGCGGATTTATTAAAACCTTATATTGAACCTTATCAGTTCAGATTAGATACTGAAAAAGATATGTCGGATGATAAACGTGCTGATTTGGTTTGTAATAGTAGTGAAATTCAGTTGCCTATAGAAGTTAAAGGGCAATGGCATCCTGATTTATGGACAGCTATGAATAATCAACTTGGTGACTTATATCTCAAACACCACGAATCTCAAGGACAAGGTATCTATTTAATATTTTATTTTGGTGAAACTTTGACTAAGAAACTCAAAAGCAATAATGTATATAAACCGCAAAATGCTCTGCAACTTCAAGAGTATTTGACTGTCTGTATCGAGGAGAAATACAAACAAGGTATAGATGTATTTGTGATGGATTTATCAATTGAAGCAACTTAACTACAAATCCATAGCCAAATATTTTAACTCCAACTTCGTAGTCAAAACCCACCACCCCATTTAGCAACTAAATAAACACTATCTCCTACGCCCTTTATCCTGCTCTGTTAAAGTAAGTCATGCCAATATCCTAATAAAAAGGAGCCAATCATGAGCTTACTTAATACTCTCAACCTAATTTACCCCATTATTCAAGCCCCAATGGCAGGCGGAGCGACCACGCCTGAACTGATCGCCTGCGTCAGTAACTTCGGTGGACTGGGGTCATTGGGCGCTGGCATGACCGCGCCAGACGTTTTAAACAGTCAAATCAATACCATTAAAACCCTGACGGATAAACCCTTTATGGTCAATCTAATGGTGTTGTCTGAGCATGAGTCTAGTACCTTTGATACCGAAATTCCCACTTGGCTAACTGAGTATTATCAAAAACATAATATAGACGTCACGTTACCTGAGCGCCCCGCACAAAACTTTGAAGACCAGTTACAAGTCCTGTTTGACAATCCTGTGCCCGTCGCCAGTTTTACCTTTGGTATTATTGATGTCACGCAAGTTCAGCGTTTGCAAAGTGTCGGCACGCGCGTCGTTGGCACCGCCAATCATCCATTAGAGGCAAAACAGTGGACAGAGATTGGCGCGGACGCGGTATGCGTGCAAGGCGTAGAAGCTGGCGGGCATCGCGGTGGCTGGTTACCACAAAGCGAAACCGACCCTTTAGGATTATCGACGCTCATTGGCCAAACGCGTGCTTGCACCGACATTCCCTTGATTGCCGCGGGCGGCATTATGACGGCACAAGACATTAAAGCGGTGCAAGCAGCAGGCGCTGAGCTTGCACAAATGGGAACGGCGTTTTTGACGACAGACAAGTGCGGAATTAACAACACTTATAAGCAAGCGCTACTCAATGCCAGTGAGGGCAAGCGCCCTACTGAGACGCGCTTGACTCGTCTGTTTTCAGGCAAGCTTGCGCGTGGTTTGTTAAATGAGTATCTACGTGACTTTGTCCAATTTGAGCATCGTGGCGAGCTACCGCCCTACCCACAACTCAATGCCATGACCAAGTTTTTGCGGGCTGATGCGACCAAGCGTTTGGACGCCGAGCATCAATCCTTGTGGGCAGGACAAGGCGTGTCATTGGTAAGACATGAGAGTACGACTGCCTTGCTGGAGCGTCTCGTAAAAGGACGGTGACTTACTCATCTTTGAGCGTTTCGCGGAACGCTTTATAATCGTCTGCCGTTTGCTCTACTGCTTCTACCATAGGAACGTGACCAACATCAGGCATCATAATGATTTGTGCCTGAGGTACGATGGATTTGATTAAATTGACCGTTTCAGGTTTGATGACTTGGTCTTTTTCGCCCCACACCACCAAGGTCGGAATTTTATTTGCCGCGATGACTTTGGCGCGCGTCTCGACATTGTCTTCTACGATTTGCTCAAGAATCTTAGCATGTAGCGCTTTATTGGCGATACGATCTTGCGCAAACACGGCCTTGACCGTTTTGGGGATATAAGGCGGCTTGTACATCACAAAGTCATATAAGTTATAAAAGTCTTCCGTGCTATCGACCAGTAGCGGATTATTCTCAAGGGTCGCATTTTTTAACGACTCAGGCATGCCCGCTGACCAAAAGCCTGCACTGTCCACCAACCATAAGCTTTGTACCTCTTTTGGATACATCGCTGCATAGGCCACACTAATCGCACCGCCCATCGAGTTGCCACCGACATGCAGATTGGACGCCACGCCTTTGGCTTGCATCAACTCATGCAAACGCTTGGCTTGCGCATCGGCACGATAGTCAGCGCTCATCGGCTTACTTGAGTCACCAAAGCCCAATAAATCTGGAATGATCAGATGATAGTCTTCTAACTTGTCCGCAAGACGGGTAAAGTTGTCTTTATTACCGCCAAACCCATGAATCAGTAGCAAAGGCTTGCCATCAACGTTATGGTTTTCGGCGTAGACCATCTTCTCGCCTGAGGCCAGCGTAAATACTCTGGTCTCAAGATCTGCTTTGGCGCGTTCGTGTTGGATAATTTTTTGAGTAGTTGCCACGGTAAAACTGTTGGGCGTCGTACAGCCTACAATCGATAAAGCCAAAGAGGTCGCCAATGCGATACGTCGTAGTGTCATCGAAACATCCTTGTTAAAAGATAGTATAAAAAGTATTTACGCTCCGATTCTAACGGTAAATGCTTCTTCATATTTATAAATCTATTACTTGGTAGTCAAAACGAGATATGAATATAACAATGCGATATGGGGTGCATTTTTCTTACTATGCCTGCGCAGACAGAGACTACGCAAAATGCACTCGATATCGCTGTATTTATTTTATAGTGAATCGACGATATAAATCATAACGTTCATCCGCACTGTATTTGTTTACCGTTCTAATCAAGATGGCACGGGCGTTGTCATTTATAATAAGCGTTTTTATGCTATCAATCCTAAGTCTGCTATTTATGGTCAATTGAAAATAAAACGATTATATAGATTCAAAAGCGCTACTAGCACAAATTTTACTTGCGTGCTGTGCCTACGCCGACAGAGGCTACGTAAAATTCACCCTAGTAGCGCTATAACACTTTTGGAGTGCATTGACTATAACGGCTTTCTTTCTTAGGACGCATTTTTATAATAAACCGAAGCCCAATTGAATGGTGCAAAAGGAAAGACATTGAGCGACACCAGTATTGCCACTGACAAACGGCGCGACCTCACCGAGGGGTCGATTGCCAAAACGATGATCCTATTTGCCTTGCCAACACTGGGATCATCAGCGCTACAGTCGTTAAACGGCTCAATCAATGCCGTCTGGGTGGGACGGTTTTTAGGGGAAGAGGCACTCGCCGCGACCGCGAACGGCAACATTTTGATGTTTATCCTCATCTCCTTTGTTTTTGGTTTTGGTATGGCGTCTACTATTCTGATTGGTCAAGCCATGGGCAGCCGTGACGAGACGATGGTCAAAAGAACCATGGGAACGGCGCTCGGCAGTATTATTCCGATCAGTATATTGGTGTCGGCAGGTGGGTGGATATTTGCGCCGATGCTCCTTGATTTGCTTGGTACGCCGCCTAGTGCGGTAGATCTTGCCCTGACCTATCTACGGATGATTTTCGTTTCGATGCCATTCACCCTCACCTTTACGCTGATCATGATGGCACTGCGCGGGACGGGCGATTCTACGACGCCGCTTTGGTTTATCATTATATCGGTAATTATTGATCTGATTTTGACGCCGACGCTGATTTTGGGTATAGGACCTTTTCCCGAATGGGGCATCTTTGGTTCGGCCTTCGCCACAGCCGTCGCAAACACGCTAGCGCTTATTGGCATGGTGATTACGATGTACCTGCGTGGCTCTGTGCTGACACTCAGCATGCCAGAGCTGCGATTTTTGCGCGCAGATCGAGGCATTTTAAAATCGATGTTCTCAAAAGGGTTGCCGATGGGTCTTCAGATGATCGTCATCTCTTCGGCGGCGCTAACAATGCTATCGCTGATCAACCGGGAAGGCGTACAGACCACAGCCGCTTATAGCGCCACCCAGCAACTTTGGACATACGTGCAGATGCCTGCCATGGCGTTAAGTGCCGCCGCTAGCGCAATGGTTGCACAGAATATCGGTGCCAATCAATGGCACAGAGTCTCAGGGATCACCCGCTGGGGACTCATTTTTAACGTAATAATGACAGGCGCGCTGATTGGGGTGTTGACCATTTTTAATGGCACCATTTTGGGCTTTTTCCTTGGTAGTGACAGCGCAGCGTTGCCAATCGGGCGACACATTCAGCTCATGGCGACATGGGGGTTTATCTTTTTTGGGATAGCGCAGGTGCTCTTTGGCACCATGCGGGCAAACGGCTATGTGATTTGGCCACTGATCGTCATGGTGATTTCGATGTATCCGGTACGTCTTGGATTTGCGTTTGGGCTGTATCCACTATTGGGAGAAGACGCGCTTTGGCTATCATTTCCAGCAGGGATGGTCGCCACCGCGCTGATGGGGGCAGGGCTATATCTGTATGGCGGATGGCGTCAGGGTAAAAACTTGGTCGCAGAAGAAGCGGCACAAGGGTCTGAAGGCTATCTGGCACATGGCGGCACCTCTGCGTCATGTCGTGATGTGACACCGACGACTGTGTGGAAACTGTTCCCTTTAGGCCGTATCACAAGGTTACACCGACGACTTCGTAGACGACTTTATAGACATCGTATGATCAAGAGTAATAAATGACAATAGCGTGGTTCATATAGACTTTGGCCTATCAAAAAGCACTGTTCAAAAAGTACCGTCTGTAAAAATCTTCACTGGGCTATCCGCTTGAGCAATGAGAACCCAATGATATGACTAAAGCGGCTCGTAACAGCGATATGGCTTAGTTATTTTTAAGCCCTGCACGAAACGCTTTATAGTCTTTTGCCGTCTGATCTACTGCTTCTATCATCGGTATGTGCCCCACTTTAGGCATCGTGATTACCTTCGCTTGGGGCATGATTTTTTTCATCACCACTGCCGTCTCAGGCTTAATAATTCTGTCCTCAGCGCCCCAAATGACAAGCGTTGGGATGTTGTACTCGGCGATGACTTTGGCGCGTTCTTCTACACTGCTTGTTGAGTGTTGCTTGAGGATTTTGCCGTGCAGTTCGCGATTGGCAATGTTGGTTTGGGCAAAGACCGCTTGCAAGGTTTTGGGAATGTACGGCGGGTTATACATAACCAGATTATATAAAGCGAAATAGTCCTCTTTGGTTTCAATGAGCAGTGGGCTACTCTCTATACTACTATCGCCAAAACGGTCTGCTGCAAACCCTACTGACCAAAAGCCGCCACTATTGAGCAGCCACAAGCTCGCAACGCTATCGGGATACATGGCCGCATAAGCAACACTAATCGCGCCGCCCATCGAGTTACCGCCTACATGAATGTTTGAGGCCGCGCCTTTGGCTTGCAACAGCTCATGTAAGCGCTGCGCCTGTGCATCTACGCCATAGTCTACCTGCGCAGGCTTGCCAGATTCGCCAAAGCCGAGCAAATCTGGAATAATTAAATGATAATCGCCCAGCTTTTTAGCGATACGCAGGAAGTTATCCTTGGTGGCACCAAATCCATGCACCAGTAACAAAGGCTTGCCGTTCACATTGCCACCTTCTAGATAGATCAGGGTGTCGCCAGATGCCAATGTAAATTCTTTTTTCTCAAGATTGGCTTTTTTGCGCTCATTTTTTATGAGCTTTTGGGCGGTATTGGCCTTTACCTTATTGGGCATGGCATACGTAACAATCGTCCCCAATAATAATACGGCCATACTTGCACGCAGTAATGTCATTAAAATCTCCTTATTTATCATAGACAACGAGCGTAGCGTCATTCTTGACTTGCGATCAAACTATAACGGATAAGCACCTATTAGTCTTTATTTAATAAAAAATCTACCGCAGCGGCGGCATGAATGGCGGTGGTATCAAACACAGGGATTGGGCTATCGGCTTGTGTGATCAGTAGACCAATCTCAGTACAACCTAATATCACCCCTTCTGCGCCTTGCGCTGCCAATGTTTCAATCACTTGACGGTAATATGCCCGCGAGCTATCAAGTAGCTGTCCTTGACACAGCTCTTCGTAGATAATGCGATGGACTTCTGCTCGCTCGTCCTCAGCGGGTATCAGCACCTGCAAGCCTGCATCGATCAAACGCTGCTTATAAAAATCTTGGGTCATTGTAAACTGTGTACCCAGTAACGCTATTTTGGTGAGACCCTGCGCTTTGATGGCATCAGCCGTCGCATCAGCGATATGAATAATCGGTAAATCAGTAGCTGCTTGCACATCATCTACTAACTTGTGCATGGTGTTGGTCGCGATTAATAGCCCTTGCGCGCCCGCCGCTTGCAGACGTTTGCCACTACTTGCCATGATTACACCCATCTCCTCCCACGCCCCTTTTGCTTGCAAGGCACTGATCGGCGCAAAATCGACACTATGAATCATTAAGTCCGCTGAGTGTAACTTACCAAGCTTGGCTTTGACGCCTTCATTAATCAAGCGATAGTAGCTCTCGGTACTCTCCCAGCTCATACCGCCAATGATACCAAGCGTTCTTTGAGTGCTGTGTTGAGCCGTGGTTTGCTGAGTAAATTGCTGTTGCGGCTTTTGGTTAGGCATTTTTCTTCCTTATTAGATACAAATGAATAAGCGTAAAAGTCATTCAATCGTAGCAAAAACCGTTATATTATATAAATTATTTTTAAGACAGTTTTTATAACCGCTATAGCAAAGAGTATTCCAGACTTATCTATTGTTTTGTGAATCAATAGTTTATACCCATCCGACCACTAGGAAATACTATGAAGACCCGTCAGTCAACGCTATATTCAAAGATTCGTTCATCGATGCTATTGCCTATTGGTTTACTGGCCTCAGTAGTGGTTGTATTACCTGCTTGCGGTGGCGGCGACTCAGATGAGGATGCAAGCGCTGCCAACCCGCCTGTTTCTGCTCCTCCGACTACTTCTGAACCGACGACGCCCGCTATACCGAACAATCCATCGACTCCTGCAACAGTGCCGCCGATATCTAGTAGCCAAGCATTTTATGATCGCAGCTCAGCGCTTGACAGTTTAGAGATGGATGACAGTACGCGTCAGCATATCTACGTGGCGACAACGGGTAGCGATACCGCATCAGGTAGTGCCAACTCCCCTGTTCTAACCCTACAAAGAGCCGCGGATCTTGCCACTGCTGGCACAACGGTACATATTGCCGCGGGTACTTATAAAGGGCCTGTCTATGTTGAGAACTCTGGAACATTGGCGCAGCCCATTATTTTTGAGGCGATGCCAGCGGCAAAAGTGATCATTACAGGCACGCCAAGTGTAGATGATGAGCATCTATTTCATATCGAAGACCAAGCTTATGTGATTATTCGCGGTTTAGAATTTACTAACTTTTGGACAACTAGCAATCAGATTACGCCCATTGCGATTTATGTGACTGGCAATAGCCATCATATTCTCATCGAAAACAATTACATTCATCACCTAGGCACGCGCGTTAAAAATGATGAGGGTAATGCGCACGGTATCGCGGTTTACGGCACGCAGCCTATTAAAGACATTCAAATTAATAACAATCGAGTCGAAAACCTCACCCTAGGTAGCAGTGAGGCGATCGTCCTCAATGGCGATGTAACGAACTTTGAAGTGAACCACAACCAAGTCAATAATAACAATAACATTGGCATCGACGTCATTGGTTTTGAAGGAACAGCAGATACCGCAAATGACTACGCCCGCCGCGGCGATATCATCGGTAATACGGTCACGCGCAATAGCAGCGGCAGCAATCCCGCCTACAATGGTGATCTTTCAGCGGGTGGTATTTATGTCGATGGGGGCAAGCAAGTATTTATTCAGAATAATACCGTGACGGGTAATGATATTGGCATCGAAGTCGCTAGTGAACACTTCCAAAAGTTAACAGAAAACGTCTGGGTAGAGGGCAATACGATAACCGATAATCGCTATACAGGTATCGCGGTCGGCGGCTATGAGAAGCAACGTGGCGGGGTCAGACAAATCAGTCTTATTAATAATACGGTCACCAACAATGATCTGGACGAGCAAGAAGGTGGTCAGCTGCTGCTACAATACAATATTCAACAGTTAAATGTGAAAGGTAATACCTTCACCAGCTCGCCCTCACGCTATATGATTGTTGCCAGTCAGCTTGATCGCGGCGAAATCAGCTTTCAAAATAACCGCTACCTTTATAATCCGTTAAACAATCCAAACAGCAATTTGCCCTTAATATGGGTGCTCGGAAATAAAGAATTTAATAGTAGTACGGCTTTTGAGAACTGCGCGGTATTGCTACAATGCAAATAGAGTCAATATTTCATTAGAGCATGTCCTGATTTTAAAAAGAGTACAGCGATGCTGGTATGAATGTTTCGATGCCTCTGGCGTGCAAAGCGCACAGTAAGCGAGGAAAATTTATACCAGTAGAGCCCCTTATCCATCGTATCTCTTTTATATTGAACGGACTATAGCTACTTTTTATTGCTAACCTTTTATTACTAACCTTTTATCAATGAACCGTTATTACTGACCTGTTACTAAAGAACTATTATTAAAGAGCTAAGCCAACTTATGACTAAAACACCCACCATTAGAATACGTACACGCCGCAAATACTACCGCTTGATTTTTACCTTTTTAATGGCATTAATGATGTCTTTGATTATCTCGACCGCGTTACTACTCGTCAAAGTAGGCTACGGGGACGGCTTTTTTACCGAATTGATGCAATCTTGGGCATTGGCCTTTGCTTTTGCATGGCCAAGCGCTTATGTCTGCGCATATTTGGTTCAAGAGCATGTGCTTAGCCGCATTGAGTTTTATTAAAGAGCAGGCTACGTGCTATTAACATAAATTTTACTTGCTTGCTGTGCCTTCGCCGACAGAGGCTGCGCAAAATTTATGTCAATCTCGCTATATTTACTTTATCGTGATTTATGGTATTTTGAATATTCGACATGCCATAAATATATCCACACTCACACCCAAAAAAATACCAAAGATGATGTTATTCACCTTTGGTATTTTTATATCTTCAAGTTTTTTTAAACGGTTGCTAACTTACGACACTTCTTCGACTTTGTTTTTTAGGCAAGCCACTCGGTGATTGATATTCCCTTCTAACATCGGTTTGATCTGGGCACATTCCTCGTCAGCGAGCGGGCAACGGGTTCGAAACACACAGCCTGAGGGCGGATTAATCGGGCTTGGCAAATCGCCTTCTAATAGCTGAATGGTTTTATTGCGCTCAGCAATCGGATCGGGTAGCGGTACCGCCGACATTAGGGCTTGAGTATAAGGATGGGTCGGCTTACCGTACACCGCCTTATTTACCCCAAGCTCGACCGCGTTACCCAAATACATGACCAGCACTCGATCGGCAATATGCTTAATCACCGATAGATCATGGGCAATAAAGATGAGCGCGAGTCCCATCTCTTCTTGGATATCTTGCAACAAATTGATGACCTGCGCCTGAATGGAGACATCCAAGGCAGAGACTGGCTCATCACAGATGATGATTTTGGGTTTTAAAATCAAAGCGCGGGCAATACCGATACGCTGACACTGTCCACCTGAAAACTCATGCGGGTATCGGTTAATCTGATTAGGCAGTAAACCCACCTTTTTCATAATCTCGCGTACTTCGCTTTGGACGTCGCTCTTTTTCATTTTGGGATAATACGTACGCAGCGGTTCGGCAATGATATCGCCCACCGTCATACGCGGGTTTAGAGACGCAAGCGGGTCTTGAAAAATCATTTGAATGTCTTTTCGTTTCATTCGCATGGTTTTTTTGGAGGCGCCGACCAGCTCTTCCTCATTAAATAGGATGCTACCAGAATTGGCTTCGATCAAACCCACGATAGTACGAGCAAGGGTCGATTTACCGCAGCCCGACTCGCCCACCACGCCCAATGTCTCGCCTGCAAATATCTCAAACGAGACGCCATTGACGGCTTTTAACGTCGCAGGCTTTTGCCAAAAGTAAGTGCCTTTTTGTTTGATGTTAAAAGTAGTATGCACATCGCGCACTTTTAGCAATGGCGTTTTCAGCGGGTTGTCGTTGCTATGAACAGTCTGTGTCATCATCGTCTACCCCTCTATCTCTGATGGCTGATTGGCATCGGTATCTTTTGATGTATCAATTGTCATTTCAGGGTGCCAATGACAAGCGCGCTGACGATCGTGCGGCAAAAACTCCAGCGGCGGCGGTGTATCACGGCAGATATCCATCGCATGTGGACAACGCTCATAAAAAGGACAGCCTGCTGGCAAGTCTAGTAAGTTTGGCGGGCTACCGGGAATCGTCTCAAGCTTGCCCATCTCATTATCCAAACGCGGAATGGCTTTTAACAGGCCGATGGTATAGGGATGGGTTGGCGTATAAAAAATCTCTTCTGTATCACCATAGGCCATCGTGCGACCGGCATACATCACAAGGACGCGATCACAGATACCTGCCACGACACCTAGATCATGCGTAATCATGATGATCGTCGTACCGAAGTCGCGTTTTAGCTCGTTCAATAGCACCATGATCTGTGCTTGAACTGTCACATCAAGCGCGGTGGTCGGCTCATCAGCAATCAATAACTTGGGACGACACAGTAGTGCCATCGCAATCATGACTCGCTGACGCATACCGCCTGAAAACTCATGCGGATACATGCCAATGCGTTTTTTGGCCTCGGGGATTTTGACCGCGTCCAACATGCGTATCGACTCGGCCCACGCCTCTTTTTTATTCATCCCTTTATGCAAGGTCAATACTTCGGCGAGCTGGTCGCCGATCTTCATATAAGGATTGAGTGAGGTCATGGGGTCTTGAAAAATCATCGCCACTTGCTCGGCACGGATTTTATTCAGTGCCTTTTGCGACAAGCTGAGTAGCTCATTGCCTTGAAAGCGTACCGAGCCTTTGGCAAGACCATTTTTTGCCAACAGTCCCATAATGGCAAAAGCGGTCTGCGACTTGCCAGAACCGGACTCGCCAACGATGCCCAAGGTTTCACCCTCATGCAGATCAAAATTCAATCCATTCACTGCCGTCACCAGACCATCTTCAGTCTTAAACTGAACGGACAGATCTTTCACTTCCAATAAGGTATTAGAAGGGGTAATGAGCTTGTCATTAAAACCGTCATTAAGATTGTCATTAATGGTGTTACTGAATTCTTTAGTTACCACGATGTCACTCTCCTAGCGATCTTTAGGGTCAAACGCATCACGTAGACCGTCGCCAATAAAGTTAAAGCAAAATAAAGTCACGACCAAAAAAGCCGACGGAATCAAAATCTGCCAAGGGGCAACCTGCATGGTGCGAGAGCCTTCTTGCAGTAGCGCGCCCCAGCTGGTCATCGGCTCTTGTACACCCAGTCCCAAAAAGCTCAAAAATGATTCAAACAAAATCATCGTCGGTACCAGTAGGGAGGCATAAATCACCACCACGCCCAGTACGTTAGGGACGATATGACGCAGGATAATATTAAATCCTGACACACCGCCTACGTGAGCCGCTTCAATAAACTCTTTGCTCTTTAGGCTGAGCGTCTGACCACGCACAATCCGAGCCACATCCAACCAAGACACCAGTCCGATAGCGACAAAGATCAAGATTAGGTTGCGACCAAATATTGTGACCAATAAAATCACAAAGAACATGAACGGAAAAGCACTTAAAATCTCTAAGAACCGCATCATTATCATGTCGACTTTACCGCCAAGATAGCCTGACGTTGCACCATAAATAGTACCAAATAGCACAGCAACGGCGGCTCCCGCTATTCCGACCATCAAGGAGATACGACCACCAACAGCCGTACGCACCAACAAATCGCGTCCGAGCGAGTCGGTACCAAAGTAATGCTTGTTCTCGATAGAAGGTGCAGCTTGCATAAAGTTCCAGTCGGTTTCAGCGTAACCAAACGGGGCAAACAAAGGGACAAATATGACGAAAGCGCCAATCAATAATAAGATAAAGAAACTGGCAACGGCCGCCTTGTTTTGATAAAAACGTCGCCACGCATCTTGCCAAAGACTGCGACCTTTAATCTCTTTCGCTGGCGACAGGATAATGTCGGTTGGCTGGTCTACAATAAGGCTCATAGTTGTCCTTGTAATGATCTACTTAAATAATAATTCATCATATTTAATACTGGATTTTTGGGTCAATCATGGCGTATAAAATATCAACAATGGCATTAAACGCGATGGTCAGTACACCGACCAAAATCGTCAAACTGAGCACCACACCATAATCGCGGTTGAGTGCGCCATTCACAAATAACTGCCCGATACCCGGCAAACCAAAAATCGTCTCAATCACGATAGAGCCGGTGATAATACCGACAAAGGCAGGCCCTAAATAGGAAATCACGGGTAACATAGCCGGTCTCAGCGCATGCTTCATGATAATCTGACGCATCGGTAAGCCTTTGGCTCTCGCCGTTCTGATATATTGACTGTTCATGACCTCAATCATCGACCCACGCATGATACGCGCGATACTGGCCGTATATGCCAGCGCTAACGCCGTGACGGGTAAGATAAGGTTTTGTAACGCCCCATCGTTCCAGCCACCTGCTGGCAGCCAGTGCAAAATGATTGCAAAAATCAGTACCAATAATGGCGCTTTAACAAAGCTTGGAATGACCACACCCGTCATCGCAAATGCCATGAGTACATAATCTAGCCATGAGTTTTGCTTAAGCGCGGCGATTACCCCAAAGATGAGTCCCAAGACCAATGCTAAGACAAACGCATAAACCCCAAGCTCCATCGATACTGGAAACGACTGCGACAACAGCTCATTGACCGTATAATCTTTGTATTTGAAGGAAGGTCCAAGGTCACCGACGGCAAGCTGTCCTAGATAATGGATATATTGTAGCCACAAGGGATCGTTAAGATTGTACTTGGCTTCAATATTGGCCATTACAGCGGGTGTTAAGGTACGATCGCCTGAGAAAGGATTACCAGGCGCTAAGCGCATCATAAAAAAGGAGACAGTTATCAAAACGAATAAGGTCGGGATGGCCTCTAAAATACGCCGAAAAATCAGTTTTAACATAATACCTCTTTATGGAAGTGCCTCCTCCTAAGCTTAATAAAAGCTGGAAGGATACAGCAGATGTAACACGCAGTAATAACTTACTGGCAATAGCAGTAAGTGCGATGAATCAGCCACGGCCTCAATCATCGCACTTACTTTTTAAAACTTTGATCTATCAATGCTTAGCAATTGATAAATCTTTTGCCTGCCAGTTATTCAAGGCATCTTTCATTGGGAAGCCGATGACATAAGGCTTAATCAAACGAGGGCTAACATAGTGATACACATTCAATAACGGCATATCTTGGTCAAGCTGAGCTTCAGCTTTTACGTATAAATCGGTACGCTGCTCAGGTGTCACACCTGGTTTGAGTGTTTGTGCCATCAGGCTATCAAAGTTGGCATTGGAGTATTTGCCGTGATTATTACTGTTACCCGTTTTTACGATATTCAAGAAGGTTGAGGCTTCGTTGTAGTCACCACACCAACCAGCACGCGCGATTTGATAGGTACCATTACGGCGAGTATCGAGGTAGGTTTTCCACTCTTTATTGATCAAGCTCACATCAACAAAGCCAAGCGATTGTTTCCATAGCGAGGCAACGGCAACCGCCGTTTTCTTATGAAGATCGTTGGTGTTGTATAGCAGCTCAAACGTCAGCGGATTACTCTCGTTATAGCCGGCTTCATTCAGCAGTTTTTTGGCTTCAGCAATACGCTTCTCTTGATCCCACGTTGACCATTCTGGCGTGTTTTCCACGCCGCCGTTGGTTGCGGTCGGCGTCAGCTGATAGGCCGCTGTTTGCCCTTGACCGATGACTTTATCAACTACCGTGTCACGATCTAACGCTAAGGCGAGCGCACGGCGCACTTTGACATCATCAAATGGTGGTTTGACGGTATTAAATTCATAATAATAGCTACATAGATAAGGAGAAACGGTGAGCTCATCGCCAAGCTGCTCTTTGAGGGAAGCGAATTGCTCAGTCGGAATCTCATTGTAGGTCATGTCAATTTCGCCAGCTTGATAGCGCGCCACATCGGTGGTACTAGAAGGAATCGCTAGCATGGTGACGGTATCAATTTTGGTATTGGCATCATCATAATAAGAGGGGTTACGCGTCAAGACGATTTGGTCGTTGACTTGCCACTTACTGACTTTGTATGGGCCGTTGACCACGATATTGGCAGGGTCAGTCCATTTGTCACCAAACTCTTCAACCGTTTTTTGATGCACAGGCTTAACCGAGTTATGAATCATCATGTCTGGGAAATAAGGCACAGGCTCTGATAACGTTACCTGCAAGGTCTTGTCATCGAGTGCTTTAACGCCAAGAGTATCTATACCTGCTTTGCCCTCAACGATTTGTTCAGCACCCACAATTTTGGCATCGACTAGATAGCTTGAATAAGGGGATGCGGTCTCTGGATCAACCAGACGGCGCATACTATAAACAAAATCTTCTGCCGTTACAGGATCGCCATTTGACCACTTGGCATCACGCAGCTTAAACGTCCATACTTTATTGTCTGGACTCTCCCAACTTGTCGCTATACCCGGAATGGTTTTGCCATCTGCATCACTATTGGTCAGTCCTTCAAACATCTGACGGTCGATACCCGCTTCTGGAACCCCTGATACTTTATGCGGATCAAGTGACTCAGGCTCAGCGGCGTTATTGACAACCAACTCTTGCGTATCGGCCAATACATTGGGATCGATGTTTGATGATTGACTGGCGGTGCCATCGTTCGCAGACTTATCACTACAGCCTGTCATAAACATAGCAAGTACCAAGGAGGTGGGCAAAAATACAGACGTCAAAAGGCGGTTGGAAGGTCGCATCATGTAATATCCTAGCAGGTAAGTGGCTGGACGGATTTACTGAGTGGTAGTAAGTCCATTTAATTTATCCGTATGCTCATACTATCCACTCTATTAACGGTTCTAACAATTAATGAGCTAACAACAATCACTTCAATAATGCTCACAGCAATCATCATCACAGCAACAAATGCTGCAGTGCTCGTGAAATCGCGGTCTTGTCTTATAGGCTTGAAGGCGTTAGATCTGAGCACAGGTCAATTCTCGATTTTTATACCATTCATCGCTTTATTGAGCCGTTGAGGAATAATCATCGAAACAAAATTGAGACTTAACCGTGTTAATAGAGATGACTTTGGATAATCATAAGTAACATTTTGGATAACCATTAGTAATAAAAAACGGTAAGAATGTCAACAATTTTTGATGTGCTCTCATTGAACATAAATATGACAGGAGGATGAAAAAAGGGTTTTTGATGGGCAAAAATCAAATAGAATTTTAACAATAATGGACGACTTTTTTGTCTGATTTATGACCTTTTATCCCTCATATAATACCGCTAATATTTTTCTAATTAGCAAGATTTATCGAACACTTTGAACGAGCAACAATGACTCTCATGGTTGATTTTTAAAGGGCACTGCGCAAAATAATCAAACCATTTCAATAACTTTGACTTATAAGATTATTCTCACTGGCTAACAAATAAACGACCAATAATAGGTAGGAATAATTTTTTAACCGTGAAACGTTATTGTTATACATAACCAAACTTATTTTCTATATTACAGGCGTCTCATTATTTTATTTTTTTCTTCATTTATTTTGTAAGACTTGCCCAAAATCCTGACAGAGGTCTTTTATGGCAAAATATGACTTTACGATTCTATAATCAAATATATATTACGGCGATTATAGGCTACAAAATTATAGCCAAATTCGACTTAATTTGATTAATAGCGTGTAAGACCATCGATAATAGATATCACTGGCCTACAAAAACAGATAAGATAGATTACCAACTGTTTTTAATGGAAGCGTGATATGAGCCAATTCCAGCGCACTATTGAGCATCTAATGAAACAGGGCATTCTCCCCATCACACACGCCGATGCGGCGGCAACTCATCTCGGCGTCTATCCTAGTAAAAGGACTTGGCTGACCTTTTTTGATAAAGCATTGTTAATCATTGGCGCGGTGGCACTGGTATTGTCGTTGGTTTTTTTCGTGGCTTATAACTGGCAAACCTTAGGCAAGATGGGCAAGTTTGCGCTGGTTGAAAGCGCGCTGGTTATGACCATTGCGCTCTATGTTGCGCTTTTTTTTGGACGACGATTCAGACAGCGCTTTCGGCTCATTCGCCAATTATTATTGCTGATCGCCAGTATCATTACAGGCAGCCTACTCGCCTTATTCGGGCAGGTGTATCAGACGGGGGCTGACACGTGGCAGTTGTTTTTTGTGTGGGCATTATTGATCACGCCATGGGTCGTCATCGCGTATTTTCCGGCGCTCTGGTTATTATGGCTGGGACTTATTAACGCCAGTCTGTTGTCGTATTTTGAGGTCATAGGTTTGCCATTTCTCAAGAACGACTTTCAAGAGCTATGCCAAATCACGGTGTTGGCCTTGGTCAATCTCGTTGCGCTGTACGGCTGGCTGACTATTTTTGAGCACAAACGCGCCCTCCCCTCCTCGCAATTGTCTTCTAGCCACGCCAATAGTCATACTGACAAGGCAGATAATAACCCCACAGATCCCGCGCAAACAACGTCCGCCTTGCACTGGAGTACGTATGTCGTCGGTCTAGTCGGCGCGATCTTTATGACCTCCCTTGCCCTTATCGCGGTTTTTGACAACCGCCCTCTTCTAGTCACCTTTATCTCGCTCACGTTATGGCTCGGCTGGTGTGGGTTTATGGTTTGGCAGTTTTATAAGCGGCGCATTGATTTATTGATGCTGACTTATTTGGCGTTTTCTCTGATTGCTGTGCTGATATTTTGGGCAAGTAAAGGGATATTGGATGTGCTGGGTGATAGCGGATTTTTAGCATTGGCGCTGCTACTGATTGCGCTGAGTTCAGCCGCTATCTTATGGTTACGAAAAGCGACACTCTTGGATGACCGCGTTAAAACTGATACGACTCAAGGAGGCGCTAACGATGAATGAGGACAAGCAAGCGCTGACACAGCTCAAAGATCTTGGCTTGGTTGAGGCGAAGCTGGCTGATGACTATTTGGCGTATTCTCCATCAGCGCCTAGCGCTTCCAATAACGCCATGAGTGATAGGCGCAAAGCAAAAGACGATCCTTGGTTTTTACAATTGTCCTTTGGCTTTAGCGGTATTCTCGCCAGCCTATTATTTATTGGGTTTGTAAACTTAATACTGAATAGTACAGGTGTCCTTGATAGCGCGGCACTGACAGGCATTGTTGGCCTGTTATTAAGTCTAGTTGGCTTTCTTTTATTTAAGTATGAGCGTACGCGCGGTAGTACGTTTTTAAACAGTTTGGCATTTACGATTGGTGTGGCCGGTCAAGCGTACGTGATATATGCTTTGACGAGCGGCGATATTGAGCATCCTTTTGATATTTGGCTGTTTTTACTGCTACAAAGCGCCTTAACACTTATCTTCCCAAGCTTTATGTACCGTCTGCTTAGTAGTTGGTCGGTTTTGGTGTGTACGGTATATTTGCTTGACTACTACCATCTACCTGAGGTCAGTTTGGGATTGTTGGCACTAATGGTGGTGGTCAGCCATTTGCAGCGTTATAAACTGCTACAACGTGTTCCTATGAAATGGCAAGCGGAGGGCGTCGATATTATAAAAGCCGTTGGTTATGGTAGTGCGCTGGTGCTTTTAGGCATCTCTGTTTACTTCATTGCCGCTGAGTCTGGACATCGTTTTGATAGTTATGGTGAGACACCTAGCTATAATTATTACTGGGCGCAAGGACTGCTCACTCTTGCCAGCCTTTACGCTGCTTTTCTGATTTTGGCGCGTTACCGTATTAAATGGCGGTCGGTGGTCGGACTGCTCGTTGGCGTGACTATCGCTGTGCTGGGAGTTCTATCGATTTACGTCTCAGGCTTACTGGCGACCAGTTTGATTATCGTGATCGCTATGGCCAACAGCCAGCGCACCTTATTAGGTGTCGGGATTTTTGCCTTGGTTGGTTATATATTTTGGTACTACTATCAACTCGATACCTCTTTGCTGGTCAAATCCGCCTCCATGCTGGTGGTCGGTATCGCGCTGCTGCTTGTGCGCTTTTTGCTTATCAAACGTTATTTTGCTCAGCGGCGTACTCATTCTGCGAGCAATAACAAGGAGCGTTTGTCATGACCGTGTCTCATAATCATGACGCAACAGAGGAACAAATGGCAGTAAGTTTGTCTGACACAGCAACGAGCTTACACCGCACTCCAAAACCGACCCACCCTTGGTGGCAAAGACGTGCTGTGTCCATCACCGTTGCCATGCTTGGTTTGCTCAGCGTGTTAACTTTTATCAGTCTAAACGCCATCAAATACGAGACGCACCTAGCCACTGGTGATACGGTCTTATTAGCACTCGCTCCTGTCGATCCGCGCGGCTTTATGCAAGGGGATTATATGAGGCTCAATTACGCGTTAGAGCGTGAGATTTTGGATACGCGTGCGCAAACAAGAAACCGTGATCAGACAAATGAGGGTTATGTGGTCGTCGCTTTGGATAGGCAAAACGTGGGTCATTTTGTGCGCTTGGCTGACAGCCATGAGACTGCATTAGCCGCTAACGAAATGGCCATTCATTATCGTCTGCGATTGGGTTCAGTCAAGCTTGCGACCAATGCTTTTTTCTTTCAAGAAGGTCAGGCTGAGGCCTTTGAGGAGGCAGAATATGGACAGTTCCGCGTGAATAACCAAGGCGAGCCACTACTGACCAATCTGGTCAACGAAGCGTTTGACGTGATTGCACCAAAAAAATAAATGCTGTGCAGACTGGTAAGAAAAATATGTGCCAGTCACGTCCCACCACGTTGTGTCTCTATTTTGTCTAAAACGGACGGTTATAAGCTGCCTGTGAGCAACGGATAACGTTCCTTAACCAAATGATTACTGATAAAGGCAAGGCAGAGTTGTTACTGTATTGAACGTGTTGCGCGCCTTCATCGGGCGTGTCTATTCTTAATAATTAGTTATCAATAATTAGCCGTTAACAACCCGTTAATAATTGACAATTAATTGATCTTTAAAAGTAAAATTATCCAAACAACAATAAATATAGGAAACGATCATGCGTAGTGCAACTTATAACACCTTTGGTAAACCCACGGAAGTACTGAGCCTAGGCGACAGCCCTATCCCTGAGCCAAAAGCGGATGAAGTCCGCGTCAAAACCACACTGGCATCTATTCACAATCACGATTTGCTTACCATTCGCGGTCAATATGGCTTCAAACCTGAGCTGCCAGCCATTGGCGGTAGTGAAGCGGTCGGCGTGATTGATGCCGTCGGTGACAATGTCAAAGACTTAAAAGTCGGTCAGCGCGTTGCAGCCGCCAGTGTCCAAGCGACTTGGGCTGAGTATTTTGTCGCTTCAAAAGACATGGTATTTACCGTACCAGATAGCTTAGACGACCCCATAGCAGCGCAGCTCATCGCCATGCCACTCAGTGCCTTGATGTTGATTGAGTTTTTGGACTTAAAAAATGGTCAATGGGTCATCCACAATGCCGCAAATGGCGCAGTCGGTAAATCGCTTGCCATGCTAGCCGCTGCCCGCGGTATCAAGACCATCAACCTCGTCCGTAGTGCTGACTCGCTCAAAGAGCTGGACGCGCTCGATATCAAAAACAACGTCAACACCTCAGACGATGACTGGAAAGACCAAGTCCGTAAGCTCGTGGGCGATGACAAGATCAGCGCAGCGGTCGATTCTGTCGGCGGCGATTCAAGTAACGACTTACTATCGCTACTCGGTCATGGCGGTACCTTTGCCTCATTCGGTATCATGTCAGGCAAACCGATGACGCTAGACCCGACCAACATTATCTTTAAACAAGCTGTCATTAAAGGCTTTTGGGGCAGTAAAATCAGTCAAGAGATGAGCGTGGATAACAAACAACGCTTGATCGATGAGCTGATCGAACGCGCGACCAATGGCAATCTAAAACTGCCTGTTGAAGCCACCTTTGATTTGACAGACATCAAAAAAGCAGTCGATGGTGATTTGCAGTCCAGCAAAAACGGTAAAGTACTATTAAAGCCATAATAAACGGGCCATTTGCAACATGATTGCCAAAAAATGGCATCAAAAGATATAAAAAAGCCCATGAGATCGTGGGCTTTTTTTGTTTTAATGGTAACGGTAAGCTGCTAATGATGCAGCTAATTCAATTTAAAAAGAGTGCCGGTTGCTGGGATGAATTTTCTGATGCCTCTGTCGGTAACGCCACAGCAAGCGAGGAAAATTTATACCAGCATAACGCTCTTTTGTTTTGAACGGATTATAAGTATTAATATTAACCATAAATAAGGATACCACCATGTCTAACCATACAACGTCTAACAATACCACTTTTAAAGCTTTAGTCGTCCGCGAGGTCAGCGACGGTAACTTTGAAAAAAGCATTCAAGAGCGCAGCGTCAATGACCTGCCAGATAACGATTTGCTGATCGAAGTGCATTACTCGTCACTCAATTATAAAGACGCTATGTCAGCCTCAGGTAATAAAAGAATCACCAAACACTATCCGCATACGCCCGGTATTGATGCGGCGGGCATCGTCGTCAGTGACAAGTCTGGCACATTTAAAGAAGGCCAAGAAGTCGTGGTATTCGGCTATGATCTCGGTATGGACACACCGGGCGGGCTAGGACAAATGATTGCTATTCCAGCCGATTGGGCAATCGCATGTCCCGAGTCATTGACGCTAAAAGAGGCGATGATCTATGGGACTGGCGGCTTAACGGCAGCGTTAAGCGTACAAAAACTAGAAAAAATGGGCGCGACACCTGCCGATGGTGCAGTCGCGGTGACGGGTGCAACGGGCGGCGTCGGTAGTATTAGTATCGCTATCTTAAAGCATCTCGGCTATGACGTAATTGCCTTCTCAGGCAAACCTGAGCAAAGCGACCATCTAAAAGCAATGGGCGCAAGCGAAGTCCGCCACCGCGACACCATCAATGAAATCGGTAGCAAACCCATCGGCCGTGAGCTATGGGCAAACGCCATCGATACGGTAGGCGGCGATTACTTAGCGAACTTGCTCAAGCAAACCAAAGCAGGCGGCGCAGTGACCAGTTGCGGATTGGCAGCATCACCTGAGTTTTCTATGACGGTCATGCCATTTATCGCAAGGGCGGTGTCATTACTGGGTATTGATTCGGTCACCATACCACTGGCTGATAAAAAAGCGATTTGGCAGCGCGTTGCCACCGACATGAAGCTTCCCAATCTTGAGCAGTACTGTGAAGAGATTACACTTGAGCAAACGCCTGAATACTTAGATCGCTTCACAGATGGAAAAGTGGTGGGTCGTTATGTGGTGAATGTGCGGGGTTAGGTTTTTGGTTTTTGACAGATAAGTTCGATGAATAAGGGCAGCACTCATTTTGGGGTGCTGCTTTTTTTATTATGTATTAGCTACACGGATACTTGTACGTCTTGATATTCTTTACCTCTACCAAACACATATTGATGACAGTTCTGTACAGCGTGTTTGTTATGATGCACAAGTTCAGCCCAACCACATGTTTCCAACGATAAAGCTGTATTTTTTTCTGAAAACATTTCCAAAAACAAACCTATATGGAAATCCACACCTTTTTTAGTAAGCTCATAACTTACCTCGGATTCTTCAGCAAGTACTTTAATTGCATCTTCAGTATAGAATTTTTTTGGATTAAAAAATTTAAAATCAATATATGTGTTTGGGTCTACACTAAACTTAAAAGATACAGAAGACTGACCCTCTGAAGATATGTCATATACTTTATCTGAGAGCAGTTTATCTTCGTTACCTTCGTATCTATCTATTGTTATAATACAGTAGATTTCTCGTTCTTTAAGAGAGTTATAAGTAATATTTTCAATATCTACTTGATCATTATTGATAGCAGCAACTATACCTTCTGTCCATCTTATAAAGCCTTGTAACTCCTCACTTGGGCTGTTATTACCTATATAATTATCGACTATATTACTATTCTTTATTTTCTCCTCGCTTTTATCACTATCTAAAAATAATCTATAAAAGCAGATAAAATCTTTATTGGCTAGTGTATTTTTCAACATGTTCAAATAATGATAGACAAATACATTAATAATCTCTGAAGGTGCTTCTTGTAGCTGTTCTTCCTCGTCCATTTTTTCAGCATTATCTATGATATTTTTTGTATAAACATCAATGTTTTCTTCATATTTTTTTATAGCCAAATCAATAGATTTTAGTAAATCAGCACTGAATATATTATCTTCAATAGTTTCAAGGCCGTTTAAAATACTTTCTAGCTCTACTTTTTCTTCACTTGCTAGCTCTATATGACTGTTCTCTCTATCTTTTACTCTAAATTTATAAAAACCTGTACTATAGTTCTCGTGTTCTATTGGTGCCTCCTCTTCTATAGTATGACTCTTGTCCAAGTTGTCGTAACTTTTCTCACCACCAAACCACGCCTTAATGCTATTAAGAAAACCCATATTTTAACCTATCAAAGACCTTATAAAAACAGCCATACCTATTCAGCTATGGGCGGTTTTATTGACAATATTAATTTATATTCTTGAGCAAAAAACTACTCGAAAGGTAAGACGTACAGTCAAATCAAAGCACGACAAGCCTACCTATGCAATTATAAAGATTAAGTAAACTACCTTATTATACTTAAATAAGACAAATGTTCAATAAAATAGGTGTATTCTCTGGTTTTGGTATCATTTACGAAAAAAAACCCAACCAAGTTGAGTGTTTTTTAGCTACCTATCATTTAAGCACAAACTCGAACCTATCACTCTATCCAATACCATTCAGGGGCAAAAAAGTAAGTCAGGACGACTGATAAAGTAATAATGACTATACTAACGCCAATGGCGCCAACCCACGACGTACCACCTTTTTTAGCCAACTGCTCTCTTATCAAATTTGGATCTGAGGTAACGCCGGTCGTCTTCTGAATCTGTCTAACGCTATGATCAAAATACAGATAATTACCTAAAATACCAGTCATGACAATCCAGACAAACACAAAAGTAGATTGACCCAATACGTTGTAGCTTTCCATCCCCAACACATACATCATGATAAGATCGATGACCGTGATAGCGAGCATAATCAGAGCAGCAGCTATATACATCTTACGATAGCAAAGCCAGAAAATACCTAAGAAAAATCCAGCGACATTAAAACTCCGCATATTCATCTTTGTTACGTCTTTATCTAAAGTGGGTACATGGTTTTTAAACCATTTCTCACGATAATAACTGTCATACTTTTCACCGACAAAGGCGGCCAATAACGTATCAGCAGTATCAGAATCAGAGCCGCGTTGTACACTTTGCGCCTCTTTTGCGATATTAACGGGGGTTAATGGGGGCGGCATTTGTGCTTGAGTATTAGCAAGACGTTGCTCACAATTTGAGCAAACCTGAGCATCACGTGAGTTCTCTTGACCGCAATTAGTACACCGCATCGTATCCCTTATTTTTACTAAAAATGATGGTTTTAATTTTATCGCCAATAAAAAAGCCAATTAAAGTTGACATATTATAATCAACTAAAACAAAAGTTCAATAAAAAATAAGATTATCCTTATCTCAGTTATTTTGGACAAAAAAAACACCCAACCAAGTTGAGTGCTTTTTTAATTATCTCGTACAGTTACATCTAAGCTTACAGCGTATTGATAATTTCATTCAGCTTTTGATTGAACGTCTCATCCGTGACCACGCCTTTTTCTGCATCAAAATTATCAAAGAAATTGGGCAATGACAGAGTACCTTTTACGTCTCCTGCAAAGTAAGGCGCTGAGCCTTGAGCAGCAGCCAACACACTTTGTGCGCCGCCTGGGCCGGGAGAGGTAGACAACATAATAATGGGTTTGTTTTGGAAGACTTTCATGTCTATGCGTGACGCCCAGTCAAATAGATTTTTATAAGCAGAGGTATAAGAGCCGTTGTACTCAGCAAATGAGATGACGACGGCATCGGCTTCACTAATGGCTTGATAAAAATCATGGGCAAGCGGTGGAATACCTGTTTCTTTTTCGCGCTCTTCACTAAAAATAGGCATCTCAAAATCATGAATATCGAGCAATGTGACGTCAGCATCGCTGATTTGCTGGGCGGCATAAAGCGCCAGTTTTTGATTGATGGAGTTTCTACTGTTGCTAGTGCCAAAGGCGATTACTTTCATTTTAGAATCCTTATGATCTGTCTTAAATGGGGGCTGAACATATTGTTAAATGTATCACTGTTATAGTGAGAGGATAGTACCGGTACGTATAGACGCATCATCATAAACACTGCGAGCGGGTTTGTGCCAGTGCTCAATGCAGCTTTATTTGGGTGCTTGATAGCGATATCAACCACAAACATGAGATTTGCTCAGCAACTTTTTTAATCCAAAAATAACTTTCAAAAAAATTGGTTCCAGTCTCGCTCTATCCTTGCTTGTATCCATTTTATTTAGGATCAACTATAGCTTGGGGATTGGGAATTAATCCGTCTTTTACCATATTGTCTAAATGCGCGATGATTTCATCGTCTGTACGCAAACTCATTTCATTAAATCCAGCCTGACGGGCTTTCGTCACATCAAATATCCCATCATTTTCGACATGAAAAATGAAATCGCCAAAACTGCCTTGAGCAATACGGTTAATATCTGATTCTTGTAAATCATATTGCTTTGCCAGCGCTTTCCATTCGGAATCTGACGCTTGATTCAAACGTTGCTGTAGATTAATTGGCTGCGGCTCACCGACGTCCAGTCCAAACCATTCCGCCAATTTTGGCCAGAGATACTTCCAGCGGCATACATCGCCGTTGGTCACGTTATAAGCCCCATCCTTGTCATTGTCAGCCGCCCAAACGACCGCCTTACCCAATAAGCTTGCAGTCGTAAAGTTAATCAATACACGATAAGCTGCGGCAGAACCCGGAAATTGCATAGCAACGCCAAAGTGTTTACACAAGGTGCCATAGAGACCAATCAAGTTACCCATATTCATAGCAGAACCCAGCGAATGACCAATCATGATGTCGGGTCGCAAAGCAGTCCAACTGATACCTTGATTCTCTAACGTGCGAGCATAGTCTTCGTGTTCAAAATATAGGTTTGGTGGATAATGACGGCTGTCATCCTCTCGGGCTGGCGTTTTATATACCCCAAGATGAGCTCCATAAACCTTGCCCCCTTGCAGAAATATCACCCGCTTCAAATCCGCCCCAGCGGCTATCACACTTTCGATGATATTCTTAAACATCAAGCCATTTTCTTGTGCTTCTGTCTTTGCATCATCGGAGGGTTTGATTGCCGCATAAAAAATATGTGTCACATGAGCCAGACTGTCTGAATGCTGCTGTAGTGAGGCTTTATCCAGTAAATCGGCAGATAAGTGTGCTGTTTCATGGGGAGGCTCAGCCGCTCGCGATAGCGTTGTTACCTTCCATCCAGCGTCTTGTAATGCGGCAACAGCCCCGTTTCCAGTCACACCTGAACCACCTACGACAAGCATATGAGGGTGCATGATATCTCCTTAAGTAAATTAGAATTAGTAACGTAGAGTTTTTTGATAGAAGCCAGCCACTAGCAAAGCTGGTTTCAAAAACTCATTTGTCTTACAGATTAGGGGATACAACCACTGCCGTCAACATTGATCACGATACCATTGGTAAAGCCATTTTCAAGAATAGCCCATGCTGCGTGAGAGAAGCCTTTCGTTTGATTAATAAGTCAAGTAGGAAGCGCTTAATCATGTTAATAAAGATGGACTACTACGAGCAACCTTTCGTTTTACAGCAATCAATGATTTTGATAGGTTTTTCAGAAAATACAATTTCTAATCGATAAACCACAAAAAATGCCAATCAGTATGATTGGCATAATCTCTATCTAATGGCTTCAAATTGGTTATCAATGAAGAAATGCCTGCGAAACTCTTGGTGACCTTTCGTCGTAATAGTAACTTCCCGATATCCATGAACGCGCTCAATCCAGTTATTTTTTTCAAAACAATCCAATAAGGATGCGCCTAACTGCCCACCAACATGAAATCTTCTTTCGCTCCAGTCTAAACATGGACAGCATTTTTTCCGCTTAGTTTTTTCATCTATATTGATCCCTAACTGCAAAAATTGTTCTTTTCCTTTTGCCGTCAGGTCACAACCGTCACTGCTAATCCATTTATTCTCTAATAAAAAATTATATAGTTTGACAGCAACTTCCCCTGCCATATGGTCATAGCATGTCCTTGCTTTTCGTAATTCTTTTGGGACTTTTGAGCGAGATGAGTTATTTACTTGAAAAGTGATTCCCATCATATTTTCAAGTAATAAGGCGATATTGTTACTATAGAGACGAAAATACCGATGGCGTCCCTGAGATAAACAGGTAACAAGGTTGGCTTTGAGCAAACGAGATAAGTGAGCACTGGTGGTAGAGGCAGCGATATCTACTATCGAGCTTAGTTCAGTCGCCGTCCACGCTTTTCCATCCATCAAGGCACAAAGGATCTTCATGCGCGAGGGATCAGACATGGCAGCTGCTAGCACTGCCATTTCGGTTTCTTGGTTGTAATCTGTCGCCTCTATCAAAGAGATATTTTTTTTACTCAAGTTCAAACAGCCCACTCAATCGTCGCTTTTTCAGCTAATATAGCGTTATCGGTGACAAGGATCAATCGATTGTCATGATCACTATATTGAACGATAATGTTTACACCATTGTCAGACAATGCTTTGGCAATTGCACCCAGTTCTCCGGGCTGTTCTTGCTTTAGCTTTCGTATAAGTGGAAGTGCGACACTTTTTACTTCAAACCCGTGTTCAGTAAGAACATTCTTGGCCTTCTCACCATCTTCAACCAAAAAGTGAGCATGGCTTTGATTGTTCACCATAAATACGCCACCACCTTCTAACCCGATGCCATTGCTTCCCAATACCTTACCGAAACTGGCTAATTCTCCGGGACTGTTTTTTAAAATGATATGTATATCATGCATATTTATATATCCTTGCTATTGCGAGCTATATTCGCGAGTTGTGGTTAGAATACTGATCTTGTACGAAGAAAAAATAAACCTTTTTCCTTCCTCTTGAGCCAGTTTATGTTGAACGTTTTTTTTCCAATGCTTAATGGCCTCTTCATGTTCCCACCAAGATATAGAGATAAACTTGTCTGGGTTGGTTGTGCTTTGAAAGCGTTCAATCGATATAAATCCATCGATATTGGTAAGAAGTGGTTTCAATTGTTCAGCCAATTGAAAATAACGGTCTTTCTTTTCTGGAACAGCTAAAGCTTCAAAGAACACGGCTATCATGCTTTCCCCCTCAAGTTCATTAAGTTGTCTTGGATATTTTAACTACATAAAAAACTAATGCTTCGGTCATGAGCGAAATGTGCTGGTCGGGTAAGCCGCTTAGCTCATAGAGGAAAGAATTTTAGGAAAGCAGTTAGAAAATATAGATGGGCTAGCTAACAAGTACAGAGCAGATGCTCGTTAAATAGCTATGTCTAAAACACAAAAAAGCCCACGCTATCGTGGGCTTTTTTAATAGTTTTAAGTAACGTTTAGAGAATAATTATTCCCACTCAATCGTCGCAGGTGGCTTGCTCGACACATCATAGGTCACGCGTGAGACATCTTTGATCTCGTTCATGATGCGGTTGGAGACCGTTTCGATCAGATCATACGGCAGATGAGCGAAACGCGCGGTCATAAAGTCTACGGTCTCAACCGCACGTAGCGCAATCACCCACGCATAGCGGCGGCCATCACCGACCACGCCGACCGATTTGATTGGTTGGAATACGGCAAACGCTTGCGCCGTCTTGTCATACCAGCCTGAACGCTCAAGCTCCTGCATAAAGATGGCATCGGCCAAACGCAAGATATCAGCGTATTCTTTTTTGACTTCACCCAAGATACGCACGCCCAAACCCGGACCTGGGAACGGATGGCGATAGATCATTTTTTCTGGTAGACCTAGCGTGATACCCAATTTGCGTACTTCATCTTTGAAGAGGTCACGTAATGGCTCAACCAACTCAAACGCCAAGTCATCTGGCAAGCCGCCCACATTATGATGGCTCTTGATGACGTGCGCTTTGCCTTGATGCGACTTGGCTGATTCGATCACGTCTGGGTAAATTGTACCCTGCGCCAAGAATTCAACGACTTTGCCGTCGCTTTGCTCGCTCACTTCACGCGCGCTATTGGCGAATACGTCAATAAAGGTTTTACCAATGATTTTGCGTTTTTTCTCTGGGTCAGACTCGCCCGCCAGCGCATCTAAGAATAAGTCTTCGGCATCGACGCGAATGACTTTAACGCCCATGTTTTCGGCAAACACTTGCATGACCTGATCGCCTTCGTGCAGACGCAAGAGGCCATTATCAACGAACACACAGGTTAGCTGATCGCCAATCGCTTTGTGCAAAATTGCCGCAACCACTGAGCTATCCACACCGCCTGATAGACCAAGCAATACTTGCTTGTCACCGATTTGCTCTTTCAACTGAGCCACGCGCATGTCAATGATGTTGTCTGGCGTCCACTCGCCTGCACACTCACATATCTGATGCACGAAACGACTAAGGAGCGCCTGACCTTGCAAGGTATGCGTCACTTCAGGATGGAACTGTAGACCGTAATATTGCTTGTCATCATTGGCCATGATTGCAATCGGACAGCTTGGCGTACTAGCGACAATGTCGAAGCCTGCTGGCGCTTCGATGACTTTGTCGCCATGACTCATCCATACGTTGAGCTTGGCTGACTGACCACCGGTACGGCTGTCTTCGATGCCTTCGGTTAAATGCGAATGACCTGTCACCTCAATCGTCGCAGCGCCAAACTCATGAATGTCGCTAGCATGAACCTGCCCGCCAAAACGATCCGCCATCGCTTGCATGCCGTAGCAAATGCCCAATACTGGCACACCCAAGTCAAACACCGCATCGTTGATACGCGGGCTGTCTTCTGCGTGTACGCTCTCAGGGCCGCCTGATAGGATGACGCCTTTTGCGCCAAAATCGATAATACGCTGGCTGTCGATGTCATAAGGGAACATCTCACAAAACACCCCAGAATCACGCACACGGCGGGCGATTAGCTGACTGTATTGCGAGCCAAAATCAAGGATTAAGATGCGATCTTGTTTAATTGCAGGAGTAGCAGCGGCAGTGGTCATAAATCGATGTCCATCAATAGAGAAATTGGTGCCCTATTTTAACAAGTTTAGCCGCATCAGGGTTACTTCCTGAGCAAAATTTCGTTATTCAAGCCGTTTTTATAAAAAAGCGGCTTATGACGCCCATTGTGTCGTTTTAGAGAGTAGCGATTTATTTGATATTGCCACTTATTAAATGATTTCTTCAACATAATAATCATTGTAATTTTTTGAAACTTAACGTTAGTAATGAGTCGAACTGTGTTACAGAAACATGTACAGTAAAGCAGTGAATGCCAATTATGTGAGTTGCTGATGTGCTGTTATTCAGGCGTAAAACATTTGAGTGAAGTTGTTGGCTGACTTTGACATTTCACATTGGATTGGCTCATCAATCGCAGGACAGCGTTTAGGCCAATCTAAGATAGCTCCTTTATTAAGTGACCAATATTAAGTGAACAAGTACCACTATAAGCGCCACTCTCTGGTCAATTGTTAGATTACTCATGTCAGAGCGCCTTAACACTAAGCGCGCAATGATCTCTGTCAACATCCAACCAAACCACTGTAAAGCCATTACGGCTTTTTAAAAGGACACAAATGATGAAAATGGAATTCTCGTCGCGCTCAGCGCTCAAGATCAGCACCCTCACCCTAGCAGTTGCCGCTGCTTCTTTTACTACTTCAACCGTCATGGCCGCTGAATGCCAACTCAATGATGCAAATGGTAATACAACCACCTTAGGCGCAACCAGTAGTGGCGTCACTGCTCTTGCTTGTGGCAATAACGCGGTCGCTGGCGGAACTAACGACACAGTCGCCATCGGTAATGCTGCCACTGCAACTGGAAACTCTACGACTGCGATTGGCGGTGAGGCTTTCACTGGAACTGTCGCTGCAGACACTGACTTAAACGCAGGCTCCCTCACTTCTACAGGTGATACTCCAGGCGCTACTGCCATTGGTTGGCGTGCAACAGCGACCGCAGAGAGAGCGACCGCGGTCGGTCATTTAGCCAGTGCTTCTGGCGTTCGCGCGACTGCAGTCGGTGAAGATGCCAGCGCCAGTTCAGACAATGCGATTGCTATTGGTAACCAATCAGTAGCCTCAGGTCTTGATGCGGTTGCAATAGGCGGCGACAGAAGTGGCGAGCGTCAAACAACTGCCTCTGGTACCTCGTCAACCGCTATCGGTGCTCAAGCACAGGCCACGCAAGCAGGTGCGACTGCGATGGGTTGGCAGTCCACTGCAAGTGCTGAGCGTGCTCAAGCCTTTGGTCATCTGGCATCAGCAACGGGCGTGCGCTCAACTGCAGTCGGTGAGGCCGCATCTGCACAGGGCGAACGCTCTGTGGCAATAGGTAATGAAGCGGTTGCTGGCGGCGCCAACGATACCGTGGCTATCGGTAACAACACACAAGCGAATGGTAATTCGACGACTGCGTTAGGCGGTGAGGCCTTCACTGGCATAGTAGCCGAAGGTACAGACCTAAATGGCGGTAATTTGACATCGACAGGCGAAACAGCGGGTGCGACCGCAGTCGGTTGGCGCGCAACAGCGACCGCAGAAAGAGCTCAGGCTTTTGGTCATCTCGCCAGCGCTTCTGGTGTTCGCTCAACCGCCGTGGGTGAAGATGCGGCTGCACAAGGCGAGCGCTCTGTCGCGCTAGGTAATCAATCAGTGGCAGGCGGTTTAAACAGTATCGCTATCGGTAACGGTGCAACGGCAGCAGCTGACAATCAAATCGCTTTGGGTAACGCAGGCCAGCTTCAAGCCAGCACAGCATCGCAGTCAGGCGGCACCAATATCGTAACAACCGATGCAAACGGTACGCTCGGCACCAGTGTCAGCATAGACTCATTAGCCACTTCACAACAGTTTAACGACTTGCGTAGCCAGTACAATCGTCAAGAAGACCGTTTAGATGAAGCAGAAGACGGTATCGCCATGGCTCTGTCTATGGAGACCCCAGTTATTCCTGCAGGTAAAAGATATGCCATGGGACTTGGCACGGGTTATTACAATGGCAGCACTGCTGTGAGCGCGTCTTTTGCGGGACGAGCAAGTGAAAGCGTGACCATTTCAGCAGGTGCTGGTGTTGGTGCTGATACTGGCAAAGTTGGCGCGCGTGGCGGCGTCTCTTTCGCTTGGTAAACTGCTCCAAACCACATCGCTATCTACCGCTCTCGACAGTCTTTGTGAGCAAAACGCGGTAGATACGCAGTACCTTTTATACTTTTACAATCATTAAATCAATCAAAACGCCTTTAAGGCTCTTAAATAACAGGATAAAAAACGATGAAAATGGAATTATTATCGCCCTCAGTACTTAAAATCAGTGCACTTACACTAGCAATGGCTGCCGCTTCTTTTAGCACCACTGCTGTCATGGCTGCTGATGTCAGCACAACGGCTCTGGCCTATGGCAATCAAGCCATGGCAGGCGGAACCAACGACACGGTTGCACTCGGTAATAAAGCCAATGCGGGTCTTAACTCTGCGACTGCGGTCGGTGGTCAGGCCAACGCAGCCGGTCTAGGCTCAACCTCCATCGGTTGGCAATCAAAAGCCACGGCTGAGCGTGCGCAAGCTTTTGGTCACTTGGCAGATGCCAGTGGCGTACGCTCAACCGCAGTGGGTGAAGCAGCAATGGCTGGCGGCACCAATGATACCGTTGCAGTCGGTAATAAAGCCAGCGCTGGTATGAATTCCGCCACCGCTGTCGGTGGTCAAGCCAATTCAGCAGGTCTAGGCTCAACCTCTATCGGTTGGCAATCAAAAGCCACAGCTGAGCGTGCGCAAGCCTTTGGTCACTTGGCTGATGCCAGTGGTATGCGCGCGACCGCAGTGGGTGAAGCGGCAATGGCACAGGGCGAATCTTCTATTGCGATTGGTAACATGTCAGTGGCAGGCGGTTTGAACAGTCTGGCTATCGGTAATGGCGCCAATGCCAAAAACAAACATCAGGTCGTCCTAGGTAATGCAGGTCAAGTTCAATCGAGTACAGCGTCACAGACAGGCACGGTCAATATCGTGACGATTGATGAAAACGGTACGTTGGGTACGATGCTCGTTGACTATTATAAGTCAGCTCAGTAAACCCCTTATAACGATCAACTTAATCCATCTGTCTGTGCAGACAAGGCACAGTAGATACCATCGATTTTCATCAACCAAATAAAAACCCTGCTATGGCAGGGTTTTTTGACATCTACATATAACCAATCTGTGAGCGGGGATTTAAGCAAATTTTAAATACAAAGCAAAAGTAGTCAGTAAATAAAAATTGATAAGTTATGGAATATAAAGCAATTTGACCGAAAAAACTTGTTACTATGCTGTTCCTCAGTACTTTTTTACTGTGAAACATGATCAGTATCGCCGTCAGTAACAAGCGCTTGTTTCATAATGCCATGTCAGATAATGTCTTTAAACGCAGCGACGCCAAAAGCGCAAATGTCTGCAATCTCTATAAACCGTGCATGAACTATCATCATCCGTTCAAAATAAAAAGGATATAAAAATTTCGACTTGTCACTGCTATGAACGTTTTTTGCCTGCTACTTACACAGAAGCGGCGCAACATTCGAGCCAGTAGCACTATATTCTTTTTAAATTGAATTTAGCATGCACGTAACGCTTTAACATTGAGAGTATCAAAAGATTGGCACAAGACAGATCTGTCGTGCGTACTTGTTACTGTCATTTTTAGCTTCTTTAAAACAGGAAACAACAAATGCGCAACTCCGATAGTGGACAGGATGGCCAAAAGCTCAATAGCAGGGTGGCCAAACCTGTTTCAAAAGAATATCTTCCAGACTATGTAAAAGCACGATCAAAACATCAAAAGCCCCCTCATTTAGGGACTTTTGATGTGGGTATGTCCGTCCCGCAGTGGCGACCTGACCACGTACCAGATACCCGTATCGATAAGTTTACGTTCGGTATGGTGCTGGTCATACTGTTTAGTATCGCTGTCCCCTTAATACTGTTCCCTGAGGAGGGCAAAGCTTGGGTGGGCGTTGCGCGCGCGTTCGTAGGAGACAACTTTGGTTTCGCCTACTTATTATTTGGCGTCCTTGCCATGCTGTTTGTCATCTACATCGTGTTCTCTGATATTGGCAAAATCAAACTGGGACGACCAGAAGAAACCGCTGAGTTCTCCGATGCATCATGGGCGTCTATGTTGTTTTGTGGCGGGATTGGTGCCAGTATTCTTTACTGGGGTCTTATCGAATGGGCGTATTATTATCAAAGTCCGCCTTTTAATATCGCAGGCGGCTCACCTGACGCTATCCGCTGGGCAACCACCTACGGTATTTTTCACTGGGGGCCTGTCGCTTGGTCCATCTATTTAGTACCTGCCGTGCCTATCGCTTATTTTTATTATGTGCGCCAAACGCCGGTACTCAAGGTCAGCCAAACACTGATGCCATTATTGGGCGAAAAGCTGGCTGGTAGCAACTGGGCCAAGATGCTTGATGTGTTATTCGTATTCGGTATGGTTGGCGGCGGCGCAACGACGCTCGGTCTTGCCTCTCCGCTCATCAACGAAGGTTTATACAATCTATTTGGCTTACCGCGTAACGTCACCATGCAGATTGTGGTGTTGTTAGTGACCACCATGATTTTTGCTTATAGTGCTTATCAGGGACTCAAAGGCGGTATTCAAAAACTCTCCAATATCAATTTTTATTTGGCCGTCGCCTTCTTATTATTTATCCTAGTTGTTGGGCCGACCGTCTTTATTTTGAATGCAGGTTTAGAAGCCATCGGGCGCTCGATTACCGAGATGCCGCGCATGATGACTTATATTGAACCCTTTAAAGACTTTCAAGAATTCGGCTTTGAGCACACCACCTTCCCGCAAGATTGGACCGTCTTTTATTGGGCGTGGTGGCTGGTATTTGCCCCAACGATTGGACTGTTTATCGCCAAAATCTCAAGAGGTCGTACGATTCGTAATATGGTCTTAGGATCGATGTTTTACGGCTCACTCGGCTGTGCGATGTTTATGGTAATCTTGGGCAATTACGGTCTCTATCTACAACTCACAGGCGGCGTCGATGTGGTTGCTATTTTGAATAATGAATCGCCGACTGCTGCTATCTTTGCTATTTTAAATAGCTTACCGATGTCTTATTTGGTCATCGCCGTCTTTACCTTTTTGGCCGTTATCTTTACCGCCACCACCTTTGACTCCATCTCTTATATCTTGGCATCGGTTGTGCAAGTGGAAGTGGATGATGAGCCGCATCGTTGGAATCGCCTGTTTTGGGCATTTACCTTATGCTTATTGCCTGCGATTTTGATGTTTTTGGGCGACTTGCAAACCTTGCAAACGGCGTCTATTATCGCGGGTGCGCCCTTGATTATCATTCTCTCTATGATGATGATATCGGTGATTAAAGCGGCGCGCTACGATCTTGCTTATCAGCCAGATTACAGTATAAAAACCATCCATATTGAAGAGCTGCCTGACAATGCACCGTGGGAGGAAGGTGAAACCTCCGAATCGCTTGAAGGCTCGGTCATGCATCAGCAGGAAGAATGGGAGCAGATGCGTGAGGATACGGAAAATGCTGAAAACAATGTAAATGATGCAAATGACGTAAATAAAAAGTCGCCTTAATTAAGTATCTTTAATCTATCAAATAAAAAGGCTGGGCTACGTTGGTAGCCCAGCCTTTTTGCTGTTTTATCTGTGATGATCCGTCCAGTTTAAGAGATGGTCAGTTGAAAATAAAACGGTGATATAAATTTAAACGCGCTACTAGTACAAATTTTACAATGACTTAATGCCACTACTCAAAGCAGTATCAATACGATTTAGCCCTTCTGTCAGTAATGCTCTAGGACAGGCGACGTTTAAGCGCATTTTTAGATGGCCTTCTTGACCATATTTGATGCCCGCATTCAGCTCAACTTTAGCCGCTCTTAAGGTGTCATAAAGCACTTGATCGTCTTGAGCATACGCTGAACAATCCAGCCAAATCAAATACGACGCTTCTGGGCGCATAACCTTGATATCAGGTAGGTGCGCTTCTAAAAACTCTATAGCAAAGTCAATATTGGCTTCGATATAAGCAAGCGCCTGCGCCAACCACTCATCGCCTTGCTCATAAGCACTACGCATCGCGGTATAAGCAAATAAATTTAGCTCGTACTCATCATTTAATTGCTGCTGCTGGCTGATTCTGCCGATCAACTCATCATTTTTGGCAAATATCATTGAGCCTTTGATACCCGCGAGGTTAAAGGTCTTGGTCATCGAAGTCAGACTGACCACCTTATGCTCATAACCCTTTGCTAACGTCAAAAACGGCGTAAATGTGTGACCGCTCAAGGTTAAGTCTTGATGAATCTCATCGCTGACAATCGCCACGTTGTGCTTTTTACAAATCGCAAGGAACGCTTCCAGCTCCTCGCTCGTCCACACGCGCCCGCCCGGATTGTGCGGATTACAAAGCAGATAAAGCTTAACGTCATGCTCTATAATCTTAGCTTCGATATCAGCCAAATCCAAACGATATTTACCCTCATCTTTTTTTAGGGCTGAGGTCACAAGCGTGCGACCGTTTTGCTCAACCTTACTCATAAACGGCGCATAGATAGGATCATTGATCAGTACCGCGTCCCCTACTTCGGTAAAGACGTTCAATATTAACGCCAAACTTGGCACAACACCGGGGGAAAATAAGATGTTTTCTTTGTTAAGCGCCAAGTCATAGCGACTGCCATGCCAGCCAATAATCGCCTCATACAACGCCTCGGTGGGTTTGGTATAACCCAATATGCCATGCTGAACCACTTGCTCAATCGCGTCTAGGATAGGCGGCGCGGCCTTAAAGTCCATATCTGCCACCCATAGCGGAATCGTGTCATCGCTATAGTGCCATTTGGATGATCCTGTACCCCGTCTGTCGATCACTTCATCAAAGTTGTATTGCACCCGCCTTCTCCTTCATTGAATATAGTGGTTTAGAGTACAACATGAATGCCATCATCACCAATCGCTTTATGGGTATATCGTCATCTCAAAATAAAATCGATACATCAATATTGATTCGCTACTGATATAAATTTTACTTGCTTGCTGTGTCTGCGCTGACAGAGGCTGCGTAAAATGTATCGCAGCAGCTTTGTATCGGTTTTAAAGTGAATCAACGATATCAGCGTGCTACGGATATACCTCTCTTTTGTCACGTTTGAAACCTAGCACTATTGGCGAATAGTGAGGTACACTCAAAATATCAATCACGGAGACAGATGATGACCCTACCTGACCAAAAGCCGCAGACGGACACGCACGCTTACGTCCTAACCAAGTCCGATATCGACAATACCACTGAGAGCAAACACGTCCATCAGTTCAATGAAAAGGCCATTCGCCATACCGTCTCGCTAAGTGACATCGTCGGTCTCACAAAATGCGGCCTGCACCTTGTGCGAGTTGAGGCAGGCGATGAGACGACGACACATCACTATCACGAAGAGTCAGATGAGTTCATTTATGTGCTGTCAGGTGAGTTGTCGCTACAATATGGCGATGAGCAGTATCAACTGAGCGCTGGTGATTTTGTGGGTTTCCCTGCACATGGCGCGGCGCACTCAATGCGCAATGATAGTAATGCCGATGCCACTTACCTGATGGGCGGCAGCCGACCACCGATTGACATTACTCTGTATCCAGAGATTAAGCGCAAGATGTATAAGATCCATGGCAAAAAAGAGTATGTGGATTTTGAGGATTTGGGTGAGGTTTGAGGGTGGTATAGTTGATAGCCGATACTACTGAGACGCGTCTCAAAGTAACTATTAAATAATTGCATAATTTAGATAGTAGTGAATGACTCATTATTATTTTGCTCAGAAGACAGCGCTTCAATAGACGTAATCAGCTGCGTTTCATTCTTAGTAATAGCATTTTTAAATTCTTGGTAATTTGCTACCTGTTGCGGAATTGCCAACTTAAACTTATGAATACCACCACCGAAACCATTAAGTAAACCCATATTCAGCGCTAAATTATCGTCTTCTGTAGGAGCAATATAACCACCAATATTAGCTTGATATAAAAACAAATAAGAAAGGACTTGGTTTAAATCGTCACGGTCAATGCTATTTGCTTTCATGCGCTTATATTTGGCGTCCAAAATAATACGATTGTCTTTCACAAAGTCAGGATAACGCCGCACATTATTACCCGAAAACTTCTGTACATAGACATCTATACCACCTTTTCGATTATTATTAGTGGGATGTTTATAGCCGATGGGGCACAATAACGTATTGAGATATTCTTCCCACAGCCACGCTCCATCGAACAAAATACCGTAGGCTTTGTCGTCGTTTTTGGCGTACTTAAGACCTTCATGACGCAGAATTTGTAGGCAGATTTTTTGCAGGCCACTGTATTCTGTAAAGTAGGGATGAACAAAGGGTTTAAGGTTGGTATGGATAATAGTATGCCTGTCCCATGCATGATAAGACGGGGTATGCTGGACAATCAAATTGACGAAAGCAAGGGTTTCGCTGTCACTATGCAAGACGTCTCTTAAATTAGGTTTTTGTTTGATAAGCTCAATGGTATGGCGGATGAGCTGTGTTATCGGATTATCAAAGCTGTGCTCTCGCACACGGTAGGCGACGCTACCTCGAAATGGTAAGTTTCGTTGCAGGTGCGTTTTGATATTTATAGCACCTTTGAGATTGCTGTCGTTATAAGTTTTCTTTTGATACTCTTTGTATAAACTCTGAGACAAGGCTTTTTTGAGGAAATAAGGAAATAAATATACCAAAAAATCAAACACGTTAGTTTGACTATTACTATGCTTTACATCAAACAAGTTAATGCACAATACTTTTTGCAACATATAGTGTAGAAAGTAATCTTCTTCATTACCTTCTTCTTGATTGGCTTGGTCATCATTATCAACAACAGAAGGCTGAGTAAAACGAGATTGGATTTTTAGCTGTGCATTCTGCACACCAATAAAACCCATGACATTTCCTGTCTCTAAAACTGTCTGTGACTCATTAATCTTTAATTCAAAGATTGGTTTACTGGCAATATCGTCTTCGTTATCTTTAAAATGCGCAGGGAAAATCAATAAATTTGGGTATTCTTTCACTAGCTCGCCAATATTTTTACTAGCGAGTAGTGATAAATCAGCTATAACTTTATTAAAGTTTGGCACATTAGAATCTAAATTTAATGAAGTATTATCCGTCGTTACGATCATCATTAGACCCTAACCGTAGATTATAGGCATCTTTTAATCCTTGAATCTGTTGCTCAGCATCAGGATAACCACGCAGATATTCACAAAGTAACGACTCTAAATGGTATGTCCATAACTTGTCAAAATCACCATTATAGTTGGTAAGCTTTAAGAAATACGCTGGGCCAACGTGATAAGCTGCACTCAACCCCTGTATAGATTCGATAGCTTTGTTTAAAACGATTAAGCGCTGCTTGGCTTCGTCTGACCATTCGTCAATTTGACCGTCCCACATAGTTAAACGGTCTTCTGATTTGATTTCTTTCCATGCAAAACGGCGACGCATCGCAAAATCAAACGACTCCACACTGCGATCAATATCGTTCATTGTGCCGATGATATAAACGTTGTCTGGGATATAAAAACCCTTTTTAAAGACGTCTTCTTCGGTTTGCAAGTTAGCATATTGAGTGGTAACTTTGCCACTCTCACCTCGATAGCCAGGGTCAATGGAGAAAAAAAGCTCGCCTAGAACCTTTGAGATTTCAGCGCGATTAATCTCATCCAAGATAAGGATAAACCTCTTGTCTTTATCGCCAGTATTGGCCATTTCCAAATCGTAGTTCGCTTTTATGTACTCACATACTGGTATTACATAAGGCTTCCAATCAATCACTTCTCCTGTTTCAAAATAATTTTGAATATAGCTTTTAGTAACTATCATCGGTGTTTGTTTGACTGTATCAGGAATGGCTGTACAGCTTTTTTGAGAATTTATTTCAACTCTGAATGGTTTTTTTTGAGATGGAGTAATTAATTGTAATCCATTTTCTAGAACATCATCAGTAAACTTTTGATATATCTCATCGAAATTGCTGAGTTTTTGATTGTTCTGATATTTCAGTGCTTCTTTACAGAATTTTTTAAAACTACCGTCTCGTAATTCAAAACCGACTTCTCCAGCTTCACTTTTAATGGGTCGTAAGCCTTCAACAAAGTCAGTATAATCATACGATGGATGAAACTGAATAAGCTTATACTCTGCACCCCACGCTTCAGCTAATATTTTAGCTAAATAGGTTTTACCTGTTCCTGGTGCACCTGTTAATATCAAGTTTTTATTAGCGAGTAGTAATTCACTAATTTCCCGCACTAACGAATTGGTAATAGGCTGTTGAAAATTTTGATTACTTGATTGATTGTTCATAGTTAGCTTGTTTGCAATCTCAAATATTCGTTTGTACAACTCAAACAGATCACCTTTTAAATCATTGATAATACCGTAATAATCTATTAATGGAAGCTTGCTATCGGTCAATGGAACAACCCGGCCAAATAGGTTATATCCACCTTCACTCATGCTTTTTAAAGAGTTTAAATCAATCTCAAAGTCTCTGTTTCTGAGAGTGTTGACTATGTCACTATTTTGAATAGATGAAAATGCTTCGACAAAAGGCTTGATGTGCTCAAGTGACGTTTTATCGTTATTGAATGGGACATACTGAGCGTTAAAACCTAGCCCATAACCAACCTCATCATCCCTCAAAAATATGTGATACTGAATTTCATTGTGTCCACCTTCATTTATAGCCCAGTCTGCATCATCACCTTTATTTTTAAAAAGAATACCTGATGTTGTTGCCCTCTCCTTATTTGATAAAACTTTCCTTGTTTTTCTGAACCCTATTATAAATTCACTCAAGTCTTCGTTAATAGAATTAACGAGAGTACCTAAACTATCAACGTTTAACTGGCTTGAATCAATGAAGTCTAAATCTATTATTGCCTCTATAAGCTCATCACGTAATCGCCACTCAAACAAACCACCAGCTACTTTTTTACCAGTCATGGTAATCAGCCACCAATTTGGCGAACCATCTTCTTTGATTACCTCAAAGCGATTTAGCTTACCTTGCAAGCGGGCACTAAACTGAGTAATAAAGCCACTTATAGAGGTCGGGTGAGTACAATATTTTTCTGCTAGGTATTTGCAAGTCGCTTTATGGTCTGGCTCTAAATAAAAGATGCTTAGCGCAAATTTATAATTATTGGACATGAAGCTATCATCTGACAATATCTCTATCCAGTCTTGCTTATTAATAGGTGGTGGGCAGTTGTAGTCGCCATCCTTTACAATAATTTTTTGCAATGAGGTATCCTGCTAACTAATGAATTTTTAATGATGGTTTTATATGATTATAAAAGAGGTAGACTAAAAACGCCTAACGCCCCCTAAACTCAGCTTCCCTTCTCTCCACCATCGCCATCGCACCCTCACGCGCATCTTCCGAATAAAACAAATCTGGCAAGTAGCTATGGATATTTGCCAGTGCCGCGCCGACGCCGCTACGGCTCACATCTTGTGCTGACGATAGCAGACCTTGTACACCAAGCGGTGCTGCTTGGCAGATTTCTTTGGCAATCGTGAGCGCGCGCTCGTATTCGGTGCCATTTTCGACCACTTCACTGACCAGATTAAGCCGATCCGCTGTCTGCGCATCAAATGCTTTGCCTGTGAGTAGATACGGCATGGCTTTTTGCCAGCCTGCCGCCGCGACAAATCGGACGGTTGCGCCGCCAAACGGCATGATACCGCGCCGTACTTCCATTTGTGCAAAGTTGCAGTTGTCACTTGCGATGACCACGTCACTGTTGAGCATCAGCTCAATACCAGCGGTAAAGCACGTGCCTTGTACCGCGACGACCACAGGTTTGCGGCGCAGTTGACCACTGATGCCCCACGGATCGATTTGATCGTGATCAAACTCAAACGCGCCTTTGTCCCATTTGTCTTGTAGCTCCATCAAATCCAGACCAGCGGTGAAGTGCTCGCCATGTGCGAAGATGAGCGCACAGCGTAGATGATCGTCGTGTTCGTAGTCAGTGAGGGCGTCGGATAATTGCTGAATCATATGGCTGTCAAACGCATTGCGCTTGCCCGCCCGATTGAGTCCGATGAGGCAGATGTGCCCTTGTATGTCGTAAGTGATGCGGTTGTCGGTGCGTTGGTCAGTGCGTTGAGTGGCGTCTTTAGTCATGACTTGATCCTTGTCGAAACCAGTGTTGTGTAGAAGTGTTGTAGAGCCGATCCATTTTAAAAAGGGCATAGATCTACTGGTATGAACTTTTTGACGCCTCTGTCACGCTTGCAAACAGCCAGCGAGTAAAATTTATACCGGTAGAGCGTTACGATCTTATGTGCCACTTTTATGTTGGATTAACTATATCGACCGTTATGGCAAACATAGTTTTAATACTGCCCTTTAATATAGCCACCCTTACGCTAGAACACAAGCAGTAAAGCGGTGATGCACACAGCCTATTATTGCTAAAATCGGGCTTTATTATCAGTTGACCTCACCCATGATAAGTGCAACTATTATTGAGTTTTGTGGTGTTGTTTTATTTGTTTTTTGGCCCAGCGGTATAAAGGAATAACGGTCTTATGGAATTTTGGCATGGCTTTTTGCTTATCACAGGCGTTCACTTGCTGGCAGCCGCCTCACCCGGCCCTGATTTTGTTTTGGTGACGCAGCAAACTTTATCAAAAGGTCGGCGCACTGGCCTGATTTGTAGCCTTGGTATTACGTTTGGCTTGGGCATCCATGTCATCTATTCGGTATTGGGACTGGCAACCGTCATCGCTCATTCGCAGCCGCTACTGACCGCGATTAAATGGTTGGGCGGTGGTTATCTGATTTATTTGGGTTGGCAAGGCATTCAGGCAAAGCCAAAAAAGCCAGTAGACTTAGCGAATTCAATAGAGCGAGTTTCTGATGTTTCACATGAAACGCTTACCGATAAAACATTATCTTCTAGTAAAGACATAGCACTCAATACTCTGCCTAAAGAAACCGACTCGGTATTTGCCATTCTGCGCCGTGGCTTCTTTTGTAATGTGTTTAACCCAAAAGCGCCCGTGTATTTTGTGGCGATATTTACCTTGGTGTTATCACCGGATATACCTGTTTGGCAATTGGCGATTTATGGCGTGTGGATGATGGTGTTGCAGATGTTATGGTTTAGCACGGTGGTGATTCTGTTTTCAGTCCCTGCGATCCATCGCCGCTTTCAACGTTTCGAGCACTGGATAGACCGCGTATTGGGGTCAGCGATGATTGTATTGGGTTTAAATCTTATTTTACGCAGTCGATAAGCCGCTAGTAAGGCGTGAAATCTGCTAAACTGACGCATTATATTCAGACATCAAAGCCCCACACTATGACAAGTAAGCCTGCAAACCCAAAACACAGAAACCGCTCGCCTGCGACCGCCAAAAAGCTCGGTCAGCTGCATCCGCGTAACCCGCACCAAGGTCGTTATGACTTTGCGGTATTGACCCGCGCCTTGCCTGAGCTTGCCGATCACACCATCACCAATCCAAAGGGTGAGCCGACGATCAACTTCTCTGATCACCAAGCGGTGCGCGTCCTGAATAAAGCCCTATTGGCGCATTATTATGGCGTTAAGTTTTGGGACATTCCTGAAGGCTACTTGTGTCCGCCTATCCCGGGACGTGCCGATTATATTCACTATGTTGCCGATTTACTGGCGCAAACCAGCCACGTCAATGCAGACAACACGCCGCCCACGGGTAAAGAGATTCATGCCTTAGATATCGGAACTGGTGCCAGCGCCATCTATCCAATTATCGGTAGTCAAAGCTACGGCTGGCGTTTCACCGCAAGCGATATTGATCCCGTGTCGGTCAATACCGCCGCCCTTATTTGCGAAGCCAATCCAAAGCTAAAAAGTGCGGTAAAAGTAAAGCTGCAACCAGAACCCAAATTTATCTTTAAAAACATCATCGGTCGCCAAGACTATTTTGACGTGGTCGTTTGCAACCCACCGTTCCACGCGTCACTGGAAGAAGCGATGGAAGCCAATAGTCGCAAGCAGCATAACCTGCAACGACATCGCGGCAAAAATGAAAACGAGCAAATCAGCCGTCATTCAACAAAGTCAGGCAATGCGGCGCAAAACCTAAACTTCGGCGGTCAGCATAAAGAACTGTGGAGTGAAGGCGGCGAGATTGCGTTTTTGACTAAGATGGCAAAAGAGAGCCAAGATTTCGCTGAGCACGTTGGCTGGTTTACCACACTTGTCTCAAAGTCAGAAAACGTGAAACCGTTGCAGCTACTACTCAAGCAATTAGATGTTGCGCAAATGCGCATTATCGAGATGAGTCAGGGTCAAAAAAGCACCCGTGTCCTTGCGTGGCGTTTTCATACTGATGAAGCGTAACTACTAGAAGTAGTATCTATTTAAGTTTCACGTGAAACAAAAAAATACCGCCTTGATTATCAAGGCGGTATTTTTATAAAAATTTAAGTATAGTCAGTATAACCGGACTAATATAAAGAAGGGTCAGCGTGACTGGGAGAAATTTTTGCTGCATCTATCGGCGTAGGCACAGCAAGCAAGAAAAATTTTTACTAGTCACGCATGTTACTTACTCATTCTATTAAATATCTAGATTAGACACCGTCAATGCATTCTCTTCGATAAAGATACGGCGCGGCTCGACATGATCACCCATTAGACAGGTAAACATATGATCTGCCGCAATGGCATCTTCAATCGTAACACGCAACATACGGCGGTTTTCAGGATCCATCGTCGTATCCCAAAGCTGATCGGCGTTCATCTCCCCCAGCCCTTTATAACGCTGAACTGATAGACCACGGCGCGCATCTAGCATCATTTGCTGCCATAGATAATCAAAGTCGCGTATTGGAATATCTTTGCTCGTACCCGCACTGGCTTCACGGCGAATAAAGGCATCGTCTGCAAGCAAAGTGTTCCACTCGCTCGATAAGCGCAAGAGCTTACCGTATTCACTGGAATTGATAAAGCTAGAATCCAGTAAATAATGATGTGCCAACTGGTGCACATAAACCGTCACACGGGGCAACCACTGTGCTTTGCTAGACAAGTCGCCGTTATCAGAGGTTGTTTCAGTGGCAATTTGCGGCGTCATGCCCAACAGATCACTGGCAGCAGCATCCATATTTTCTGGTTGCGGCGCATGAATGTTGACCAACTCAATCTCAGGGTTTAAATCACTACCAAAGTGGTCAAGCTGGGTTTGCATCGCCGCTTGCCATTCTTGCATAGCAGACTTGTCATACGTCATGTCGGTACTAAGCTTTGGCGTATGCGTCAAGGCATCCAAAATCACTGCTGGGAAACGAATCTGCAAACGGGCTTTGATTAGCTGCGTTTGGTTGTAGTCATTAAGCAGCGCTTCAAGCGCTTGACCCGTAATCGCAGGTGCGTCGGCACTGATATGCAGTTTGGTACTGTCAATCGTTGATGACAATAAATAAGCCTTAAGCGCTTCGTCATCTTTGAGATACAGCTCTTGACGGCCTTTTTTCACTTTATACAGCGGTGGCTGAGCAATATAGACATAACCACGCTCGATCAGCTCAGGCGTTTGACGGAAAAAGAACGTCAATAACAAGGTACGAATGTGTGAGCCATCCACGTCCGCATCAGTCATGATAATGATTTTATGATAACGGATTTTGTCAGGGTTATATTCGTCAGGACCAATCCCGCAACCAAGCGCGGTGATTAAGTTACCCACTTCAGCTGATGACAGCATTTTGTCAAAGCGCGCACGCTCTACGTTTAGGATTTTACCTTTTAATGGCAAAATAGCCTGCGTTTTACGGCTACGACCTTGTTTGGCTGAGCCACCTGCCGAGTCACCCTCCACGATGTATAGCTCTGACAATGCAGGATCTTTTTCTTGGCAATCCGCCAATTTACCCGGCAAGCCTGCGATATCCAACGTGGTTTTACGGCGTGTCATTTCACGCGCTTTACGAGCTGCATCACGGGCGCGCGCCGCATCAAGAATCTTGTTGGCAATGGCTTTACCCGCACTTGGGTTTTCTAATAAGTAGTCATTGAACTTATCGCTCATTGCCGACTCAACCGCCGATTTTACTTCGCTTGATACCAGCTTGTCTTTGGTCTGACTTGAGAACTTTGGATCAGGTACTTTGACAGAAACGATGGCGGTCAATCCTTCACGCGCATCATCCCCAGTCGCGACGACTTTTTCTTTTTTGAATAAGTTTTCACGATCTATATAGCTGTTTAGACCGCGTGTTAGTGCGGAGCGGAAACCTGATAGATGCGTACCACCATCGCGCTGCGGGATGTTGTTTGTGAAACACAATACTTTTTCGTTGTAAGTGTCTGTCCACTGCAGCGCGACTTCGACACTGATACCGTCGTCTTGTTCGCTGTTAAAATGAAACACTTCATTGACGCCATCTTTGCCTGCATTGATATAGCTGACAAACTCAAGCAAACCGCCTTTGTGTTCAAACTCATGACGCTTGTCGATGCGCTCATCGGTTAAAACAATACGCACGCCAGAGTTTAGAAACGACAGCTCGCGCAAACGCTTGGCCAAAATATCGTATTCAAAGACGGTGCCCGTAAAGACGTCCGCGCTTGGATAAAAGCGAATTTGCGTGCCTGTTTTATCCGTGGCTTCCATCTGCTGGATATCTGCATCCGGCACACCATCCGTGTACGTTTGATGATAATGATAGCCTTCACGCCAGATATTCATCTCAAGCTTTTTCGACAACGCATTGACGACCGATACACCGACGCCATGCAGACCGCCCGACACCTTATAACTATTGTCATCGAACTTACCGCCCGCGTGCAATACCGTCATAATGACCTGTGCTGCCGACACGCCTTCTTCTGGATGGATATCGACAGGCACGCCGCGCCCATTATCCATGACGCTGACTGATTCGTCTTCGTGGATGATGATGTCGATTTGATCACAGTGACCAGCAAGCGCTTCGTCAATAGAGTTGTCCACCACCTCAAAGACCATATGGTGTAGACCAGTACCATCATCTGTATCGCCGATATACATGCCTGGGCGCACACGTACGGCTTCTAACCCGCGCAATACCCGAATGTCTTTAGAACTATAATCAGAGGGTAATCCTGCAGCAGCCACCGCATTTTCGCCGATACTGTCTGCTATCAGTTGTTCTTGGTCTGTAGGTAATGAATCACTCATGTGTATTCCTTAATCTAGCCATAATCAGCCATTTGTTTGACGCACCACTAGGATGACGCCTTATAACGTTATTTAGACGTAACTTTTATTGTTAAAATCTTCGATACCTGTGCTGTCTTAAACGGGTATTGGTCTTGCTATTTACCACCGTAACCTAAGACTGGCGCTGGACTCAAAACATTCTGAGCCAGTATCGTTATCTCTAAAACTGGTTTCTTTTTCTCTACTATCAGTAGCATAAAAAGTAATTTAAAAAATATCATATTTATCAATTACTTAGATGATACAGATATTAAAAAAGAACGATATAACGTTAGCAAACAATTTACTGAGAACAGGACAAAAATAAAGGAATATTTTAGCATTTTTTTGCTTCTAAGTCACTGTTTACTGGCAGTTTTATACTGATAAAACAGACCGTCAAAGCCTATAAATATTGGAAGGAAATCTTAAGGTGAGTAGTAAGAAGTTTGATATAGTGAGTTCGGTATAAAAACGATACAGCGGGACAGATATGAATTTTTTGCAGCCTCTGTCGGCGTAGGCACAGCACGCCAGAAAAATTTATATTAGTTCCGCGCCATAAAATAACGTATCTGTTTTATTTAGAATCGCCTATAGCGTTATAGCGTCATCAGAGAGGAAAGACTGGACTGGAAACCTACAAATTAAATCGTTGTTTAAACCAAAAAGACATCACCTTGTTTCACATGAAACAATCGCGGTTCTGACCACAAACTTTGCACCAACGGTAACACCTCATCGGTCAAACTGGTCATAAATACCTGACAAGGTAACCGCGACAAGGTTGTTAGTAAAACCTTGATCGCTCTATCATCAAGCTCTGCGGTAAGGTCGTCCAATAGCACCACAGGGGTGTTTTGCGATTTAAAGTGGTCGTTAGATTTTTCTTCATTTAATAACAATGGTAGTTGTGATAGACGCAGTGCGGTGATTAACAGCTTTTTCTCCCCGCGAGACAATACGTTGGCCGCCTGCTCCTTTAAAATCGGTAACGTTTTATGAACATCGGTTTGTGGCGTGGCAGTCACATCGTCGCTAGCGGTTTTTGTCTCGTTTGAGCGCCAGTGGACGTGGACATCAGCACGATGATTGCCAATACGAGTATATCCCAATTGCAAATCCTGCTCTAAGCGCTCGTCTAGCTGCACATCAAGCGCAATACTGGTGTCATAGCCTGCCTGATAGCTCAAACTCAACTGCTCCGCGTAGCTCGGCAGTAATTGCGCGATACTATCAGCAAAATACGACTGCCATTCTGCAAAGATACGTTCACGATAATGATGAATCAGAGCAGCATGATTGCTTAACCCTTTATCCCATGATCTTAACTCGGCGAGCTGTACTTGCGTCAAATGATGTGTCTTTTTTAGCAAACTATTGCGCTGTTTTAAGAGACGCTGATAAGCGACCCATTGTGGATGAAACCCTTGTTTCATGTGAAACACTAACCAATCTAATAACTGCCTACGACTGGCACTTCCCTGCTCTAACATGTCCATAGTCGACGGATCAATCAGCAAGGTTGGCAGTTGCTCAGTTAAGATACTTTGGTTGTATACTGTGGTCTGATTGAGACGCAGGATCGTTGTGGCATCGGCTTGCTTTTGAATGGCTAAAGTACTACCATCATTGATCCTAGCGTGGACTGTCGCTGTATTCTGATGATGCTGAATATAACGTTTTGGCTGGTGATGGCGAAAGCTTTTACCGCGTGATAATAAGAATATTGCCTCAAGCAATGAAGTCTTACCACTACCATTTGCCCCAATAATGACATTGCAAGCCGCTGACGGTAGATTGACTTGAGTTAGATTGCGCAGGTGGGAGATTTGTAGACGTTCAATCATAATTCCGACAGCCGCCCATTGAGATTATCTGTTTATTAGATTACAAATGTTTATTTGTTATTGCCTTCAAAAGTGTCGAAAGCTAAGCGTTAACGCGCCAAATAGCGCTAATTACGGCTTAACTTTCAACCCTCAGGAAATAAATATATGATTCAAAATTCACTATATGCGCATTGGCATAATTACATACTGATGGAACTCATCATTTAGCTGATTGACCAAGACAGACGCATTTGATTGGCTCATATGCATTTGTAAATCACCTTGAATGACACCCAATACGTCTTGCAAATACGCCGCATTAAAAGACAGCTCCATCGGCTCGCCCTGATATTTTGCTTGTATCATCTCGACCGCTTCATCTTGCTCAGCATTGTTGGCACGCACTTCTACCATGCCATCGCTGGCAAAATTAAACACCACACCGCGAGACTTTTCATTACTCAAAATAGCCACACGGCGTAGTACATCGGTCATTTTTTCTTGATTGAATAGAGCAAGTTTATCGGTATTGCTCGGCATCACGCGGCGATAATCAGGGAATTTGCCATCAATCAAACGCGCGGTAAACGTCACCATGAGGTTTTGATTGACCTGCCCTGCACTATCAACCTCACCAAACGGCAGGCTCACTTGCAAAAACTCACGACCAAAGCTGAGGGTAACTTGATTGTCTTGCTCACCCAGCATCTTACCAAGCTCAGTGGCCAAGCGTTCTAGTTCAATCACCGCTTTACGCGGCAAGATTGATTGCATATTAAGATCACTACTGACATCGATGACACTACGTGCCAATGCCAGTCTGTGACCATCAGTCGCAACCGTCGTCAGTTGTTGCTGTGAAACATCAAACAACATACCCGTTAGATAATAACGGACATCTTGTATGGCCATGGCAAACTGAGTCTTGTGGATCAAATCGATCAAACGATTGCGACTGATATTCAACGGCGTAATATTTTCAGGATTGCCCAAGCTTGGATAATCTTCACTCGGCAAGGTGCCTAACGTAAAACGACTCTTGCCACTGGTCAGTAAGCAGCGCTCATTCGCTTGCGTGGCAAGATTGATTTGGGCTTGCGCAGGCAATGATTTACAGATGTCTTTTAGCTTGGTCGCAGGCAATGTGGTTGTCCCCGCTTCCACACAAGCACCCGCAGGCAGTTGCAATGTCGATGTCAGCTCCACTTCCAAATCAGAAGCGGTCAAAATAAGCGTTGACTCAGACAGTTGTAGCTTAATATTGCCCAAAATAACCATGTTATGGCGCTTATCAGCAGCCTTGGCAATCAAATTAATGGCTTTTAGTAACGACTCTCGATTAATCGATAATTGCATGCTTAGTTACTCTTATTAGTTACTCTTACTTGAGTGTTTTTTGTATAGAGTTGATCCAATATAAAATAAATACAGTGCTACTGAGTTAAATTTTGCGCCGCCTTTGTCTGCGAAAGCACAGTAAGCAAGAAAACTTGTTTCAATAGCGCCTGATAATAGGTGTACTTTTTTTATTTAGGATTGATTATAGATATCAGATATTGGCTTAATCATACCTTGTCTGCTGACGATAATCCATTAGGTATCTGTCTGCTTATATTTTCGATATTATAAACCCTCTATCGCCAAGTGACTCTAAAACCGATGTAGCGCGGTTAAGGTATAAATCATCCTCGCTTGCTGTGTGCTTTGAACTCCAAAGGCATCGAACAATTCATACCAGCAGCGCGCTGTATTCTTTCTAAAATGAACCGATTATATATAAAATATATCAATGCCGCCGTCTTCTAACCTGCTTGCAGCATCAGCGCTAGCGTTTTGTAATCTTTATCAAACGCCGGATCAGCGACGCGCAATTCATTTACCTTATCACAAGCGTGCATTACCGTCGTATGATCGCGACCGCCAAATGATTGACCGATCTCAGGGAAACTGTCACCCGTCAGCTCTCTTGATAACGCCATGGCTATCTGTCGGGGTCTGGCAATACTACGCGTGCGTTTGCGTCCCATAATGTCTTTAACCGTAACATCATAGTATTCTGCGACCACTTTACGGATATTATCCATATTGACGGCTTGGACACGCATAGCAACGATGTCTTTTAGCGCGTACTGTACCATCTCAAGCGTGATCTGTGCGCCAGTTAAGTTGGCATTGGCAAAAACTTGATTGAGGGCGCCTTCTAAGCGTCTGACATTAGAAACCACGTTTTGAGCAATAAAGAGGGCACACTCTTTAGGTAAGGTCATGCCATATGACGCCGCCTTTTTTTGTAAGATTTGAACTCGAGTATCAATCTCAGGAGGATCGACTGCCACCGTTAATCCCCAAGAAAAGCGCGATCTAAAGCGCTCATCAAACTCTGTCATTTGCGACGGATGACGATCAGAGGCCAAAATCAGTTGTTTGTCACCACTGGTAAAATCCGCAAATAAGGTCAAAAACTCATTACTGCTTTTGGTCTTTCCAGCCAACACATGAATATCATCTACAATTAATAAATCTACTTTTTTAATTTTCTTTTTAAAATCTTCTATTTTATTATTTCTTAAAGAATAAACCAATTGATTAATAAATTTTTCAGAAGTGAAATAATAAAAACTTTGATTATTTTTTAAATAGCGATGTGCTACAGAATGCATTAAATGCGTTTTTCCCAAACCAGAAGGGCCGTATATAAAAAGTGGATTGTGACGATTTTTTGATTGACGCTTGCCGAGCTCATAACAGGCTTTGTGGGCGAGGTTATTTGACTTACCAGTGACAAAGGTTTCGAAGGTAAAGTCGGGGTTTAGATAACTGAGCGATTTTGCATCGGTAGAATCGACTGCTTCTGCATAACGCATATTGGCATCAATATCTGCTTTGGCATTGTTATGATGAACGGTTTCAAATTTGTGTTCTGCTAGGGTAGGGGAGAGCTCATCTTCTGTAAACAAAGAGTCTGCTTGCGATGGACTGTCATTTTCTCTGTCACGGCCCGCATTATCGACCCGTACGACAACCTCTTCGATACTTCCTTGGCTATGCTTGGCAACCAGTTGCTGGATATCTTGCAAGTGGTTTTTTTTGATATAGGTCACAAAATAATCGTTGGGCGCAAGTATGATAAGGGTTTGCGCTTCTTGATGTGCTGACAATGGTCTTAACCACATGGTAAATACGTTGTCTTTAACGTTATACCGTAGGTCATTTAGACATTTGTCCCAAATACTTGCTGTGTCTATCATGAACAGTACTAACCCTATAATTTGAAATAAGAAAAATGTGTTTACGATCTAGATAGGTGTCTTATACCAAGCATCCGTCGCAACCATTCAACCGTAAAAGTCATTCAACCGTAAAAGTCACTCAACCAAGAAGCGGAACAACGCGTACGAAATCGTCTGTCGAATAAGGTGCTAATCTAACATAATTAGCCTGTGGATAACACCTTGTTTTTTGGGGATAAGACTGTGGATAGTTTTGTGGATAAGTATAAAAAGCAAGTTATCCATATTTCACCCACAGGTTATCCACAGGCTTACCCATAGTCTAGTATTTTGATAAATAAGACAAAAACAGACTTAGCCACAGATAATCAAGCTCCCAATAACAACAATACTTATATATATTAATTAATTTATTATTATAGAGTTCGAGGTAAACTGTGGATAACTTCTAAAAAAGAAAGTTTCTGATAGTTGTTTCTAAGAATATTTCTAACAACAAATTCATATTTTGAAAACACCAAACTACCTCTTAAGAAACAGACAGCTGATCAAAATAAGATTGTCTAGAAGCAAAATAAACCAGCAGTAGTAGATAATGAATTAGTTTATTGACCAAATTACTATCAAATGATATAATCCTCCGTTATTACGAATTTAGTCCATTATTTTGATAGGTGAGTTATGAAACGTACATTCCAACCAAGCGTGATCAAGCGTAAACGTACTCACGGTTTCCGTGCTCGTATGGCTACTAAAAAAGGCCGTCAGGTCTTAGCTCGTCGCCGCGCTAAAGGACGTCATCGTCTTACTGTATAATCAGTAGATTACGATAAAAATGACTAGTAACGATGGTTATATTCCAGTCATTTATAGATCGAAATAATCAATTATTACCACTGATACGAAACCATATAGTCATATATTAAAAGCGCCCGCATAGGCGCTTTTTTTGTCTCTATCTTTTACTGTTATTCTCAATCTTGCTATTTGCTCTTATATTAGGTGCTACCATGCCCAACACTGTCCCAGCCACATCTGCCGCCCGCTTTACCAAAGAGCAGCGCTTATTGACCCCAGCAGCGTTCCGTGAGGTATTTGATGCCCCTGAGCGTAAGATCCATCAGAGCCATTTGATGGCTTTTGTACGTACCAATACGATGGACAAGGCGCGGGTTGGTATGGCCATTACTAAGCGTAAAGTACCCACCGCGGTTGCTCGTAATCTTATAAAGCGTCAAATACGTGAACAGTTTCGGACTAAAGCTTTTAAATTAGAAAATAAAGATATTGTTTTTATCATAAAAAAATCTATAAAAGATATAGATAATAAAGAATTAAAAAATCAGGTAAATAATATTTTTAAAAAAATAGAAAAAAAATAAAATGAAAATTTTTTTAAATAAAATTAAAAATATATTTTTTAAATTATTTTTTAATTTTATTGTTTTTTATCAAAAAATAATTAGTCCTATATTACCTGCGCGTTGTCGCTATTATCCTACTTGCTCAAATTATGGCAAACAGGCTTTAGTATGGCATGGGGTTTGGAGAGGCAGCTGGTTGTTGTTGAAACGAATGGGTAGATGTCATCCTTTAGGTGGACATGGTATCGATTTTGTCCCACTACCCTTAGCGTCCTATCAATATCATTATTTGCATTCTACCCACTCATTCCCGTTGCTCGTTGAGGGTATGGGGGTTTATCGTGACAGTAAAAGCTATGTTGCTCGTCTCAATCATTTAATGCGATCTACGTTGTGATAAGAGTGTGGATAACTTGTGGTTATCTTGAATGATAAGTTACCCACAAGTTATCCACACTCTTGGTATCATTTGAAGTGAATTTTTAGTAAAATGATGCACATTTTATGTAAATGACTACCAATACTGTTGTTACATATGGGGACAATGATGTTGTTTGGTCATGACACATGCCCTAATTGTTCATTCCCTAATTTTTTAATCTAGGAAAGGTTTATGCAAAAGATATTTCGGGTGATGATCATCATTGCGATGCTAATCACCGCTTATCTGCTGATTTTGGCATGGCGAGATGATTATGCCGATGAACCAGCTGTGGATGCAGTGCCAGAGACTACTGCTTCAGTAGGTGCTGACATTCCTTCTACGACTGGCGCGGCAGGTGATATTCCGGTACAGACACTACCTACTGATACGAATGCGGTAACGTCTACGCCTGCTCAAGACACAGGGCTAATCACGGTAACGACCGATCGCTATGATATAAAAATCAGTCCAGAAGGCGGTGATATTGTCTATGCGGCTCTCAAGCAATATAACGCGACGCTTGATAGCGATGAGCCTTTCGTGTTGCTAGAAAGCAATAGCAATCGCGTGTATGTGGCACAATCTGGTCTGATTGGTCCAAACGGTATCGATACCGCAGAAGGCCGCGCCACTTACAGTCATACTGCGAATAATTACGTCATGGAAGATGGGCAGCAAACGTTATCTGTACCGCTGACCTACAAAAAAGATGGCGTGACCATTACCAAGACTTTTACCTTTACACATGACAAGTATCCGATTGATATCAGCTATCAAATCCAGAACGCGTCTGCAAATGCATGGCAAGGTCAGATGTTTGCGCAGTTAAAGCGTGATGATAGTAAAGATCCTGGTATGTCTGATAAAGGTGCGTTAAGCATGGCGACCTATTTGGGCGGTGCTTGGGGTACGCCTGACGATCCTTACAATAAGCTGAAGTTTAATAAGTTTAGTGATGGTGAGTTGAATACGACCAGTGATGAAGGCTGGGTGGGGATTGTGCAGCATTATTTCGTTTCTGCATGGACGCCTGAAAACTTCACAGGTAAGTTCTTTAGTCGTGAGACAGGGAATGATTATTTTATTGGCTTTAATAGCCAACCTGTCAATGTGGCACCAGACAGACAAATTACGTTAAATGCTACGTTATATGCAGGGCCAAAGGTACAGTCTGAGCTTAAAGATGTGGCTGTGGGTCTCAATAAAACGGTTGATTATGGTCTGCTTTGGCCAATATCAAAAGTCTTGTTTGCTATCTTGGAAGGGGTTCATAAAGTTGTTGGTAACTGGGGTTGGTCAATTATCATACTGACCGTTTTAGTTAAAATTGCGTTGATGTGGTTCTCTAACAAGAGTTACTACTCAATGGCGAAAATGCGCGCGATTGCACCAAGACTCAAAACGCTAAAAGAAGAGCATGGCGACGATCGTATGAAGATGTCGCAAGAAATGATGGCGATCTACAAAGAAGAGAAAGTCAATCCGATGGCGGGTTGTTTGCCCATCTTGATGCAAATGCCTATCTTCTTAGCCTTGTATTGGGTATTGGTTGAGAGTGTGGAGCTACGCCATGCGCCTTGGATCTTGTGGATTCAGGATTTATCAGCGATGGATCCATGGTTTATTTTACCGCTATTGATGGGTGCGTCGATGTTTACCCAGCAGCAGCTAAACCCGCAGCCAGCTGATCCTATGCAAGCAAAAGTGATGAAGTTCTTACCCATTATCTTTACCGCTTTCATGTTGTTCTTCCCAGCCGGTTTGGTGCTTTACTGGACAGTGAACAACTTGTTTAGTATGACTCAGCAATACATCGTTAATAAAAAAGTTGAAGAAGAGCAAAAACGTCGTACCGTCAAGGTACTCGATTAATGAGTCTTTTTTAGCTGATTAAAGAACCATCGCTTAGGCGGTGGTTTTTTTATGGTTGTCACTTTTGCGTTGTTACTTTTGCATGGCTTTAATCTATAGAGTGTCATCATACAAACTATGCTTTGTCAGTCTGCGTTCAGCCGTCTATAATGGGGGTTTTAGTTATTGAGAGTGATTGTGGATTCCCTAGAGATGGCATTAACCACCCCGCATTCGTCCGACCCCAATTCATCTGAAAATCTTGGCGCTTCTGTATCGACCACGATTGCTGCCATTGCAACGCCTATTGGTCGCGGCGGTGTCGGTGTCATACGGCTGTCAGGGGCGCAGGCTTATGCCATTGCTTGTACGCTCACGGGTAAGTCGGACTTTACGCCGCGGATGGCCAGTTTTTGCCGTTTTTATCAAGCAGATGGTACGGTGATCGACGAAGGGTTGGTGTTGTATTTTAAAGGTCCGCATTCGTTCACAGGCGAGGATGTGGTCGAGCTACAAGGGCATGGTGGTTTGATTTTACAAAACCAGCTGCTAGCTCGGGTCTTTGAGTTGGGCGCAAAACAGGCAAGCGCTGGGGAGTTTTCTTATCGCGCTTTTGATAATGATAAGTTGGACTTGGTACAGGCAGAAGCGATTGCTGATGCTATCGATGCGACCAGTGCCGCTGCTGCCAGTAGCGCTATTCGCTCTTTAAGTGGTGAGTTTTCAAAAGAGATTAATCAATTATTAGAGCAACTGATTCATCTGCGTTTGCACGTCGAAGCGGCGATTGATTTTCCTGATGAAGAAGATGTCGACTTTTTATCTGATGGTGTCATACAAAACAAGCTTGAACAGACCCAAACTAAGATACAACAGGTCTTAGCGACTGCCAAGCAAGGTCAGCTGTTACGTGACGGCATACATGTTGTCTTAGCCGGCAGGCCCAATGCGGGTAAATCAAGTTTGCTTAATCGCCTAGCAGGGCAGGAGCGAGCCATTGTTACTGATGTGGCGGGTACCACGCGTGATACGCTACAAGAGACCGTCGTGCTCAATGGCTTGACCTTACATTTAACTGATACCGCTGGTCTGCGTGAGACTGAGGATACGGTTGAGCGTATTGGTATCGAGCGTGCGCGTACGGCGATCACGCAGGCTGATATGCTGTTAATGGTCTACGATGTCACCCGCGATCTTGAAGAATCGAGCACACCATTGCAGCTGGCAGAGCAGTTATTTGGTGAGCTACCAGAGGCCAAACGCTTGCTGATCATCGCTAATAAAAGCGATCTGTTAAACGATAACAAAATCGAAAAAGCTGCCTCTGCTTCCCAAGCAGAAATAAAAAATCGGGGGTATGAGCAAGTCAATGTTTCATGTGAAACAGGGGCTGGTATCGATACCTTGGTGGAAACCTTGTGTCACAAAGTTGGCTTTCACCCACCAGAAAACAGCTTGATTGCGCGTACAAGGCACTTAGATGCATTACGGCGTACGGCTGAATATTTGGTAGAAGCGCACGAGCAACTGACAGTATTTCAAGCCGGAGAGTTGGTGGCTGAAAGCCTGCGTCAAGCGCAGCAGAGTCTGGGTGAGATCACAGGTGAATTTAGCGCCGACGATCTACTGGGTAAGATATTTGGTAGCTTTTGTATTGGTAAATAACTAGCTAATACCGGATTTAATAAACAATACAACCTGTGTGCTGGTCACCGCATATCAGCCATTTTAATACAATAAAAAGGAAAACCTTATGCACTGCCCGTATTGTAATGCATCAGACACGAAGGTTGTCGATTCGCGTTTGGCGGCGGAAGGTGCTCAGGTCCGCCGCCGCCGCTCTTGCAATAGCTGCCAAGAGCGTTTCACGACTTTCGAGATGGTAGAAGTAGTGATGCCAAGAATCATCAAATCGAGCGGCAAAATTGAGCCCTATGATAATGAAAAATTGCGTCGTTCTATTTTACTGCCTCTACAAAAGCGTCCGATTACCATCGATGAGCAAGAAGCAATGATCAGTCGCGTTGAGAAGCGCGTCAGACAGATGGGCGAGCGTGAGATCAGTAGTAAAGTGTTGGGTGAAATTATCATGAGTGAACTCAAAGCCTTGGATGATGTGGCTTATGTTCGCTTTGCTAGCGTGTATCGCGATTTTCAGGATATCGATGCTTTTCATCAAGAGATTGCCAATATTCGCCCAAATGAAAAGTAGCATGCGGTTTTTGTAGATTGGCAAATCAAATACCAAACTGTTTTTTGATCTTTAGTCCTTCCTAAATAATGTGGATAAGTCGATCATAACGTACTACTGAGATATATTTTTTGCACTGTATTATCGAACGAAATTTATTCAAATTACACTCACCAAACCCTGATTAAGCCACAATTATGCCGACTCAAAACCATGCTCAAGAGGCTCAAGACCGCTACTTTATGATGCTTGCTATCGAACAAGCCAAGCGCGGTTTATATACCACAAGACCCAATCCAGCAGTTGGTTGCGTCATTGTTCAAGCAGAAACGATCGTCGGTCAAGGGTTTCATCCAAAAGCTGGAGAGCCGCATGCAGAAGTGTTTGCTCTAAAAGAAGCAGGCGCGCAAACTGTCGGTGCCACGGCCTATGTGACGCTAGAGCCTTGTAGTCATACAGGACGAACGCCGCCATGTGCGCTAGCTCTCGTCAAAGCACGGGTCAAGCGTGTTGTCATAGCGGGTCTTGATCCCAATCCACAAGTCGCAGGTCGCGGCGTACAATTATTAAAGCAAGCAGGTATTGAGGTTACGGTTGGGATATTGACCGAACAGGCTGAAGCCCTTAATCGTGGTTTTTTAAAGGCCATGCGCACCCAAATGCCTTATGTCCGCCTTAAAATTGCCACCAGTCTCGACGGCCGTACCGCGATGGCCTCCGGCGAGTCAAAATGGATTACCTCAGCAGCGGCTCGCGAAGACGTACAAAAACTACGCGCACAAAGTGGCGCTATCATCACAGGCAGCGAAACCGTTATCGCTGACAATCCTCAACTCAACGTCCGCTCCAATCAATTGGGCGTTTCATGTGAGCAAGTGCCAGCGCCGATGGTCGTCATACTCGATAGACGACAACGCTTAAGTCACAGTGCTGACTCAGAGTATCAATTGTGTCGTCGTTCAGAAACGCTTTATTGGCGTACAGAGGATCTCACTACGTTATTAAAAACATTGGTGCGTGAACACCAGTGTTATGATGTCTTGGTAGAAGCGGGCGCTGGGGTTGCAGGCAGCTTTTTAAGCCAGCAGTTGGTAGATGAGTTAATTGTCTATCAGGCGCCTTGTTTGCTAGGGGTTGAAGCACGACCTATGGTGGCGTTTAACCCGCTGTCTTTGGCGCAGCAGCTACGTTTTAACGTAATCCGCCATGAGCAAATAGGGGCTGATCTTAAGCTGACATTGTCACCACTCTAAGGCTATTGGGTGTTAGACGACTTATCCCACACACGATAATCGCTCCACTATAAAAGAAATACAGTAATACTGGCGACCATTTTGCGCCGCCTCTGTCAGCAACGGAACGGCAAGCAAGGAAAATGGTTGCTAGTATCGAATGATCATAGGCGTATCTTTTTTATTTAGGACTGACTAGATTGACTGTGAACCAATTGTGGATAAGTATCAATACCTATAATATTTATGTTAGGTTTCACATGAAACTGTGTATAACTTTGTTTCACATGAAACTTAAAACTTAGAATTTTATATGGATTATAAAATATTTATATATAAATCAAAGACTTATTTGGTATTTTATAGTTTGATAGACTACCGTCGTATGATATAGGCTTTGTGGATAACTTTTGCTTAAAACCAGTTTCTACCGTACCAAAGCTTGATTTATACTTACTTATCCACAACTTATCCTCTATAAGGCTTAACTCTCTCCATTTTAGTCACAATTTGGATTGAGTAGCCGTTGATACCCTGACGAAATAACTGAAATATAAGGCGTGTTGAATAATCAAACACGCCCTAATGTCTATCATCACAATACAATCATAAAACGAGGTCTATATGTTTACCGGAATCATCGAAAGCGTTGGAACAGTAAAATCCATGCAACCCACAGGCGGCGATATACGTTTGACCATAGAGTCCAATGAGTTAGATTTCAGTGATGTCAAATTGGGCGATTCTATCGCATCAAATGGTATTTGCTTAACGGTCGTCGAATTTGGCAGTAACCATTATTCGGTTGATGTTTCTCGTGAAACCATCGCGCATACCGCGCTAGAAACCCTAAAACCCGGCCACACGGTCAATTTAGAAAAAGCCATGCTACCAACCACGCGTTTTGGCGGTCATATCGTGGCAGGTCACGTGGATGGAGTAGGGGTTGTCAGCAAGCTACAACAAGATGCGCGTTCTATCTATATTGAAATCGAGATACCACAGGACTTGGCGCATTACACAGCGACCAAAGGCTCTATCACAGTCGACGGTATCAGCTTAACGACCAACTTGGTACGCGATAATATTGTCTCTTTAAACATCATTCCGCATACCGCACAAGTGACCAATATCGCCAAGCATTGGCTGGTTGGTAACAAAGTCAATATTGAAGTGGATATCGTGGCCCGTTACTTAGAGCGTTTATTGAATAAATCACAAACGAGCGCTATAAGTGCGCCAAGTCCGCAAAGTCAGATCACAGAAGCCTTCTTAGCAGAAAATGGCTTTATGAAATAAGGACTCAAGCTGTATTAAAACCAATTTTGGCTCAAAATAGATTGGTAAAAGGTGCTCAATAAAGCAACTTGCCTTTTACCTAGAGACAGTAGATATTATCCGTTAGAGTCCCGCTTAAATATTGTAGCTTAATGACTACGATTGCTCGCTAAGCCTTGATAAAGCTTTGCAGCGCGGTCTCTAGCGCCTCTTTATTGATAGGCTTGGTTAAAAATTCGTCCATGCCTGCCTGCATACAAGCCTCTCGATCTTCTGCCGCATTATTAGCGGTCAATGCCACAATCGGAATATCATCGCCTTGGGCACGGATGGCTCGGGTCGCTTGTAGCCCATCCATGACGGGCATGCGGCAATCCATCAAAATCAGTAAAATGTCTTGACGCTGGCGTGCTAGCAGATCAAGCGCTTGCTGCCCATCTTCTGCTACCACACTTCGATAACCCAGCCTTTTGAGTATTCTACAAGTGATTTTTTGATTGGTGGGGCTGTCTTCTACCACCAAAATCAGAGGCGCAAGAGCGGGAGTAGTAGCTTCATTGGCTACTACTTCCACTACCGTCGTTGATTGGACAGGCTGCTCTTCAAAGGGTTGGGTTTGCGCAAGCTTCTGCCTTGCTCCTAAAGTCAAACGCAAGACCTCAGAGAACATCAGTGTCATGTCCAATGGCTTGGTCAAGAAACTATCAAATTTATCCAGTAATACCGATGGGATACGGCGCTCAGGGTTCATGCTAAACAATATTTTTGGCAGCATTGAATAAGCAAAGAGCGGGGCTAAAGCCTGTTGTTGATTATCAGAGGTATGAGCTGTATGAGTAGATACGGTGGTAGCAACGGCGTCATAGCATTCATAATCTAATAGCAACAGGGGTGCTAGTGGCTGGTCGTTGCTTGACCATTTATCGACCAGAGACCGTATGGTCTCGGCGCTCGTAGAAGCATGAATGCTCGCCGATATAGACAAATGCGTACATAACTGCTGCAACTGTTCAGCGATCAGCGGTTGATTGACAATGGCAATTAAATGGATACGACTAAAATGCGGGCTACGATGATAGACGGGTTGATAGTTAGGATGACGACAAGGCAGATACAGATTAAACACGCCGCCTTGATCGCCGTTGTTGGTGAACTCAACAAAGCCACCAAGCAATTGGGCGAAGCTGTTGGCATCATTTAAGCCAAAGCTTGTTGCAACAGTAGGCTGATCCGTTTGATCGCTTGCTGGGATACTGGCTTTATAATCATTTCGATCAAAGTCGCTTAGTAGCTGACGTTGCCTATCTATTATCACACTGGTGTCATTGTCTTTTATGCTAAAACGAACCCAGTGCGAGGAAGGCTCTACCACTTTATTTTCATTATTCTCATTAAGAGGAAGCAGCTGCTCGCTGTTTATTTGCTTGATTTGCGCGTCGGTTACGCAATCAACGGTGAGCGCAACATAGCCTGAGGTTGTGACGGTGATGGTATTTTCTAATAAAGTTAAGAGCGTTTTACGCAGACGGATGTCATCAGTATGGATACAACGCGGACAATCTGGGGAAAAGAAGTAAATCAATTCCAACCCTTGTTGCCTTATATTGCTGATGACAAGGTTACTGGTTTCTTGCGCCAGCTGATAGATATCTACAGACTCGATATTAAGACGCGTCTTTCTCACCTCCACTTCCTCTATACCGAGGGTATCATGGAGTGTCGTCAGCATACTTTGACTGGTGTTGATCAAAGATTTTAATACGTCATTTTGATGAACCGTTAATGTGGCCGGATTGATCGGCTCAAGCGTATCAATGATCTCCTCTAGAGGCACGCGCAGCTGATAGCCTATGAGTGATTGAAGCTGGTTTGATTGATCAAGTTTTTGCTGTAGCTGTTGATTTTGCTGCTGTAATTGCTCAGTTTGAGTGGCAAGCTCATGAATACTATTCAAGAGGACGGTAAAACCATGAACTTGTCCGTATTCACCAAACCACGGCGTGATATGTAGCTGATAAACTTGGTTGTTTTGTAGTCCGTAAACGATCAACGTACGGGTCAGACGAAGGTCCGACAATGTTTGTAATAGCTGCTGCGTTGCTTTGTCCTTACCAGTGACAAAATCTGTTAATTCATGCTCTCCATCTTTTTGCGAAGCGGACATAAAAACTTGTTCAAAACGCTGGTTAAAAAAGCTAATCTGACCGTGGCGCATGATCATGAGCATGGGTAAGGGCGCTTGCTCAACCAAGCGATCAAGTCGATGTTGGAGCGTTTTGATACGGCGATAATCACTGTGCAGCTGATAGCTAATTCGGCTTAGCGCATTGCCCAAATACAAAAACTCTGTCGTTGCTTTTTTATGCAAAAATGGGGGCGGACGGTAAGTCTCCTTTGCTTGGCTACTTAAACTGTCGGTGTAAAGCAGCACTTGCTCCCATTTGGTACGACGGCCGAGCATGTACGTCAATGCGATAATAAAAAATATAATCCCTGCCATCAAAGGCAGCCAATAGCGATAAGATATCCAATCAATGGCAAGTGGTCTATGACGCAATATAATATAAACTTGATGACCGCTTTTGAGCTTGATAGTACCTGCTAAATTACGGTTGTTAAGCGTATACGTACTATGGCTACGCCCATCTTCGTCTGAGGGCGACAAAACAGTGGGAAAGGTCACCGTTGCAAAAGCAGGCTCATTGGGACGGGCGTGATTGTGGATATACGTCTGCCCAGATGGCATCATAAAAATCAGCTGATAGCTTGTATCTGCAAACTTGGGCTGTTCTAAAACCTGTTTGATTTCAGTGTTTAGCGGAACCATATGTTCGATGATTTCATGCTGTAACGCATAAAAAGTAGCAACGCTTTGTTCTTTGTTGTCTTCTTTTACGTCATGGAACAGGGCAAAGTAGTAAAGTGCTAGCATCGATAGCACTGTCAGCCCATAAAATATAAGTAAACGCTGTAAGGACTGAAACTGTAGCATGAACGCGTGGTCCTATATCGACACAAGAAAACATCATGAATAGACAATAAACTTAGCGCGGTGGCAGGTTGGCTCAATCCATTCGGTTTTTTATTATAAAGACAAATCGTGTCATTAGTCACGTCCGATTGCTGCTATTACAATCATGGCACAACCGCACAAACTCCCCTATAATGGACAAACCCCCATATATAATGCCTGATTATGACTACAATTGCTTCAACCTCCGATTCATCCGCGCCTTTTATAGCCAATGACGGTCAATTTGAACCGCGTTTAAGGGTAGTGTTTGCTGGTACACCTGAGTTTGCGGCCATAAGTCTTGAGTCGCTTATCAATCAGCAAGACGCACTGAATATTGATATTGTCGCGGTATACACTCAGCCTGATCGTAAAGCAGGGCGTGGTCAAAAACTGTCCGCTTCTGCCGTTAAACAAGTGGCGTTAAACCACAATATCGCTATCGAACAACCCGCTACTTTTAAAAAATCTAGCACAGAAGGTATGGCGGCGCGGCAGACCCTGCGTACGTATCAACCTGATGTCATGATTGTGGCGGCTTATGGACTGATTTTGCCAGTGGGCGTATTGACCACGCCAGTACACGGCTGCTTAAATATCCATGCGTCTTTGTTGCCGCGCTGGCGCGGTGCTGCGCCGATCCATCGTGCCTTGCTGGCGGGCGATAGGGAAACCGGTATCACCATCATGCAGATGGATAAAGGCTTGGACACAGGTGACATGATCTATAAAGTCAGTTGTCCTATTGAGCCGCAGGACACAGCTGCCAGCCTACATGATAAGCTCGCAGCACTGGGCGCAGAAGCCATCACTGCGGTGTTAACAGACATGCCAAACTATCAGGCACAAGCCATCGCTCAAGAGGACAGTCAAGCCAACTATGCCGAAAAGCTGATCAAAACCGAGGGCGAGATTGACTGGACACAACCTGCTACTGTGATTGAACGACAAATTCGCGGATTGACACCATGGCCTGGGGCTTATACGTTCTTAAACGGTCAGCGTGTCAAGGTTTTAGCCAGTTTGCCCGTTAATACGTCGCAGCACACTCATGAGCCCGCTGGTACTATTATCAGCGTGGGGCGCAAAGCGATTTTGGTTGCTTGCGGTAAAGCAGGCACGCAGCAAATGGCTGACACGTTGGCTTTTACGAACGTGCAGTTTGCTGGTGGTAAACCGATGACGGCTGAACAAGTCTGTCATGGCAACCAGCTAAATGATGGTGACCAGTTCACAGCAGAAGCAAAATAATTTAACCTCACCTAGCTTAATGACTGTTATTTAATAAACCATTATTTGATAAACCGTTATTTGATAAACCGTCACTTGATAAATCGCTAATTAATAAATAATTGTTTAATAATAAGTCATCCAACTTGCACAAGACGCTACCAACCCTGCGTCAAGGAAATCCAATTTAATGAGACAAACCAGCACCGCGTCTAGAAACAATGCGCCTAGAAACAATAAGCTTAAACCGTCAAGCAACCTCATCATGAATGGTAGCGTCCGCGTGCGTGTGATTCGCACCTTGCTTGCCATTCAAAATGGTCAGTCGCTCTCAAGCGTGCTTGATCCATTATTAAACAGTTTGCACGACGGCGACAAAGGCTTTGCTCATGCATTGTTATTGACGACATTACGTCAATGGCACGCGCTGGCACGTCTGCTCGATACCTTGGCAGACAATCCTATTGACGAGGTGGAAGTTCGAACCACGATTCAAGTGGGTTTGGTGCAGTTGTTGTATTTAGAAGTGGCCGATCATGCGGCCATTCATGAAACGGTTGAAGCGGTCAAAGAGATTGAATTTGCCCATGCCAGCGGTTTGGTCAATGCTATTTTGCGTAAAGTCGCCAAAAATCCCAGCAAATTTCGGAAGAAATGCGATAAAAAGCATAGCCTACCAAACTGGCTTGCTTATCAGCTCAAACAAGACTGGAGCGAGCAGTATGATGAGCTTACCCAAGGCTTACGCCAAGCTGCCCCCATGTTTTTACGAGTCAATACGGCCGTTAGCTCAGTAGAGGATTACCAGCAAGCATTGGATGGGGCGGAGATTGACGCGGATTTGGTTGAGCTAACAGGCGGTCTTAACTTGTCTCAATCTTCAGACATAACCTCATTATCAACCAAAGCATTGCACTTGCATCAAAGTACGGGTGTTAATGCGTTGCCACATTTTGCTGAGGGCGCAGCGAGTGTACAAGATTTACATGCACAGCTTGCCGCACCTATTATTCATAATGCGTTAATGCATAAAGTTAAGGCCAACGGTGACAGCACTGACCTACATATTCTAGATGCTTGCGCAGCACCTGGCGGTAAGCTTGCTCATTGGTTAGAACTCTTGAATTCAGCCGAACAATCACCTTTGTTTCACGTGAAACAAGACAGTACCTTATCTAGTATCAAGCTTACCGCTATCGATAATGAAGCGCCGCGTATCGAACGCATTTATGAAAACTTACAGCGCTTGAGTTTGACGCAGCAAGATCTAAAAAATTCTGAGCAAACGCTTGATAAAGCAATGAGCATTGCGCTCAATGTGGTTTGTGCGGATGCGACCAGATGGCAAGGCGCTGATAAAAAAGACACCAGCGAAGCGGTGTTTGATGCCATATTGCTTGATTCTCCCTGTACCGCGACGGGGGTGATTCGTCGTCATCCGGATATCAGTATTTTACGTACTGAGGAAGATATTGAGCAAACGGCTGTTTTACAAGCTGATATTTTGCATAACTTATGGCCGCAGTTAAAAGCGGGCGGTTATCTGCTCTATGTGACTTGCTCGATTTTAAAGCAAGAAAACGTGGAACAAATGCAAGATTTTATCAAGCATCATGATGACGCCGTCGCGATGGAATTTACCGAGGATTGCAATTGGGGCATCGCGCAAACCATCGGCCGCCAGTGTTTGCCGATTGATAGCACCAGTGGTGATGGTTTTTATTATGCGTTGTTGCAGAAAGCTGCTGAATAAACCGTAGCGCAGCAAAGAGCTAATATAAGTGATATTCTAATTAGATAGAATTTTTGTATTAAGACTTTAAGGATGAGGCAATGGAATTAAGAAGACATAATGTCGAAGTTAATGATGCTGACCCTTTTGCAAATGATTGGTTGGAACGCAAGGGATTTGCTGACCAACTAACGAATATTATTGAGAATAATAAACAAGGTGAAGTAGTTATAGGACTTAGCGGGCAGTGGGGTGAAGGTAAAACGACTTTTGTAAAAATGTGGCAAAAACATATGGAGACAAAAGACATTGCTTCCATTTATTTTGATGCGTTCGAATATGATTATCTAGAAGATGTATTTCTATCTTTAGCTATTGAGATATACAACTATGCCAAGGTAAATGGTCTTACTGCAAAAGAAGATTATTTAAACAAGTCTAAGAATACTTATCACCTTCTACAAGCTGTGATAGCAAAGACGTCACCTATCAATATTGACTCAAATTTTCAGGAAAAGCTAACTCATGAAGAGAGCCAAAAAATTGATATTTCTGAAGTTATTAAAAACAGTTTAAATTCTGCGTTAGATAACGCTTTTGAACAAGCTTTAAGACAAAAAGAAGTGTTCAAAGATTTTAAAAAATCTCTATCTCAACTCGCGTTTGAGGCTTCAGAGCAAGATATGCCTCTTGTTATCATCATTGATGAACTAGATAGATGTAAGCCTAGCTTCGCTGTCGAGATATTAGAAAAGATAAAGCACTTATTTTTAGTAGAAGGGGTCGTTTTTGTTTTATCTATGCATCATGAACAATTAGAAGAATCTATTAAAAAGGTTTACGGTCAGAACATAGATGCTCATACTTATTTACAAAAATTCATCGACTATCCAACTAGACTACCAAAAGCTGATCTATCCAACAATAGTAACCGTAGAAAATACTTTTGGAACCAAGTAGAGTTCATAGGACTACCTGTGCGCTCGTCTGAGTCAATGAATAGCTCATATGAGCTGTTTCTAATACTTTCAATTCGTTATGACCTGTCCTATAGACAGTTAAACAAGGCTTTGCAGAATTATAAATACCTTGTAGCTAGTTTAGACACTAATTTTGGTAATTTATATCCTAGAATGTTTTTGATGGTTTTTATAAGCATACTTAAAGTAAAAAGTGGAGCTTTAATCTCTAAAATAAGAAACAACACTGCTACCTATAAAGACTTAGTTGAGAATGCTTTAGAGGTCAGAGGACAGAATGACTTTAATCTTGAAGTACTTCAGAAGCTTATTGAGTTTAGTTTCCTCTCTATTGATAGCTTTCAAGAAGCTCAATATGGTTCTCATGAAAGAGATTTCTATGATAATTTCAGGGGTTCAATAGGGCGACGTGAAAACAAAGTATTAATGAACTTGGTTCAACGTTTAGAGTCTTTCGAAGACTATTAGATTTAGCTAAAAAACCTGACCACTTCCGCAGCTGTCACTCCCAAAATGCTTGCAATAGTCCCGTTATTAAGAAGATCGAGTAGTTTGCTTTTTGCTTCAGGATCGCCGCTTTTTTCAATCTCACTGATTAAGGTCTGTAGATTGATGTTAATATCAGTGGCGTTATGAGTATTGGTTTGACTGTTGTTATTACCAAATTGAGCATTACCGCTGACGTTATAGTTTGTAGTCATTTTTTCTTCCTTGTTGTGAGTGATAGCAGTATCAAAACTGTTCACTAGCTTTTGTAAGCCATTTATCGTATCACCATCAGATACTGTATTGCTTTTATTCAAATACACTTGGTTAAATACGTCTATCACTTGTATATTACAAGCATCATTTCTTAGTAACACAGAATAACCATCTACGAAAGCTATAAATTCGTTTTGAACTTCTTCTAAATCTCTAACAGTGATACTGTTTGGGTTAGCTAAATACGCATTTATTTTTATCTTAAACTTAATTAGCATTTCTATCCAGTCTGACTTATAAGACATTAGACTACCTGTAATAGTTTGAGTTTTAGGTTCATGTTACCTTATATTTCTATAAAAGAGCTATGACTTATCGGTGGTTTTCCAATGCTTGTAGTAGAGGTTGGCAGGTTTTATTCACAAAACAGTATAGACCGTTTATTTAATAAAGCTTATCGCTAAAAATATGCTACCCTTTTTCTATTTTAAATGAATATGATTCTTTGACAGGACACTCTAATGAAATATATCAGTACCCGTGGTCAGACAGCGCCGATGGATTTTAGTGATGTGCTTTTGATGGGGCTGGCGCCAGACGGTGGTCTGATGCTGCCTGAGCACTATCCAACAATTGATAGTACTGTGCTCGATGAGTGGCGCACGCTGAGCTATCCACAGCTTGCCATGGCGATTATGCAGCGTTTTGCGACCGATATTCCAGCAGCGGACTTGCAGGATATTATCGAGCGGACTTATACGGCTGACGTGTTCGGCTCTGATGACATTGTTCCTGTTCGTAAGCTCGAAGACAATTTATATATCTTAGGATTATCAAACGGCCCAACGCTGGCATTTAAAGACGTGGCCATGCAATTTTTGGGCAACGCCTTTGAATATGTGCTCAAACAAAAAGACGCCCGCATCACCATTATTGGTGCAACCAGCGGTGATACGGGTAGTGCGGCAGAATATGCACTGCGCGGTAAAGAAAACATCGAAGTCTTTATGCTATCGCCGCACGGCAAAATGAGTGAATTTCAGCGCGCGCAAATGTATAGCTTGAGCGATGACAACATTCACAATATCGCTATCGATGGCATGTTTGATGATTGCCAAGATATCGTTAAAGCGTTGCAACAAGACGCGACGTTCAAAGCCGCTTATAACTTAGGCACAGTCAATTCAATCAACTGGGGTCGCATACTGGCGCAGATCGTTTATTACTTTAAAGCGTATTTTGCGGTCACCACCAATAACGATGAAAAAGTCAGTTTCAGCGTACCGTCAGGTAATTTTGGTAATATTTGTGCCGGTCACATTGCCCGCGAAATGGGTCTGCCCGTTGAGCGCTTAATCGTCGCCACCAATGAAAACGACGTCTTAAATGACTTTTTTAATAAAGGTGCGTATCAACCGCGCCCCACTGACAAAACCTACGTCACGTCAAGCCCGTCAATGGACATCTCAAAAGCCTCGAACTTTGAACGCTTTGTTTATTTGCTACTAGAAAAAGACAGCGCCCGTGTCCACGAGTTATTTGATGGCGTAAAATCCGGTCAAGGGTTTGATTTGTCAGATGTGATGGAGGCGGTCAATACGCGTTATGGGTTTGCCGCTGGTAAATCGACCCACAACGACCGTTTGCAAACCATCAAAGCCCTTTATGAGCAGCACGGTGAACTGGTCGATCCGCATACCGCTGATGGCATTAAAGTCGCTAAAGAATTGCAGTTAGATAATGAAGTTATCATTTGCGCTGAAACCGCACTGCCTGTGAAATTTGCCGATACGATTATAGAGGCAGTCGGTCAAATCGACATTGCCCGTCCTACGCATACCGAAGGGTTGGAGGATTTGCCGCAGCATGTGGTGGTTCTAGACAATGATGCCAAGCTGGTTGCGGAGCAAATCCGTCAGCATGTCACACCAAACCCAGCTTAATATATTGAGCATTTTTAGCTATATCTTCTAAAAAACACCACGCAAGTAGTGGTTTTAAGGTTACGCCATTGTAATAAATTGTTTATGATTGTGTTATGGTGGATATGATTGTAATATTAGAAATAGCGTCGGCAGGACTTTATTGTTCCGGACGCTTTTTTAGGAATCATATCAGCCAAAACTGTGGTCTATATTGTGGATATAATAATGAAGATGAGCTTAAAAAAGATAGCGAGAGCACTGTTACTCACAACATTTAGCAGTGCCATGCTGATGACCACAGCCTACGCCAATAATCCACCACCAACCATTAAAGCGGATGCGCCCAATCGCTATGTCGTCAAAAAAGGCGATACTTTATGGGACATCTCAGGACGTTATTTAGACAGTCCATGGCGCTGGAAAGAAATTTGGGCCACCAATAAGCAAATCAAAAACCCAAATCTTATTTATCCCGATGACATCCTTATCTTATGTGTGATCCAAGGTCAAACCCTGATTGGTGTGGATACAGGTGAGGGCTGCGCTGGCGTTGAAAAACAACTAACCGGCAATGCGGTTGCCAGTACGGTAACGATTACCTCAACGGCCAATAGTATTCCCGCGATTCCTTTATCTGCCATCCAGCATTGGCTAGACAAAACCATCATCGTTGATCCTCGCGATTTTAACACCACGCCTTACATTTTGGCTTCTAAAAACCGCAACTTGATTACCGCCAGCGGTGATAAAGTCTATGCCAAAGGTGTACCGCTTATCGTGGGTCAACGCTACGGTGTCTACCGTGAAGGCGAGCCATATGTTGATCCTAATACCCAAGCGGTGATCGGCTTAGAAGTGACGCAAGTAGCAACAGGGTTGGTCACTTCTACAGAAACCAATGGTGTGACAAGCCTACAGCTCACGAACAGTTACGGTAAAGAAGTGCGCGAAGGGGATCGCGTATTCGTTGAGCTTAATAACTCTATTCCGCCAGTCTTTTATCCTGAGCCTGCCTCTGTTAGCCGTGGTGGCTTGATTGTGCGCGTCATGGATTCAATCAGCTCAGCGGCAAAGGGGAGTGTGGTCGCCATCAACTTAGGCAGTGCTGAGGGTGCCAAACCCGGTGATGTTCTAACCGTTTATCAAAAAGGGCCATTAGTGCGCGATAAGATGGACAACGATATGCCGGTACGCTTGCCCAATGAGCCAAGCGGTACGGTCATGGTCTTTAATACGTTTGATCATATTAGTTACGCTTACGTATTGGATTCTGAGCTACCACTGAGCGTCGGTGATCAGCTACTACCGCCGCCTTATTTATAACGATCTATCACTGGTTTAATGAATGAGCCACGCTAAGTCCGACGACGCGAGATAAATGACTATGATGGCCGTACCTGCTTTATTGACTGACGATCAGCGTGCCATATTGGCGCTGTGGTTTGAGGTCAACGCTTCTCTTTCCGCCTATCACAAGCTTATTACCTCTTTTGGTCATGCACGGCTTGCTTGGCAGGCCAAAGTAGAGGCGTGGCGGCAGTTGGGTCTGCATCATACCCATCTCAAACGTCATGAGCAGCCAGAGCAAACGCGCAGCAGTATCGACACCATCCAAAAAGCGTTAACAGAAGGACGTTATGGTCTGCTGTTTGCTGACCAACCTGATTATCCTGCTCAGCTCTTAGAGATTTATGACCCACCACCTTTGTTGTTTTATCGTGGCAATCGTTTGCGCTTGCAGCAAGCACAGATCGCTATTGTCGGTAGCCGAAAGCCCACAGCCCATGCACAAAAAACCACGTTTGATATGGCGCAGTATTTAGCGCAAGCGGGTTACATCGTCACCAGTGGACTTGCTATGGGTGTGGATAAACGCGCGCATTCAGGAGCGTTGTCACAGGTAGAGTCTGACTATCAAGGTCGCACAGTTGGGGTGATGGGGACGGGCATTGATGTCAATTATCCCAATCACCATGATCGATTATTCGATCAGATTGTCGAGCAAGGGGGCTGTATTATCAGTGAGCTACTACCGCACACCCAGCCACATAAACATACCTTCCCGCGTCGCAATCGCTTGGTGGCAGGATTGAGCCTAGCGACGATTGTGACAGAAGCCAAGGTGCAAAGTGGCTCATTGATTACCGCGCGCTTAACCTCAGAACAAGGCAAGCAAGTCTTTGCGATTCCCAGCCATATTGACAATAGCAATGCTGAGGGTTGTCATCATTTGATCCGTGAAGGCGCGACCTTGGTTTATCATCCGCAGCAAGTGATCGAGGATGTTAACAATCAACTGGCCCATGTTAATTATACGGATCGTTCAGCCAATGGTGCTGATGCACCTGCCTTTAGTGTCAATAATGCTCGTCGTCCATCCTTTCAACCTACCGCTGAAGGTCAAGCACCTATTACTAGCCATCAGTCGCCATCGAACATCAAACCGAGCGCTATTGCTGTACCTGAGCACTTAACCGCAGTGTATGAGCAACTTGATTGGCATGGACAGGATTTGGACGCGCTTATCACGGCTACCAAGCTTGCACCGCCACAACTCATTGGACAGCTGATGGAGCTTGAGCTACTCGGTGTGATTGGCGTCCAAGGTGGCCGTTATTTGCGCGTTTAGAATGAGCGTTATCTTGATCACAATATGACGCCATCTTGACATAACAATACCGTGTCTTTTTAACGTCTCAATCGCTTTTTTAGCCGTTTATACTCCTCATGCTCCAAGGTAGCACTGCTGCTGTGTTATGATTTCTACTGTTTCTTCTACTCTCATAAACGATTCAAGCTATGAACCAATCTACTCCTATGACGACCACTTCTGTGAGGCAAGCAGCCGACTGCTTAAAAGCAGGACAGCTATTGGCGTACCCAACCGAGAGTGTGTGGGGTATCGGTTGTGACCCGTATAATGAAGCAGCCGTTCAGCGTATTTTGGCCATCAAGCAGCGGCCACAAGACAAAGGCATGATCGTCATTACCGACAGCATTACGCGTTTGGCACCGTTATTGGCTCCCCTAAATGACGCGCAACGCGATGCTATCGTAGCGAGTTGGCAAACAGATAGTAAGCGTACAGACCTGCAATACAAGCAGGCGCATACTTGGTTACTGCCTATTCCGCCGAAGTTTGCTGATGTTATTCCTGTTTGGATTACCGGTCAGCATCAGACTGTGGCCGTTAGAGTGATTACTCATCCTATGATCCGTGAGCTTTGCCAGCAGTTAGTCAGTGCTCAGAACCCCTTTGGCTTGCTTGTGTCCACCAGCTGTAATCCTTCAGGGCAGCCGCCTGCTAAAAACTTCACAGAAGCCTATGCTTATTTTGGTGAACAAATCAGCTACTTGCCAGCCGAGACGTTGGGCTATACGTTGCCAAGCCAAATACGAGATGCTATAACAGGATCAATCATCCGCTAAAGAATTTTTAAGGGTTTAAAAGTTAATTTATAAAGTTATTTCACTATTGACAGAAATAAAAGAATGGCGCAAGATAAGTTTATTAAAATTGATAAATAATAAAGCGAGTGCCCGTTATGAAACTAAACCCTGTTACTGAAAAATTTATTCTACATTGGGGTGAGATGGGTACGCAGTGGGGCGTTAACCGCACTATGTCGCAGATTCATGCCTTGCTTTATATCATTGGTAAACCGCTGAACGCGGAAGAGATCACTGACACACTAGGGGTTGCGCGCTCCAACGTATCAAACAGTATTAAAGAGCTACAAAACTGGGGTTTGGTACAAAAAGTTTCTATACTCGGCGATCGACGCGATCACTTTACGACCAATACTGACGTTTGGGAGCTGGCGCGTATCATCGTCATTGAGCGACAAAAGCGCGAACTTGATCCAACCGTGCAGTTTTTACAAGAACTGATGGACAGTCCGGAATTTGAGAATGAGAACAGTGAGGTAAAAACCCGTATTCGTGAAACGCAGGAGTTCGTTGATACCGTCACCACTTGGTCGTCTGAAATGCTTAAATTACCGACAAGTGCGCTTAAAAAGATATTAAAACTGGGCGCAAGTATTAAAAAGGTTCTGCGCTAAGCTATTTAAAAATAAAAAATTTGCGTGATAATTTCAGTTTCGACAGAAATAAAAGAAAAAATTAAGGATGTTTGAATAGTAATCATAAAGGGATGGATAAAATGAAAGCAAATACTGCCCACAACAAACCTCAAGCGATTAAGCGCGCGATTGGCTTAGTAGAGTGGCAAGACTTGCGCCAGTTGACGCGTGGTCAAATTGCTTACAACCTCATTTTACCTTATCCGTTTTTACTACTGTCATGGTGGTCTGCCAGTCAATCATGGTATGTATTGGCCTGTATGTTTTCTTATTTATTTTTTGCCTCCGCTTTTCGTCAAGCTCACGATGGCTACCATCATAGTCTAGGCACAGGCAAACATACGACGACCGTCTTGTTACTGTTGTTGAGCGTGTTATTGATGACCAGCTTACACAGTATTCGAGCCACGCATATGGAGCATCATCGTAACCCGCTGGGCGATAGTGATATTGAGGGCAATCTGGCAAAGTTGTCATGGTGGCAAGCGATGCTCGGCGGCGTGAGCTATCGGTTTGCTATCTATCGTCAAGGGTTACGCCTAAGCAGCCAGCGCAATCAGCGCATCGCTTGGTTAGAGTTTGGTTTGATTGCTTTGGTCATTATGGTGACGCTTGTATTAATCCTCATGAATGTCTCTACTCTTAGTTTATTGACACAAGTACTGCTCTATCACCTAGCGACCATGATGCTCGCCAATGCCAGTGTCGGTATTATCGCGGTGTGGGGCGTGCATCATGATTGTGAGGAGACGCTCGCTCGTACTGAGCGTAATCCATTGATCAATTTGCTGACCTTTAATTTGCTTTATCACGTGGAACATCATCTATTTCCTGCGGTACCTTCCAATCACTTACCTGAGCTTGCAAAGCGTCTAGATAAAGTCGTGCCGCATCTGACTGAGCAGCATGTAACGCCTGATAGAGCAGCCGTTATAAGCGTTATAGACAATCGCTGGCAAAAAATAAAAGAGGGCAGGCGCAAACGTCATGATGAAAATGAGTGTCCGATTCGTAAGCGTTTTGCGTAGTGAGACTATTAAGTTAGACAGTCAACAAATTAGACAGCTAAATAAAAGGATGATTGTATGCAAATATTATCGACTCAGCCAAGTGATCGTTTAAATGTTTATCCTGAGAAAAAAGTGCATAGAACTTTTATACTTTCTGGTACTTTGTTTCAACTAATCTTATTTCCATTTGCTGCAACTTTATTCACTGCTGACGCTAGTATAGGTTTAATGGCTATTTTGTTTTTTCCAATATATATCCTCGGTGGTTGTCTATTTGGACTGGCCATCATGTCTATCGTTAGCACTTGGCATGTCCATAAAAAGCGATTTATTAAAAAAGGATGGTGGATACAGACTTTTTCAGTTGGTTATCTTATAACAACGGTCTTCTACGTTATTTTTCTGAGTTCTATGATAGGTATCCTTCCTTCGCTGGCTATTGGTCTGGCAGGAGGTGTAAGTGCAGTATTAGCAGGTATGTCGGCTTTACCTACAGCACCAATATGAATTTTTATGCAGGGTTTTGGGGCAAGTGGGTGATGAATGAGTTTGTAGAGGACACGCTAGGCTTATACAAAAATCGTTTAGAAAATATGTAAACAAAATGACCTTAATAATATGATTATAAAAATTACTAATCATCAATTATCCATCGCAAATCCATCGTCGCTACCAACGCCCTATTTATACTCAATTAACGACGAACGTTAAGAGGATAAATATCATGAAAATAGACAACGATCTGATAGGTTACCCTTATATACAAGTGGTTATTTTGTTTGCAAGTATTGGTAGTGCGGTAGGCGGCGTGATTGCAAAGCTGAGTCTGTTGCTTGTCTTTAGAGAAGCTGACTTTGCCCAAATTGGTTATCAGCCTTTGCTATATGTCGGTTTGCTTGGTTTTATTCCTGCGCTATTGACGGGCATTATCGTCGCTGGTAAGAACCTATGGCGTAATGATAAGAAGAGCATAAGTCGGGTGTTTGCAATCGGGTTTGTAACCTCAGCGTCTTATATAGGAATCATCATTCTATATTTGGGGATAAATTCATGGATAGAGATCGGTGTGCTAATCGCTTTTATGATTGCTACAGGACTGTTTGGCGCTATTAACGCCGCCATCGCGAGCGCCATTGCCTTACCAAAGTCATGTAAAAGCCGTTTTGACAACAGCGGCAAAATAGAACAGGATAATTCTCAAAGGTTATCTTCTTTTAAATAACGATAAACACAACGTAAGGATGTGACTATGAATGTTTTAATCAGCGGTGGCTCAGGATTTTTAGGAAGGGCACTGAGTAAAGAGCTTCTAGAGCGTTATCAAAATAATGATAGAAACATGCATATTACGTGGCTCACGCGTGATAGCAGTCAAGCGCATCCTAACAATGTTGCCATGATGACTTATGATGAGCTTGCAACGTCTGATAGCCATTTTGATGTTGTTTTAAATCTAGCAGGTGCTGGTATTGCCGATAAGCGTTGGAGCGATGAGCGTAAAGAGCAACTGCTTGCCAGCCGTATCAAACCGACCAATGCGCTACTGGCATTTATCAATCGTACCGCTGTGAAACCCAAGTTACTCATCAGCGGTTCAGCGATTGGTTGGTATGGTACGCAAGGAGATAAGCCTTTAACCGAAAGCAGTGGCTTTGAGACCGACTTTGCTCACAAGTTGTGTGAAGAGTGGGAAACGTTGGCGTTAAAAGCAACCGATGATGGCGTGCCTGTGGCAATCGTGCGTACGGGTGTGGTCATGCATCCGGACGGCGGTATGCTAGGCAAGCTTTTGACCCCTTTTAAAATGGGTGTTGGTGGACAATTGGGTGATGGTAAACAGATCATGAGCTGGATCAGCCGTGAAGATTGGGTAGGGGCAGCGATATTCATCATGGAGCAGCACCTTGCCAGCCAAACCGATGCGCAGCAAGGTATCTTAAATGGTGAAAATGCGCTTAAAACTGACAATGACGTGTCGGCGGTGGTTTACAACTTGACGGCGCCCAATCCAGTGTCCAATCACACATTTACCAAGACACTTGGCACGTATTTACACCGTCCAACCTTTTTTACATTGCCAGCGGCGTTACTCAAGCTGATGTTTGGCGAGATGTCGACCTTACTAATCGATGGTCAAAAAGTATTGCCGCAAGCATTACAAGATTTAGGTTATGAGTTTAAACAACCAACGCTCAAGCAAGCCTTAACAGAGCAAAAAGGGTAATGCTCCTCTTTGTTTCATGTGAAACATAGCTTTTATTCATACAACGCGTGTTTCATGTGAAACATAATAAACCCTCTTAAAAACCTCTACTACGACCCATAAAAGTAGTGGAGGTTTTTTGATTGGCAGCAAACATAGCCCGTGTTTATTTTAGTTTTTGCCCCCATTATTTTAGTAAGGTGGTTTGAATAGTAACAATCAAGGATTGCCCATGCGCTATGCGTTTTTTATTACCATTTTTGCATTATTACAGCTCTTCAGTCTGGGTACGGCGCTAAGCTTGCAGTGGTGGCTACAGCCTTGGCAGATTGCCACCTCACAAACCATGATATGGATTGCTGTCTTTGTGATTACCAACGGCTTACTTTTACTAAGCGTAAAAAGGGCGTTTGCCAATAGTTATCGCTGGATAAGTGGTTGGATGCTTGTTATGCATTTTGTATTGCTGACGGCGTTACTAACGAGTTTGTTGTATGGCGGATACGGGCTAATCATGTCCACGATGGGCGATGCAATCACAACGCCTGTCTCAATGACCTCTGTTTCGATAGATAATGGCTTACGAGCACTGGCAGTGACAATCTTCATAGGACTGTTTATGCTTTCGCTGTACAGTGCGTATGTCCCTGTGGTACGCCGCGTGTCTGTCCAGATTGATAAACCGCTGCCTAAACCCTTAAAGTTAGCAGTAGCCAGTGATTTGCATCTAGGACGCTTGTTTGGCAGCAATGCGATAGACAGATTGCAGCGCTTGGTTGTCAAACATAAAGCCGACATTTTGCTGATGCCAGGCGATATTATGGATGACAACACGCAAGCGTTCGCTGACTATGAGATGGCCGTTAATTTAACTAAGCTGGTGAAAAGTGTGCCCTATGGAACGTATGCCACGTTAGGCAATCATGATTTGTATGGTCATGAGCAGCCGATCAGTGAGTCGCTGCGCAGCGCTGGGGTCACATTGCTAAACGATGAGGTTCAATGTATCCATCATGGAAGTGCACCCATTTGGCTGGTGGGGCGTTTTGACAATCACAAATCCCAGCGTGTGGCGACCACTGAGTTATTGACGCAGGTAGATACAAAGCAGCCAATTATATTGCTCGATCACAGACCAAGCAATATTACCGAACACAGTCAGTTGCCGATTGATTTACAAGTATCAGGGCATACTCATAATGGTCAAATTTTTCCAGCAAACTTCATTGTAAATGCCATCAACCGCTTGGGTTATGGCTATGAAGCCATTGGCAAAGGTCACTTTGTGGTGTCTTCTGGTTATGGCTTTTGGGGGATTCCTTTTCGCTTGGGCTCGCGCTCTGAGATTTGGTTAATCAGCTTGACTGGCAACCCTGTTCGCAGCGCCCATTTGTAAGCTGGCAAGTACTAAATGTTAATTAAGCAGAAAGTATTGAGCAGTAAACAGTAAACAGTAAACAGTAAGCATCAAGCCGCTAACCGAGAGTCAGCATTGATGAGCTCATGTACGAAGTGGGCAAAGCCATCAATGATATCGCTGGTTTCTTGACCAAGATCTTTATGCACGCTCATAAAATGGATGAAACCATGAGGCGCGCCAAGTACTGTTTGTATACTGACAGCGATGCCATGATTTTCTATTTGTTTGGCATAGGCAAATGCTTCATCACGCAGCACATCCAATTCAGCAGCGATCACATAAGTGGGGCACACTTTGCTGTTATCACCAAGCATGGGCGAGTTAAGAACATGCTGGCGTGGTAACAGACTGTTTTGAAAACAGGCATCCCCAAATACTGCGACATCCGCATGATCTAATAGCAAACCCTCCCCGTACAGATCCCAGCTTGGATAGTTAGTCTCGATGTCAGTCACAGGATAGATAGGCATTTGGGCTAGCGGCGCGGGTAGACGTTGTAGTAAATCAAACATTTTCTGACCATTATTGCCCAAGTCTAGCCAAGCTTGTTTATGCGGCGCGGTTAATTGCTGCGCCATTAGCGTCGCCAGTCCGCCACCTGCACTATCACCAGCGAGAACAATACGTGATGATAAGGCATCTAAGGTGTGGCAGTGCTCAGTCAACCAAGCGTAAGCGGCAATACAATCTCTGAGTGCATCTGGTGAAGGATTCTCAGGCGCTAAGCGATAATCAACACTGACAATCGACCAGCCCGTGCGCGCGCAAACGGCGTGGCAGAATTCATGATGGGTATCAATATTACCTATACAAAAGCCGCCGCCGTGAAAGAACAACATCACCGTTTCATCCGGATTATGAGGGCGTCGCTTTTTAAATTTCAGTCTCCTAGGTTTGCTGTCTGCTCGATAGCAACGAACCGTCATATCACCTGAATCGGCATCCGCGATCACCTTGTCTGTCCAGCGAACAGGTCTCTCACCTTTTTTGGTAAAGCGTTTTATATTACTAAACATCGCCGTGTTGGCTTGCTTCCACACTTTTGGCGCTTGCATGGCCACAGCATCGATGGCAAATCGTTCTCGTAACTCGGACATCTGCGCGAGCTCTAACGGGGTTTTGAGGTAACGGTTCACCGCGAGTATCAAGCGCAGGTGGGCATCGGCATGGGGATATTGCCTTGATGTTGGCCCTTTTAAATAGCCAATCATGCGCTCCAATATGAGCGGTGGCAAGTGACCCACGCCTTTCATCGTGTGATGCAATGTATGCGGTTGATAGCGGGTTAGTGGCTTGTAGCTCAGTACTTTGTCTTTAAAGGTATGATGCTTTTTTGGGGTATTACTATTTATATGGTTGCTTGTATCGTTCATTGCTCGGTCATTAGCTGCTACCTCATTGTCTACTTGGACAATTGAAGCGAGCTTTACCGTCATCAACGCTTTATTCAATAAGCTATTAACTGATAACACTATTGAATTAGACATAATATTTCTCACCAATGAGGGTCAGCAACATTGTTTGATAGTGTTGAGGCTTGCTTAACCCATATCTGTTTATTGCTATGATAATGTAATCAACCATAAACTGGGTATTTTTTTGGTAATAGCTTAGGAGTTAAAGGTAAAAAATTTGGAATGGCTATGTCTTGCTACGGAGGTGGTATTTGTATGTTTACTGATCTTATATCTCTACCGGCTTTGTATGTTTACTGATTTTGTATTTTCAATGACTTTATATCTCTACTAACTCTATGTCTCTATCGACACGCTATTTCTACAGCGATTTTTAAAGCGATAAAGTGTTCTAGAAACCTTTTTCTTCCTATTTAACCTGTATTTGTTGTTAATGCGAAAAATTCCTTTGCTTTAGGCTTGAAATTTATAGCCACTACCTTTATCAAGCAGCTAGTAAAACGCATTCATAACAACAATGAGTAACCACGGTTAGTATTTATAAAAGCCACAATAAGTGCGGCGTTTAGTCAGGTTATTGTGGCTGACATCAATCGTCATTATTAATATTCTAAGGAGCCATCATGAGCGAGCAAAATAACAACCACGAATCCCCTGAACAAAATGTGGCGCATGATAACATCAATCACAGTGACAGCATTTTAGAAGAAACCATGAAAGAATTTGATCCAAAAAACAACTCAGGTGAAGAGGTGATTATCGACAACGAAATCGATCTAGATACCTTTAAAGCACGTATTGCTGAGTTAGAAGGCGAAGTTAAGCAGGCTAAAGAAGGCACTGCTCGCGCCAATGCAGAAGCTTATAATGCGCAAAAACGCATGGAGCAAGAAGCCGATAAAAGCAAAAAGTTTGCTTTGCAGAAATTTGCCAAAGAGCTACTAGAAATCGTTGATAACTTAGAGCGTGCAATGGAAAACGCCGATGCCAACGATCCAGTCGCAGAAGGCGTACAACTCACGCATAAAGCGCTTGTGGCGGTATTGAACAAAAATGGCGTAGAAGCGGTTGACCCACAAGGCGAAAAATTCAATGCAGACCTGCATGAAGCCGTTGGCATCGATCCAGATGCAGAAGCCGATACCGTTGGCACAGTATTGCAAAAAGGGTATAGCTTGAATGGTCGTCTACTACGCCCAGCAATGGTACGCGTGGGACAATAAATTTTAAAACCATAAACCTTACTATTATTAGGGTTTATCGAAAAAAGTCATAGGAAATACCATTTTTGCTTAATTCTTGACTTGAAAAAATCAACCGATAAACCGATATATAGCAACAAGTGACCGATTATGGTCAGCAGATGAAACCATTTATATTTAAAACAATTAGGAGCATTTGATTATGGGTAAAGTAATTGGTATCGATTTAGGTACAACAAATTCATGTGTGGCAGTGATGGAAGGTGACAAAGTTAAAGTCATCGAAAACGCTGAAGGCACGCGCACAACCCCATCTATCGTCGCATACAAAAATGATGAAACCTTGGTTGGTCAATCAGCCAAGCGTCAAGCAGTCACCAACCCAAACAACACGCTATTTGCTATCAAGCGTTTGATTGGTCGTCGCTTTGATGACAAAGTCGTGCAAAAAGACATCGGCATGGTGCCCTACAAAATCGCCAAAGCAGACAATGGTGATGCTTGGGTAGAAATTAACGGCAAAAAGCTAGCGCCACCACAGGTTTCTGCGGAAATCTTGAAAAAAATGAAGAAAACAGCAGAAGATTATCTTGGTGAAAGCGTGACTGAAGCGGTTGTGACCGTCCCTGCTTACTTCAATGACTCACAGCGTCAAGCCACCAAAGATGCCGGTAAGATCGCTGGTCTTGATGTAAAACGTATCATTAACGAGCCAACTGCCGCTGCACTTGCTTATGGTATGGACAAAAAGCAAGGCGATAGCACCGTTGCTGTTTATGACTTGGGTGGTGGTACTTTTGATATCTCAATCATCGAAATCGCTGATGTTGATGGCGAGCAGCAATTTGAAGTACTGGCAACCAATGGTGATACATTCCTTGGCGGTGAAGATTTCGATTCTGCGTTAATCGACTATTTGGTTGATGAATTCAAAAAAGACCAAGACGTTAACCTAAAAGGTGACTCTTTGGCCATGCAGCGTCTAAAAGAAGCCGCAGAAAAAGCGAAAATCGAGTTATCAAGCGCGCAGAGCACGGAAGTTAATCTACCGTACATCACCGCTGACAGCAGTGGTCCTAAGCATTTGGTTGTAACGATCAGTCGCTCAAAACTAGAAAGCCTGACAGAAGCATTAGTACAACGTACCATTGCTCCTTGTAAGATTGCGCTTGAAGATGCTGGCCTAAAAATTGGTGACATCGATGACGTTATCTTGGTGGGTGGTCAGACTCGTATGCCATTGGTACAACAAAACGTACAAGAATTCTTCGGTCAAGAGCCACGTAAAGACGTGAACCCTGACGAAGCAGTCGCAGCGGGTGCAGCGATTCAAGGCGCGGTATTGTCTGGTGACAAAACGGACGTTCTATTATTAGACGTGACGCCATTGACGCTTGGTATCGAAACAATGGGCGGTGTGATGACGCCAATCATTGAGAAAAACACCATGATTCCGACTAAGAAATCACAGGTATTCTCAACGGCAGAAGACAATCAGCCAGCAGTAACGATTCAGGTGTATCAAGGTGAGCGTAAAATCGCTAACCAAAACAAACAGCTTGGCCGTTTTGATTTGACGGACATTCCACCAGCACCACGTGGTCTACCACAAATCGAAGTGACCTTTGACATCAACGCTGATGGCATCATGAACATCTCAGCGAAAGACAAAGGCACTGGTAAAGCGCAAAGCATCCAAATCAAAGCAGACTCTGGTTTGTCGGATGAAGAAGTCGAACAAATGGTGCGTGACGCTGAAGCCAACGCGGCAGAAGATGAGAAATTCGCCAATCTTGCGCAAGTGCGTAACGAGACAGATGGCCGTATCCATGCCGTACAAAAAGCGTTGAAAGAAGCGGGCGACAAAGTCACTGACGAAGAAAAATCAACCGTAGAGACGGCGATCACTGAGCTTGAAACGGCGGCTAAAGAAGATGATCATGAAGACATCAAAGCCAAGCTTGAAGCGTTAGACAATGCGTTCTTGCCGATCAGTCAGAAGATTTATGCTGATAGCGGTGCAGGCGCAGAAGGTATGGATCCAAGCCAGTTCCAACAAGGCGCGGACAATGCTGCAGAAAGCAACCAAGCGGATGATGACGTCGTTGATGCTGAGTTCACTGAAGTAGACGAAGACAAAAAGTAAAGTCTGCATCAGTATTAGCGATCAAAATTTGCTAATTGTCTTATAAAAAGAACGCACCTTTCGAGGTGCGTTCTTTTATTTTGTAAGGGTTAGGCTTAGCAATTAAATAGGAAGTATTGCTGAAAAATGAGCCTGTAACAGAATGTTTCATATCTCGGCCTTTGTAACCCGTGCACTGATAAATACTTTCAAATCTTAACTTCCATACTATTAAACACTGACAGAGTGTTTGAAATAGTTTGTTACTATGTACTCATCGTTAGCAAACAAGGCGATGCGGTCAAAAGACCAATATAAATGAATAACTTGTTTGTCCAAATTTTTTAAGGAATTAACAATGAAAACATTACAAAAAACACTTCTTGCATTAACCGCTGGTTCTTTATTAAGCGTGGGTGCACAAGCTGCCGTTTCTTATGGTAACGGTTATACTGGTCAGCCATATGCTGGTGTAAAAGTGGGTCAGTTTGACCTAGACGTAGATGGCGCTGATGACCCGACTGCTTATGGTGTCTATGGTGGTTACAACTTTGATCCTAACTTTGGTATCGAAGCTGAATACGTAGGATCAGATGATGCTGACTACCGAGGCGGCGACATCGACGCTAAAACATACGGCGCTTATGGTACTTACCGTTATGCTTTCCCAAATACTGGCTTATATGCCAAAGGTAAGCTAGGTGTGGCTAAAACTGAAGTAGAAGGTGACTATGTTGCTGGTATTTCAAGAGTCTCTTTCTCAGATGACGATACCAGTCTTGCTGGTGGTGTAGGTCTTGGCTACTCAGTAAACCCTGACTTCAGTGTTGAAGCTGAATATGACATGTTAGGTAATGATACTGACCTAATGACAGTTGGCGCACAATTAAAATTCTAATGCTTTGTTAAAGCTAGTATTAATCAAAAAACGATCGCTTCGGCGGTCGTTTTTTTTATATTGTCTTAAACATAAAACAGTTGTGTGCTTTTGAAGATAATGTTGGTAATATATGATTATCATCTACAGATAAGATGATATTTTAACGGCCAACAGTCTTGGTAAAAATTGACTGTCAATTGAAATATCCTTAGGAAATACCATGAAAATTTTGCAAAAGACACTACTGGCTTTAACAACAGGCGCTTTATTGAGTGTCAGTGCACAAGCTGCAATCAATTATTCAGGACAGCCGTACGCTGGTGTAAAAGTTGGTCAATATAGTCCAGATGACGTGGATGATGATGCTGTATCATATGGTGTGTATGGCGGCTATAAATTCACTTCGAATTTTGGTATTGAAGCTGAATATTTAACCACTGGCGATGCTGATGCTTTCGACGAAATCTCCGAAAAATCTGAGTACAATGCAGACGTTTACGGTTTGTATGGTACCTATGATTATGTATTTCCAAATACTGCTCTATACGCAAAAGGTCGTTTAGGCATTGCAAAAAACAAAATCGATGTAGACTATACAGATAAATTTGATTCTAGCGAAAATGAAAGTTTTGGCTATTCTGACACAGGTGTGGCTGGTAGTTTAGGTCTTGGCTACAATATTACTCCTATGGCTGGTATTGAAGCTATGTATAACTTTTATCCTACCATCGAAGATGATGGGGCTGATTTAGATTCTAATGGTATCACCTTGGGTGCGCATTACAAATTCTAAGTCTTATGTCTCAATCAAAAAACGATCGCTTCGGCGGTCGTTTTTTTTGGGCGCTATATTTCAATTTTTTATTTGCAAGTTTTTTACTGTACGATATATTCAGGGTAAATTGATGATTTTTAAGGAGTTATAAAGTCTAAAAGTGTGTTACATTAAAAGCTAGAATCGTAGAGTAACAATAGGAGAAGTTGTAATGATGGAGACTCTATGGATGATTGAACCTTGGCATTGGTTGGTGCTGGGCTTTATATTGCTGATTATCGAGATGTTTGTGCCAACCTTTGCAAGCCTTTGGTTTGGTGCCGCTGCCATTATTGTGGCGGCCTTAACTTGGTTGCTGCCTATTTCTATCTCTGTTCAAATCATTATTTGGTTGATACTTTCTGCGGTTTTTTTGGTGGTCTGGTTCAAGTTTGTACAACCCTTATCGGTGGACCGAACCAAAGCGGGATTGGGCGGTAGTGTCATCATAGGTGAGACAGGAATGATCGTCATACCACCACAGTCTGATAGAGCAGGCGTCGTACGTTTTAGTGTGCCCATTGTGGGAGCGGCGGAATGGATGTGCCGTACCACAGGGGAGGTAATAGCAGTCGGTGAGCGAGTTATAGTCACGGATATTGTTGGTAACGAGTTGATTGTGAGTAGTATGCAGCCACAAAGCACGCTCATCAACAAGCGAGCTCTCCAAAAATAGATAAGCATAATAATAGGGATGAATGATGGAAAGTTTTAGTATTGTCATGATCGTACTGGTGGCACTGGTGGTGTTTACCATTTTTAAAGGGGTTCGGATTGTACCGCAAGGATACAAGTGGGTCGTGCAGCGCTTGGGCAAATACAGTCAGACGCTAGAGCCGGGACTCAACCTTATTATTCCTTACGTGGATGATGTGGCCTATAAAGTGACGACCAAAGATATCGTCCTTGATATTCCTTCACAAGAAGTCATTACACGAGACAATGTCGTAATTATCGCCAACGCGGTCGCCTATATTAATATTGTACGTCCTGATAAAGCGGTTTACGGTATTGAAGACTATGAGTATGGTATTCGCAATTTGGTACAAACCTCGTTGCGTTCAATCATCGGTGAGATGGATCTGGATAATGCGTTGTCTAGTCGTGATGAAATCAAGGCCAAGCTCAAACATGCCATCTCAGAAGACATCTCTGATTGGGGTATTACGCTTAAAACAGTAGAAATTCAAGACATCAATCCCTCGCCTACCATGCAGACCGCCATGGAAGAGCAGGCAGCCGCAGAGCGTCAACGCCGTGCTACTGTGACGCGCGCTGACGGTCAAAAACAAGCCGCTATCTTAGAGGCAGATGGTCGCTTGGAAGCGTCACGCCGTGATGCAGAGGCGCAGGTGGTACTTGCTAAAGGGTCTGAAGAGTCGATTCGCCTTATCACCAATGCGATGGGTACCGAAGAGATGCCGATTGTGTATTTGCTGGGTGAACAGTACATCAAAGCGATTCGTGACTTGGCAGAGTCTGATAACTCAAAAATGGTGGTCTTACCAGCTGATATTCTCAGTACGGTAAAAGGGATGGTCGGCGATAAGTTAAAAGTTTAAAGAAAGACTACTGTAGTCAATAATATAGATATAAAGCTTTATAACACGTGACTCGTAAAAATTTTTCTTGCTTGCTGTGCCCATGCCGACAGAGGCGGCAAAAAATTTATTCTAGTCACGCTGACTATTTTTTATACTGACATGATTATATCTTGTTATAAAAAAAGACCTCAAGTGAGGTCTTTTTTGTGGTTGATAGCTGCTTAAAAATTGGCTTAAGCAATCATCTATCTAAATCACTTTTGAAAAACGGTTTTTGTGCTTCTTATCAAGATATTCATCAAATACCATGGCGACGTTACGACCCAGCAAGCGACCTCTTGGTAAGACACGAATACCCGCCGCATCCATATCAATCAAGCGATCCGCTTGCATCTCGCCCAATTGTTGAATCTCATCGATAAAATAAGTAATCGCATCAATCCCGAATTTTTGATTCACGTCTTTGAAGTCAATATAGTCGTGACACAGCAGATTCATGATGACGTATTCACGTAAGCGATCTTTGATTGAGGTTTTAATGTATTTGACCGCAGGCATCAGCATAGGATTGTTTTGCGCGGCATTAATATTGGCCTGATAAGCCTCTAAATCCGTGTCGTTTTGTAGGATATAGCGCGTATTGGCGTTGGCAATTTGGCTGATAGAAGACACGCCAAATCCCAGTAAGTCACAGTCGCCCATGATGGTGTAACCTTGGAAATTGCGATGTAACTTGCCTTCGCGCTGAGCAATCGACAGCTCATCGTCAGGCTTGGCAAAATGATCGATACCAATATATTGATAACCCCCTTCTGTCAAAGTATTGATGGTATTACCGAGCATCGCAAGCTTATCAGCTGCGCTGGGTAAGTCCTCATCTTTGATTTGACGTTGGGCTTTAAAGCGCTCGGGCAAATGCGCGTAGTTAAACACCGACAGACGATCAGGCGACATCTCAATAATACGGCGTACCGTCTTTTCCAAGGTGTCTGGCGTTTGATGCGGCAAGCCATAAATCAGATCAATATTGATAGAATGAAAACCAAGTTCGCGCGCCTCAGTTAAGACATTTTCAATCAATTCGGCTGAATGGACGCGATTGACAGCGATTTGAACCGCTTCGTCCAAATCTTGTACCCCCAAGCTAATGCGATTAAACCCAAGGTTACGTAGTACTTTTAATGTGTCACCACTTAGCTCGCGCGGATCAATCTCAATAGAGTAGTCCCCTTCGTCTTCTGGCAGAAAATCAAACTGCGTCTGCAAAAACTCCCACAGCTGAACCATTTCTTCATCACGTAAAAACGTAGGCGTACCACCGCCTAAGTGCAACTGCTTAACCACAGGGTTGCTGCTGTCCTCAGGCGCTGATAGCAGACGTCGTTTGTGCTTAATCTCAGCGATGAGGTACTGTAAGTAATCGCCTGAGTCGCTGTTCTTTTTAGTGATGATTTTATTACAAGCGCAGTAGTAGCAAAGATGCCGACAAAAAGGGATGTGAAAATATAAAGATAGCGGGGCGCGGGTTTCACGATTTTCAAGAATTTTGGTTTCAAGGCCTTCAGGAATAGGTGAGAACTCCAATGCCGTCGGATAGGAGGTATAGCGTGGTCCTGATCGATTGTACTTATGAATGATCGCTTCATCAAATGGCGGTAGCTGCTTGCTGGTGATACTACCGCGCGTGCTAGCATAAGGACTGTCGAGCTGCACAACAGGGCGCGTGGTCGATGGCTGCGCTTCCGCATTGTTGTAAGGCTGCGGGTTGTTTTGTGCTGAATGGTCTGTCATGCGGTATTCCTCGTTTTATCCTAGGATGGCGACTTATATAGTCAGTAAAAAGTAATATCGACACATCATACTCGGCTCATATCAATTTTCTTGCTTGCTATGCCTGCGCAGACAGAGGCTGCAAAAATTGATATGAGCAGTACCGTAGCGTTTTTATTGTTCTTTAACTATATATTATCAATGGCTACATACAGAGTGACCATTATAACAAATCCTTATTAGTAGTGGGGTGGTCCGTGCGTACACAAATTTTAAAAGGAGACTATAGTAATGTCACTATAAAAAAGAGCCAGCGTGGCTGGGGTGAATTTTTTGCAGCCTCTGTCAGCAACGCCGCAGCCAGCAAGAAAAATTGTACCAGTCACGCATTATAATGTCGTGTATCAATTTTATTGAGTATAATTTTCAATTCAGTTTTTTGCTTAAAAAAACCCCAGCATTGCGCTGAGGTTCCTTTGTGTCCGATCATTTATGCTTACTATTCTCTTAATTGAACCATATTACCAACGGCTTGCTCATTGATATCCGTCTTATTAAAAGGCAGGCGAATCCAGTCTTTTGCTGAGTAGCGACGCGTCTGATCACGGTGATACGGGCGCGTACTGTCTGCTGATTGCGAGTAAGCCAATAGCGCCTCTACCACAGGGCCTTGACTGTCAAAGGTGACCGTCTGCATGTACGTTGGGCCTGAATTGATAGGTTTATACGTACCATCATCATTCAGACCTGGCCCTTGCGCCACGTTAAAGATACCTTCACGACCAAGCCCGCCATGCATGGGAACTTTTGAACTGTTACTGGCATCGACGACATATTGCAGGTCGGCCAATGAGGCATCAAGGGCGATATTTTTGTTAGTAAAAAAGGCAATCGCATCGCCTAGTGCTTGACGTGTGCTGTCGTTAATAATCAAGTCACGAGGCGTATTCACCGGATCATTGACGTCAAATTTTACATTAAACGCAGTGTCGGTGGTTTCATCGAACTTAACCTTGCGCCAAAACTCTCTGAACACATGAGCGCCTTTGCTATCAAGGTTGTTGCGGCGATCCCAATTGCTTAGCACTGAACACGCTTGAGTGGCGTCAATCGTACCACCACTGGTCAATGGCAGCACGGGGTTTGCCGTACAATCTGCCAAGACATCATCGAGTACCAATTCGGCAACGTAACTGCGGTTGCCATAAACGACATCTTGCAAATTATCTAAGTTAAAGGTATTGCCGCCCAGCTGGTCTTTATTGCTCAAACGATCTGCTATCTGGGTGAGTCCCATACGGGTACGCATCAACAAGGGGACACCGTTGACAGGGTTTGGTCCTAAGAAGGGTACTAGATGACGACGTAGCATTGGTGAGAATCCTGTTAATGGCTGATTGGGATTGCTTAACCAATAGCTGTCGTTTGAGTTGGCAACGTAGTCATCACGAATCAAGAAAGGCAAGTTTGAGCGTCCAAAAATACCTGCTTGCGGTGAGTCACTATCATTACCCCATTCACAGGCAGCTGTACTACCGTTAAGCGCTGGCAAGTCAGAGGCAATCAAAGCGCCAAGGAATGGCCCTGCGTTGGCACTACAAGCCTCTAGCTGTTGCTTGGTAACGTGCGGCACGGTTGAGATATCAGCATACAAGGCTTTGCCATAACGATCGGTGGCAATGGTATTGACAAAGCCAAGCCCCAGCGTGTCCTGCATTCTATCGACCAAATCCTCCACACTTTTTGCTTGGTTCATACTGCGCCATTGATTGAGTGCTCGCGGGTTTTCAGACGCGGCATCGCGAATGGTAAAGGCCAAATTATTGGCACCCCATGTCGGCAGTTGCGGGTTGAGCAAGTTGGCAGCTAGCATCGGCCCGTATTGTGACAGATAGATGGGACGAACCAAGGTCTGATCATTTGGCAATTGAATGGTGACAGGTACTGCTTCGATATCGCGCTGCTCAACCACACCCTCGCTATTTTGGTATAGATATTTCATCGGATCGCCATTCACCAAACTAAGCTGGTAGAGCGTGAAACGCTTGGCAGTAGATACCGTATGGCTCCACGCCACGTCTTTGTTAAAGCCAATATTGGGGAAGGGTTGACCTTGTTGCGCCACACCCATGACATCAAGCTCACCTGGCATGGTCAAATGAAACTCATAAAAACGCTGCATACCGTCCCATGGCTCATGCGGGTTGCCATATAACACACCGCTTTCAGTGCCAGTCACTTCGCTACCAAACGCGTAGGCGTTACTACCGCCGTTCATCACATTGATGGTGGACATATCAAATTTGACGTCGGGTTCTGGGCCAACGGTACGCATTCTACTGCTACTCATCACAGTATTTTGATCAGGCGGCGCAGCAGCGGCAATGGGCGCGACAAAGTTAGACAAGCCGCCTCGCAAGTTAGCTTTGCCGTATAAGGCCAGCAAGTCATCAATGGTGATCTCGCGTACCCATGCTGCGCCCGCGCAATCAGGATCAATGTTATCGACACCTTTATCACGTAGATAGCGACTGTAGCCGGCCGCGTAGCCTGTGACTGCATCAATGACTTCTGGATCTTGAGCGGCTAAAAAGTCAGCGCGGCGTTCTGGCGAGTTGTACCACGTATAAAACACATCGTTTGCCACATTGCCATCGTCGCCCAGATACAACATGCTTTGACCGCGAGCCACGACGATTTCACGTGCCAACGAGCAGATATTGTCCTCGGCAAAGGCATAACCCACGCCGTAGCCCAGTCCTTTATAATCGCTAGCGGTGATATGCGGTATGCCAAACTCAGTACGCTGAATATCTGCTGAATAGGTTTGCGGCGGTGTGATCGAGCGGTCATTGTCATTGTCAAAACAACCCGCCAGTCCAACTGATACCGCGAGCGAAAGTAGCGCGAGTTTGGGCACGCGCCGATTAAGCACTTGAATGCTCATAAGCTTATCCATCCATGGTTTGTTAAGGTGATATAAAGCGTCAAAAACGGTAACCATCACGCTTTATATGAGCAATAAAATCCTTTTATTGCTTATTTATCATATAACAATTTTCCCGCTTTATTCCAGTAAATAAGTTATATCGCAAGACACGACATTTGCGCACTGAATCATAATACTTTATCATCACTCACTCCCTTTATTTGGAAGCCGTGATGTCGTTTGCTCAAGTCTATACCCGTTCGGTCGTCGGTCTGCATGCACCCAAGGTCATTATTGAAGTGCATCTGTCGCAAGGATTGCCAGCACTGACCATTGTCGGGCTACCAGAAGCTGCCGTACGAGAAAGCAAAGATCGCGTACGCTCCGCCATTCTAAATTCCGGTTTTCAGTTTCCCAATCGGCGTCTGACGATTAACTTGGCACCTGCTGATTTGCCAAAAGACGGCGCGCGTCTTGATCTGCCTATCGCCATTGGCATCTTGGCGGCAAGCGGACAACTTGAACCAGAGGTGTTATCAGGGTTTGAATTTATCGGTGAGTTGGCGCTCAACGGCGAGCTGCGACAAGTGACGGGTAGCCTCGCCGTAGCAAGAGCAATAAAATCTGAGATATCTACTTCTAAAGCAACACAGAAGGCGGGGGTGGAAGAACAAGAGCTGAACGCGCCGCAACTTATCGTACCGATGCAAAACAGTACCGAGGCCAGCCGTGTTGATGGCGTGACGATACTGGCCGCAGAAAGCTTAAAAGCCGTTTGCCAGCATTTACAGTCTTTGAGTGATCCTAATGATGTGGAGGGACGTTTAGAAGTGGTACAGCCCAGTCCCACGCCAAAGCAGGTTGGTTATCAAGTGGACTTAGCCGATGTCAAAGGCCAGCATCACGCGAGACGCGCATTGGAGATTGCAGCGGCAGGTGGTCATTCATTGTTGTTTACTGGGCCGCCCGGTTCAGGCAAAACTTTGATGGCATCACGATTACCCACGATTTTGCCAGATTTGAGTGCCGAGGAGGCGTTAGAGGTTGCCAGTACTTACTCTGTGGCCGATAGCAATTACGACTATGGCACACGGCCGTTTAGACAAGTTCACCATACCATATCAGCAGTGGCGTTGGTTGGTGGCGGTTCCCGTCCCAAACCTGGAGAAATTACGCTTGCTAATAAAGGCGTTTTGTTCCTTGATGAGTTGCCAGAGTTTGATCGTACGGTGCTAGAAGTCTTGCGTCAGCCACTAGAAGCCAAGCAAATCACCATCAGTCGCGCCAACTCGCAAATGACCTTTCCGGCCAATTTTCAATTGGTTGCGGCGATGAATCCATGTCCGTGTGGTTATGACGGCGACACATCCGGTCGTTGCCGCTGCCGACCTGAACAGATTAAACGCTATCAAGACAAACTGTCAGGGCCGCTGCTGGATCGCATCGATTTGCACATTACTGTACCTGCCTTACCGATTGCCGACTTGCAAAACGCTCAGGCTGGCGAAACTTCCGAGCAAGTACGACTTCGGGTCGCGGATGCTCACAAACTGCAATTAAAGCGGCAGCAAAAAGTCAATAATGAGCTGAGCCCTAGCGAGATTGATCAATATATCCAGCTAGGAGAAGGCGAGCAGCAGCTTTTACAGCTCGCGCAGCAACGCCTAAACTTATCAGCGCGCGGTTATCATCGCGTCCTGCGAGTGGCACGGACGATTGCTGACCTTGCTGCCAGCATCGATATCACGAGTGCACACGTGTCCGAAGCACTCAGCTACCGTGGTAAATAAAAGTGGGTCGGTTGAGACTTAGAAATGATAGTCTCATCCCTTGTGGAGAATGATGTTATAAATACTGCTCTTACAGATACGACCTCATGTATTAAGCGTTAGTTTGCATAATCCAATCAACCAAATCCGCAAAATGATCAAACGCTTCATTCGGGTTTAAATCGCGGATATCTTGCCCGTAGTTATAACCATAAGACAGACCAAGCGTATCCATGTTGGCGTTTTGACCTGCCAATATATCGTTTCTAGAATCGCCAATCATGATGGCTTTGTCAGGGGTAATACCGAGTTGAGTACAGACATGCAATAGTGGCATTGGATCGGGTTTTTTTGCGGACAAACTATCACCGCCCATCACTTCAGAGAACAGATCTTGCCAGCCAAATGTTTGCAAGATTTTTGGCACAAAGCGAATGGGCTTGTTGGTCACTAAGGCGAGTGTGTAGCCAGCGGCGTGTAGTTTTTTAAGGCCGCTATCGACATCAGGATAAGCGACGGTTTTGCTACCACCAATCTTAGTATAAGCATCAAAAAATAGCTGCTCGGCATGATCGGCTTCGGATTTGTTGAGATCACCTTCTGCCACGTCTACTTTGCCAACCAAAGCGCGCTCCACGAGCAACCGTGAACCATTACCTATCCAGTTGCGTATCGTGTCGATAGGGTAGGTGTCTTTGCCAAGCGCGGTCAGCATGGCGTTGGTCGCATCGGCCAAGTCGGGTACACTATCAATTAACGTACCATCGAAATCAAAAATCAAAAGTTGCTTATTGTTTATTGTCATTATTGGTTATCCATGTGATAAATGTCTTGAAGTAATATCTTGAAGCATTGATAAAGGCTTTTATCAACTTAACAAAGCACTAAGCTTTGAATCAGAGTAATGATTGTTAAGAAAAGCCAAGTGGTTAAATTTTTATATCTATCGTCTCGTAAAGATAAGGTTTTTAGCCATGAGTACATTGGTATTTTTTGCCGTGATTGGGGCGGCTGTTTTACACGCTGCGTGGAATGCTTTAGTCAAAAGTGGCGTTGATAAAAAAGTCAGTATGGGCGCTGTCATTCTAGGACACATGCCCATCGCATTGATGGTTCTATTCTTTGTTCCCATGCCAGCTTTTGAGAGTATGCCCTATCTAGCAGCAGGTATTTTACTGCATTTTGGTTATCAGTTGTTTTTAATGAAATCGTATGAAACGGGGGATCTTACGCAAGTCTATCCCATTGCCCGTGGCTCAGCGCCGTTGATTGTCGCCCTATTTTCTGTGACTATGCTGGGCGTTCAGCTCGATCTGATACAGATGCTGGCTATTCTTATTATAGGTGGTGGTATTATCAGTCTGGCTTTGGTCAGACAAGCAGATGGACAAAAAAACAATCAGGCCGCATTACTTGCCTTAACAACAGGCTTGTTCATTGCCAGCTATTCTTTGATTGATGGTTTAGGCGCTCGTATCTCAGGCACGTCATTAGGATTTTTTAGCTGTCTGGCGATCGGTAATGGCCTTCTGATGGGCATTTACTTATCACTTAGCTCAAGAACGGCTCTAAAAACCATAGCAACAAAAGGCCGCAGTGTGTTTCTGTTTGGTGGCAGCGCATCATTCATTGCTTATGCCATTGTCACATGGGCGTTTACCCAAGCCCCGATTGCACTGGTTACGGCTTTACGAGAAACCAGCATCGTTTTTGCTTTATTAATCGGTGTTTTCTTCCTAAAAGAGCGGCTTAACTTGGTAAAATTACTTTCAACTTTTACCACCTTAGTGGGTGCTGTGTTGCTACGTTTTGCTAAATAAAGGCAGTGCATTTACTCAATGTCTTTATAGCGCTCGCGATGGGCTTTTTTCATTTTTAGATAGTCTTTATTCTCACGGCATTCGTCCCATTTCACTTTAAAAATACGCGCCGATTCTGCCTTGATGGGATCTTCCGCTTGCCGTGGCAGCTCGTCGCGTCCGTGCGCGCCGCTTTGACCTTTTTTGTCATCGGGCACAGGTCCATCGTACTTTTTGCCGCCTTTGTGATTGGCATAGCGGCGCGCGCGAGTATAGCCCATCTGGATAAATTTACGCGCCATGTCGGCACCGACGAAATCATCGTCGGCCAGATAATCCAAAAACATCTGATAAATCGTCTCGCTGCTCTCTTTGGCGATATCAGGCGTGGCAAAGCGCCAGTGTGGCAGTATCTCAGATTTATAAGGTTCGACCAATAACACGCCTTGCTCGCCGCGCCCAACTCGATATAGCTCAGGCTGTGCGCGTAAGTCCAGAGTCTTATAGTCCAAATCGTAATCAAACTCTCTCATAACGCTACCTGCTATTATTATGTTTGTTGAGTATACTGAGCAGAGTAGTTGTAAAAACAGAGCAAAAATGTTGTTGAGCTGTGACAGTCGCAAGGTTACAGACAGGGCATAACGATTTATAGTCATTGAAACGTAATATCGATACATTATGCACTGCTAATATCAATTTTTGTAGCCTCTGTCTGCGCACACGCAGCAAGCAAGAAAATTGATATTAGCAGTGCCGTAGCGCTTTTATTATTTTTTAACTATATTATAAAATACTTAAAACGCGCTAGCATCTTCCATGATTAGGAACCCAATCATCATGCATAAAATAGTGACCTATTGTTCGTCTTATATGATGTCGTCAAGAATTGCTGTTACTTTGTCAGCAATGCTCACGGTAGGCGTCCTAGCGACGCCAGTTGCCTATGGTGCGTGGTTCGAAAATTTAGTACCGCAAGGCGAGACTTATACGGTCAGAGAAATAGATCGGGACTTGGCGTTCGTCATCGACGGATTTATTTATGATGCGCGCACTTCTTGCTTTTTAGCAGTGGACGATCGGGTGGTGTTTTTTGAAGGGCGGCACGGCATTGATTACCGCGCGACGATTTATGACTTGGATTCGCGTGAGCGTTGTGAAGTCTTATTGCGAAGACGCTTATAAGAAGTACGCCATAAAAACATTCAGCCATAAAAAAACCCTCAAATATCACTATTTGAGGGTTTTTAGAATCTAGTAACGAATGGTGGCTCGAGGCAGGATCGAACTGCCGACACACGGATTTTCAATCCGTTGCTCTACCTACTGAGCTATCGAGCCGTCTTCGTTGAGGTCGCTATTAAACTAAATATACGCGTTGCTGTCAAGCTATTTTCGCATTATATATAATAAAAGAGCAAAAATAAGCAAATTTCGATGAAATTAAAGGTTTTTACACCGTATTTACTCTTTTACGCGCAGTAGCTCATATTCGCTCATGATACGGTGAATATCAGCATCCGCAGGGACAAACTCACGCACGCCTTTTTTAACCTCGGCATCATAGACCAGTTTAATGAACTTGGCATCGATGGCGCGTTTGCGGTTTTCTGGATGCACGGTGAGATATTGCAAACGCTTGGCATTGGTTTGTCCATCATCGAAACAGGCCACCGCCGCGATGGGTTTGTCATTAAACATACCAACATAGAGACATTGACCACGCTGAAACCCTTTTTCAACGAGACTCAATACGTCTGCGCCATCAGGCTGTGTATCATCGTTATCATACAAGGCGTGTAAACGTTCCGATAGCTCATTTTCACGAGTTGGCTTTTTAATCAGTGGGGCATCCAGACTATTGATGGCGAAGGCTTCTAAAGGCATGGCAAATCCTATAAATAGACGGTTTTTATATGATATGGAAGGTGATATGGTCAATCTATTTTAAAAAGAGTACGGTTCTACTGGGATGAATGTTGTGACACCTCTGTCAGCTTGCGAACAGCCAGTGAGGAAGTTTTATACCAGTAGAACACTAGGTTCGTATATACCCTTTTCACCTTAGATTGACTACTTAGCGTGACATCAACGTATCGGTCATGATTGATTAAACTGAAGTCACTATTTTAGCAGATTGCCATAAATTTGTGCGCGGTTTGCGGCTTGGTCGTGGCAGTAAATGTTAGGGTTTGCTATGATGAGGACAGACAATCACGCCTATGCTAAAAACCCAATTTATTGATAGAGAGTAGCCATGACCGCCAATTCGACGCCCGCCAATGCCACTGAGCAGATCCCCTCATCAAGTGCCAACCTATATGGCCGCGCCGCTCGTACCGCGACGGTTGAGCGCAATACGGCTGAGACGCAAATCACTTGTACCATCAATCTCGATGGCACTGGTCAAGGCGTGGTGGATACAGGCGTCCCGTTTTTGGATCATATGATCGATCAGATTAAGCGTCACGGTTTGTTTGACTTGGACATCAAGTGTACGGGCGATACCTTTATCGACGATCATCACAGTGTTGAAGACACGGGCATTACGCTGGGACAAGCCTTTAATAAAGCGCTTGGCGATAAAAAAGGCATCCGTCGTTACGGGCATTTTTATGCGCCGCTTGATGAGTCGCTGACCCGTGCGGTCGTTGATCTTTCAGGACGTCCTGGTCTGCATATGGACATTCCGTTCACGCGCTCGCATGTGGGCAGTTTCGATGTCGATTTATTCAGCGAGTTCTTTTATGGTTTCGTCAATCATTCATGGATGACCGTGCATTTGGACAATTTAAAAGGCAAAAACAGCCATCACCAAATTGAGTCAGCGTTTAAAGCCTTTGCGCGCGCCCTGCGTATGGCGTGTGAATACGATGAGCGCGCACTGAATACCTTACCATCGACCAAAGAGGCATTCTAAAGTGCATTTAAGGCGCTGCTACGGTGTCAGTCAAGCTTGGCGTACTAGTTGTACAGCCTGCACTTGGCTTCCTTGTAGCAGAACCTTATCTACACCTTAGTAATAGCCAATATAGTCAGTGAAAAATAATATCGATACATCACGCACTGCTGATATCAATTTTTCTTGCTTGCTGTGCCTGCGCAGACAGAGGCTACGAAAAACTGATATCAGCAATACCGTAGCGTTTTTAGGCTATTTTGACTATAGTATAAATATTTAAAAATGAGAGCCAGTTAATGACCAAAGTAGCACTATTAGATTATGGCATGGGCAATCTACACTCGGTTGGCAAGGCGTTATCCAACGTTGGCGCCGATGTGTCGATTACCAATGACCCAAAAGTGGTGGCGGCGGCAGATAAGATCGTCTTTCCAGGCGTCGGTGCCATGCGCGATTGTATCGCTGGTATGCACGAGGCTGGTATTGATGAGGTTGTCAGACAGGCGATATTTAACAAGCCAGTGATGGCCATCTGCGTCGGTATGCAAGCGTTGTTTGAGCAATCCACTGAGAATGGCGGCACGGATTGTCTTGGTATTTTAAAAGGTCAGGTAAAAGCGTTCGATCCGACATGGACAGATCAGCAAGGTGCAACCATCAAAGTACCGCACATGGGCTGGAATACCATCAGCGGCATGGATGTTGAGCATCCGTTGTGGCAAGGTATTGAAGACAACGCGCATTTTTATTTTGTGCACAGCTATTACTGTGAGCCTACCAATCACTCGCAAGTGGCCGCCGTTTGTGATTATGGTCAGCCATTTTGTGCCAGTATCATGCAAGACAACTTGTTTGCCACCCAGTTCCATCCTGAAAAAAGCCACACCGCTGGTTTGCAGTTGTTAAAAAACTTTGTTGAGTGGAACATCTAAACGAAGGCGAATGAAACTTTGATGTAATGATGGGGTAGGTTGAGTTAAGTCATTTATAATCTGAGCGAGGAGAGTAAAGCACTGCTTTGCCCTTGCGCGAAAGAGTTTGCATGGTCGCAAACTCTTTTTTATTTTTAGCCGGTATTTTTGCTATATTGTCAGCTCTTTTCTAATTGCTTATATTTGGAATACTCTAGTGGACTTTACCGCTTTTAAAATCAATATTATTGAAGTAACTGGCCTTGCCAAAGATGCCTTACATATCTACGTTGGCGTCGGTGTTTATCTGCTTTGTCTCCTTGCGCTACGTCCTATCATCAAAAGCCAAAGCATTAGATCGTTCATCGCTTTAATCGTCGTGACTGGCATTGCATTGTTGGGTGAGTATTTAGACAATCGAAATACGCTTGAAGCGTCAGGCTTGATTGGGTTAAGCGATGATCAGATCATCGCGAGTATCCGTGATTTGATTAATACTTGTTTGCTACCGTATGTGCTTTTTGCGCTTAAGAAGTGGACGACTATATTTCGACCAACCATCAAATCTACCTCGTTGACCAGACGTCATAAAAAAGCGGACTATTAATCGGTCCGCTTTTATTGCTATAGCTAAAGGTTTTTACTTGGCTTCTAAAACAGCCCTTACCTAACTGACTCTCTTCATTTAAATGCTTAGCAACTTATTAACCCACATTTACAAAGCTTACGAAATATAAAATTTCCTGCCTATTTAACGCTTACTCAGTTTGCTATCTTAAAATTAAAGGGTAGCGATGTAGACGTGACACATAATCGATTCAACTTAAAGCCGAAACAAGGCTACTGGTATGGATTTTGCGCAGCATCACTTAGTTGGCTATCCTTTCACTATAACGAATACCGTTTCTAAAAGTTAGAGTAACGCGGAAAACATGGGCGAGCACTACACTAAGTAGGCTTAGCAAGTTTGACAAAGTTAATCGACTTTTCAGGAAGTGGGATAATAATAAATAGGAAGCACTATGAATATTCAAGACATACTAGACAATGCCAAAGACACCTTAGGTTTAGAGCCACAAGAAACCGAGACAGGGATTTATATTCCGTCCAAGTCATCACTAAAATTGGCAGCACCAAATAAAACCAACTACGATCATACCGAGTACGACACGCCGTATACAGGCAACAAAAAAATCCTCATGGTCTGCACCGAGCAGCAATACATGACCATGGAAAACGGTAAAAAGTTCGATACGGGTAACCATCCGGTTGAGATGATGGTGCCTTTGTTGCATTTTAAAAAAGCAGGCTTCGATGTAGATATCTTTTCGCCAACAGGGCAGTCTGTCCAAGTTGAGCAATGGGCGATGCCAGAAGACGATGAGGACGTCAAACAAATATACGCCGAGTATCAATCAAAGCTTGAGAATCCAAACAGTATCGCGGATTTCGTCAAAAACGATATGGCCGAGAGTAATGACTATGCCGCGATATTTATCCCCGGTGGTCATGGTGCGATGCTTGGTTTGCCGGAAGACAAGAGCCTTGGCGAACTGCTCCGTTGGAGTCATGACAAAGACTTATTTGTCTTAGCGATTTGCCACGGACCTGCGGCTTTGTTGGCGGCTGACTTAAGCAGCGTTGATACAGCAAATAAGGACGCTAACTCCGAGCGTGACTTTATTTTCAAAGGCTACGAGATAGTTGCGTTTCCAACCGCCATGGATAAGCAAATGCCAAAAATCGGCTATTTGCCCGGCACGATGCCGTGGTACTTTGGCGATAAGTTAGAAGCGCTAGGCGTCACTATTGATAACAAACTAGCGACAGGACACACGCATCAAGATAGAAAGCTCATCTCAGGAGATGGCCCTTTAGCCGCCAATGAGTTTGGTAAGCTTAGCGCTAATGAGCTATTAAAAGCACTTAACTAAAATAAAAGTAGTCATCTCAAAGTATAAAAAAACGGACTCTTAATCAGTCCGTTTTTTATTTTTATAGCCAATGATTTTTACTTGGCGTCATCATAAAGCGCGCGTACTACTTCTCCAATCACTTTAATACCATCAGTCAGCGTTTGCTCATCAGCGGCGATACTCATACGAATGCACTCGTGCGCGTGCTGGTAGTCCGTAACATCGACGCCGGGGAAGAAGTACTCGCTTGGCACGATAAGCGTACCTTTTCCTTTTAGACGCTCGTACAGCTCACGCGTGCTAATCGGCAAGTCTTTAAACCACAACCAAAAGAATATCGCGCCTTCAGGCTTATGAATCATCAATGGATAATCGCCCAATGCTTCTTTTAGCAACTTCACAGCAAGTTTCGCCTGTTTTTGATAAAACGGTTTAATCTCATTATCAGATAGCTGCTTGATACGATCATTTGCGACTAATGGCGTAGCAATCGCAGCGCCAAAACGTGTCGGTGCTAGATTGACCACCGCATTCATCGCGCTAACCGCTTCAATTACTTTGGCATCAGCCACGATAATACCGGTACGCATACCGGGTAGGCCGATCTTTGACAGGCTAAAGCAAAGAATCGTATTGTCATCCCACGTCAGATGCGCATCAGAGTAAATGATATTAGGGAAGGGCATACCGTAGGCGTTATCGATAATCAGTGGCACGTCATAGCGTTTGGCAATCTCGGCCAAATGCGCCATTTCGTCATCGGTTAACACGTTACCCGTTGGGTTGGTCGGGCGTGAGCAACAAATTGCGCCAATACGACCTTCCTTTAACGCTGGCAAGTTCTCTAATGCATCAAAGTCCACGCGATATTTAAAGAAGCCTTCCTCACCATCGTGCGTCACTTCATCAATATGTGGCAATACCGCCGCGAAGTGTTGCCCTTCCACATGCACATCACTATAGCCAATATATTCAGGGGTCAGAGGTAGCAAAATCGATTTATCAACAGATTCGTTCTGCTCGTCTGTGAATGCACCGCCAAACAGATTAAACAGATAGAAAAACGCGTTTTGTGAGCCATTGGTCAGCGCGATGTTTTCTGCTGTCAGGTTCCAATCATAATGACGATTAAAGAAACCGACCAACGCATTGATAAAGCCTGCATCGCCTTGCGGATTGGAGTAATTTGCCATACTAATAATCGCGCTACTGTTGGCTTCACCTGTATCGTTATCAACGCCCAGCGACTTATACGTCTCTAAAAACAGCTCATTGACGGCCTCAATTTTGGCAGGATTACCGCCGCCCAGCATGTTGATCGGCTGATCGCTTTTTAGCGCATCGCCAAGATCGTCCATCAATTGTGAGATGCCAGTGGGCTGGGTAAATTTCTGACCAAACTTTGAAAATTTCATGCGGTTACCGTGAGTGTTTGAGGGGTTATTTGATGAATAAAGTTGGGCTAGTATAGCAAATGGTAGGGATAAGGTAAGCACGCAGTAGTGTTGATATTGGTTTATATGTCTAAACGATAAATGAATTAAAAAAACGCCAGCTAAATGAATAGAGAGCGTTTTGGTTTGAGGTTTTAGAGGAATGAAGGTTTTATAGCGGAAAGCTGTTTTACGCTCATAGTTGGTAGTCTATGAGGTACAGCATCTAAGTTATAGATTCAATCAGAGCTAAAAAGCATTGTTATAGTGACTATTGACAACTAAACTAAGAATGAATAAATGCAAGGTAAGTTAGATTTGAAAAACTTTTGAAGAGAGTGAAGCTGAGACGTAACTTACCAAATAAGATAATTTCTATCGTCATTCTCAACAATCTTGAATAGGTAATGAATTTAATATAACCTAACTGTTCCCTTCTGGGAAGATTATTGGGATGCGTATCGCAACCTGTTCTGACAATGTAAGAACTTCTGTCTGATTCCTGCAAGGATTCTGATAGTCCTAATGGTATTTATAGTATTTGTACTGTGACCACATGAGTTCCCAGAAGGAACCTAATAATACGATGCAAAATATGAGTAATTTACAAGCACTAAGAAGATGCGAAGATAGAGAAGACTTAGCTACTATTCTAGGCTATTCCCTCAAACAGTTTACAGCAATAATCTACGCTCAAAGTCCAAAAAATAAATATAATAGTTTCACTATTCCTAAAAAGACGGGAGGAAATAGAGATATATTAGCTCCTAAGAGTGATTTAAAACAGTTACAGCAAAAGCTTGCAACGCTTTTAAGTAATTGTTATGAGGAAATAGAATGCAAAAGACTAACTAAGCTACCAAAGCCTGTTTCAATTTTAAGTTTTTCTTCACATGGTTTTAGACGCAAAATAGGTAATGAACGGTCTTTAGAGAAATTTAATTTTGATATTTATAGTAATGCAAAGAGTCATATAAATAAGAAATACGTATTGAATTTAGATATTAAAGATTTTTTTAAAAGTATAACTTTTTCTCGTATTGTAGGCTACTTTGTAAAAAACAGAGATTTTCTTTTAGATGTGGATGTCGCAGTTACTATAGCTCAAATTGCGACGTATAGAGAGTTAGATGGTACAGAAGGGTATCTACCACAAGGTAGTCCTTTATCGCCTGTTATCAGTAATCTTATAGGTAATATTCTTGATATTAAAATCCTACGTCTAGCCAAAAAATATAAGCTAGATTATACAAGATATGCAGACGATATTACACTTTCTACGAACCTTAAAGACTTTCCATATCAAATTGCTGTACATCGACAAGATCGATGGATTGTAGGTTATCAACTAGAAAAGGTAATTACTTCTTCAAAATTCGAAATAAATAAGTCTAAGACGCGTCTGTATACTAAGAATGAAAGACAAGAAGTAACGTCTTTGTCCGTAAATGAGAAAGTGAATATAGGTAAGGATTACTATAGGTACACTAGAGCTATGGTGAATACATATTGTAGGACAGGGGTTTACTTTAAATCTTCTAAGCATAGAAGAAACGATATAGTAAGTGATAACTCATTGAATGGAATACTTAGTTTTATTTACTATATCAAACACGATAGAAGTCTAATAGAAGATAATAGTTATAATAAATATAGTGATATGAAGGGTATTCAAAAACTATATACAAAATTTTTATTCCATTATAATTTTATTTATCCATACATGACTACAGTAATAGGTGAAGGTTTTACTGACCCTCGCCATTTGAGAATTGCTTATAAAAATATTTATAATGTTAAAAAGGCGGATATAAAGTTTACTTACTTAGGTAATACTAAACGTTTTTCTTACTTTACTGGTATGAAAGGAGGGACAGGTCTATTAAATAAATTTTTAAACACATATCAGCTTATAGATAAATCAATAGTTACTAGCCAGTTCCCCTGCATCATTATTCTAGATGGTGACAAAGCAGGTAGCGATGTCGTTGAGATGGCTAGAAAGCTATTCAATAAAGATATAAAGAAGTTAAATATTCCAAAAGTTGAAGTAATGGAATTTTATCACGTTTATAATAATCTCTATATTTTACAGTTAGAAAAAAATATTGATATAGAAAAGCTATATAATGATGAGTTACTTCAAACCAAAATAGACCAGCGAACTTTTAAACCTTCTAATAACAAGACTGACCAAGCTAAATTCTATGGTAAAAAAGAATTTTTAGAGAAGGTGGTAGAACCTAATAGAAGCAAAATTGATTTTTCAGATTTTGAAGTTGTTTTTAGAACCTTGAAGTATATCCAAGCTTATCATTTTATATTTTATCAATCTGAAGTCACCACCATGCTTAAACTGACAGAAAATAATGTATTAAAAAACCCCAATTAAGGGGTTATTCTTTGTAAAACCAAAATCTAATACAATTAAATCATCGCCCGTACCCTAGCCATAATCCCGCGCCCAATCACCAATCTCACATAGATAACGGCAATCGCCAGCAGTAAGCCGATCAATGCCGCACCGCCAATACCCAAGCTCATCCACGGCACACTAAAGCGCAGATTAAACCATTGAGTGATTGCCGCCCACGCGCCCACGTTTGCGATAATAACCGCAAACACAGCCGCGCTAATACCCAGCACACTCAGCTCTAAAATATTGAGCAGATACAAGTCGCGTTTTTGCATACCAAGTAGTCGGAACGACGCGCTTTCTTTCATGCGATCTTGCGAGGTAGACAGCAACGAGCTGATTAATACCATCACGCCTGTGAGTAGAGCGAGTAGGGTAAACACATAGACAAGTCGGCTCATTTGTACCACTAGCTCTTGGATTTGCTGCGCGATTGCTGTGCCATCGATAGTCGTAACGGCTGGGAACTGGCGTACCAGCTTGCCTTGTATCTCTGGAATTTGCTCATCTGGCACATGCGCGGTGGCAAATTGAATTTGCGGTGCTGCTGCCAAGACCGATGGCTCAAACAAGAAGTAAAAATACGGACTTGGTCCTTGCTCAAAACGCGAGCGAATACTGGTAATCTGCCCGACGATTTCAATCCCTTGGATATTAAAACGCACTTGATCGCCCATACCGACATTGAGCAGATCAGCTGCCGTGTCTAAAACGGACATAGGGACGACGTCTTGAGTGGGATTTTGCTCGTTCTGGGTGTTCACAGGTGCATACAGCTGATTGTCTTCTACCGCATCAACGATGAATTCTGTATCCATAATCGTATCAGCATAGCTCAGATTAAACACACGCGTGGGATCATCGAAACCATCCGCAGGCTCAATGTCTTGTACGGGCACATCATTGGCCGTGACCACGCGCGAGCGAATCACTGGATAATAGCTCACTGGCGCGCCGATAAGGTTATTGATTTCCTCGTGCTGATCGCTTTGAATGTCGAGCAAAAACAGATTAGGCGCATCCTCAGGATAAGCGTTAATAAACTGAGCGTTGATACTGTGGTTAAGCGTGGTAATCAGGGTTAAGACGGCGACCGATAGCGACAAGGTCACAAAAAACAGCGCGGACTGATTGCCTTTACGCGCAAGATTATGAATCGCAATGCGCGGCATCCAGCCAATCGAAGCGCGCTTTGCAAGCTTGTTAAGTAGCCACAACCAACCTCGTGCCAACGCCCAAAATATCGCCACAAAGCTGATGAGTCCGAGCAGTATTTGCGCGCCGAGTATCCATGAGCCAACTTCATAAGCAAAAAACGCATACAGTCCGATTAGCATCAGTCCGTACCACAATATGGGCACACGTCGATACCAAGGCAGGTTTTGGTTTTGCGTGCTTGCGCCTTGATTGAGCAAAGTCGCAGGTTTGGTGGTACCCAGTGAACGTAAACCGCGCTGGGTAATCAGTAGCGTCAGCACTAAGGCAATGATGCTGGTTTTAATCGCACTGATAGGATTGATGGCTAATCCCACATCTGGTGGCAAGATTGCCATGAGGTACGGCTGACCCACTTTCAGTAACCCAAAACTGAGGACAATCGCTGCCACACAGGCGATGACAGCGGTGGTCACCAATAGCTGATAGTAACTACGTTTGAGTGAACTAAGTGGCTCACCGAGCGCCAAGCGAATCGCATTATTAGACTGCTGCTTGGTCACAAAGGCGGTGATGACGCCGTACATGGCAACCGCCGATAATAAAAGCACGGCGATGACGAGTAATTTTAAAAACATCAAGACATTGTCAGAGATGCGCGAGACAGACGTGTCCGCTGACTGAGCGTCAGACAGCTCAATGTCAGGATAATTGGTCAGTACTTGTGTGAGCTGATTGCGCTGCTGTTCAATCCATTCGGGCTCACCTGCCAGCTCGATGCGATAGTTGACGCGGCTACGTTGACCCAACAGATTGGTGGCGGCTAGCGCATCTTGTTGCATTAGGACGCGACCACCGAAGCCAAACGCGGTTAAGGGACGATCAGGCTCTTTGGTCAGCACATCACTGATGGTAAATTTCGCATCACCGATGGTAATACGATCACCGACATCAGCGTTTAAGCCGTTCAGGACTTCAGGCGCGACCACCACGCTATCGGCGTTGAGCTGTTGCCAAAGCGGTTTGCCTGATGCCAGTACCGCTTTTCCATAAAGCGGATAGCTAGGGGAGACCGCTTTGACGCGGGCAAGTAACGTCTGCTCATCGGTCACGACCATCGCACTAAACTGATAATCGAATACCTTTTGCGTATCAGTAACCGTGTCTACTTGCGTCAATACATCGCTTGGCCAGTCTTGCTGACTGTTCAGTATCAAATCGCCACCCACCAGCGCGCGCTGATTGTCATTGACATAGGTATCGACCGACTGCTGGATAGAATCGAGGGTCAAATAAGTAGCAAGCGATAGCGTCAGCGTTAATAAAAACAACACCGGATAGATCCAGCGTTGCCACCAGCTACGACTCAGGGCTTTTGAGCCTAAATGCTGTGCTAACACTCGGCTGATAATAGATTCAGAGGGAGTATCGGAAGACGTACTGTTTATCGAAGTACTATTCATGGACGACTGATCCGTTGAGGTTTTGGTCATTAAGATACAATCCGTCCATCGTGCATGGTAATAACGCGATCTGCCATATCAGCGAGAGCGGGATCATGGGTGACCACGACCAATGCTGAGCCCACTTGTTGGCGCAAGTCTAATAATAGTTGCATGACTTGATTGGCGTTTTGCTCATCCAAGTTACCCGTTGGCTCATCGGCAAAGACTATCTTTGGGTGCGAGACCAGCGCGCGCGCCACAGCCGTACGCTGCTGCTCACCGCCTGATAGTTGATTGGGCAAGCTGTCACGCCTGTGTCCCAAATCCACCGCGTCGATCAGCTCATCCACGCGCGCTTTATTCGGGCGTCTGGCAATATCCAGCGGAAAGGCAATGTTTTCTGCTACCGTCAGTGTCGGCAGCAAGTGAAACGATTGAAACACAAAACCCATCTCACGCTGACGGATGACGGCAAGTGCGTCTTCATCGAGTTTGCTTAAGGTTTGCTCGCCCAATGTAACAGAACCACTATCTGGATAATCGAGCGCGGCAAGCAGTCCCAATAGCGTTGACTTACCAGAGCCTGACTTACCCATGATCACCACGAACTCACCTGCATTAATATAGATGTCGACTGCTTTGATAATAGACAAAGTCTGCTCACCGACTTGCACGGTTTTGGTCAGTTGAGAGGCGCGAAGTAGGACGTTTGAATCAGAAGGAACGGTTGCCGCTGAACGTGTCGGAGTCATTATAGCGCCTCAATTGGCATGGTTTTTGGTTCAGGCTCATTAGCTGTGGTAGCCGTGCTTTGATTGGCGTCAGCAGGCTTTAACGCTTCAAGCTTAGGCGCTAACACAGGTAGGATGTTGTCATCGACGATGATGGTGTAGCCATCTTTGGTTGGGTGAATGGCATCGGCTTGATTTAAGTCAGGATTACCGCCTACGCCTTCTAAGAAAAAAGGAATGAGGGTCACATTCATATCTTCAGCAACGCGTGGATAAATCGCGGCAAAAGACTTCACATAATCAGAGCCCATATTGTCATAAATCTGCATACCGCCCAAAATTACTTCACTACCATTGTCTTGCAGGCGTTTGACGGCGGTACGAATGTTTTCCTCAACGGTCGCCACATCGATACCGCGAATGGCATCATTGGCACCAATGGTCAAAATCGTGATATCGGGTTTGGTCTGGAGCACCCAATCCAATCGGTTAACCAAGCCGGTACTGGTTTCGCCGCTTAATCCTGAATTAATCACTTTGGCGTTTTTATAGCCTTGCTCATGCAAGCGCGTTTCTAACTGTGCCGGATAGTTGTCATCATTGGCGACGCCCAGTCCTTCTGTCAAAGAGTCACCGAGCGCCAATACGGTCAAGGGTGCTTTTTGCTGCTCAATGGAAGGGCTGGTTGGCTCATTGTTAGATAGGGCATTAGGGCTTGTCACAGCGCTTTGCGTACTGGTAGTCTGGTTGGCGGTGTTTTGACTGTCATCTGCCATGTCCGTGTCAGGCTCTTTTTGACAACCGCTGATTGCCACGACCACGGCCAGTATAGCGACGGCAGGTAAACGCCGAGCAAAATAAAAAGGGACATTATTAAAAGGTACGTTCATCATGGTCAGTCTGTCCTATAGGCTATCAAACCAGTGTAGCAAAATAAGACAGACACCAATATTATCCGAAGGTTACTTTATAAATTACTTTTTATGCGAAAGTTACTTTATAAAATTGCTTTATTTTTCTTAAAAATCATATCTTTTGACCATCTACCATGACGGGACGACTGACCAGCCAAGCAATCACCACGTTTGCTACCATCAAGACTAGCATGATTAACAGCGGCAAATCCCAAGTACCCGTCGCTTCGTGTAGCCAGCCTGTCCCTAATGGGCCAAAAAAGGCAATAAAATAGCCGACCGCTTGCGCCATACCAGACAGCTCACTGGATTGATTGGTCGTATACGTGCGCATCGAGAACAACATCATACTCAAGGTAAAAATCGCAGAGCAGCCAATGCCCATGAGCGCTGACCATAACCATGCCAAATCAACAGACAAATAACTGAGCCCCAAAACGCCCACCACGTTTAAAACCGCAGCAAATACCGCCAATGCCTGAATCGGTCGACCACGGTTGATCAGCCACGTCAGACTTAAAATCGATATGGGCGCCATAAACTGAAACACCGAGCCCATTTGTCCGGCTTGAATGGCTGGTAATCCTTTGCTTAACCAAATGGACGGTAAAAAACTGGCAACGGTATAAAACAGCAAAGACTGTAAACCCATAAAAATGGCGATCTGCCAAGCAAAAGGTGTGCGCCACATAGAGCGCTCTGATGTATTGGCAATCGGCAAGGCGAGTGATGGCTGGCTAGAGGAGCCAAGCTGTATCCGTAAAAATACCCAAATAATAATGGCAAAAATACCGAATAGTGACCAGCCGCCTAATGCCCATTGCCAGCCTACTTGCTCGGATAAGGGTAATACCACGCCTGAGGCGATGCCCGCCGTCACCGTCATAGTGAGACTTAGCAGCCCTGTTAACAACGGAATCTGTTTGGGGGTGCGCTGCTTGATGACCGGTGCCGCGAGCGTATTGGCAAAACCGATGGCTAGCGTGAGCAGTAATGTACCCGTCAAAAAACCGGGCCATGTCGGAATCACGGTACGAATAATCATGCCAATGGTTAATAACGAAATCATCACGATGAGGGTGTTTTCAAGCCCGAAGCGTTTGCCAATGGAGGGCGCAATGAGGGCGCCGATAGCAAAGGTGAGCATCGGTACTGCGCCCAGCCAGCCAATTTGAATTTCAGAGATATTGAGCGCTTGTTGTACGACAGGCGCAATAGAACCAAGCGCCACAATGGGAGCGCGCATATTGATGGCAAGCAAAACCATGGCGCCCAGTACCAGCCAAAATGTGAAACGCGAAGAGGGCGGCTTCGAGGGTAACGAGTGCGACTTGGATGGCAAATCAGATGTGGTAGACATAACAGCACGACTATGAGTAGAGTAAAAAAGAGAACACGTCATTACACAGCGCCAAAGAATGGTCGCTTGCGAATAACACCCAAGAACATGTAAGAAAACGCACCGAGACGGTGATCGACTTTGTAAGTCAGAACGAGGAGTTGCTGGCAGCCTGTCAAACAAGCTTGCTACTCTATAAGATAGGATGAACCTTATTCATGATCAGTAGCTTTTGATTTTGCGCCGTATTTCTTAAGTGGTATTTTTTAAGTAGTATTTCTTAAATACTATGCCTTAAGAGATTACTGATAAATTTCTGATAACACAACCAAAAATAGCGTCAGTCCCTTTTTAAGGACTAGACGCTATTATAGGAACAAAAGTAAGGAAAAAGCCACCAACGTATGAGGATAACTCAAATACCTAGACAGATTTGCCTAGTTGCGCTGCTCTCAAAGCGCTTTCTTGCTGTTCGGCGATTAGGGAATCACATTTATTGGGATCATTGCCACAAAACGAGCAATTTTCATCACCCATCAGTTTAGCAACGCCGCCACAAGATCCTCTCAGGGGCTTTTTCTTGACCATATAACCGATACCCATAAACACGAAGAATAGGATAAACACAGTAAAGGTGATGGCAAGCATGGGAAGCAGTTGACTAAGCATAGTGGCGACCTCGGTTTTTAAAAATAGGGCAGTTATTTTTTACGTTAACTGCTTAATAGTATAGCAAATTTTTGCAGGCCTCGTTGGTGCTAATCGTGTACTGTCACGCGAGTTACCAAAACCTTATGATTTTTTGTCAGCGCGTAACGCTTGCATGGCTGGGGTTTGTACCACTTGCCAGTCGTCAACACTATCGTGAGCATCATCCATTTTGACGCCATCGGCCAATACCACAAACATCACCGCCAGATTTTTTTCTTTAGCGAGCGCTAATGCTTTTTTATAGTGCATGGCGGTGAGCGCCGTTGCCCAAGCGTCTGCCAGCGCAACGGACTCGGCAGCAACGGTCACTGAAGGTGCGCCGCCAGCGATTGGGTCACCAGTGGTGGGGTCAATGGTATGGCTATAGCGTTTCCCATCAAACATGACGGAATTGCGATAGTTGCCAGACGTTGCCAAGTGCATCTGATTGCCCGTATTGATGGGTTGACGAATCGCTGATATCGTTTGGCGCTCGCTGACGGTGCTGCCTTGGATAGGCGCATCGATAGCAATTTGCCATGGTTGCTGCTGATTGTTCACCCCAGAGGTGGCAATTTCACCGCCAATCTCTACCATATAATTGCGAATTTGATACTTGTCTTTGAGCACATCCGCAATCACATCGACCCCATAACCTTTGGCGACTGCTGAGAAATCAAGACCAATCCCATCTTTGCTCTTATGGATGGTTTGATCCTTTTGCATAACCCCTTCAAAATCGACTAACGCTTTTGCTTGGGCGATCTCTGCCGCCGTTGGCGGGCTTTGGAGACGATCCACGGTCATGGTACTACCAAAGCCCCACGTCTCTACCAAGGGCATGACGGTAGGGTCAAACGCGCCGCTCGACTGCTCGTAGACGATGCGGGACACATCAAGCACACGACTAAAATCAGCATCAATGGCGATAGGTGTGTCTTTGTCCGCTCGATTGAATGTTGAGATGGTAGAGTCCGCTTGATAGGTAGACATACTGGTATTAATCTGCTGCAAACGCTCGTCTATCGAGGCTTGTATAGCCTCTTCGTCGGCATCGTCAGGTAGCTGATAGCTGATGTGGTAACTGGTACCCATCGTCTCGCCGCTCAGATAGTTGTAATCTGGTGTTTGCTGGCACGCACCAAGCCCGAACGCACTGGTCAGACCGATCACGCTATATAGAACAGGGCGAATGTTTTTAGGAGAAAATAACGCGTACATTGATGCAGTGGAGAGTATCGTTTTCATAAGATCGTTGCTATAGCGGAAGGTGAATTTGGCTTTTAATAATAAGCGGTACTTATTTTACACCTCGTACCGCCCATAAGCCAATCGTCAAAAAACCAAACAAACCATTTAAGTCGCCCGACCTTTCAGCTTTTATAGCATTGGATAGTCAATCTAGAATAAATGGCGTACATACAGTCATTATGTTCTACCGGAATAAATTTGCCTTGCGCGCTGCTAACACCGAGCTTCCGCAAAATTTACCTCAGTAGAACCAACCGTACTCTTGTTAAGGTATACCAGCTCTGTAAAGCTTGGTATAAAGCTGTTTTCGACTCACGTGACTTCTAACTTCCAATTTACGTAAATTCTAATTTACGTGACTTTCGACTCACGGATAAGCGTATAAAGCTTGGACGGAGATAGTCTATTCACTTTTACGGCAAGTTTTTCTTTCGTGCCAGCGATAACAATGTATTCTTCACCTTTGGTCAGGGCTTTTACCGCTTGCTTGGCAAACGCCGTCGCGGTCATTCCCTTATTAGTGGCGTCATCCATGGTGCCTTGAGCGCTACCATCGCCTGTCAACGCATTGATAGAGACATTGGTTTGGATAAACCCTGGAAATATCGTCGCCACCTCTATACCTTGATCATGCAATTCAGCACGCAAACTATTCGCCCACATATGAATGGCGGCTTTGGCAGCGCCATAAGCACTGCGATACTGCGTCCCTAATAAGCCCGCAACGCTTGACATCATCACTATTTTGCCGCCGCCCTGTGCCATCATGTCTGGCAACACCAATCTGGTCAACCGCGTTTGTGCAAAGTAATCGATCTCCATAATTTTGCGTTCAACGTCCTCATCCGTGTCCATGATGAGCGCGCGCTGACTGACACCTGCATTATTGATCAGCCAATCAATGTGACCAGCTTGAGTTTTCACCGTCTCATAAGCGTCTGCTGTTTGCTTGGCGTCACTGATGTCAAATGGCACGATAATATGCTTTTTGGATTGTTTGCAGCGTTTTTTAACGGCGACTAACTCGCCTTTATCACGGCCACTTAAAATAAGGGTGGCGCCGCGGTTGGCAAAATTAATGGCCAGCGCTTTACCAATACCGCTAGAAGCGCCCGTGATCCAAATGACTAAATCCTTGTACTGAGTTTTCATAAGCATCCTTTGTTTATGTTGAAATCATCCATAATATAGGACAGTCCAAGCAATCCACCATTTAAATTTGTAGGTTTAACAAATAGATAGCAAAGGCGCTTCTTTCATAATATTTTTTTATTGATAGTCGATCTTTTTCAAGATGCTTTTTAACTTTCAAGATGTTTTTTAGACAGAGTACGGCTTTACTGCAATGAGCTTTCATATAGTTGATCCTAAATAGAATGGATACAAGACATGATAGCGCGAGACTGGAACCCATTTTTCTTGCTTGCTGTGCCTACGCAGACAGAGGCTTCAAAAAATGAGTCCCATTCTCGCTGTGCCTTTTTTATATTGGATTGACTATAGCCTCTGTATGAGCAGCACGTAGGGCAAAGCTATAGCAGTGAAATATTATGACTGTATGCGCCACTTTTATTTTGAATCGATGATAACAGCGGTAATCAAAACGTATTTTTGAACACAAAAAAAGAGTCTCAATTGAGACTCTTTTTGTAGACATTCTTAAATATGCTTTTTTTGCTTAATGACTTAATCTAACCACCAAAGTCATCAAGCATGATGTTTTCATCTTCAACACCTAAGCTGTGCAGCATGTCGATTACCGCCGCGTTCATCATCGGTGGCCCACACATGTAGTATTCACAATCTTCTGGGTTTGGATGATCTTTTAGATAGTTTTCAAGCAGCACATTATGGATAAAGCCTGTTGGGCCTTCCCAGTTGTCTTCTGGTAATGGATCAGATAACGCCACATGCCATTCAAAGTTATCAAACTCTTCTTCTAGTTGATCGTAATCTTCGACATAGAACATCTCACGAATAGAGCGTGCACCGTACCAAAAACTGATCTTACGATCTGAGTTCAAGCGTTTGAGCTGATCAAAGATGTGTGAGCGCATTGGTGCCATACCCGCACCGCCGCCAACGAAGATCATCTCAGCTTCCGTTTTCTTAGCAAAGAATTCGCCATAAGGACCTGAAACGGTGACTTTATCGCCAGGCACTAGACTAAATACCCAAGAAGACATTTTGCCCGGTGGGATATTGTCAGGGCCACGCGGTGGTGGACTTGCGATACGGATATTAAATTTGATGAGGCCTTTTTCTTCTGGGTAGTTGGCCATTGAATAAGCACGAATAACAGGCTCATCAACTTTTGAGACGTATTTGAAAATACCAAATTTTTCCCAGTCTTCTCTGTACTCTTCATCCACCACAAAGTCTTTATAATGGACTTCATGCGGTGGCGCTTCTAATTGTACATACCCACCAGCGCGGAAGTTCACTTCTTCGCCTTCTGGAATTTTAAGCACCAACTCTTTAATAAAGGTAGCAACGTTATCGTTAGAGATAACTTCACATTCCCATTTTTGTACATCAAAAAACTCAGGATCAATCTCGATCTTCATGTCTTGCTTGACAGCTACCTGACAAGCCAAGCGCATGTGATCACGGATTTCACCTTGAGTAAAATAACCTTCTTCGGTGGGCAGAATAGAACCGCCACCCTCAATAACGCGGCAGCGACACTGCGCACAGGTACCACCACCACCACATGCTGAAGATAAAAAGATACCTTCGCTTGCAAGTGTTTGTAGTAGTTTTCCGCCTGCTGGTGTCACTACGTCATTATCGGGATTATCATTGATATGGATGGTAACGTCACCTGAACTGACCAGTCTTGAGCGTGCCGCCAAAATAATGGCGACAAGGCCCATGATGATCAAGGTAAACATAGCAACGCCACCAATCGCCGTAGCATAATCCATGATATGTATCCTTAATCTATGGGGTAGGGGCGGGTGAGCATGAATGTAATGCAATACCCGAACGCCTACCGAATAAATGAATTAAATAGGTCAAATAGCTAAATAGCTCTTTAAGTCTGTCGCTTAAATGGACATACCGCCGAACGACATAAAGCCAAGCGACATCAGACCAACCGTAATAAAGGTAATACCAAGACCACGCATTGGCGCGGGAATGTCTGAGTATTTTAGCTTCTCACGGATACCAGCCAACGCCGTAATGGCAAGCGCCCAACCAAATCCTGCGCCCACACCATAGACCATTGATTCACCGAAATTATAGTCACGCTCCACCATAAACAATACCCCACCTAAGATGGCGCAGTTTACGGTGATAAGAGGCAAAAACACCCCAAGCGCGTTATATAGACTTGGTACAAACTTATCCAAGAACATCTCAAGAATCTGTACCGTCGCTGCAATCAAACCGATATAACTGAGCAAGCCCAAAAAGCTTAAATCGATATCAGGGAAACCTGCCCATGCCAATGCACCATTTTTTAGGATGAACTGGAAAAGTAAGTTGTTTAGTGGAACCGTAATGGCCATAACGACGACAACGGCAACCCCAAGACCAATGGCTGTTGATACTTTTTTGGACACCGCCAAAAATGTACACATGCCTAAGAAGTAGGCCAGCGCCATATTCTCAATAAAGACTGAGGTTATAAATAAACTAACATAATGTCCCATTAGTGACCCTCTCTATGTGCCATGCCTTTAGACTGCGGCTTCATTACGTATTCAGCTTCTTCAACCTGCTCTGGTTTCCACGTACGGACAATGGCAATAAACAAACCAATGATAAAGAAGGCCGATGGTGGTAATAATAGTAGGCCGTTTGGTATGTACCAGCCGCCATCAGTGACTGGTTGTAGGATTGTAATACCAAACCAAGTACCTGACCCTAACAGCTCACGTATCGATGCGACGAACAGCAATACCGCAGAGTAGCCAAGACCGTTACCAATACCATCTAAAAAGCTGGGTACAGGCGGGTTGCTCATCGCAAACGCTTCGGCGCGGCCCATTACGATACAGTTGGTAATGATCAAACCAACGAAGACCGATAGTCCTTTACTGACATCATAAGCCACCGCTTTTAGTACCTGATCAACCAAGATAACCAACGAGGCAATAATCGTCATCTGGACGATAATACGAATGCTTGATGGAATCTGCTTACGGATGATAGAGATAAAGAAACTTGAAAATGCCGTGACCAGCGTCAAAGCCACACACATCACCATGGCATTGGCCATGCTGGTGGTGACCGCCAACGCCGAACAGATACCTAGGATCTGTAAAGCAATGGGGTTATTATCAAAAATAGGCGAGGTTAAAATACTTTTAGTGTCAGCCATGTTATGCCTCCTTGCCGTTTGCTACTGACTGCGATGCTGCCAGTTCGGTGTTAGGTTGAGCAGTTTGGGTAGTAGGCTGTGTTGACTGTTTTGCTTGTGCCTCTGCATTGTCAACTGATTCACCATTTTCTTTACGCAGCGCGTCTAGATAAGGCTTATAGCCTTGATCACCCAACCAAAACTGGATCATGTTGCTGACGCCGCGACTGGTAAGTGTTGCGCCACTGATGCCATCGACCCAGTTCTCTTTTGGATTGCCCGCTTTGGTCACGCCAGTGGCTACGTTGCCTTCTTCGTCATAAGACTCGATACCACTCCACTTAGCACGCCACTCTGGCTCTTCGATACGAGCGCCAAGACCTGGGGTCTCTTTATGCTCATAAAAACTGATACCTTTAATGGTATTCATATCACTTTCAAGCGTTAAGAAACCATAAATCGTACCCCATAGGCCGTAGCCCTGAATCGGTAATACAATCAGCTCAGGCTTGCCAGCGTCATCTTCTTTGACATAGACTTTGGCGTATTTTGGCTTACGACCAATACCAGCAGGATCGTTACTACCCAAGTCATCACTCAATGCTTGGTTTTTGGTCGCTTGACTGGCGTCATAGGCGTTACGATCAGGAATACCAGCTGCTTTTAACGCATCATCATCAAGATAGTTGCCTTTGTTTAGATCAATGATTTTGACATCAAAGTCTTTAAAACGTTCGGCAACATCTTCTTGGGTGTCAGACGCTGCATTGTACATATCTGCTGCAACCAAGATGTTTTTATTACGGTCTAAGCGTGCGTTTTCTACTTGCGCGGGTTTTAGACCAACGGCAACGGCTGAGACCAGTACGGAACACACCAAGCATAGCGTCAAGGCCACACTGATGGTTTTCGCATTATTACTTTTGGGCTTGGACATAGCGAACCCTCCGAGCGGTTTGGCGTTTGATGTTTGCTTGGGTCACAAAGTAATCAAACAATGGAGCAAATAAGTTGGCAAATAGAATGGCCAGCATGATGCCTTCTGGGAAAGCTGGGTTGATGACTCGAATCAATACGGTCATAAAACCAATCAAAATACCATACGCCCAGCGGCCTTTATTGGTATGCGCTGCTGAGACTGGGTCGGTTGCCATAAAGACGGCACCAAATGCAAAGCCGCCAATGACCAAGTGCCAATACCAACGCAAATTCATCATCATGTTGTCATCAGAACCAACCATGTTGAAGATAAGAGAGGTGGCAACAAGACCAAGCACACACCCGCCCATAATGCGCCATGAAGCAATGCGTGTCCACAATAGGACAGCAGCACCCAGCAAGATCGCAAGCGTTGATACTTCACCAATACTGCCTTGCATATTACCTAAGAAGGCATCACTCCACGTAATGGCATTGCCATAGACGTCGACGAAATCTTGTGGAACAACGCCAAGCGCAGCAAGACCAAGGGGCGTTGCGCCTGAAAAACCATCCACCGCTGTCCATACTGAATCGCCAGACATATACGCAGGATAAGCAAAGTATAAGAATGCACGACCCGATAGGGCAGGGTTAAGGAAGTTTTTACCCGTACCACCGAATACTTCTTTGGCAACGACCACACCGAAGATAATACCTAGGGCAACTTGCCACAATGGAATATCGGGTGGTAGACATAAGGCAAACAGTACGGAGGTCACAAAGAAGCCTTCGTTGACTTCATGACCACGCACCACGGCAAAGATAATCTCACAGAGAATACCGACCGCAAAGGTGACGATATAAATCGGTAAGAACTGCATGGCACCGTAAACAAAGCTTGCCCAAATGCTATCTGGGTTATAGCCTGCCATACTGGTAATTACTGTGCGCCAGCCTTCAGGTTGCAAGCCAAGCTGCGTGATCGCTGTTAATGCTTGATGACCGATGTTGTACATACCCCAAAACATTGCTGGAAACGTACAAAGCCACACGGTAATCATAATGCGTTTTAAATCAATACCATCACGTACGTGTGATGAGGCGTAAGTCGTTGAGCTTGGTTGACGCAAAAACGTGTCAAACATCTCAAAAATGGCATAATATTTTTCGTGTTTGCCACCTTTAGTGAAAGACGGCTCCATACGATCGAACATATTGTGTAAAAATTTCATCGTGGTTAGCCCTCCAGCTCAATGCGCGTTAAGTTATCACGCAAAATATCACCGAATTCATATTTGCCGGGAGATACAAAGGTGCATAATGCTAAATCTTCTTCGTCCAATTCGAGTACGCCTAAATCAACCGCACTAACAATATCTTCGACAATTAAGGCTCGTAGTAATTGAGTGGGCAGATAATCTTGTGGCATCACTTCTTCATAAACGCCGATTGGCACCATGGCTCGCGGAGAACCATTGCTGGTCGTTGTGAAGTTGTACTTTTTGCCACCAAAGAAATGTGAAATATAGATAGGTAGCTTTGAAAAGCGGTTTTTGCCTGGGCTAAAGAAGTGAAACGCAGGACGTTCACGGCCTTCAGGTAACGCGCTGATTTGGTTGTGAAAGCGACCAAGATAAGCGACATTACTAAACACTTTGCGGCCAGACAAGACAGAACCTGAAATAATTCGGTTCTCGCCAGCAGCCAGTTGACCTTTCGTCAATGCCGTAATATCCGCACCGCGCTCAGTAACCACCAGATGTGGATCGGTAACCGCAGGGCCTGCAAGGCTAAGCATACGGCGCGTATACAAACGACCGGTGGTAAATAGCTTACCAATCGCAATCACGTCTTGGTAACCAATCGTCCAGACAGTAACGCCGCGCATGATTGGATGCAAAAAGTGAATATGCGTACCGGCAAGACCTGCCGGATGCTTACCAGCAAAAGCATGATACTCAGTGACATTATTAGTCGCGGTTTTGGCGACTGGCGTCAACTGGGCATCGCCATGATGGCAGACAAAGGTCTTAGGACTGAGCGCCGATAATACGGCAAGTCCGTCATTGAACGCTTGCAGTTGCTCGTTGATCAGTAGCATTGGGTCAAACGCCAATGGATTGGTATCCATTGCTGTAACAAAGATGGCGTGTGGGCGGGCACCGATTTCTGGGGTGCGGCTATAAGGACGCGTACGAAACGCGGTCCATTCACCAGAGGCAAGTAGTTGGGTTTCAACGACGTCTGAATCTAGGTCAGCAAGTTGCTGGGAGTCATAGCGCTCAAATTCTACTTCTTCACCGTTTGGGTCAACCGCAATCACAAGACTTTCAAACACACGACGTTCACCGCGTTTAACCGCGACGACTTTACCAGCAGCAGGGGCGGTGTAGATGACGCCTACCCGTTTTTTGTCTTCAAAAACGGGCTGACCTTTGGCTACAATGTCACCTTCTTTGACGTTCATCGTGGGTTTCATACCCACATAATCATAGCCAATAACTGCCACATGGGTGGGTTGGTGCTCAGATATCTCGCGGGAGGGTTCACCGGTGATGGGCAAATCCAAACCTTTTTTGATGGTAATCATAAGCGAAAACTTAGTCCATAGTCTAAAACGATACCAGACGTCCTGTTTGGTATATCGGCAGCATGAACATTTGCGTCATTAAATAAAGCCCACAAACCGCTAGTCCTATAGTAGGATAGTGATGAAAGGTTTTAAAAATAACGCATGATCATGACTACTAGTAAGAGTATTAACGCTGACCTCAGACTCCTTAACAACACGTTAATGTCTTATTCGAATTACCAAAGTGGCGACTGGCTACCAAGGTGTATGTTAAAACCATTCCCTCAAAATTAATCGCTAAAGCCATGAGCTTAAGGTGACTACTTTCAAAACAAACAGTCTTATCACACGTTTCATTGAAAATTAAAACTTGTAATGCCAGTATGATTGGCGGCTCTTATCGGTTGAGCATCCTATAAAGCAATGCTTAATTATATAAGAATTAGCCAAATAATGATCTATTGAAATAGATGACAAACTGGTTAAAAGACAAACCAGCCAAGCAACTGATAAGTAGAATTCACTTATTGTAAGCAGATGCTCTAGCGCCAGTAATGACTGTTATAAATAGTTAGCTAGTGATAGAAACGGCGTGAAAGGCATCTCATTAGAGTTTGGTGGTGCAGAGTAGCCTGTTTATAGGCTACCAATTGAAATTTCTAATATAACCCTTCTTAGCAATATAATATGGCCGCTAACCTCATATTCATGTCGTTAGCTATTGTACTGCTTGACTCGTCCTGACTGCTAAGCGATCTTAAGTCCAAAGCCACTCACTAAAAAGCCACTTCATAAAACAACTCAATCAAAAGCCTAGCGTATGGTTACTATCACATAGAAACAAATAAAAATTTACCTAGGATTATACGCTAAATTGACCTAAAATTGCCAGTCAGTAATTGAATTTACCTAATGTTTACAGTGAATATTCAGATAGAAACTTATAGTTATGGTTTTTTACTTAAGTAATGATGCTTACCTTTTTGACTGATTTTTAGTCTGTGATTGATTTTCACGGATTTGTCAGTCACCCTATCTATTGGGTGGTATTTACTGTTTTTGATTGATGATTAATATTAAGTTTCCAAGATTTATTCGATGTTATGCTTTATAAGATAAGGAATGTTGTATGTGTGCTGTGCCTGTCATTATCCCTGCTATTGACTTAAAAGATGGGAAGTGTGTGCGTTTAAAACAAGGCCGTATGGAAGATGATACGGTATTCTCTGATGATCCAGTCGCCATGGCAGCGCGCTGGGTCAATGAAGGAGCGCGTAGGCTGCATCTGGTCGATTTGAACGGGGCGTTTGACGGTGTGCCTGTACACAGACAAGTGGTGCATGATATTACCAAAGCTTACCCGAATCTGCCTATCCAGTTGGGCGGCGGTGTCAGAAACATGAACACCATTGAGCAATATATTACGGCCGGTCTGACTTACATTATCATTGGTACAAAAGCGGTTGAAGATCCTAGCTTTGTTGCTGAGGCTTGTCGCGAGTTTGCAGGACACATCATCGTTGGTATCGATGCCAAAGACGGTATGGTGGCCACGCATGGTTGGGCAAACGTCACTGATACCAAGGCTACTGAACTTGCTAAGCGTTTTGCTGATGTGGGTGTGTCTTCAATCGTTTATACCGATATCGCTCGTGATGGCATGATGCAAGGCGTCAACGTCGAACAGACGGTGAACTTGGCTCGCGAAGGTGGATTGCCTGTAATCGCATCAGGCGGTGTGACAGATATGAAAGATATTGAGCTACTAAAACCTTATGGCGACTGTATTGAGGGTATTATCACGGGTCGCGCAATTTACGAAGGCACGTTAGACTTGGGCGAAGCGCAGACTTATTTGGACCGTGTGTAAGTAATACAAAGCGCAGGCATACAATGTTCGCGACAATAAGTTAGTAAAACTGCAAAGGATGCTTATGGCCACCTATTTTGACCACTCAATACGGCGTCATTCATTATGGATGCAAGGTCAGAAGGTGTTGCTATTGAGCACGCTGCTACTAAGCCTCATTTGTACGTTACCCGCCTATGCTGCCGATGAACAGACGACAGGCATTACCACCGTATTGGGGGTGGAGCGTGCAGCAGAGAACATACCTGATGATTCTGCCCTTTCCGAAGATGAAAGCGCAGAATCGTCTACATCCGCCACCTCTCAAACGTCACCTATCTCTCAATCGTCACCTACCTTGCCGCCCGTCATTGGCGGTCAAAGTACCAATAATGCCGAGATTGAAACCACCCCTTCTTTGCAAAAGGACGGTGACATTCGTCAACGTATCGAAGGGATCTTTTCTGAAATCGAAGGCTTGCAAGCCATTGATGTGAGTGTCAACCAAGGCGTGGTTATCTTAACGGGAGAAGCGCCAAACGAAAAAAAAGCGCAGCAAGCCGTTAATTTGACCAACCGTCTGACCGATGTGGTCACCGTTGATGATCGAATTGATCGAACGTTGGATGTACAAGACAATGTCACGACCGTTTATCAAGGCTTAAAAGCGCAGGTCAAAAACCTCGTCAAAGCGCTGCCTTTATTGCTAGTGGGTTTGGTTATATTTGCACTGGTGACATGGCTGGGCAGCTGGTTGTCCAATCGCAAAAAAATGTGGCAACGTTTAACGCCCAATCCGTTTGTTGCTGAGCTATTGGCACAGACGGTCAAAGTTATTTTTATCATTTTTGGTCTTATCTTGGCACTGAGTTTGATCGGTGCAGAAACCGTCTTAGGTACGTTGCTTGGCGGTGCTGGTGTCATTGGTATCGCTGTTGGTTTTGCAGTCAAAGACACCATCGAAAATTATATTGCATCTTTGATGCTCAGTATTCGTCAGCCCTTTCGCGCCCGCGATCATATTGTGATCAATGGGCAAGAGGGGATTGTGGTACGTTTGACATCACGTGCGACGATACTGATGACGTTAGACGGCAATCAGCTGCGCATTCCGAATGCAGAAGTCTTTAAAGGTACTATCTTAAATTACACCAAAAACCCTGAACGCCGCTTTACGTTTGAGCTGGGCGTGGATGCCAATAACGATCCGTTGGCCGCCATCAAAGTGGGTTTAGATGCTATAGACAAGCTGGCGTTCGTCTTAGAAAAGCCAAAAGCCATTGCGGTGATCAACAATGTGGGTGATTCTAATATTGTCTTAGAGTTTCAGATTTGGGTAAATCAATCAGAAACGGACTTTGCCAAAGCCCGTAGTATCGCCATTCGTGAAACCAAGCACGCCTTAGAGAACGCAGGCTTTAGCTTACCAGAACCCATTTATCGCTTACGCTTCAATAAAAAATTAGAAAAAGCCTTCGAGCACATGCAAGGTGGTAACACTATCAGCAGTGAGACTGTCAATGGCACGAAGGTACCGCCCATTCCTGCAACCATTGACCACGATCAGGCTGATGCGCCAAGTGTTGATGATAAAGACAAACAACAAGCCAAAGCGCGCGCCAAGCAAATTTTGCAAGGAGATAATGCTGAAGAGGTGTTGGATGCGCGTCCTGATGATAAGCTGATGGAAAAGGTAGAACAAGAAATCGCCGAAAGCTCAGATGAGACCGATTTATTGAATAGTAATAGCCCGCAAGAGTAAGCCATAAAACCATCGGCAAACTAGGCACAAAAAATGCAGTAAAACGTGTCTCTGATTCTTACTTAACGATGAGACACTTTTATGCAAATAAAACATCTGATTATATTCGCGTTGGTTGGTATGGTTGCGTTACTTGGTTTCAATCTTATCATGGGCAGTCAGCATGAGAAAAATAGGGAAGCCGCCATCAGCAGTGCCATGTCTGAAGAAACGACAGGCGCTGGTGTATCTGATACAAAAGAAAGCGACGGTAGCTCGACCAGTATTGCCAATAAACCACTGGGTGAGCAACCCAAAGCCATTTTAGATGATGCCACTACCAAGATTGATCAGGCGCAACAGGCCGATCAAGCACGATTGGCACAGATGGATGATGAAGCAAAATAAACTAGCACACATAAAAAAAGGCTAACGATCACGTTAGCCTTTTTTATTCTGTTAAAATTTTAGCTACTATCAGCTTTTCTTGTTAGCGCCTCTGCTGCGGCTATTGCCTTTTTTAGCGGGACTTTTTTTAGATTGACCTTTTTTGGTTTGGTTCATCTCACTAGATTGCAGCTTTTCTTTTAAATCAAAGTCAATTTGCAGCAGATCCATATTCACACCCGCTACTTTTACTTTGACTAAATCGCCAAGTCCAAATAAGGTGCCTTTGTCCTTACCGATCAGCTGCTGTTGCTGCTCATCGTAAACAAAGAAATCATCACCGACGTTTGAGATGTGTACCAATCCATCGATATACAAGTCGCTCAATGTCACGAATAAGCCGAAGTTGGTCACCGTCGTCACCACACCTTCAAACTCTTCGCCAACATGGTCAGTCATATAATGGCATTTAAGCCAAGATTCAACGTAGCGTGAGGCTTTTTCTGCACGGCGTTCTGTGTCTGACGTTTGCGTACCCGCAGCTTCCAAAGAAAAGTCCATGACAGGTTGTTTACTGTTCGTCACTTTTGCTTTGATGGCGCGATGTAGCATCAAATCCGGATAACGGCGAATCGGTGAGGTAAAGTGGCTATATTCATCATATGCCAAACCAAAGTGACCGATGTTGTCAGGGGCATAGTTGGCCTGCATCATTGAGCGCAGTAGCATGCTATGGATACTAATCGCATCGGGTCGGTCTTTAGTCGCTTCGATAATACGCTGATAATCGGCTTGGGTTGGATTCTCTTCTGGGAACGGCAAACCAAAATTCTTCGCATATTCGTGAATACGCATCGACTTTTCGTTATCAGGTTTATCATGGTTACGATACAAGACGGGCAATTCATGCTTTAGGGCAAAGTTTGCAGCGCAAGTATTGGCAAGCAGCATACATTCTTCAATAAGCTTCTGAGAATCACCACGCGTTCGTGGCAAGATAGCATCAATACCACCTTTTTCGTTGAACTTGATGTACGTTTCAACCGTCTCAAACTCCATGGCATGACGCTCTTCGCGCTTTTTGAGCAGCAATTCATACAATTGATAAAGGGTATCAACCGATTTTCTCACGTCTTTATTATCAGTTAAAGAAGCAGGCACACTCTTATCTTGTGGATTATCAAGATAAGCATTGACTTGGTTGTAGGTTAAGCGTGCTTGTGAGTGCATGACAGATGGATAAAACTCATAACCCGTCACCTTGCCTGCGCGTGATATTTTGATATCAGCAACCATACAGAGGCGATCAAGATTTGGGTTTAATGAGCACAAACCATTAGACAGCACTTCAGGTAACATTGGTATGACGCGATGCGGGAAATAAACTGACGTACCACGCTCAAACGCATCTTGGTCAAGCGGCGAGTTTGGCGTGACGTAATAGCTCACATCCGCAATCGCTACGACCACTCGATAATTGCCACCAGAGCGTTTTTCAGCATACACGGCATCATCGAAATCGCGTGCATCTTCACCATCGATGGTTACAAGTGGTAAATGACGTAAGTCTTTACGACCCTTGAGATCTTTTTCGGTCGGTTCTTGATAGTCACTGGCCTGTTTCAGTGCCGCCTCACTAAAGTCTGAGGGAATATCATAATTGAGCAACGTGGTCTCAATGATGAGCTCACGATCATTGTCATCAGATAAGACCTCAGTGATTTTACCGGTGGCAAACTCATGCTGATTGGGCCAATCGATGATGTCAACTTTGACAGGTGCACCTTGCTTGATATTCAAGGCTTGTACGTTATCATCAGTGACAGTAATGGGTTGGTGGTTATTGGGACTACCCAGCTCAACACAATAGCCGTCTTCGTCACGAGCAAGCGTGCCGATAAAGTTGTTTTGTCGACGTTCAACCACATCGACAATACGACCTTCGGTACGACCACGATTGTCTGTTGATGTACCGACCGCAGCGACTGTATCGCCGTTAAATACCCAGCGCATCTGCTTTTCATGCAAGAATAAATCTGGCATATCACTTAACAGGACAAAACCAAAACCTTTAGGGTGCGCAGACACTGTGCCTGTGACCACATCTTGTTGTGTAACAGTGCGATAACGATAAGGACGACCTTCACGGTTCACTTGTCCATCACGCGCCATCGCTTTTAGGCGATTGCCTAACGCATCAAACTGGTCAGGGTCTTCGATATTGAAAGCCTTGGCCAGTTGTTGATGCGTGACTTCACCATGCTCAGTAATCGTGCTTAATATCAGCTCACGACTGGGGATGGGATTGTCGTATCTTTTTGCCTCACTTGAGGCGTTTGGATCATTCCAACTCATAAATTACCGTATCTATTTTTAAAATTATTAATAGGGGCTATCTTAACACGAACGACGTTGCAATATCTTGCGTCAATTGCCTTAAGTGTATTCAGTAGCAAGGGTTATCGCCTCTATCTGGCGAAAATGGTTTAAATAAATCAAATATCAATATCAACGGTATTCGATTTATTGGTTATTTTTTTGCTGTCTATTTCTTTAGAGACTTCCAAGACCGTGGTTTGATTGGATTTATCAAGGTATTTCTGCGCTTTATCAACTTCAGTGGTTAAGGTATTGACGGTCTGCTTCATGTTTTCTAGCGCTTCAATCTTATAATTACTGATCATATCCATCGTATCATAAACATTATTGAAGGCATTTTGAAGTTTATCAAGCTCAATACTGCTATTGGTTGCTTGTTCATGAATTTCACCCGACTGACGCTTTAGCATGGCTGAAGTGGATTCAATCAAGCTACTGGTGGTTTTGTTTAATGCCGTGATCTGATCAAGCACCAGTTTTTGATTGGTCATGGCTTGAGCGACGACGACAGCCGTACGTAGGGCTGATACAGTAGTAGTCGTTGCGCGATCCACCCCTTTAATCAGCTCCAAGTTATTACGACGAATGGTATCCAAAGCCAAATACCCCTGAACATTAACCGCCAACTGGGTCAAAAAGTCCGTGTTCTTCTGACGCACATAAAACAGCATCTCTTCTTTAATAATACGCGCTTTTTCGGGATCCGTTGATTCTATGGCATAGATTTTTTGCTCTAACTGCTCATCAATCTTTTTACCAACATAGACATACTGACGGATGGACTGCATGAGCGCCCACATATTAACTTTTTCTTGCTCGATCATCGCATTGTCTTTGAGTAGCTCATCCTTACCATTATAAAGACTGGTGACCACTGCATTGATATGCGACTGGGCAGATTCGTATTGACGAAAATAATCTTGTACTTTATTACCAAACGGAATGAGACCGAATAACTTACGCGAACTGGTCAGCTCTTTTTTGCTTGGATCCAAATCTTCCACAATGCCGCGTAGTTCTGTCAGCGATTTGGCAATAGGAGAGTTATCAAATAAGCTGTCATTGAGACTTTTGGCGGGCAAATCGAGCATACGATTGGAAACCTGCGCCGATTCGCGAATCTCTTTGGTACCCAAATTATGAATAGATTGTACATTTTGCTGAAACTCAGGACTGTGTACGGAGTTATTAATCACATGATCGACAAAAGCGTCAACTTTGGCATCAAGCTCTGGAATTTGATTTTCATCCAACTTGACCATTTGATCGGCTTCACTTTTTTGTACTTCTTTTACAGGTTCAGGCGCAGTCAAAGAAATACTGGGAGTCGTCGCGTTTTCAGGTGGGGTCAATTCTTGCATGAAATTTCCTATAATATCTAAAATGAACGGAGTTTCGAGATGATGACTGTATTAAGGTATTAAGAAACCAATATAAAACATCAATCTTAGAATACGTTGATTAGAAGTATGATTTTTGTGTGCACGCCACTATTTTTATTTGAATCATATCGATAGAATGCAGTAGAGCTTTAGACTAACTGGTAATGAAAAAGTTGAGAAGAGAGATTTTGTAAAGTAGCGTCGACTTATTATGTTTAAAAATAGTCAATTGTGTTTAAAGATAGCCAACGACAGACTCAAATAATAAAAAACCATCAATATCCCGCAGCATATTGATGGTTAAGATTAAAGGTGTTTGTATCTACTTATAACATCAACTAACAGCCACCACTAATGAGTAACCTGCTTAATGGGTTACTTCTTTTTAGTTGGCCCAAGCAGCATACCCATTTGACGACCTTCCATCTTAGGGTACTGTTCGACGTTTGAGATATCAGCGGTATCTTCAATGATACGATCAAGTTGTTTGCGACCAATCTCTTGGTGCGCCATTTCACGTCCGCGGAAACGAATGCTAATTTTAACTTTGTCTTGATCTTCCAAGAAGCTGACAATCTTTTTGAGCTTAACTTGATAATCGGCTTCTTCGGTACTAGGGCGTAGCTTCATCTCTTTAAGCTGAGTCTGCTTTTGGTTTTTCTTAGCTTCTTTCGCCTTTTGCTTTTGATCATAGAGGAAGTGCTTATAATCCATGATTTTGCATACTGGTGGCTTGGCTTCAGGAACTAATTCGACCAAATCTAGGTTTTCATCACGTGCCGCTTTCATGGCGGTTTCGATATCGACCACGCCCATTTGCTCGCCGTCTTCTTTAACGAGACGGACTTCTTTGACATTGATATCTTCGTTGATGTTCAAACGGTTTGACTGTTTAATAGGTATTACTCCTCATCTGTTTTTGGGGTCTGTCGGCCTTTTCTACCAACAGCGGTCTGTACTAATGTAATAAATTCAGAAATGCTCATGACGCCAAGATTCTCACCTTCGCGTGTTCGGACGTTGACGCTGCCCGATTCAACTTCTTTATCCCCTAATACTAGCATATAGGGAACACGTTCTAATGTTTTCTCTCGTATCTTAAATCCAATCTTTTCGTTACGCAAGTCACTAGTAGCGCGAATACCCGCATTTTTAAGCTCACTAACCACGTTTTCACAAGCATCCGCTTGCTTATCTGTGATATTCATGACCGCTACTTGCTGCGGCGCAAGCCACACTGGCATCCAACCGGCGTAGTTTTCAATCAAAATGCCAATAAAGCGCTCGAATGAACCCAAGATTGCACGGTGCAACATAATAGGCACTTCACGCTCATTTTGCTCGTTCACAAATTCAGCATCGAGGCGCTCAGGCATATTTGGATCAACCTGAATCGTACCGCACTGCCAAACGCGTCCTAAAGAATCTTTGAGACTGAACTCGATTTTTGGACCATAAAACGCGCCTTCACCTGGCAAATAGTCCCAATCAAGACCTGAGCTATCAAGCGCATCTGCCAAGGCTTTTTCGGCAAAATCCCAAGACTCATCGCTACCCACGCGTTTTTCAGGGCGTGTTGAGAGCTTCATAATGATGTTATCAAAGCCAAAATCTTCATATACCGCAAGGGTTAGCTTAATGAAGTCGGCGACTTCTTGCTGGATTTGCGCTTGCGTACAGAAAATATGGGCATCATCTTGCGTAAAGCCGCGTACTCGCATCAAACCATGCAATGAGCCGGACGGTTCGTTACGATGGCATGAGCCAAATTCTGCCATACGCAGCGGCAAATCACGGTAAGATTTCAAACCTTGGTTAAACACTTGCACGTGACAAGGACAGTTCATTGGTTTTACCGCGTAATCACGGTTTTCACTAGCGGTCGTGAACATATTGGTCGCATAGTTGCCCCAATGTCCAGAACGTTCCCATAGGCTGCGGTCCACGATTTGTGGGGTTTTGATCTCTTCATAGCCGTTATCGTATTGTACTTTTCGCATATACTGCTCAAGTACTTGATAAATCGTCCAACCATTGGCATGCCAAAACACCATACCCGGCGCTTGCTCTTGCATATGGAACAAGTTAAGCGCTTTACCAATCTTACGATGGTCGCGTTTCTCTGCTTCTTCAATGCGCTGAATATACGCTTTTAAATCTTTTTTATCCGCCCACGCTGTACCATAAATACGTTGTAGCTGCTCGTTCTTGGCATCGCCGCGCCAATACGCACCCGACATCTTGGTCAATTTAAATACTTTTAAAAACCGTGTGTTTGGTACGTGCGGGCCACGGCACATATCAACATATTCTTGATGATGATAAAGACCAAAGGCTTCTTCGCCCGGCATATCGTTGATCAGCTTTAGCTTATAATCTTCACCGCGTGACTGAAAAATTTCAATCGCTTCAGCACGTGGCGTCATTTTCTTAATCACGTCATAATCTTGCTTGATCAGCTCCATCATGCGTTTTTCAATCTTTTCCATATGCTCAGGTGTAAAAGGCGTTTCACTAAAAATATCGTAATAAAAACCTTCTTCGATCACAGGACCAATGACCATTTTTACGTCAGGATAGAGCTGTTTGACAGCGTGACCCAATAAATGAGCGCAAGAATGGCGAATAATATCAACACCGTCCGCATCTTTTGGGGTGACGATTTCAACATTAGCGTCAGCAACGATGGGATCGTGCGCATCGACCAACTGTCCATCTACGCGTCCAGCGACCGTCGCTTTAGCAAGTCCTGTCCCAATACTTTGCGCCACTTCCATGACTGTCGTATTGCCTTCGAAGTTCTTTACGCTACCATCGGGTAAAGTAATCGCTACCATAATCTATTCACCTGTTTTTGGGTCCGTTGGCAGTGATGATTGCAACCATCAATCATATAACCGCAAGACCGCATCAATTATATTCAATCATTGTGATATGTGATAAAACAATATGCCTGCTTTTTCTGCATTAAAATAATCTGCATACAACCTTAGCAACCAATCATGGAGAATACCGGACTGGACTATGATAAGGAGCAGTATTTTACCTATATAGAAGAGATCCAATAATAGGGCAGAGAAACAACGCTGTACAAACGACTATTATAGCAAAAACTGGGTATTAAGACTATTGGGTATTAAGACTATATAGTAGGAAGTGAGTACCATATAAAGTGGAGACAGATAAGTAGAAAAGCAAGTTTTGCGTCACTGGTAAAGCGATAATGACTCAAGATACTTATAATAATGGGGGCTTTATTGACGAATCCAATGATGGCGCAAACGACTGAGACAAGTTTGCACATTATTGTGTGTCGTATCCATTATCCATTTCAAAGTAGGCTAAACAGATAAACTGTCAAAATCAGAGTAGTAATATCAAATTGTCAAAAGATAAGTATTTAAGCATCTAAGCATCTAAGTATCTAAGTATCGATGCGTTGCAACTCCGTCAACGCCAAATCACGGTAGTAAAGATCCTCGCGCACGTTGAATCCCATATTTTCCCAAAAGCCATTACCAAAATGATTGTTTTGAAAAATGAACAAACCTACTTTGGTTATTTCCAGTTTCTTCATTTCGTTTAACACACTTTTTACCAAACCTTGACCGATACTTCTATAACGATAATCTTGATGTACCGCCGTGTGATACAGATAACCACGGCGCCCATCTTCCCCAGCGATGATGACGCCGACGATCCGATCGTCATCTTCAGCGACAAAGTTCAGGGTTGGGTTGCGCTGTAGCATACGTTTAATGCCTTGTTGCGAATCATCCACATTATTTAACCCCATTCCTGGGGTAAGAGACCACAGTTCGTAGACCGAAAGATAGTCATCAATTTTCATCATTCGAATATTCATCAGATAGTGCCTTGATTTAAATAACGGTTAACTACTTAGAACGTAGTAATATAAAAGGGATATTAGTTTACCTTCCTATTTAACGCTAACTATAAGCAGAGCGGTCTCAGACAGATGAATCTCTACTAAGTAGCAAAACAGTCTACTAATATGAACCTATATAGTTGATCCTAAATAAAATGGATACAAGAAATAATAGAGCGAGACTGGAACCAATTTTTCTTGCTTGCTGTGCCTTAGCAGGCAAGGGCATCAAAAAATGAGTCCCATTCTCGCTGTGCCTTCTTTATGTTGGATTGACTATATATAGATAAAACCATAGCACGAGTAAAACCTAATGATTAAGAAAGACGGTCATATATAAGCGTAAGTCAGTAATCAAAAAATAGTTTAGAGCTAAACTTTTGAAATTACAGGCAATATTTTTTAATTTAAAAACAACCAAAATAACCCCTTGACCCAGCATCAAACCTGCGTATAATGCGTCCCAGTCGGAGAGGAGCTGCTTTAGTATTACAGATTGAGTCTGTGAAACGAGAGTTAGCAAAGATTAGAATTAACTGGATTCTTCATAGGAGAAAAAACTTCAAACTAAACTAAAAATACTTCTTGACTTCATAAATAAAGCGTCTATAATACGCACCTCATTAAGGCAAAGCAGTTAAGAAGATAGTG